>NZ_OXJV01000017.1:0-378212 GCF_900380485.1 Shewanella algidipiscicola | reverse complement strand
TGCCATTGTTCAAGCACTTCTCGGTCAGTCCAGCAATTTGCGGTCTCGATGTCAATACGTAGCACCACATGAAGGTGATTCGACATTACGGCAAATGCTGCCACATCAATGGCAAAAGCCGCTGCAAGCTCAAACAACAGCGATTCAATCCAACTGCGGCGATGATCATAATTTTTCCCCGAATAGGCATCATCACCACATAAAAAGGCGCGCCTCACTACACGGCTACAACAATGATAATAGGGTGTGTCTTCAAGACTAATTTGGGTACGGCGAGGGCGTGGCATAACAACCTCCTTGTCTAATGCTCCTTCAAAGCTTAGTAGAAGGTCGTTTCTGATGCACATTAACTATGGGTGGCTATTTATTTTGTTTGTTGGTTATAATGTGGAGCGAAGCGGAACCTAACCAACTGTTTTAGTTCCGTTTAAATGCATTGTTAGCACTTTAAGGCGTCTGGTATTACTAAACTGTAAGTTTCATTGCGCAACGGTATTGTTTCGGCAACCCTACTTCAATTTCATGCTCGATCAACGATTTCAGTCTGTCGTTTAGCTTATTAACATTTAAGGTTATAAATCCTAACTTTCTATAATAATTCGCGTTCCATGGGACATTGGAGAAAGTCGTTAATGTAAGGTCCTTGTTTTCATTTTCAGCTAAATTAATAACATAGCTTAATAGCTGGTTTCCTATACCTTTCCTTTGGTGGTTATAATCTACAGCAAATTCTGATATGTGAATTGAAGACTCATCCTCAATTTTTTCTAAACATATAAAGCCTACAATTTTTGAATCAAGCTCTGCTAACCACACGCCATTGTTTCTAACAGCTCGTTCATAAAACTCTTTGCTATGTAAGGGCAAATTTTCTGGTAAACAACTCAAAAATTCGACTGGCATTGCAGAAAAGACAGCACCTGACTCTTTTTCGACATGAACCATTTGGGAAATATCGCCCAGAATAGCCCTACGTATCTTTAGGTTATTCACCTTTTCACACTGATTCATCACTCAATCCTTATGATTAACAATTTAATTTATCAACTCTCAGCTAATATGCTCTTAGGTGCTAACGATCTAGTTCACGAGCCGAAGGTCTCGTGTAACGGCTTGTTCTTTACTTTCGGAGAGAGGAGGTTATCGCTACTCAATCCGTGAGTTCATATTCCATGCCCTTGGGGCTGATGTGAGCCCCCAGCGGCGTGAGGGAAGCATCGCTGCTTTACTTGAAGACTCTTGCAGGTCTCTTTGAAAGCTTCGCTTTACGAGCCTTAGCAAGGGCCTTCAAGCTATCATAAATGAGGCGTTTCTTCCATCGCGTTTGGCTCTATCTATGCCTTCGGCTAGACTGAAATATCACTTCTTGTTTGCTAAAAATCGTCTACCGCAGGTCAAGAACATTTTATTAGTGCGCATGCGCACATATTTGGCAAAACGCGCATGCACATTTAATAAACCTATTATTTAAAGTTTACTAAATTAAAGCTATTGATTTATAAGCACTCTATCAGAACAACGTTGGATAAACGAGCATGAAAATCTGCAAAGTGAGCATTGGCATTGGTGTTGAATCGAAAGTAATCAGTGATTGTCACTTATAGATTAGTAATAGTAGGTCAATAGTCTCGTCACTGTTCTGTACTGCTTATCGCCTGTAACTCACAAAGGGGTATAACCACGTTAGCTTTTAACTCACAACTCGCACCAAGTGAAGCTAAATCGAAGAGACAGAATAACCCGGTGTAGATGCGGCTGAGGGTATCGAAAACAGGGACGTTTTCGTTAAGCGGCCATGGACGGCGCAAAGCGCCCCGAAGCAGTATCTGCACATAAGGTCGTTCCGTCACATCCATGTGATCACGACACTCGTATATCCATATACATCACCGCCGCAGGCTATTAACTACAATGAAGGTTCGATTTTAAACACACTTGCCAAGCTCCCGCTAAGCCGAAGAAAAAATGTCAACACCTTCATTCGAAGGCTAAGATACTTTTGTCCAAAAATAATTTTGCTTTTAACGGTTCTGTGGATACCAATTACGGCTAAATCGAAGAGAGTGATAAGTCGGCGTAGATGCGGCTGTGATCTTCGATTTCAGGAGTGAAATCGCAGAGCACCGAGGGATGATTCTTTTCAAAAAAGAGCGCCAGCGGTGCCGAAGAAGCACTAGTACGTAAGCATGCTGCAAGCAATTGGTTGCCATGAGCATGAGGGTTAACACTACCATTAGATAGCTGCGAATAAAAAAGGCACTCAATGAGTGCCTTTTAACGTTTAGCAAAAATCGTATTGATTAGCCGCGTTTGTCCAAATCGACAAAGCTACGCTCAGGTGAGCCTGTGTATAGCTGACGTGGACGACTGATCTTGTGACCAGGCTGATCTAGCATCTCTTTCCAGTGGGCAATCCAGCCAACAGTACGTGCCAGTGCAAATAGCACGGTAAACATACTGGTCGGGATGCCGATGGCTTTCATGATGATGCCCGAATAGAAATCGACATTCGGATACAGCTTCTTAGACACAAAGTACTCATCTTCAAGTGCAATGCGTTCAAGCTCCATCGCCACATC
Source organism: Shewanella algidipiscicola (assembly GCF_900380485.1). NCBI lineage: Bacteria > Pseudomonadati > Pseudomonadota > Gammaproteobacteria > Alteromonadales > Shewanellaceae > Shewanella > Shewanella algidipiscicola. The sequence continues at coordinate 375,633 of NZ_OXJV01000017.1, read as the reverse complement.
AAGTAGCGGATCGTTTACTTTAAGTTCGGCAAGCACTTCATGACAGGTTTCACGCATCACTTTAGCGCGTGGGTCGAAGTTCTTGTAAACGCGGTGACCAAAGCCCATTAGGCGGAAAGGATCGTCTTTATCCTTAGCGCGTGCAATAAACTCAGGGATACGATCAACTGTGCCAATCTCTTCAAGCATGTTTAAACAGGCTTCATTGGCGCCGCCGTGAGCCGGACCCCAAAGTGAGGCGATACCCGCTGCGATACACGCAAATGGGTTAGCTCCAGAAGAGCCCGCTAAACGAACAGTAGAGGTTGATGCGTTTTGTTCGTGATCGGCGTGAAGGATAAAAATACGATCCATCGCGCGTTCAACAATTGGATTTACCTTATATTCTTCGCACGGTACAGCAAACATCATGCTTAGGAAATTACCCGCGTAACTTAGGTCGTTGCGTGGATAGATAAAGGGTTGGCCAATTGAGTATTTGTAGCACATGGCTGCAATCGTTGGCATTTTAGACACTAAACGGAACGCGGCGATTTCGCGGTGATGTTCATCGTTAACGTCTAAAGAGTCTTGGTAAAACGCAGATAATGCGCCCGTCACACCACATAGCATGGCCATTGGGTGGGCGTCACGGCGGAAACCACGGAAAAACGAAGCCAGTTGCTCGTTAACCATAGTATGAGTCTTTACCGTGTAGACAAACTTATCGTATTGGGCCTTAGTGGGTAACTCACCGTAAAGCAATAGATAACAAAGATCTAAATAGTCTGATTCGACGGCTAATTCGTCGATTGCGTAACCACGGTGTAAAAGTATACCTTGGGCGCCATCAATATAAGTGATAGCTGATTCGCAGGATGCTGTCGCTAAAAATCCTGGGTCAAATGTAAAGTGACCTTTGCTACCTAGTTTGCTGATGTCGATAACATCAAATCCTGCTGTTCCTTTTTTGATAGGCAGGTCAATCGAATCGTTCCCTGGTAGTTCCAATTTGGCTATATTATCAGCCATACCCCGTTCTCCTTACTTCATTCTTATGTGAGTGCGGCTTTGTCAAACGCCAATACTTTACAGTGAATCTAGATCACATTTCAATTTAAATAAGCGTTTAAATTCGTTAGACCATGGTCTTAAATTGGCTGAAGCCCTTATCAATACAGGAACTTGGCAGATTTTTTTACCAAAAAAACAAAATTTGCATAATGTGATGTTTGTATTTGACATTTCGGCGGCGTATACTTGCCTCGGCTCGAAAGAGCTACAAACAAACCAATTCATAAACCATTTTTCACAAGCTTAATTTAGTGGTTTTTGAATTAGTTAACAGTTTGTTTAAACTTTTCTTTTGTGGCGAGACGAGGTAGTAAGTTTGCTTGCTGATCAAATTTCGTTCGAAAGGGGTTCGATAACAAAAATAATGCTCAATGGAGCAGAAGTGAGCAGAACGTGAAAAAGCAAAGACCTGTCCATCTAGATCTGCAGACCATTCGCTTTCCTGCAACAGCGATTGCGTCAATCCTACACCGTGTATCCGGTGTTATCATGCTGTTTGCCGTAGGCATTCTTATCTGGATGTTGAGTGAATCACTCGCATCTGCTGAGAGTTTCGCTGGCATACAATCTCTGTTTGATAACTTATTCGTTAAGTTTGTCGTCTGGGGAATTCTAACCGCGCTGGGTTATCATCTTGTGGTTGGCGTACGCCACCTCATCATGGATACTGGACGTTGGGAAGAGTTAGACTCAGGTAACGCTTCAGCGAAAGCCGCCTTCGTTATTGCCGCGGCACTGTCAATCATTGCGGGGATTTGGGTATGGTAACAAATGCAGCAAGTCTTGGGCGCAGTGGCGTTCATGATTTTATTCTTATTCGTGCTAGTGCAGTTATCCTTACTTGTTACACTATCTTTTTAGTAGGATTTATCGCCGCTAGTTCTCCTCTCACTTATGACGTCTGGCATGGTCTATTCAGCACTCTGCCGATGAAAGTGTTTACATTACTGGCGCTGGTTGCCTTATTAATCCACTCATGGATTGGTATTTGGCAGGTGCTGACAGACTACGTGAAATGCGTCAGTTTGCGTGGTGTACTCCAATTCGTCTTCGTCGTGGCTGCCTTCTCTTATTTGGCTGCTGGCATTGTTATTGTGTGGGGTGTTTAAGTGAGTATTCCAGTTCGTGAATTTGATGCAGTTGTTATTGGCGCAGGTGGCGCTGGTATGCGCGCTGCACTACAGATTTCTAAAGAAGGTAAAAGCTGCGCGCTGTTATCTAAAGTGTTTCCAACGCGTTCTCATACCGTGTCAGCGCAAGGTGGTATTACCGTAGCGCTGGGTAACGCCCATGAAGATCACTGGGAACAACACATGTACGATACCGTGAAAGGTTCCGATTTTATCGGTGACCAAGAAGCGATTGAATTTATGTGTAAAACCGGTCCTGAAGCCATTATCGAACTCGAGCAGATGGGTTTACCATTCTCACGTTTTGACAATGGTAAGATTTACCAGCGTCCGTTTGGTGGCCAGTCGAAGAACTTTGGTGGTGAGCAAGCGGCACGTACCGCAGCAGCCGCCGACCGTACAGGTCATGCATTATTACACTGTCTTTATCAGCAGAACGTTAAGCACAAGACTGAAGTGTTCTCTGAGTGGTATGCACTGGATCTAGTCAAGAATGATGACGGCGCGATTGTCGGTTGTACTGCAATCGAAATCGAAACTGGTGAAATCGTTTATTTCAAAGCCAAGGCCACGATTCTCGCGACTGGTGGAGCAGGGCGTATCTACGCTTCTACCACTAACGCACACATTAATACTGGTGACGGTATTGGTATGGCGATGCGCGCTGGCGTGCAGATGCAAGACATGGAAATGTGGCAGTTCCACCCGACGGGTATTGCTGGCGCCGGTGTTTTGGTGACCGAAGGTTGCCGTGGTGAAGGTGGATACCTGCTCAACAAAGACGGCGAGCGTTTCATGGAGCGTTATGCACCAAACGCGAAAGATTTGGCATCACGTGACGTGGTTGCACGTTCAATGATGACTGAAATTCGTGAAGGTCGTGGCCTCGATGGTCCATTAGGGCCACACTGTCTGTTGAAACTTGACCACTTAGGTAAAGAAACCTTAGAAGCGCGTCTTCCGGGTGTGTGTGAACTGTCTCGTACCTTTGCTCACATCGATCCCGCCGATGGTCCAATCCCAGTTTTACCGACCTGTCACTATATGATGGGTGGTTTACCTGCGAAAGTCAGCGGTCAAGTGATTCGTAAGAATGAAGATGGCAGCGAGCAAGATGTCGTCGGCTTATTTGCTGTCGGTGAAATTGCCTGTGTATCCGTACATGGTGCAAACCGCTTAGGTGGTAACTCACTACTCGACTTAGTGGTATTTGGTCGTGCTGCGGGTCAACACTTAGGAAAAGCGCTTGACGCCACTGCCGATCCAAAAGATGCGACAGATGCCGATATCGCTAAGTCGCTTGAGCGCCTAAACCGTTGGGAAAACAATAAGGACGGTGAAGATCCAGCCACAATCCGTAAAGATCTGCAGTTATGTATGCAGCTTAATTTCTCGGTATTCCGTAGCGGTGACGCTATGGCTGAAGGTCTGGCTGAACTTAAGGCTATTCGCGACCGTTTGGCTAATGCTAAGCTGTCTGACAACTCACAAGAGTTCAATACGCAACGTATCGAATGTCTTGAGCTAGACAATTTAATGGCAACGGCGTTAGCCACAGCCTATGCAGCTAACTACCGTACTGAAAGTCGTGGTGCGCATTCACGTGAAGATTACCTTGAGCGTGATGATGAAAACTGGCTGTGTCACAGTCTGTTTGACCCAGTGACTGAGCAGATGACTAAGCGTGATGTGAACATGGAGCCCAAGCTTCGTACCGCGTTCCCGCCAATCAAGCGTACTTACTAAGGACTGTCAGATGAATTTAAAGATTGCTATTTATCGCTATAATCCTGACGTAGACACTAAGCCTTACATGAAGGATTACACGTTGGAAGTGGCTGACGGTACCGATATGATGGTGCTTGATGTACTGATGCAACTTAAAGTGCAAGATCCAACATTGGCGTTCCGCCGTTCATGCCGTGAAGGTGTGTGTGGTAGTGATGGTGTCAACATGAACGGTAAGAACGGTCTGGCGTGTATCACGCCAATATCGACCTTTAAGGGTAAGACTATTGAGATCCGTCCACTACCAGGCATGCCTGTGGTACGTGATCTGATTGTCGATTTGACTCAGTTCTACAAACAGTACGAAAAGATTAAACCTTATTTGATTAACGATGAAAAAGCGCCTGCGCGTGAACATCTGCAATCACCTGAAGAACGTGCACACTTAGATGGTCTATACGAGTGTATTATGTGTGCTTGTTGTTCTACAGCCTGTCCATCGTTTTGGTGGAACCCAGACAAGTTTATCGGTCCAAGTGGCCTATTACATGCTTATCGATTCCTTATCGATAGCCGTGATACCGCGACTGAAGAGCGTTTGTCTGAGCTTGATGATGCATACAGCGTATTCCGTTGCCATGGCATCATGAACTGTGTGGATGTTTGTCCGAAAGGATTGAATCCGACTAAAGCCATTGGACACATTAAGTCAATGTTGCTTAAGAGAGCAGTGTAAATGCAACAACTTGAGCTGATTCTAATAATGATATAGCTCATGAAGAGTCACTTCTTCTTTGAGAGGAAGTGGCTCTTTTATGTAATGGAACTACACATGTGCCGTACAATCTGGATTCTCGGGGCGGCAGATAGATTGCAATTGCAGTGCGATTAACTGGGATTGCATTTTTAAGACTTTGGCTAAACACGTGTATAAAGTTTGAAAGGAATAGAAATGCACCAAGGCATCATGAAAGCCTGGCTCGATTCGTCTCACTTAAGTGGTGCGAACTCGACCTATGTAGAAGAGATGTATGAAGCCTATCAAGAAGACCCACAGTCAGTATCAGACGACTGGCGCGCGGTATTTGATAACCTCCCATATGCCAACGGCGCAACAGATGCGCCCGAAGCTGCCCACTCAAAAGTACGTGAATATTTTCGTAGTTTAGCATTAGAAGGCCGCCATAAGAGCTCAGCTCGTATTACCGACCCTGATGTGGATGCTAAACAAGTTAAAGTCCTACAGTTGATCAACGCTCACCGTTTCCGCGGTCACCAGAATGCGAATCTGGATCCCCTCGGTTTATGGAAGCGTGAAACCGTCACTGAACTGGACCCAGCCTTCCACGGGTTAACTAGCGATGATATGGAGCGTGAATTCAACACAGGTTCATTTGCTCACGGTGGCGACACCATGAAGCTAGGTGATCTTGTGAATGCACTGAAAGCCACCTATTGTGGTGCTATCGGCGCTGAATACATGCATATCACAGATACCGATGAGAAACGTTGGATCCAACAACGTTTGGAGCCATCCTTAGGTAGAGCTAATTACGATAAATCCACCAAACTCCGTATTCTCGAAGGCCTTAACGCCGCCGAAGGTATGGAAAAATACCTCGGCGCCAAGTTCCCCGGTGCTAAGCGCTTCTCACTAGAGGGCGGTGACGCACTCGTGCCTATGATGCGTGAAATCATCTATCGTGGTGGCCAAGCCGGTACCAAAGAGATGGTCGTAGGTATGGCTCACCGTGGTCGTTTAAACCTACTGGTTAACATTCTCGGTAAAAAACCGTCAGAGCTGTTCGATGAGTTTGCTGGTAAGCACAGCGACGAATTACATGGTTCAGGCGACGTTAAGTATCACCAAGGTTTCTCCTCTGATTTTGAAACGCCAGGTGGCAATGTTCATCTAGCCCTTGCGTTCAACCCATCGCACCTTGAGATCGTTAACCCTGTGGTGATGGGCTCTGTTAGAGCACGTCTCGATCGCCGTGGTTGTAAAACAGGTCTGCAAGTGATGCCCATCACCATCCATGGTGACAGTGCTATTGCAGGTCAGGGGATAGTACAAGAGACATTTAATATGTCTCAAACCCGTGCCTTTAAAGTGGGCGGCAGTATTCGTATCGTGGTCAATAACCAAGTGGGCTTTACCACTAACTTGACTGAAGATACTCGCTCAACAGAATACTGTACCGATATCGCTAAGATGGTGCAGGCGCCTATTTTCCACGTTAATGCTGATGATCCTGAAGCGGTAGCCTTTATTGCGCAGCTGGCGGTTGATTACCGTAACGAGTTTAAGCGTGATGTGGTTATCGATCTGGTTTGTTATCGTCGTCATGGCCATAATGAGGCCGATGAGCCAAGCGCAACGCAGCCATTAATGTATGCCAAGATTAAAAAGCATCCTACGCCGCGTAAGATTTATGCCGATCGTCTTATCGAAGACAATACGTTAGCCGCTGATGAAGTCACAGGCTTGATCAACGACTACCGTGATGCGTTAGATAAAGGTGATTGCGTCGTTAAAGAGTGGCGCCCAATGACGCTACATACGGTTGACTGGACGCCTTACCTTAATCGCGAATGGGACGAAACCTACCCAGGTGAAATGTCTATCGAGCGTCTGCAAAATCTGGCTGACAAGTTAAGCTATGTGCCTGAAAATCACAAGTTACAGTCACGTGTCGCCAAGATTTATAAAGACCGCGTTGCCATGGCAAAGGGTGAAAAGCTGCTTGACTGGGGTTTTGCTGAAACCTTAGCTTACGGCTCAATCCTTGAAGATAACAAGCGTGTGCGTATTACGGGTCAAGACTCAGGACGCGGCACCTTTTTCCATCGCCATGCAGTATTGCACAATCAAAACGATGCTACGGCTTATCTGCCACTGCGTAATGTGGCTGACGAGCAAGGCCCTATCGATATCTCCGATTCGGTATTGTCTGAAGCGTCAGTACTCGCGTTTGAATATGGCTACGCCACAGCCGAGCCTGGCGGATTAACGCTTTGGGAAGCCCAGTTTGGTGACTTCGCTAACTGCGCGCAGGTAGTGATTGACCAGTTCTTGTCATCGGGTGAGCAAAAATGGGGCCGCCTATGTGGCTTAACCATGCTGTTGCCACACGGTTATGAGGGGCAAGGTCCAGAGCATTCCAGTGCGCGTCTAGAACGTTTCTTGCAACTTTGTGCTAACCACAATATGCAAGTGTGCGTGCCATCAACGCCTGCGCAGGTTTATCACATGCTGCGTCGCCAAGTGGTACGTCCTATGCGTCGTCCACTGGTGGTCATGTCGCCTAAATCTCTACTGCGTCATCCGTTAGCTGTCTCGAGTATGGAAGAGCTTGCCACTGGCACCTTCCAAAACGTGATTGCAGAGATCGATGAGCAAGATAGCAGCAAGGTGGATCGCGTCGTGTTCTGTAGTGGTAAGGTGTACTTTGAGCTGCTTGAAAAGCGTCGCAAAGAGAATCTTACCAATATCGCCCTGATCCGTGTCGAGCAATTGTATCCGTTCCCACATGAGGACATGGTACAAATCCTGGCGCAATATCAGCACGTTAAAGATTTCGTTTGGTGTCAGGAAGAGCCGCAGAACCAAGGTGCCTGGTATTGTAGCCAACACCATTTCTGGGCGGCGATTCCAGCAGGCGCACAGTTAACCTACGCTGGCCGTGAAGCATCTGCTGCCCCGGCTTGTGGTTACCCAGCACTGCATGCTCAGCAGCAAGAATCTCTAATAAATAGCGCATTAAAACTGTAGTAATTGATAATTTAAAAAGGATAGCTTTCCATGAGTATCGAAATCAAGGTACCCGTACTGCCAGAATCAGTTGCTGATGCAACCATCGCCACTTGGCACGTTAAAGCTGGCGAGCAAGTGACTCGTGATCAAAACTTGGTTGATATCGAAACCGATAAAGTGGTACTTGAAGTGGTTGCGCCAGAAGATGGTTCAATCGTTGAGTTTCTAGCCGAAGAAGGCGACACCGTTCTAGGTGAAGCTGTGATTGCTAAATTTGTTGCTGGCGCGGTTGCCGGTCAAGAAGTGACTAAGGCGCAAGCCGAAGCTCCACAAGAAGCAGCAAGTGATGAGTCAAACGATGCGCTAAGCCCATCAGTTCGTCGTTTAATCGCCGAGCATAATGTTGATGCGGCTAAAGTTAAAGGCACTGGCGTGGGTGGACGTATCACTAAAGAAGACGTTGAAGCCTTCGTGAAATCTGCACCTGCAGCTAAGCCTGCATCAGCGCCGGCTGCTGTTGTTGCGCCTTTAGGTGAGCGCAGTCAAAAACGTGTTCCTATGACACGTCTACGTAAGACTATTGCCAATCGTCTACTTGAAGCGAAGAACTCAACAGCCATGTTGACCACCTTCAACGAAGTGAACATGAAGCCTATCATGGACATTCGTAAGCAGTATCAAGAGGTGTTCGAGAAGCGTCATGGTATTCGTCTAGGCTTTATGTCTTTCTACGTCAAAGCCGTGACCGAAGCGCTAAAACGTTTCCCTGAAGTCAACGCCTCTATCGATGGTGATGATCTTGTTTATCACAACTATTTCGATGTGAGTATCGCCGTTTCGACGCCACGTGGTTTGGTGACGCCAGTACTGCGTGACACAGATACCATGAGCCTAGCTGATATCGAACGTAACGTGCGTGAATTGGCGCTTAAAGGCCGTGACGGTAAGCTGACGGTTGAAGATATGACTGGCGGTAACTTTACCGTGACTAACGGTGGGGTGTTTGGCTCGCTAATGTCGACGCCTATTTTGAACCTGCCACAAAGTGCGATTTTGGGCATGCATGCCATCAAAGATCGCCCAATGGCAGTGAATGGTCAGGTTGAAATCCTGCCTATGATGTACCTTGCACTCTCTTACGACCACCGCATTATCGATGGCCGTGAGTCTGTTGGCTTCTTGGTTGCCATTAAGGACTTCCTCGAAGACCCAACTCGTCTACTACTCGACCTGTAAGACGACGTTGATTCGATGTCCATCGCTTTGGTGGGCATCACCCTCGCTACTGGCTCCTATGAGCTGGTTGGATTTGATAAGAAGTATACGGATAGATCATCATGAATTTGCATGAGTATCAGGCAAAATCCCTATTTGCCGAATATGGTTTACCAGTGTCAGAAGGTTTTGCTTGTGATACCCCTCAAGAAGCGGTAGAAGCGGCAGGCCATATTGGCGGTGATATGTGGGTTGTTAAGTGTCAAGTACACGCAGGCGGCCGTGGTAAAGCAGGTGGCGTTAAAGTTACCGGCGATAAAGAAGAGATTAGAGCATTCGCTGAAAATTGGTTAGGTAAGAACCTTGTGACTTACCAAACTGACGAAAAAGGTCAGCCAGTTGCTAAAATCTTAGTCGAAAGCTGCACCGATATCGCTAACGAACTTTACCTTGGCGCTGTTGTTGACCGTGCGACTCGTCGCGTGGTGTTTATGGCATCAACTGAAGGTGGTGTTGAGATTGAGACTGTGGCTGAAGAAACGCCAGAACTCATTCACAAAGCCATTATCGATCCGCTAACGGGTCCACAGCCTTACCAAGCACGTGATCTTGGCTTCAAGTTGGGTTTAAACCCAACACAAATGAAGCAGTTCACTAAAGTGTTCATGGGTCTGGCTAAGATGTTTAACGACCATGATTTCGCACTGCTTGAGATCAACCCGCTGGTTATCACCACCGAAGGCAACATTCACTGCCTAGACGGTAAGATAGGTATCGATGGCAACGCATTGTTCCGTCAACCAAAAATCCGCGACATGCACGATCCATCACAAGATGACGCGCGTGAAGCACATGCGGCTAAATTTGAGCTTAACTATGTTGCCCTAGACGGTAACGTAGGTTGCATGGTAAACGGTGCTGGCCTAGCAATGGGTACAATGGACATCGTTAACCTACACGGCGGCAAGCCAGCTAACTTCCTAGACGTTGGCGGCGGAGCGACTAAAGAGCGCGTAGCTGAAGCATTTAAGATCATTTTGTCTGACGACAACGTTAAAGCGGTTCTTGTGAACATCTTTGGCGGTATCGTACGTTGTGACATGATTGCCGAAGGCATCATTGGCGCAGTGAAAGAAGTGGGTGTTGAAGTGCCAGTGGTTGTTCGTCTTGAAGGTACTAACGCTGATCTCGGTCGCGAAGTATTGGCTAACTCTGGTCTTGACATTATTGCAGCCGAGTCACTAACTGACGCTGCTGTTAAAGTTGTTGCTGCTGCGGAGGGCAAATAATGTCTGTATTAATCAATAAAGATACCAAGGTCATTTGCCAAGGTTTCACTGGTGGTCAAGGTACTTTCCATTCTGAGCAAGCTATTGCGTATGGCACTCAAATGGTTGGTGGTGTTTCTCCAGGAAAAGGCGGTCAGGTTCACTTAGGTCTGCCCGTATTTAATACTGTTAAAGACGCAGTGGCTGAAACGGGCGCAACAGCAACCGTTATCTATGTACCAGCCCCTTTCTGTAAAGATGCCATTCTTGAAGCTATCGACGGCGGCATCGAGCTAATCGTTTGTATTACTGAAGGCATTCCTACTCTGGATATGCTGCAAGTTAAGGTTAAGCTTGAAGAGACTGGCGTTCGCATGATCGGTCCTAACTGCCCAGGTGTTATCACCCCGGGTGAATGTAAGATTGGTATCATGCCTGGTCACATCCACAAGCCTGGTAAAGTCGGCATTGTTTCTCGCTCTGGTACGCTAACGTACGAAGCGGTTAAGCAAACCACTGACGAAGGTTTCGGCCAATCAACTTGTGTTGGTATTGGTGGTGACCCAATTCCTGGCACTAACTTCATCGACGTATTGGAAATGTTCCAAAACGATCCACAAACTGAAGCCATCGTGATGATTGGTGAAATTGGTGGTACGGCTGAAGAAGAAGCGGCTGAATATATCAAAGCTAACGTGACTAAGCCTGTTGTCTCTTACATTGCTGGTGTGACTGCACCAGAAGGTAAGCGCATGGGTCACGCTGGTGCGATCATCGCTGGTGGTAAAGGTACTGCAGAAGATAAGTTTGCAGCACTAGAAGCCGCAGGCGTAACTACCGTACGTTCACTTGCTGATATCGGCAGTGCACTACGTACTAAAACAGGTTGGTAATCTTACCCACTTGTAAAAAGGCGCCTTAGGGCGCTTTTTTTGTGGGTTATTTTTGATCGTTTAGCGGGATAACCCACGGCTAAAGCCATTACACGCCGGTATTTTGCCTCTGTTTTGTCAGTTGTTATGTCAGTTAATCGTGCCATGTTTTATATCAGGCTGTCATATAACTGTATTTATATAAAAACGCATTTTTTTGCTGCTAAAAATTATTGAACAGCAAAAATTCCTATGATAAAAATTGCCGCGAAAAAGAGACGACATGATGTCAGTGGGCGTCAGGTCATCGTCCCAATTAACGTGTTATCCAAATGCAATGAAGGAGAGATATTATGAAGCAGCTGTTTGGTGCAATGATAGCTTGTACTTTATGCCTTGGTGCGACTCACTCTTTTGCACATGAGAAGCCCCCCGTCGATGCTAAACCGCTTTCTGAAGTGATAAAGGCATTAGAAGCGCAAGGCTATTCGCCCATTACTGAAGTCTCTGTTAAAAGAGGCCAGTGGGAAGTGGAAGCTTACAAAGATGGGGTAGAGCGTGAACTGCGCATCGATCCCATTGATGGTAAAGTTATTTCAGATAGATTAGACGATTAAGCCGAGGTCATGTCTGGGTAAATTTGGCTTTAAAGTGTCAGTAACACGTTTTTGATAAGTACAGTCATGCCGAGGGTGACCGCCACGTTTAGGCATTGTCTTCTTAGGCCTATGCATTGACTCCTCAAATGTGAAAAGCAACCAATGAAAAAGGGATCCTAGGATCCCTTTTTCATATCAGCTCTTGAGCCTTGGGGCTATCAAGATAAAGCTGCGATTAATTTAGCAATATCGCCTCTGGCCTGTTAACCATTAAGCATCGCCGTGATCGCACTCATCATTAGTGCAAACCCCGTAGAGATAGAGGCTATGATTGGTTAATTTAATATTGTGTTTCATCGCGATTTCATCTTGACGACGTTCAATCATGTCATCAGAAAATTCAATCACCTTGCCGCAAGATAAACAGACTAAGTGATCGTGATGATGTTGTGATGATAATTCGAAAACCGCTTTGCCGCTCTCGAAGTGATGCCTAGTGACAATGCCTGCATCATCAAATTGATTTAATACACGATAAACGGTGGCTAACCCAATTTCTTCACCAATATCGAGTAGCTTTTTATATAGTTCTTCTGCACCGATATGTTGATTTTCGGGTCCTTGCATCAGTTCGAGGATCTTGACTCGTGGTAAGGTGACCTTTAATCCCGCTTTCTTTAGCGCTTGATTTCCATCTGTCATTATAAATCTCTTGATTGCAGAACCATTAGCAAAGCCAATAGAGGTTCAGTTGTTGATATTGGGAACCATTATAGGGTCTGAATTTAAAAACTTAAACCTTTGATCTTGCATATTGTTCGCTTAGGCAGCAAATAGACAATAATAGGCTGTTTTGTTGTAAAAAATAATGAATTTTACACATACTTTTTATAGTGTTATTTATACTTATGCCCAATACAGCTCACCAGTGAGTTCTGGCAGGCTTACATTAAACATCCGTGTATTGGCATATGGCACAGAGTCAGTATTGAGCTAACGATAACAAGAATAAGGAAAGCAGATGTATCGGCAGATCGTGATATTAACCGGGGCAGGCATCTCGGCCGAGTCGGGGCTCAGAACCTTTAGGGATCAAGACGGGCTGTGGGAAGAGCATAAAATCGAAGATGTGGCGACCCCAGAAGGATACGCGCGTGATCCTGAAATGGTAGAGCGCTTTTATAATGAACGCTGGCAGCAGCTGCATGATGGCCATATCGAACCTAATGAGGCACATAAGGCGCTCGCCAGGCTCGAACAAGAGTTTGATGGCCAGCTACTTGTAGTGACGCAAAATATTGATGACTTGCATGAAAGGGCGGGGTCTCGCCGCTTACTGCATATGCACGGCGAGCTCACTAAAGGCCGCTGTCCGCGTTCACAACAGACCTTTCTATTGACAGATCATTTTGGGGTAAACCATACCTGCACCTGTTGCATACCGGCCCAGCGCCTGCGGCCTCATGTGGTGTGGTTTGGTGAAATGCCTATCGGACTAGACCGTATTCAACATGCACTGGACACCTGTGATCTATTTATTGCCATCGGCACCTCGGGGACGGTTTATCCGGCAGCCGGATTTGTCGACACGGCTAACCATCATGGCGCACAAACGGTTGAAGTCAATATTATGCCCGCCGATCGCCACAGTCAGTTTCAATATCATCTGCAGGATAAGGCCAGCCGCATTTTGCCGCACCTGGTGGATACGATTTTGCGTGGTGACAAGATTAACGATGAGCTAATAGGTGCGCCGCAGTAATGCAATTAGATATAGAGCTTGATACAAGCGCCGCGCTTGATGGGATGCTGGCCAGTCAGAATGTTCAGGCTGACAAGTTAGCGATTATCATGCGCGGCTTGCCTGGCAGCGGTAAAAGTTATTGGGTCGAACAGTTTATTGCAGCGCAGCCTCCGGCAGTAGCGCAACAAATAAGGCAGCGGGGTTATTTTTCGACCGATAACTTATTTTATCAACAGGGGCAGTACCAGTTTAATGCCAGTCGGTTGAGTGAATACCATCAACGCAATTTAACCCTGTTTATTCAGGCGTTGGCACGGAGTGAGCCGATTGTTATCTGTGATAATACCAATATGGCCTATTGGGAATACATGGCCTACGACGCGGCGGCAAAGGCGCTAGGGTATCGGGTGCGTATTGTGTTAATTGGCAAGCCGCTGAATGATGCGCATCAGCAAATGTGCGCCGAGCGTAATCAGCATGGGGTGGGATTAAAGCAAATTCGCGCTATGGCCAAACAATTTGAAGATTTTTAAATCGGCAAGTTTGGTGGCTGCATTGCAGCAAGAATATAACAACTGAGATAAGGACGTGCCGTTTGACGGGTAAATTAACATTAGCGTTATTGAGCGATATTCACTGCAGCGCGGCGCAGCAAGCCATCGCCTGCGTGTTGGATACGTTAACAGAGGCACATTTGCCTAGCGCAGATCCTATTAAAGTGGGTTATCTTGCCTCTGCGCATGAGCCTGAACGGGATTATTACAGGCAAACCCAAGTGGCCTATGCTGCACTCGGCGCTGAGCTTTGCTGTTATACCGACCTGCAACAAGACTATTCGGCGTCCGCATTACAGGCTTTATGCCAATGTGATGCGATTCATCTTGCTGGCGGTGACACCTTTGCGTTTCTTGCCGCTATACAGCAGCGCGGTGCGATGGAGTGCTTGCAAGCCTTTGCGGCAAAGGGGGCGGCAATGATCGGCTTAAGCGCCGGAGCGATGTTAATGACACCAAACATTACTTCAGCCTCTTTATGTGGCGATCACAACCAAGTGCAACTGGACAACTTGTCGGCGTTAGGCTTATTACCCTACCAATTTGTTCCCCATGTTGATTTTAGCCAGCATGGGGTCGATATCAGCGTCGCGGCGGCTCAGCTTATCGCGTCACAAGAATTGGCTCAATATCCGCTAATTTTATGCGCCGATAGTGATGCTCTGGTCTATCGAGAACAGCAGCTAATCGGTTTTGGTCAACCGTTATTGTTTGACGGTGTAGCCTTGATGGCGCTCACTTAATGAGTGCCGATAACTTGATCTTATGCCTAGCTTTTATCGATAGCCTTTCACTGGCACTTTTAATTTAAGTTTTTGATTTTTAATGGTGTAAATTTTTACCGTTCAAATTCGCTTGTCTTTATCGTGGCAGGTGTCCTCTCTTTATCTGCCAGCAATCTTTTTGGCCATTCATGCACATTACGCCAAAGTGTAAATCCAGACTGACAAAACCTTAGACTAAAGTTATACCATTTTGGCGAGTTAACACTTGCTTTACGTTCGCGTAAACGTCACAGTGATATTATTTGAAATTGATCACAGTTCGTCACGTGGTATCAACATGTGGTTCGAGCAAAAAATACCGAGATGGAGCGGAAGATGACTAACGAGCAAACAAATCAAGATATCGTGATTGTGGCAGCTAAGCGCACGCCAATGGGCGGCTTTCAAGGCGCACTGTCGAGCGTGGCATCGCCAACACTGGCAGCCACAGCCATCAAAGGCTTGATGGATTTCACTCAGCTTGCAGGCAATGATGTTGATGAAGTGCTCATGGGGTGTGTTTTGCCAGCGGGTCTTGGTCAAGCGCCGGCCCGTCAAGCCACTTTAGGCGCCGACTTGCCATTATCAGTGGGTGCCACCACAGTCAATAAAGTCTGTGGCTCTGGGATGAAAACGGTGATGTTAGCCCATGATCTAATTAAAGCAGGCAGTGCCAATGTTGTTATCGCCGGCGGCATGGAGAGCATGAGTCAAGCGCCTTACCTACTCGATAAAGCCCGCGGTGGCATGCGTATGGGGCACGGTAAAGTGATGGATCACATGTTCCTCGATGGCCTTGAAGATGCCTATACCGGCGGTGCAATGGGTACCTTTGCTCAAAAGACCGCCGATGATTTTTCTATTAGCCGTGAAGCGATGGATAACTTTGCGCTAAGTTCACTGCAAAAAGCCAATGCTGCGATTGAAACGGGTGCGTTTAAAGCTGAAATTACCCCTGTAACAGTAAGTAGTCGTCGTGGCGATCTGGTTATCGACACCGACGAGCAACCTGGTAATGCACGCCCTGAAAAAATCCCCACACTGCGCCCCGCATTTGCCAAAGACGGTACTATCACGGCGGCCAACTCCAGTTCAATTTCCGATGGCGCGGCGGCACTTATGCTCATGACCCGTGAGCAAGCCGAGCAGCGAGGGCTTGAGGTGCTGGCAACCATTAAGGGACATACCACTCATGCCCAAGAGCCATCGATGTTTACGACAGCCCCAGTCGGCGCCATGACTAAGTTGCTCGACAACGTCAGCTGGAATAAAGCCGATGTTGATCTCTTTGAGATCAACGAAGCCTTTGCCATGGTCACCATGCTCGCCATTTCAGAACTCGGATTGGATGAAGCTAAAGTTAACGTTAACGGCGGCGCCTGCGCGCTTGGACACCCGATAGGCTGCTCTGGTGCGCGGGTACTGGTTACCTTAATCCATGCCTTAAAGGCTAAAGGGCTTAAGCGTGGTGTGGCATCTTTATGTATCGGTGGTGGTGAAGCTACTGCGATGGCGATTGAAATTTAATCCATTTGCTCGGGCTAATCATCTGTTAGCCCATTGGCAAAACCTCTGTTAACGGTGTGAGTTTTTAGTTGTCACTTACATTTTTGTCTTAGTTAAAAAGATCTTAGGAAAGCAATATGACGATTCAAGTTAAACATTACATCGATGGTGAATTTACTTTAGGCCAAGGAACGCAGCAGATCTCGGTAACTAATCCGGCCAATAATGCAGTGATAGCGACCATTAATGCGGCAACGCCATCAGAAGTGGAAACGGCCATTGCCAGTGCGAAACACGCCTTTGCTACCTGGAAAGAGGTGCCAGTATCAGAGCGTGCGCGGGTCATGTTTCGCTATCAACATCTGCTAAAAGCCCATCATGATGAAATTGCCACGATTCTAGCTCAAGAAACAGGGAAAACCTTTGAAGATGCCAAAGGCGATGTGTGGCGCGGCATCGAAGTGGCTGAGCATGCCTGCAACATTGCTAACCTCATCATGGGCGAAACCGTTGAAAATGTGGCGCGCAGCATCGATACCTATAGCTATACCCAGCCTTTGGGGGTTTGCGCCGGTATCACGCCGTTTAACTTTCCCGCGATGATCCCATTATGGATGTTCCCTTTGGCGATCGCCTGCGGTAATACCTTTGTGCTTAAGCCGTCGGAGCAAGATCCGATGACGCCACAGCGTCTTGTAGAACTGTTTGAAGAAGCGGGCGCGCCCAAAGGGGTGTTGCAGCTCGTTCATGGCGATAAAACCGCGGTCGATGTGCTGCTGACCCATCAAGATATTAAAGCCATTTCTTTTGTTGGGTCCGTTGGCGTTGGGCAATACATCTACAAGACGGGTACCGACAATCTTAAACGTGTGCAAGCGTTCGCCGGCGCTAAAAACCACTGCGTGATCATGCCTGATGCCAATAAACAGCAAGTGATCAATAACTTAGTCGGTGCATCGGTTGGTGCTGCGGGGCAGCGCTGTATGGCGCTGTCGGTGGCGGTATTTGTCGGTGAAGCGAAAAACTGGATCCCCGAGCTGCGTGATGCTATCGCAAAGGTGAGACCCGGCTTATGGGATGATAAAGAGGCTGCCTATGGCCCCGTTATCAGCCCCGCCGCGAAAGCGCGCGTATTGAAATTAATTGCTCAAGGCAAAGCAGAGGGCGCCGAATGTTTACTCGATGGCAGCGATTTTACGGTCGAAGGCTATGAGAGTGGCAACTGGGTTGGCCCGACCATGTTCACCAATGTGACCACGGACATGAGCATCTACCAAGAGGAGATCTTTGGTCCCGTGCTGTGCTGCATGGAAAGTGACACCCTTGAAGAGGCGATTGAGATAGTCAACGCCAGCCCTTACGGCAACGGTACCTCTATCTTTACGGCTAGCGGCGCGGCGGCCCGTAAGTATCAGCATAATATTGAAGTGGGTCAGGTGGGAATTAACGTGCCAATTCCTGTGCCACTGCCTTTCTTCTCATTTACCGGTTGGAAAGGCAGTTTCTATGGCGATCAGCACGCCTACGGTAAGCAGGCGGTGCGTTTCTACACTGAGACTAAGACCATCACCGCACGCTGGTTTGAGTCGGACATCTCAGATGCTGAGCATCACGCGCCGAATATGACCATAGCATTAAAATAGGAGAGCCTTGCGCAGGAGGCTGCCGAGCTGTTTGTGTGGGGGCTAAGTTTCTGCTTAGCCCCCATGGCGTAAGGCGCTGCTTGGGCACAACCCTTAACCTTATATTCTACAATCAACAAGCAATGCACCAATATAATCAAGTCGTTAACCAGCAATATAACGGCGAATAATCACAGGTGCACAAGGAGTTAATCAGATGGATTTTAATCTGAATGAAGATCAACGTCAGTTTGCCGAGCTGGCAACCCAATTTGCCAATGAAGAGTTGGCTCCCTTTGCCGCTAAATGGGATGAAGAACATTACTTCCCAAAAGAGGTGATTCAAAAAGCCGGCGAGCTGGGCTTTTGCGCTTTGTATTCGCCAGAATCGGAAGGCGGCATGGGATTATCTCGCCTCGACTCATCGATTATTTTCGAGCAGTTATCTATGGGCTGCACCGCCACCACGGCGATGTTGACTATTCATAATATGGCCACTTGGATGATCACCAGCTTTGGCTCGCAAACCCTGCGCGATGAGTGGTCAGCGCCATTAACCACAGGCGAAAAACTGGCGTCTTACTGCTTAACTGAGGCGGGCGCGGGCAGTGATGCGGCGTCACTCAAAACCAAAGCTATTCGTGAAGGCGACGAATATATGATCTCTGGCGCTAAGATGTTTATCTCTGGCGCGGGCGCGACCGAAATGTTGGTTGTGATGTGCCGCACCGGTGAAGCCGGTCCTAAGGGGATCTCCGCCATTGCCGTACCAGCAGACACCGCAGGGATTAGTTACGGCAAAGCCGAAGACAAGATGGGCTGGAACGCCCAGCCAACCCGTGAAATTACCTTCGATAATGTACGAGTGCCTGTGAGCAATCTGTTAGGCGAGGAAGGGCAAGGTTTTACGTTTGCCATGAAGGGCTTAGATGGCGGCCGCATCAATATTGCCACCTGCTCAGTGGGCACGGCGCAAGCGGCGCTGGAACGCGCGACCCAATATATGAACGAGCGTCAACAGTTTGGTAAGCCGATTGCGGCGTTTCAAGCGCTGCAGTTCAAGTTAGCCGATATGGCGACCGAGTTGGTCGCCGCAAGGCAAATGGTGCGTTTAGCCGCTTTTAAACTCGACAGTGGCGATCCTGAAGCGACCGCTTATTGCGCCATGGCAAAACGGTTTGCCACCGATATTGGCTTTAGCGTTTGCGATAGTGCTTTGCAGCTTCACGGCGGTTACGGTTATATCCGCGAATACCCATTAGAGCGCCATTTCCGCGATGTGCGCGTGCATCAAATACTTGAAGGCACCAATGAAATCATGCGGTTGATCATTGCCCGTCGTTTGCTCGATGAGAATGCAAACCCAATCCTGTAATTGTGACCAAGGAGAGTAAGAATGAGTGCCATTATTGAAACCATTGTTGGCCACACGGCTATCTTGACCATGAACAATCCGCCTGCAAACACGTGGACGGCTGACAGTTTACAGCTGCTTAAGCAAAAAGTGAGTGAACTTAACGCCAACAAAGATATTTACGCGTTAGTGTTAACGGGTGAGGGCGACAAATTCTTTAGTGCTGGTGCCGATCTCAAACTGTTTGCCGATGGTGATAAAGGCAATGCGGCTACCATGGCTAAACATTTTGGCGAAGCGTTCGAAGCCCTCAGCGGTTTTCGTGGTGTCTCGATTGCCGCAATCAACGGCTATGCCATGGGGGGCGGTCTCGAGGTGGCGCTTGCCTGTGATATTCGCATCGCTGAAGCGCAAGCTGTGATGGCATTGCCTGAGGCGACCGTCGGCTTACTGCCTTGCGCGGGGGGCACGCAAAATCTCACTGCCTTAGTCGGGGAAGGCTGGGCTAAGCGAATGATCTTATGTGGTGAGCGTGTCGATGCCGATAAAGCATTGCAACTGAGGTTGGTCGAGGAGGTCGTGGCCAAAGGTGGCGCGCTCGATGCTGCAATGACGCTGGCGGCCAAAGTGGCCAACCAGAGTCCAAGCAGCGTGACTGTATGTAAGCAGTTGATTCAAGCGGGCCGTTCTATGCCACGTTCTCAGGCGCTGCCGCTGGAGCGAGAATTATTTGTTGGCCTGTTTGACACCCAAGATCAGGCCGAGGGGGTTAATGCGTTTTTAGAGAAGCGCCCAGCAAAATGGACCAATAGCTAATGAGTATTGAGCAAAGCAATAGCGTGATATTTCAAACCTTAGGCACCTTATCGGGCATGCAGATCGGGGTGGCCACGCTGAACATGGAAAAGGCGCTTAATGCGCTCAATATGGAGATGATCCAGGCGCTGACGCGTCAACTGACTGCGTGGGCGCAAGATGATGCCATCGCCATGGTGGTGTTAGATGGTGCCGGTGAGAAAGCCTTTTGCGCCGGTGGCGATGTACGCGCCCTGTATCACGCCGCTAAAGAGACGCCGGGTGAAGTGACCGAGATGGCGAGGGTGTTTTTTACCGACGAGTATCATTTAGATCATCTACTGCACACCTTCGATAAACCGGTTTTGGTGTGGGGCGATGGCATAGTGATGGGCGGCGGCCTCGGACTCATGGCTGGCGCCAGTCATCGCATTGTCACCGAAAAATCGCGCATCGCCATGCCAGAGGTGACCATTGGACTTTACCCTGATGTGGGGGGCAGTTATTTCTTAAATCGTATGCCTGGCCATATCGGCCGTTTTCTCGGCATGACCGCTTATAATATGAATGGTGCCGACGCTCATTTTGTGGGGCTGGGCAATCATTATTTGAATAGTGCCGATAAAGAGCCCTTATTGGACGCGCTGTCGAGCGTCGATTGGGAAGCCGATATTGGGGCCAATCATACTAAACTCAATGCATTAATTGAGGCGATGTCGGGTCGCTGTGCTATCCCGATGGGCCCCAGCACATTGGCCGATAATCAAGGGTTAATTGATGAGTTAATGAGCGGTGATTTAGCCCAGATCATGGCCAAAGTGACAGCGGCGCAACATCAGCTACCTTGGCTTGAACGGGCAATAAACACCCTGTTGGCGGGCAGCCCGCTGAGTCTGCATCTGGTGTATGAACAATCACGTTTAGGCACAGAGTTATCACTTGAACAAGTGTTTCAGTTTGAGCTTGGACTGAGCTGCAACTGCTGCGCGATAGGTGATTTTGTCGAAGGGGTGCGCGCACTGCTTATCGATAAAGATCGCCAGCCGCAGTGGAAGTTCGCCAGTGTTGACACTGTGCCAGAGGCGGCAGTATCGGCGCTGCTGACGTCCCCTTGGGCGGCGGCAGAGCATCCGCTTGCCACACTAGGCCAATAATGGCCCATAAGGTCGATGGGGTGATTTCGCCCCGCGACCATTACCCTATCAACTTAGCCCCTATAAGGAGCGAAATATGAGTACGGTTGCATTTATTGGTTTAGGTAACATGGGCGGCCCAATGGCGGTTAACCTAGTAAAAACGGGTTTTACCGTTAAAGCGTTCGATCTGTCTAAAGATGCGCTGCATCATGTGAGTGAGCAAGGCGCCATCCCAGCGCCGAGTGCCTGCGCCGCTGCGGCAGCGGCCGATATCGTGGTCACCATGTTACCTGCGGGCAAGCATGTGCGCGCCTTATACCTTGGCGACGATACCAATAAAGGGATTATCGACGTGGTTGGCCAAGGTACCTTATTGATCGATTGCTCGACCATTGATGCCCAGAGCGCGCGTTTTGTTGCCGAGCAAGCCAAAGCTAAAGGGTTAGAATTTATCGATGCGCCCGTATCGGGCGGTACCGCCGGCGCGAGTGCTGGCACGCTTACGTTTATCTGTGGCGGTAGTGACAGTGCCTTTGACCAAGCCCAAGGGGTATTAAATGCCATGGGTGCGAATATATTCCACGCGGGCGCCGCTGGCGCTGGGCAAGTGGCTAAGATCTGCAACAATATGTTGCTGTCGGTCTTAATGGTTGGCACCAGTGAATCATTACAGATGGGGATAGATCATGGTCTTGATCCACAAGTGCTTTCTGAGATCATGAAAGTCAGTAGTGGTGGTAATTGGGCGCTAGATAAATATAATCCCTGTCCAGGTGTGATGCAAAGCGTGCCGTCATCGAACGGTTACCAAGGCGGTTTTATGGTGGATTTAATGGTAAAAGACTTAGGCTTGTCGCAAGAAGCGGCGCTGCTGTCTAATTCCAGTACCCCTATGGGATCCTTGGCACGCAGTTTATATGTCAATCATGCCCGCCAAGGTAACGGTAAGCGTGATTTTTCGAGTATTTTTGAGCAGTTTAATAACAAAGGGTAAGTTGATGGATTTAAAAGATAAGGTAGTCGTCATCACAGGTGGCGCAGGCGGACTTGGTTTTGCGATGGCACAAGAGTTAGCGGCTGCTGGGGCGAAATTGGCGCTTATCGATGTCGATCAAGAAAAACTCGAACGCGCCTGCGCCGATATTGGCGCGGCGACCGAAGTTCAAGGTTACGCTTTTGATATCACCGATGAAGAAGATGTCGTGGCGGGGTTTGGCTACATCTTAGAAGATTTCGGGCAAGTAAATGTGTTAATCAACAATGCTGGTATTTTGCTCGACGGCATGTTGGTCAAAGCCAAAGATGGCAAGGTGACCGACCGTATGTCATTTGCGCAATTCCAAGCGGTGATCAATGTGAATCTGACGGGGTCATTCTTGTGTGGCCGTGAAGCGGCAGCCGCCATGATTGAATCACAGCAGCAGGGCGTGATCATCAATATCTCCAGTCTTGCTAAGGCCGGTAATATTGGTCAAACCAACTATGCGGCGTCAAAGGCCGGTGTCGCTGCGATGTCGGTTGGTTGGGCGAAAGAGCTCGCGCGCTATAATATTCGCAGCGCAGCCGTAGCACCCGGTGTGATAGAAACCGAGATGACAGCGGCCATGAAGCCAGAAGCGCTTGAGCGTCTTGAGAAGATGGTGCCGGTTGGCCGTTTAGGTCAAGCGAGTGAGATAGCCTCAACGGTTAAATTTATCATCGAAAACGATTATGTTAACGGCCGAGTATTTGAAATCGACGGTGGCATTCGTATTTAAGTTAACTGTTTTGATTCACCAAGCAAAACGGGCGTATGCCCGTTTTTTGTTGGCCCATTTCATCAATGAGCTAAATGAGTGATACTTAACCAGCTTGTTCCGTCATAAATGTCATATACATCGCAGCGAGTCTTAGATATTTGTCTGCGATTATGTGAGCAACATTTAAATACCTTGTACACTAATTATATAGGTCATAAGAGGTTAGGCAGAGATTATGTGGATAGAAAAAGTGGCCAAGCAGTTGATGTTGCTGGTTGGCATTGTGGGTGTGTTAGTGATTTACAGTGGCTTCTTTTATCTGTTGTTTCAGCCACAAGGGCCGCAGTTACCTTGGTATATTTTGCTTTCTCCTTGGTTATGTATCTATTTTGGTTTAAACACGCAGCAACAGCGCAACACTCAGCGTTGGTTAATGCAAAAATTACCCTTTAAGCGTTCAAATTAAGCGCTATTTTCCGCTTAAGCCTTTTAAAATGGCGCAGTCTGGTTGGGCGCCGCCTGCGCAGTGATCGATCAAGTCACTCAGTTGTTGTTTCAGTTGACTCAGTTGCTCGATGCGCCGGTTAATCTCTGCAAGATGCACATTGGCAATGCGCTTGACATCTTCGGCGCAGCGGCCGGTATCACTTTTTAAACTCAGTAGCGCACGGCAGTCCTCTAGGCTGAAGCCAAGTTCACGGCAGTGATGCAAAAAATGCAATTCATCCAATTGAGTATGGTTGTAATAACGGTAACCGTTATCGCCACGCTCGGCACATACGAGACCGATATCGTGATAATAGCGGATGCTTTTAACCGATAAGCCTGTTAGTTTTGCTGCCTCACCAATATTGATCATAGTTAACCCCACACATTGACTCTCCCATTAGGGGAGACATTACGCTTGATGGTAGAGAAAGACAAATTAGTATCCATCACAGAGGAGTCATACCCATGGATAAACTCACCTTTTATGTGCCGACCATGAATTGCGCCAGCTGCGTAGCCAAAATTGATAAGGCCATGGCGGCGTTAGCTAGCGATGGTGAGCAGGTCGAGACATCAGTCAACCTTGCCGATAAACAGGTGACAGTGGTGGGGATAGCTCAGGCGCAGCGGGTGGCTAGCGCATTAGCAAACGCCGGCTATCCCGGTCAGCAAGTGATCGACCAGCAGTTAGCTATCAAAGAGCGGCAAGAAAATGAGCGTAAGGAGTACCACACCCGGTTATGGCAATCCATGGCGGCGCTTGCGCTCGGTGTGCCTATGATGCTGTGGGGATTGTTAGGTTATGAGATGATGATCAACAGCCCCGCACAGCAAGTGGGCTGGGGGATCATGGGGGGGCTCACTTTTGTACTGCTTATCACCACAGGTGGCCATTTTTATCGTGGCATGTACAGCGCGCTTAAGGCAGGCAGCGCCAATATGGATACCCTTATTGTGTTGGGCACCAGTTCGGCGTGGCTCTATTCTATGCTGGTGGTTGTCATACCCCAGTGGTTCCCAGCAGACACCCGCCATGTTTATTTTGAGGCCAGTGTGATGATTTTAGGCTTAATTAATCTAGGCCATGCGATGGAACTGCGTGCACGCGGTAAAACCAGTGAGGCGGTCAGTAAACTGATTGGTTTGCAAGTGACCAGCGCCACTCGAGTGACAGATGCTGGCGATGAAATTGTCGAGATTAGCGCCATTAAGATTGGGGACAAGTTGCGCCTTAAACCTGGTGAGCGTGTAGCACTGGACGGTGACGTACTTGAGGGGCAGGCGCTGATCAATGAAGCGATGTTAACCGGTGAGCCAGTGCCGGTAGAGAAGCAACCTGAGGATAAACTAAGTGCTGGGACGGTCAATGAAAATGGCAGCCTAGTTTATCGGGTCACCGCCAAACAACAGCAGACTAAACTGGCAAAAATTATCGAACTGGTGCAACAGGCGCAAACCTCGAAACTGCCCATCGGCAGGTTGACCGATAAAATTGCTGCCTATTTTGTTCCTGTGGTGGTGTTGATCGCCATTGTTGCCGCCATAGTGTGGTTTGTGGTGGGGCCTG
The DNA here is from genome assembly GCF_900380485.1 of Shewanella algidipiscicola. Taxonomy (NCBI): domain Bacteria; kingdom Pseudomonadati; phylum Pseudomonadota; class Gammaproteobacteria; order Alteromonadales; family Shewanellaceae; genus Shewanella; species Shewanella algidipiscicola. The sequence goes on along the minus strand of NZ_OXJV01000017.1, from coordinate 350,744 downwards.
CACCCCAGTTGAGCCACGCGCTGGTGGTGTTAACTACGGTATTGATTATTGCCTGCCCCTGTGCACTAGGGCTAGCGACGCCGATGTCGATCATGGTGGCGGTGGGCCGTGCGGCGCAGATGGGCGTGTTGCTTAAAAATGGTGAAGCGTTGCAGACGGCCAGTAAAGTGACCACAGTAGTGCTCGATAAAACGGGCACTATCACCCAGGGCAAGCCTGCTGTTACCGATGTGGTCACGATCGCCGAGATGACCCGTGACAATCAGCTTGCAGGCAATCAAGGTGTCGATAATGAAGCGCCAAGTCCTCTTAGTGAAGATAAGTTAATTGCCTTGCTGGCCAGCGCGCAGCAGCGTTCACAGCACCCCTTAGCGGCGGCCATGATAACAGAGGCAAAACGCCGTGAATTAGTGCTTGGTGAGGTTGACAGTTTTAACAATATTACCGGCCAAGGAATTGTGGCCAAGGTGGGTGGCCATACATTGGTGGCCGGTAACCTTAAGTTAATGCAAGCAGAGCAGATTGGCGATATTGCGTTAGCATCAAGCCATGTCAGTGATTTTGCCCAAGTAGGAAAAACGCCGATTTATTGTGCCTTAGATGGTCATCTACAGGCCGTAGTGGCGATTGCCGATCCCATAAAGGCCGATGCTCAAGCAGCGGTGGCAGCCCTGTTGCAACAAGGCAAAAAAGTGGTACTGCTCAGTGGCGATAATCAGCACACCGCAACGGCCGTCGCGCAGCAGGTGGGCATTAGCGATGTTATCGCCGAGGTGAGTCCAGAGCAAAAGTTGGCGCTTATCGAAGCGCGTCAATCAAAAGGGGAAGTGGTTGCTATGGTGGGGGATGGCATTAACGATGCCCCTGCGTTAGCCAAAGCCGATGTCGGCATAGCGATGGGCAGCGGTACGGATGTGGCGATAGAGAGTGCGGGTATCACCTTACTTTCTGAACGCGTAATGACCTTGGCCGATACCTTTATGCTGGCTAACGCCACCATGAACAATATTAAGCAGAATCTGTTTGGTGCCTTTATTTATAACACCTTGGGGATCCCTGTGGCCGCTGGCGTCTTGTTTCCGTTCACTGGCTGGTTGCTTAGCCCTGTGGTGGCGGGCGCAGCGATGGCGCTGTCTTCTTTGACTGTGGTAACTAATGCCAATCGATTACGAGGATTGCGTTTAGGAGCCATTTCTCATGAAAAATAGAGGGAGCGCACTCTCTTCGGGCTGGGTTGGTTGTTAGTTGTTGTTAGCCATGACGTAGCTTGGCTACGTCATGGTGTCGATATTTTATGCAGCTTTTCTGGGGAATCTTTAGGGTTGTCATTGCTAATTACCACCTAAATCGCTATAGTAGCGCGCTTTAATTTGTCCCTTTTAGCGCGGTGTATCATCACTGCAGCCTTGACTGAGTGTCTTTAGCCAGTTTGGGTATCAGATGGTCATCATTGGCAGCGCTTCGCTTAACTAATTTCGGAATTTCACATTGATCACAACAGCTAATATCACCATGCAGTTTGGCTCTAAGCCGCTGTTTGAAAACATCTCAGTCAAATTTGGCGGCGGCAATCGCTACGGTCTTATCGGCGCTAATGGTTGTGGTAAATCAACCTTCATGAAGATCTTAGGCGGCGAGCTTGAGCCTACTTCGGGTAACGTGTCACTCGATGTCAACGAGCGTCTAGGTAAGTTAAGCCAGAACCAGTTTGGTTATGAAGAGTTCAACGTGGTTGATACTGTGATCATGGGCCATGCTGAGCTGTGGAAAGTCAAGCAAGAGCGTGACCGCATCTACTCTTTGCCAGAAATGAGTGAAGAAGATGGCATTAAAGTGGCTGAGCTTGAGATGGAATTTGCTGAGATGGACGGTTATACCGCCGAATCTCGCGCCGGTGAATTATTGCTGGGCGTGGGTATTCCGCTTGAGCAACACTTTGGTTTGATGAGCGAAATCGCACCAGGTTTTAAGCTGCGTGTGCTGCTTGCTCAGGCACTGTTTAGTGACCCAGATATCTTGCTACTCGATGAGCCTACCAACAACTTGGATATCGACACCATTCGTTGGTTACAAGAGATGCTCAACCAGCGTAACAGCACCATGATCATCATCTCGCACGATAGATATTTCTTAAACTCTGTCTGTACTCACATGGCTGACTTGGATTACGGCGAACTGCGCGTTTATCCGGGTAACTACGATGAGTATATGATGGCGGCTAACCAAGCTCGTGAGCGTTTGATGTCTGATAACGCTAAGAAGAAAGCGCAAATTGCTGAACTTCAAGGCTTCGTTGCACGCTTCTCGGCTAACGCCTCTAAAGCGAAACAGGCGACCTCACGTGCCAAGCAGATTGATAAAATTAAGCTTGAAGAGGTGAAAGCCTCAAGCCGTGTGAATCCATTTATCCGTTTCGAGCAGGAAAAGAAACTGTTCCGCAACGCATTAGTGGTTGAAGATTTAGCTAAAGGTTTCGATAGTAAGCCACTATTTAAAGGCGTTAACCTGATTGCTGAAGTGGGCGAGCGTATTGCGGTACTGGGTGAAAACGGTGTGGGTAAAACCACCATGTTACGTACCCTCATCCATGATATTCCACAAGATGAAGGCAGCATCCAATGGTCTGAAAACTCAGCCATAGGTTATTACGCCCAGGATCATGAGTCTGATTTTGAAAACGACATGACCTTATTTGACTGGATGAGCCAGTGGCGCAAGCCAGAAGATGACGATCAAAGCGTTCGTGGTTACTTAGGCCGCATGTTGTTTGGCTCTGATGACATCAAGAAGTCAGTCAAGGTGTTATCAGGTGGTGAAAAGGGCCGTATGCTATTTGGTAAACTCATCATGCAAAAGCCCAACATCTTGGTTATGGATGAGCCAACCAACCACTTGGACATGGAATCGATTGAGTCGCTCAACAATGCACTAGAGATGTATGAAGGCACATTGTTGTTTGTCAGTCATGACCGCGCATTTGTATCATCACTCGCCACCCGTATTATTGAGATCACCGCCGATGGCGTGAACGATTTCAGAGGTACTTACGATGAGTTCTTGCGTAGCAAGGGTGTCGATGCCTAATCGCCGCTAAGCCTCATTGATAAAAAAGCCCAAGGCAATTACATTGCCTTGGGCTTTTTGTTGGTTGGCTGTTTTAAAACGGCTATTTAACGAAACGTTGTGCTAGATATTCAAACACCGCTCGAATACCAAAGGCTTCACCGCCAATGGGGCGACCGGGTAAGGTGCGGTTGTTCCATGCCATGACATCAAAATGGCTCCAGCTTACCTTGTCATCCACAAAGGCTTCAAGATACAAGGCGGCGGTGATCGCGCCGCCAAAAGGCGTCTTACCACAGTTGGCTAAGTCGGCAATATCGCTGCCAGTAAGATCAAAGTAGGCTTTATGCAGCGGCATGCGCCAGACGGGATCTTCAACCTTAAGTCCTGCGGCGGTAATACCTGCTGCCACTTCGTCATCATTACTAAAGAAGCCTGGTAATTCAGTACCTAAGGCGATACGCATGGCGCCGGTTAAGGTGGCAAAGTCGATCAACAGATCGGGCTTTTCATCGCTGGCATCGGCAAGGGCATCACACAAGACTAAGCGGCCTTCAGCGTCGGTGTTATCAATCTCAACGGTTAAGCCTTTACGGGTGGTGATCACATCGCCTGGGCGAAATGCATTCGCCGAGACCGCATTTTCTACCGCGGGTACCAGTACGCGCAGGCGCACAGGCAGGTTACTGGCCATGATTTGATGGGCTAAACCAATCACATGGGCCGCGCCGCCCATATCTTTCTTCATCAAGCGCATGCCTGCACCGGGTTTAAGGTCTAAACCGCCCGAGTCGAAACAGACCCCTTTACCCACTAGCGTCACTTTAGGCGCGTTTTCATCGCCCCAGGTTAAATCGATAAGCCGCGGCTGGTTGTCACTGGCACGGCCAACCATATGGATGGTGGGGTAGTTTTGCTCAAGCAGTGCATCGCCGATGATTTGCGTCACTCGGCCGCCAAACTCTTCAGCCAAGGCCTCCATGGTGTCGCCCAAATCTTGTGGCATCATGTCGGCAGCAGGGGTGTTAACCAGATCGCGTACTATGGTCACCGAACGTACCAGCTTTAATGTGCTGGCGACCAAAGCGGCATTATCAATAACAAGTTGAGGATACTGTTTATCATTTTTCTTGTAACGATCGAACTTGTAAGCCCCTAATACCCAACTGAAAGCCGCGACTTTACATTGAGCTTCGCTGGCATTGAGGTAGTACTGATTGGCGGGCAGTTGGTTGACGATATCGCCGCAAACCCAGTAGGCATCGGGTGAGTCGCTGACATAAACAACCTGTGCTAGCTCTCCGTTTGCGGCGGGGATAAGGCTTAATCCTTTGCCTGAAAACTGGGTGGTTTTCAGCCAATTTTGTTGTGCTGCTGGCAATTGTTCATGCCATTGTGAAAAATCTTCAGTTGCAATGATCGACAAGGGGATGCCGTTGGAGCCAGTTATAAGTAGTGGAGTCATTGGGTATCATCTTATTTGAGGTCAAAAAATCAATTAAGATTATCACGCTAGCGCCACAAGGTGAATGTGGCGGGTGATTTACTGCGGGGTATTGCTGACTTTTTCTACAACCTGTATATCTCGTTTATGCTGTTGGGCCACACGGTTAAGATGGGCCTTTCGCTCTGATAAGTTATTGAAAGAGCTAGGCAGTATCTCAACGCCCACCACCTTAGCCAGTTTCACCACTATGGGGATAGTGATTGGCGCAAAGGGTAACACGGCAAAAACGCCTAAACCTAAGCCCTTAATAAGATCGGCTAACTGTCTATTGGCTAGCTTTAACTCATCTTTACTCGCCTGTTTACGAGTGTAGCGTTTGTAGGTCACCAACATCTCTTTGGTTTCCTGTTTTTCTTGTGACAGGGCATCTTTAAGTACCAGCATATCGCGTTTTAAACGCAGGCCCGCTCGACGCCGACTGATATGAAATACCCTAAAAGGCGCTTTATGTAATTTACGATAAATTTTCATTGCTCAATTGTCTCATAGGGTCATCCTGACACCTACTTTTATCTCTGCGCGATAGAGCCTTTTGGTCGTTTTTTTTGCGTTGTAGATAATATCAAAAAGCGGATCACAATTGCGTTGCGTCGTTTATTAAGATGAGGCTAATGGGACAACAAGAGACTGTGGCTAAACAGGTCGGTGGCGGTTCGTTGAAAGAGTTTGGTGACCAGTTTTGCTGGCATCTAGGCTGATGGATCTTAGGGGCTTACCCCGTTAGGTGCTAACACCTAACGGGGTAAGTGAGTCAATACTGACTCAGGGCTATACGCGAAAACGCGCCACTAATACCTGTAATCCCGCTGCCAGTCTAGCCAGATCGTCACACGCCTGTGCGGTTTGCTCCACCGATTGGCCGCTCTGCTCTGCAATATCACTAATGGTGGTAATGCTGCGGTTGACCTCTTCTGCGGCTAATGATTGTTGCTCCACGGCGGCCGACACTTGGATATTCATGTCGTGGATCGCCTCTACTGAGTGGTTTATCTCGTTGAGCGTACTTTGGGTACCCGCAATTTCAGTGACGGCATCATTACTCTTTTGGCTACTGCGCTGCATCACATTGACCGCATCTTGAGTACCGCTTTGAATACCTGCCACCATCTCTTCAATTTCCCCCGTGGACTGCTGGGTACGCTGGGCGAGGTTACGCACTTCATCGGCCACCACGGCGAAACCGCGGCCAGCCTCTCCTGCGCGCGCCGCTTCAATCGCGGCATTGAGGGCGAGTAGGTTGGTTTGCTCGGCAATATTACGGATCACCTCAAGGACTTGCTCAATACTGCGACTTTGCACTTGCAGATCGCGGATGGTTTGCGAGGCTTGCTCGACCTCTGCCGCAAGAGAGTGAATCGCATCGACGCTGCGCGCAACCGTGCGATTGCCCTCTAAGGCGACTTCAGTGGTTGATTGTGCATTGGTTGCGGCGTTATGAGTATTGCCCGCTATCTCTTGGATAGAGGCGGCCATTTCGGTCATGGCGGTGGCCACTTGAGTGGTTTGGTCACGCTGGGTCACAACGCCTTGGCGAGTTTCATCAGCGACTGCCGATAACTCTTCTGTGGCGGCAGCCATCTGATTTGTTGAGTCGGCCACTTGCTGTATCAGTTCTTGAATTTTAGAGATAAATTGATTGTAGCCTTTGGCTAAATTACTGAGTTCATCTTGACCGCTCTCATCTAGCCTGCGGGTCAGATCGCCTTCACCTTCGGCGATATCTTGCAGGGTTGTGACAGTCGATTTCAATGGTCTAATAATGGTTTGCGACAAGCAATAGGCAATAAACATGGCAAATGCTATGGCAGCGATGGCCATGATGATGACGAAATTGCGCGTCTTATTGGCAGAATGAGCATAAAAGCTTCTGTCCATCGCAATTTCAACAACTGCAATAGGTTTACCAGAGAAGTCATTAATATTTTTGACTAATGTCGCCCATGGGCGGCTTTGGCTATTATTTTGGCTAATAACGGTTTGTCCCTTCCACGCCGCTAAGATAGTGTCTTGGTTGACGAACGATTGCCCATTAATGGTCGAAGCTAACACCTTGGTACTACCATTGTTGACGGCATGAATCGCAATATCCACATTGCTACCAAATGCTTGGCTAAATCGGTTGGCGAAATCTTGAGATAGGTTAAGACCAAACTCAATCGATCCTGTATGTTGCCCTTGGTAATTCATGGGGACTAAGCCTCGAATACCAATGCCAGCAACGCCACCGTCCATGCCTCTAACGGGTTGACGTGTGCGATTCACTTGTACAATTGTTTCGCGTAAATTGGACAGGTCGTCACCGTATTTGTCTAGTTTATGCAAGCGTAGATAGGAGGTGGCAGGGGCGGTATGAAACTGAAATTGCGCTACGCCATAGTGCTGTTTAAGCACATCAAAAACGGGCTTGAATTCGCGGGTCAGCTCAGCACGGTTGCCCTCTGCGAAGGCTTGTTTTACTGATGGTTGATTGGCGATAATCGCGCTCATGGCTTCAGCAAACAGCGCCTGAGTGTTAATTTGCGAGCTGGCGGCGCCATAGAGGCTCTCCATTTCTCGCTTCTCTGCTTCGGAGATCAATTGGTTGGAGTTGACTAGATAGAAGATTGCCATAATGGCGACAGTCAGCGCCACTAAACTGGTAAAGCCGCCTGCGAGGCGAGTCCCGATGGTTAAATTTCTAAACACTTGTTGACCCTTTACTTTTTCGATTGCCTGCCTCGTAGGCAGCCAATCACATTAAATGGTGACATAGCTAAACACAACGAATTCCCTTTTTATGTTTATCCGTTTGTTTGTAAGTGAGCCGAGCTTGTTTTGACTCTTGAATATACAGCGACAATTCTAGAGTAAACTTGATCTAGAACAAGGAATCTTACCTATAAAAATGTCCGTATCTTGCCGTAATTACAATAATGTCTCGCTTTAGCTAACTTTTGGTAACACAGCTAGCATCTAGGTTGCTATTTTTTAGCATAATTGTATGTTCGCATCCTGAGTGGGGTGAATGCTGTTACATAACGCTAAGCATTTTACAGGGAGTGATTTTGACTTAATAGCGCCGGTATCTCACAATCAATAAATTCTCAACTGAATCTTGTATTGAAGTTTTAGATGCTATTTATTAAGCTGTCATTATCGTGCAAGTTTTATCATGGTTTTACACCTCTACATCATCTCAATATCGTCAATTGCTTTTAAATAGTTTTTAATTTATAAGTTTTATCGCTATGAAATAATAAGATTTTTATTTTTAATCTTATTATTTTGTTGTGTTCGGTTTAATGTTTTAATCCGTTGCCTATTTTAGGCTTTATTGCCATGATTATGGTCGGTCACTCATTAACGAAAATTCAGTTTTTGGAGGGTAAAGGAGCGATGTTTGTCTTGCTCTGTTTTGGATAATATGGGACTTATGATGGGGAAAGTTCAATCATAAGTGCCTAGATCAGATAGTCGGCTCGGCGTTGCATTACAGTGAACGCGTTTGAGCCTAACCGCATGCCTTGACGGTGATGCGTTAGTGATAATAATAAATTTACAAAGGTTAGGTAGATTAATTATGAGTAAGAAGCCAAATATTACAGTATCTTCTATCGACTTAGCTCGATTAGAAAAAATGATTGATTCGTTAGATGGCCAGCATATCGCTGAAATTGATGATTTAATGACTGAGCTTGAGCGGGCAAAGATCCTGCCTCCAGAGCAGATGCCCGCTAACATAGTGACCATGAACTCGACAGTGCGCTTTAAAGTGGCCTCATCGGACAAGGAGTTCTCGTTGACCTTGGTTTATCCTCAAAACCACAATGGCGATGTGGGTCAAATTTCAATTTTGGCCCCAGTGGGCAGTGCGCTACTGGGGTTAAAAGAAGGTGATGAAATTGAGTGGCCAAAACCAGGAGGAGGTCAGTTATTGGTTAAGATCATCGCGGTTGAATATCAACCTGAGCGAGCGGGCGAATATCACTTATAAACGTCATGACTGAATATTGCCAAGGCTACACCCAATAGGCTTAATTCAGGCGAGTGTCAGATAAAACCTCCCGTTTTAACGTGAGCTCAAAGTCTCTTATTGAAATAACTCTTGTATTGAACAGGTTATTGATTGAATGAGTTGATAATTGGGCTCACTATTTATTAGACTGACTCTTTATTCAAGCGATAACCTTTGGTATTTGAGGATAAAATCGCTACAGCCAAGTGGGGCGTTGTTCATCACATGATGGTCTCTCCCGGAGACTGTCGATACTCTTAATCCTGCCTTGAGCACCAGCGCTTGAGTTGGGTCGCCAATAAAAGTGCAACACACACGGATACAAACCACGGAGATAAGGGGTTGTGTCACTAACGCTACAACCATAGCCCACAAAGGACGTTGCTTATGGATCATCAAATGAAATCACTGTTGGGTATTGAACTGCCGATCATTCAAGCGCCCATGGCCGGGGTACAAGGCAGTGCATTAGCGATAGCCGTTAGTGATGCTGGCGGTTTAGGCTCCTTACCATGCGGTATGTTGACGCCAGAGCAAGTGATAGATGAAATCAATACTATTAAGCGCGCCACGGCGAACCCCTTTAACCTCAATTTTTTTTGTCATCAGGTGCAAGCCTATGATGCGCAGCAACACGCCAGTTGGCAGACACAATTAGCGCCTTATTTTAATGAGCTGGGGGTCGAATGTGAAAGCCAGCCAAACGGTGCTAGCCGAGTTCCTTTTAGTCATGAGATGGCCGATGCTGTCGAGGCATTCAACCCGCCCATTATCAGTTTTCATTTTGGCTTGCCTGAGCCAATACTGCTTAAACGGGTTAAAAGCTGGGGCACTAAGGTGATCTCGTCGGCGACCACACTCAAAGAGGGACTTTGGCTCGAGGCCCAAGGTGTCGATGCCATCATTGCCCAAGGCTTTGAGGCTGGCGGTCACCGTGGCATGTTCTTAACCCGTGATGTGTCAACCCAAATGGGACTGGCGGCGTTGGTGCCGCAATTGGCGAGTCAAGTCCAGGTGCCTGTGATTGCCGCAGGCGGGATTGGCTGTCATCAAGGGGTTAAAGCTGCACTCACCTTGGGGGCGGTTGGGGTACAGGTGGGCACGGCTTATCTGTTGACGAACCAAGCCACTACATCGCCGCTGCATCGCGCCGCGATCACCACTGATGCTGCTATGCATACTGCCATTACCAATGTGTTTTCAGGGCGTCCTGCGCGGGGCATTGTTAATCGTGTGATGCGAGAATTGGGCTACATGAGCCCACACGCGCCAGACTTCCCCTATGCCGCAATTGAGTTGACGCAATTGAGACAAGTGGCAGAAAAACACTATAACAGCGATTTCTCACCCTTGTGGTGTGGGCAAAATAGCCAAGCTTGTCGTGCCATTTGTGCCAGCGAGCTGACCCTGTCACTGGCGGGGAAAATACAATAAACAGACCTGTTTAGGCTCGGCTATATCACTGGCAGGTGGCCGGTTTTAACCCAAATGACGGTTTCTTGTTCAACGTAGGGGAAATGTTCGCTCATGTGCGGGCTGCGCAGCCAAGTATGGGCTGGATATACCCCGAATTCATCACGAAACTCACCCGAGAGCACTAGGATCTCCTCGCCACCAAAATGGCGATGGGGCTGAAAGCGCTCGCCCGCAGGCCATTTGACTAAGGCTACATGTTCATGTTCAAACTGATGTAAGCCCATGACTTGCAAGCCGCCTATGCCTTGTTGCCAAGGAGTATTACGGGTGTCGATGCGCACAGTGCTACTGTCATGTGGAGCAAATTGATTGAGCTTAACCAATAAGGTGCAACCTTGCAGGCTAAAGGGGGCGTGTTGGCTGCCGGGAGGATTACGGATGTAACTGCCGGCAGGGTAGTCGCCGTGTTCATCAGAAAATACACCTTCAAGCACTAAAATCTCTTCACCCAGTGGGTGAGTATGACTGGCAAACGCCGAGCCCGCCTCATATTTGACTATGCTGGTGGTGTGCCCAGACTCTTTGGCTTCACGCTCAAGTGGCTTACGCCATACCCCTTTGGCTGGGCTTGCTTGCCAGTCTTGCTGCTGGGTGTCGATAGCCAATCGCTGAGTGAAATCCATGTTGAACATATTGTGACTCCCTAACTCATTGATGGGTTATGTTTAAGCCCAAGTGGGCTCAAACGGGGTAGTTATGGTCGCGCTAGATTAGTGCGACCATATTGCGCGTAATAGGCCGATTATCCGGCGCGCAGTGCCAGTATCTCATCGAGCGAAAATGGCGCAGGGTAACGATTAAAGTCACTGTCTTGCTTATCGATAGCATAGATTGACATGCGATCGGCGAGTTCATTACCCTCAATGCCTACGTGGGCGGCAACATGGGATATTTTTAGCTCAGTTTTGAGCTCATCATACAGGGTGTGGGCCTGTTGGATTATCTCTAAATTAGCAATGTCGCCTGCGGTTTTGCGCTTCCAACCTTTGGCTTTCCAGCCATAAGCCCAATTGGTAATGCAATTTAAGGCATATTGAGAGTCACTGTGAATATGAACGCTGTTACCGCGCGCAAGTTCGGTTTTTGCCATCAGCAGTGCTTGCAATAGGGCATTTAATTCTGCGGTGTTATTGGTCCCCTTAGGGTTATATAAACCGTACCACAGCTCGGCAAGTTCACCTTGTCGATACAGTGCTAGCCCAGATCCTGCTTTGCCGGGGTTGGGCTCACAGCCGCCATCGGTATAGATATCCACATCACTGTCAGGCGCGGCGCTGGCTGTTGCTGTTGCTTGGCTCTTCGGCTTGTTAGCCGATGGGCTAGGGCGGGCACTGACGCCACCTTTAGCAAAAGCGGCTTTGGCTTCGGCTTCGGTTTTAAATGACTTATAGCGGGCGCCTGCAAAACCATCGACTAAGGCTTTGGTTTGAGGCCAACTGGTAAAAATACCAGTTTCACGTCCTGCCCAAACTACATAATATTTTGTTGCCATGTTTATCTCGTCTTAACCTTGTGCCAATCGTTGTGAGTATTATTGCTTGCAGTCATGCAAGAGTTTAACGAAAAATTCAGTGCCTTTACGTTCGGCAAAGGCGATATTACGCTCTGGGATCGACTCGGGATCAGCATAATTGGCCAGCGCCTGTTCCATGCTCGCTTCACGAATAATATGCAGTGTCGGATAAGGGGCACGGTTAGTGTAGTTGGCCGCACTATCTTGTGGCTCGCCATCGAAACAGTAATCAGGGTGAAAGCTGGCCAGTTGATAAATCCCCTCATAGCCTTGCTCAATAAGCAGATCATTGGCCATGTCGACCAAATCCAGATAGAGGTAAAACCCTTCAAATCCGCGCGGTAAGATCAGTAGCGTGGTTTCTATCTCGCCATGGGCATCGAGCAGTTGGCATTCATCGATTAAGGCGTTGAGCACGTCATCCAGTTGGCGGTTTTCCACGACTTGGTAACGTATGGTATCGGCCAACACCTCTTGGCGGGCAAATGGGCAGATATTGTATTTCATGATGACCCGTTCGACCCAATGCTGCATCTCGGTGGCTATGGCCTGGGTAAAGTCATCGGTTGCTGGTCGTTGCAGTGTCACCTAGTGTCTCCATTATTATCAATATCCCCTAAGCCTATGACGGCGTAATCGTTGGGGAGAATTAAGGCGCGATCATAGGGATGATAGACAGCACAAGCAAGAGTGCCATGGTGATGTTAAACGCTTTTTGTTGCCGTTGGTTTTTTAGTAACCGTTTTAAAGCAACCCCAAAGCCTAACCAGACGATGGCACAGGGAAAGGCCACGCTTAAAAAAACCGAGGCAATGGTGAGCACTTGGCCTGTGAGCGGTTGCTCTAGGGTGGTAAAGGTGGCTACCGCGCCCACCGCCATGATCCAGCCTTTAGGGTTAACCCACTGAAAAGCCGCGGCCTGGATAAAACTGAGTGGTCGACTAGTGTGTTTGCCCTCCATCTTACTGCTGCTATTCGCGATCAGCCAGGCAAGATAGAGTAAGTAGGTGATGCCAATATATTTTATGGCGACATGCAGTATGGGGTAACGTTGAAACAGGGTGCTTAAGCCTAGGCCTATCGCCAGCACCATGGCAGGAAAGCCAATACAGATCCCCGCGAGATGAGGCAAACTGGGTTTGATACCAAAGTTGACCCCTGAAGACATCAACATGATGTTATTAGGCCCTGGGGTAATACCAGATGAAAACGCAAACAGCGCAATAGCCAAGACAAGTTCCATGGACGTAATCGTATAGTCGCTTAAAGTCAGTGGCACATCATCGCTGAGAATATCACGCCTTGCCAGTAAAAAATGTCAGTCATCATATCGGCGCTATGCTTGCGGCAGGATTTGTTACCCTGCTTGCGATAGGGTGATAATCCCTTGTTGCTTGTTTAAAGAGGGGGGAACAAAAGCGGTGGTAAAAGCGGGCTAAAAATGTTGGTCAAAAGGAGTTAACCCCCATCGCCAGTCTACAGCCTCCTCTTTTCACTTTTTGAGGCAATACTCTCAGATTTTATAGCAAGTTAAGCGCTTATCTATGATGACGATTGTCGATAATGAGCGAGGCGAATAAAGACAAAAGGCGCCATCGGCGCCTTTATTGGGCATGGCTAAGAGAATTCTAACCCTCGTCTGCGCTGAGGCTTATCTCGTAGGAGGTGAACTTTCTTAGGTTGATAACGCCCGTATCAAAAATCAGGTACTGGCCTTTAATCCCCATAAGCGTGCCGCTGACCACAGGATCTTTATCAAAGTTATGTGAGGCTATTTTGCTGGGGAACGCGTTGACAGGGTAATCAATGGCGACAATCTCTTCATCGAGTTGCTCAATGGCATATTCACCATGTTGCATCGATAACTCGTGCATCCGGGTCTCTATTTGCGGTAGCAGCGCCTTGGCGTGGGCGGCTAAATCTAGCGGCTGGGCGTTGCCCTTGAGCATAGTGCGCCAATTGGTTTTGTCGGCAATCATTTTTGCTAACTCCACTTCCACTAGACCCGATAACTGCCTGCTTGAGACCTTCAATATGGCTAAGCCTTGGGTGGCGCCCTGATCTATCCAGCGGGTCGGCAACTGAGTATGGCGGGTAATACCCACTTTTAGGCCCGAGGTGTTAGATAAATACACATAGTGCGGTACGAAGCAGTTATCTTCGCCCCACTGTGGCTCGCGGCAGGTGCCTTGTTCAAAATGGCAGGTTTCCGGTTTCATTATACACATATCGCAGCTGGCGAGCTTTTTCATGCAGACGAAACAATGGCCTTGTGAATAACTCTTCTTGGTTTTTTTACTGCAATGACTGCAGTAAATATGGCCAGTGTGAGTAAGGGTGACTTGACGGCCGATAAGCGGATTCATCTCGATAAGGTGGTCAGACAGTGGCAACTGGTATTGTACTTGGCCTTGGCTATCGAGCGCAGAACGCATCTTGCGGATGTTTCCGCTGATTGGGGCATTTGGCATCATGGAGTCCGATATAAAATAAATGAAAATAGCTAAATAGTGCGAGTAGCATCGCGATGACGCTAGATTATATCAGATTGCTAGCAATGTTTTTGATTGGTTTTACCGATTGTTAACTGGCCGCGAAGCAGGTGATGGATTAACAATCGGTATCGCAGGTTCCGCCTAAGTTTAGGCGTTGGTATCGAGCACCACGTCATCGCCGATAGTGTAGAGCGCTAAGCGCAGTTGCTGTTCGATATCATCATTTGGAATATTCAGGCTAAAGTTAGCCCTAAAGAGCGCCACACCAGTGTGACTGGCGCTCTCATACTGGGTAGACAGTCGCTCTATATTGAGTCCAAGTTCACTAATTTTATTGGATATTTGGTGCACAAGCCCTGGCCTGTCATAAGCCACCAGCGAATAAGCTTGGTAGCGGCTCGGGGTGAGCTTATGGCGGGTTTTGGCATAGGTTAGGCTTAAGCCATCGATACATTCGAGGTTCTCGAGCAAGGTTTCCCAATTAGCTGCTGGCACTTCAAGTAATAAGATGGCGGCAAATAGACCATCGATATGACGCAGCTCTGAGTCGAGCCAATGGCCACCGTGTCGGCTAACGATATGAGCAATCTGTTCAACTAAGCCTTGTTTATCGGCTACTTGCAGGGTAACTAGGTATCGTAACATTTCGCTAAAACTCCGTAAGTTGGTTAATATCGATGCCATTGTGTCGCTGTAACAATAATGTCATCTTGACGTCATATAATCTCGACCGTCAGCAATGGGATATGCATGTTTGACTATTGTTAACATAGGTATAACAACAATCCCAGTGAAAACTCTACAGAACAAACATAAACGAGGTTCTTAATGGAAACTCAGGTAACTCAACCTGGTTCTACTGCAGCAAAACTGTTGATGGGAAGGGGCTCTAATCGACGAGCTTGGCAAGATAAGCTCACCCAAGTAGGGGTAACGTTTGGCGGCACCATGGTGTTTGTCGCCTTGCTGTTGATCTTCTTTTATCTGCTGTATGTGGTTAAGCCGATTTTTGATGGCGCCGATGTGACGCCGGTTATGACCGCCCAGCTCGATAAACCCGGTGTCGCTACCTTGATGGTAGGCAGCGATGAGCAAAATGAAATTATCTATCGGGTCACCAGTGAAGGTGAAGTGCAGTTTTATCGTGCAACTACAGGTCAGCTTATTGAAACCAATAGTATAGAGATCCCCTCCGATGCACACATTGTTAGCAGTGCCACCGCCTTTCCTAGCCAGCAACGCTTCGCTTATGGCTTATCAAATGGCCAAGTGATCATCGCCGATCTTCAGTTTGGCGTGACCTATCCAGATAACCAGCGACTCATTACCCCGAATGTGAGCTTTCCGTTAGGGCAACCTTCACTGCAAGTGGCCGATGGCGATGTGGCGCTTAATCAGCTCACTTTTGCTTACTCAAGCGATAGAATGAGTTTTGCCTATCGCAGCGACGCGGGGCAATGGTTTCTTTCACGCCAAGAGGGCGAAGAGAACATGATGACCGAGGAGGTGGAATGGACAGCGACCTCCAGCGTGATAAGTGATACGCCCGTGCAAGTGCAGCAGCAGTTAATGACGCCAGATCAACGTCAGTTACTGCTACTTTCGGGTAACCGGCTATTTGTCTATGATATTCGTGATGCAGAAGCGATCAGCTTAATGCAGGTGATTGAATTGGAGCGAGCCAAAACTAAGGTGACCGATGTCTCCTTGCTGGCAGGTGCCAGCTCGGTATTGGTAAGTTACGATAATGGTTTGATACTGCAGTATTTTCAGGTTAATGGTGACAAAGGCCGCCAGTATCAAGCGATCCGCCAATTTAGCAATCAGGCGGGTGTTAAGCGTATCGCTAGCGAGTTTTATCGTAAAAGTTTCGCCACTATTAGCGACTCAGGCGAGTTAAACCTCTTATATACCACCAGTCAACGTAAGCTATTTTCCCAACGCTTTGATCTTAAGCAACCCGGCGTGATGGGCTTTAGCCCACGCTCCAATGCTTTAGTGGTCGAGGCGGGCGGGCAATTACACTTGTTTGCCGTGGACAATAGCCATCCAGAGGTGTCGTGGAGCGCCATGTGGGATAAGGTGTGGTATGAGGGGTATCCTGAGCCGCAATATGTATGGCAGTCGACTTCGGGCTCGGATGATTTCGAAGCGAAATTAAGCCTAATGCCCTTGGCATTTGGCACCATGAAAGCGGCCTTATATGCCATGCTGTTTGCCACGCCGCTTGCTATTGCTGGCGCTATCTATACCGCATACTTTATGTCGCCAAAGGTGCGTGCCGTGGTAAAGCCCACCATTGAGATCATGGAGGCCTTACCTACGGTGATCTTGGGTTTCTTAGCGGGTTTATGGTTGGCGCCGTTAATTGAAGATAATCTCCCTGGGCTCTTGCTGTTACTGGTTCTGCTGCCCTGCAGCATTTTGCTCACCGCCTTTGCTTGGCATCAGTTGCCTGGGCGCTGGAAACAACGCCTGCCAGAGACCTATCAAGAGCTCATGCTGTTACCGGTTATCGTGTTTATCGGTTGGTTCTCATTTTACATCAGTCCCGTGGTTGAGCAGGCCTTCTTTGGCGGTGATTCGCGCATGTTTATCACTAACGAGCTGGGGATCACTTTCGATCAACGTAATGCCTTGGTGGTCGGTATTGCCATGGGCTTTGCGGTGATCCCAACCATTTTCTCCATTGCCGAAGATGCGGTGTTCTCTGTGCCGCGCCATCTGTCAAACGGCAGTTTGGCACTGGGGGCAACTAACTGGCAAACATTGACTAAGGTCGTGCTACTGACTGCTAGCCCAGGTATTTTCTCCGCGGTGATGATGGGGCTTGGGCGCGCGGTCGGCGAAACCATGATAGTACTCATGGCCACGGGTAATACGGCCATTATGGAGTGGAGTGTATTTGAAGGCATGCGCACCTTGGCTGCCAATATCGCGGTCGAGATGCCAGAGTCTGCCATTGGTAGCTCCCATTATCGAGTGTTGTTCTTGGCGGCGTTCGTGCTGTTTATCTTTACCTTCTTAGTTAACACCATTGCTGAAGTGGTGAGACAGCGTTTACGTGAACGCTACAGCTCATTGTAGTGGAGGCCAGTATGTTTTCGACATTAATATTTTCGCCTGTGACCTTAAGAGGCTTATGTAATGGGTAAGTGGTTTAAATCGGGTTCGCCGTGGATCTGGATGACGGGCGGCGCCGTGAGTATTAGCTTGATTGCCGTGTTGGGATTGCTGCTGTTAATCGCATGGCGCGGACTGAGTTATTTCTGGCCAGCAGAGATCTATCAGTGGGAGTTAGTGGATCAACAAGGAGTACGTTCAACCTTAATTGGTGAGATTTACGACACCGAAGCTGTACCTACCGAGCGTTTGTTGTCGGCGGGGCACCAGTTTAAGCAGCATCCAGGTGAAACGGTCACCCGTTACTTAATTAAAACGGGTAACCGTGAGTTTGTGAATCTGGACTTTCGTTGGGTGTTGGCCACTGATATCGTCTCGCGCACCGCGCCCTATGATGTGGCTAAGCTTGAGCGTAGCAAAAATGGCGATTTTTACGGTTATCCTATTGCCATTATCGAAGATGGCAAACGATTAGCGTTAGATGATGTTGAAGCCTCTTTTGAGGCACATATCGAGCGGGCCGTCGCCTTGAGTGACCAAGCGGTGTCGCTGCAAAAAGGCGACATTGGCTCGATTAACTATCAGCTGGAAAACTTGCGTCTCAAGCAGCGGGGTTATGAATTAGATAACGCCCTGACCGACAGCCGTAAGCAGGCGCTGGCGAGTGAACGTGAGCGGCTGCAAAATGAGTACCTTGAGCTGGAAAAAACATTCTTTGCCCTGCGTCAAGCGGCGGCTCGCGATGCGGTTGTGGTGCGCGATATGCGCGGTGAAGAGGTGGTGCTTAAACTCGATACTATTTTAGGTGTCACCTATTCTAATCGTTTAGGTATCGTCGGTAAGTTAGTGCACTGGTTTAAGGGGGTGGGTAATTTTGTCAGCGCCGATCCTCGCGAAGCCAACACCGAAGGTGGCGTGTTTCCGGCCATTTTTGGTACCGTGTTTATGGTGATGTTGATGGCGGTGATTGTGACCCCCTTTGGTGTCATTGCCGCGGTTTACCTACATGAATACGCCAAAAAAGGCCCCATCACTAAGATGATCCGCATTGCGGTGATCAACTTAGCCGGCGTGCCGTCGATTGTATACGGTGTGTTTGGTTTAGGCTTTTTTGTCTATATGTTGGGTGGCTCGCTCGATCAACTGTTTTACCCCGAGGCCTTACCATCGCCCACCTTTGGCTCCCCTGGGGTGATATGGGCCGCACTCACCTTGGCGATTTTGACCTTGCCAGTGGTGATTGTCTCCACTGAGGAGGGCTTAAGCCGTATTCCTAGTGCGGTGCGTCAAGGCAGCTTGGCATTGGGGGCGACGAAAGCGGAAACCCTATGGCGCATTGTGTTGCCCATGGCGAGCCCTGCGATTATGACCGGGCTTATTTTAGCGGTGGCCCGCGCCGCCGGTGAGGTGGCACCATTGATGTTGGTGGGTGTGGTTAAATTAGCGCCCACATTGCCGATAGACATGAACTTTCCATTTGTGCATTTAGAACGTAAATTCATGCATTTAGGTTTCCATATTTATGATGTCGGTTTCCAGAGTCCCAATGTTGAAGCGGCGCGACCCTTAGTGTATGCGACCTCATTTTTATTGGTGTCTGTGATTGTGAGCTTAAACTTAACGGCCATCGCCGTGCGCAACCACTTGCGTGAGAAGTATCGCTCGCTAGAACATTAATTGGGCATAGATTACATAGTGCTTAAGCTCGGCTTGAGCGCCAATATCCCTTTATCCTGAAGTGATTAGGAACAGATATGATTTCGATAGATAAGTCGGTAATGCAAACCGCGCCGGTAGATTTAGATAACTTAAGCAGTGAGCAGACGGCACTAGAGATCCGCAATTTGGATCTTAAATATGCCGATAAACAGGCGCTCTTTGATGTGTCGATGAAGATCCCGAAAAAGCAAGTGACCGCCTTTATCGGCCCCAGTGGCTGTGGTAAGTCGACCTTGTTGCGCTGCATCAATCGCATGAACGATTTAGTGGATAACTGCCATATCAGTGGCGAGATTTTACTGCATGGGCAAAACATTTACGCCAAAAATGTCGATGTAGCTTCATTACGTCGCAATGTGGGCATGGTGTTTCAGCGTCCGAACCCGTTTCCTAAGTCGATTTATGAAAACGTGGTGTATGGCTTGCGTTTACAAGGCGTTAACAATCGTCGTCAACTCGATGAAGCGGCGGAGCGCTCGCTGCGCGGCGCAGCCATTTGGGATGAAGTCAAAGACAGGTTACACGATAACGCTTTTGGCTTGTCGGGCGGGCAGCAGCAGCGTTTGGTGATCGCCAGAGCCATTGCCATTGAGCCAGAAGTCTTGCTATTGGATGAGCCCACATCAGCCTTGGATCCTATCTCGACCTTAACCATTGAGGAGCTGATCACCGACTTAAAATCGCAATATACTGTGGTGATAGTGACCCATAATATGCAACAAGCCGCAAGGGTGTCAGATCAAACGGCCTTTATGTACATGGGAGAGTTAGTGGAATATGCCGACACTAACACCATCTTTACCACCCCTAAGCAGAAGAAGACCGAAGATTATATCACTGGGCGTTATGGCTAATCTCATTGAGATAGCAAGCTTTGCTTGGCGGGCTAAGTCTGTTGCCGGTGGCACGGAATTGATGACATTTAACAAGGTTGAATTTTTATGGAAAACATGAACTTAAATAAACATATCTCGGGTCAGTTTAACGCTGAGCTGGATGATATTCGTCATCGCGTATTGGCCATGGGTGGCTTGGTCGAACGCCAGTTAGAGCAAGCGCTCGATGCGCTTGGCAATTTAGATGTCGAACTGGCACAGCAGGTGATTGAAGGCGACCATACGGTTAATGGTATGGAAGTGTCTATCGATGAAGAGTGCACCCGCATCATCGCCAAACGTCAGCCTGCTGCCAGTGATTTACGTTTGATCATCGCCATTTCTAAAACCATCACTGACTTAGAACGTATTGGTGATGCGTGCGTTAAGATTGCCAAGGCGGCATTAGACAAGCGATTGAAAAACCAACAACCGCTATTGGTCAGCATCGAGAATATGGGCCGTCATGCCACCCGCACCTTACATGCCACTTTAGATGCCTTAGCGCGCATGGATGCCGACGTGGCCCTTGAACTGCATAAAGAAGATATCAAGCTCGACAGTGAGTATGAGGGCATTATTCGCCAGTTGATGACCTATATGATGGAAGATCCGCGCTCAATCCCCGAAGTGCTTGATGTGTTATGGGCGGCTCGCGCGGTCGAGCGGGTAGGGGATCGTTGCCAAAATATATGTGAATACATCATTTATTATGTCAAAGGCAAAGATGTGCGCCACACTTCCTATGAAGAGATGAAAAATATCTAGGGCCTGTTGATCTTTCAAGGTTGTTTTTGCAGCGAATTGCTGGGTATTTATACAAGGCAGAAGCTTCGCAGTGTAGTTATTCTACATAAAAAGCTGAGAACGCAGTAAAAATCCCCAACAAACGCTGCCCGAAGGGTTCGGCTAAAAACGTTTTACTCTTTGTTAAGTGAATTTTGCTTAGATGACTAGGCTGCAATCCACTCGCCTCGATTAACACGTTTTTTGCTCGAACAAAATTCAACCAGCAAAGATCAATAGGCCCTAGCCAGTCGGGTTAAACTCAGTCGCAATAAGAGCAGCCTTCAAGGCTGCTCTTTTGTTTATCGGTATCGATTAATATTTGCACGATTTAGTCAGAGGGTGAATTGAAAAGGGATTTCGGGTATACTTCGCCAGCTTCTGGTGAAGGTAGATTGTATTCAATAGCGCTTTATTAATGGTTGTTATTTAATGTAATTTATTGCGTAGGTCGAGATAGCTTTGGCCTATGCCGTTGTGTATATCTTGTTTAAATGTTCACTCAGAAGCGTGCTGACCATGGCCATATGACTTAATGGCATCTTCATGGATAGCATCAAATTTAGCTAGGCAGTCAGCAGTTGGGCTGTGTGGTATTAGTTTATGTTGAGAGGAACTATGTCGATAAAATCGAGTATCAACCCACCGGTGTTTTATTCATCGGTGGTCATGATCTTTATTATGGTGTTTGTGGGAGCCATATGGCCTGAACAGGCACAAACTATATTTAAATCTGCTCAGCACTGGCTAGAGATGAAAACCGGTTGGCTTTATATCTTGGCAGTGGCTATTTTCTTAATTTTTATTATCTTTGTAATGGTCAGTCGTTTTGGTGATATAAAATTAGGCCCCGACCATTCAGAACCCGATTACAGCTATCAAAGCTGGATAGCCATGCTGTTTTCGGCTGGTATGGGGATTGGTTTGATGTTTTTTGGTGTGGCAGAGCCGGTGATGCACTTTTTAGCACCGCCCGATGCCGACCCACAAAGCATTCAGGCTGCAAAAGATGCCATGAAAATCACCTTTTTCCACTGGGGTATTCATGCTTGGGCCATCTACGCTGTGGTGGCGTTGTGTTTAGCTTACTTCTCTTATCGTCATAAATTACCCTTGCTCCCCCGCAGTGCCTTATATCCGTTAATCGGTGAGCGCATTTATGGCCCAATAGGTCACGCGGTGGATACCTTTGCGGTATTAGGTACCTTATTTGGTGTGGCCACCTCATTAGGCTTTGGCGTGTTACAGGTTAACTCTGGACTCAATTACCTGCTTGGAGTGCCGATTTCTGCCACTGTGCAGGTGGTGTTGATTATCGCCATTAGCCTTATTGCCACGTTATCGGTCTTTTCTGGCCTCGACAAAGGGGTAAAGCGCCTCAGTGAGCTTAACCTAGGTCTCGCCATCTTATTGCTGATATTTGTGTTGCTATTTGGCCCAACAGTCGCCTTATTACAGGCGTTTGTCCAAAATACCGGTGCCTATTTAAGTGACATTGTCGGTAAGACATTTAACCTCTATGCCTATGAGCAGAAAAATGATTGGCTTGGTGGCTGGACCCTGCTTTATTGGGGCTGGTGGATCTCTTGGTCTCCATTTGTGGGTACTTTTATTGCACGCGTATCCCGTGGACGCACGATCCGTGAGTTTTTAATCGGTGTATTATTTGTGCCTTCGGCCTTAACCTTTATGTGGATGACGGTATTTGGTAATACCGCTATCGATGCCATCATGAACCATGGCGCGACCTATCTAAGCGAGGCGGTCTCTTCCGATGTATCGGTGGCTTTGTTTATGTTTTTCGAACATATGCCGATGTCGACTCTGTTATCGACAATCGCCTTGTGTCTAGTGGTAACCTTTTTTGTTACCTCGTCAGACTCAGGGTCGCTGGTGATAGATAATCTGACCTCGGGCGGTGATCCCAACTCGCCAGTATGGCAACGTATTTTCTGGGCGTTACTGCAAGGGGTAGTTGCTTCAGTGTTGTTGCTTGCTGGCGGGTTACAAGCCTTGCAGACGGTAGCGATAGCCAGTGCGATGCCCTTTTTGTTGGTGATGCTGCTGATGTGTTTAGGCTTATTCAAGGCATTGCAGGATGATTGGCTTAAGATCAACAGCGTGCAGTCACACAATACCAGTGTGCAATACGCTAAGACCAACGTCAGTTGGGAAGATCGCATCGATGTACTGGTGTCGCATCCCAGCCACGAAGATGCCGTGTTGTTTTTAAAACATGTTGCAGCGCCCGCTTTAGAAAAGGCCTGTTTAAGCTTTGTGAAGCGCAGTATTCCGGCGCAGATGCAATATGTTGAAGACAGAGTGCGCTTTATCATTCAAGAAACAGAGCAGGGTGACTTTGTCTACGGCTTAAGGATACGGGCTTATACTATCCCTAATCCATTAGAAGCCGAGATTAAAGACGGTGACGTGAATTATTATCGGGTGGAAGTATTCCTTGAGCATGGCGGTCAGCATTATGACGTGATGGGTTACACCGAGGAGCAGATTTTGGCCGACGTGGTGACCCAGTATGAGCGCTATTTGCATTATCTGCATCTGTCGAACTCAGAATATGTCAGCGATGAAAACACTTAATACCCAATAAATCGCTGAAAGTGATTTAAAGGCCCAAATCTTAGGATTTGGGCTTTTTTATGGGGATGGTTAGCGCTGTTGGTGCTGCACTATTTTGGTTGCACTTAGGTAGGCCAATGATTATTCTTGCAGGCAATTATTTTTTGAAGAGAGGCAGTTCATGTCAACCCATCAAGGTCAAAGCAAGCTAGACAAAGTGCTGGCTGAGGCGCGCGAATACAAAGCCAAACGAGAAACCGGTTACCGTGAGCAGGCGTTAAAACTCTATCCTTGGGTGTGTGGCCGTTGTACCCGCGAGTTTACTCACTCCAACTTGCGCGAGTTGACCGTACATCATCGCGATCATAACCATGACAATAACCCCTCAGACGGTTCAAACTGGGAGCTATTGTGCCTCTATTGCCATGACAATGAACACGCTAAATATGAAGAGCTGATCCAATATGGCGCGACCACAGAAACCAAAGTCGAGGCGGCCACCTATAACCCGTTTGCAGACTTAAAAGGGATGATGAGCAAAAAGTGATAAGCGCCACCGGCCTATCGCTAGCATAAGATGCCGAGCCGTTATCAACTGTCTTGCTCAAGCAAGCGTTGTTCGGCTTGGCGCCACTTGTCACGGCTAATGACCTGCCCCTTATTCTGCGCGCTGGCCTGAGACGGCTTGCTCTGTTTTAACTGGGCTTTGCGCTGATTAACCGCTTCGATAATCGCCTGTTGGCGGGCCTCGCTGGCCTGTCCCCAACCAACAATCTCATCAATATGGCGAAAACAGCCCACACAAATATCATCGTCATTAAGGCCACAGCGTGCGACGCAGGGTGAGCGCATAGGTAAACTCTTGTTCATTGTTTTGGCCGCGATTCTACGTCAGTGGCAAGGCAGATTCAACGTCGCTACCTTTGTGCTTAACAATAAAGCCCTCCTAGGCGTTTTTGCTGACGCTATTGAGATTATCTAATCACTATCACTTGAGCCGCCTGCATAAAACACTTACTTTAAGAGGTACTTCAATCTGCTTACCTCACGAGTTATGTTATGCGCAGCAATATTCAGTTTTTCTTAATTGTCATCATGTTAATCGGCGTTAGCGGCTGCTCATTACTGGAGATTAAATTAGAAAGTGGTATCGAACCGCTACCCAAGGAACAGTTGAATATGCGGGTGTTTAGTCGTGAGTTCAGTAATACCTTCTACACAGGGGTTGAGCATAGCGCCGATAAAATTGCGGCGCTAGCGCCCGATGATGTGGCTATCAAGTCTCACTCCCTGATGTGGAAAATCAACAGCGAGCAAGCTTTGCAGCGGGCGATCTTTCAGGCATCGCCTATGGCGGCCATGGTCGATACCTGGACCTTAACGGCTCAAATGTCGGCCTTTTTTGCCTCTGGCGCAGGTCATCAACTGTTTGGCGAGCAGCAAGCCATTGCCGTCACTGCTAGTCAGCGACTGCAACAAGAGTTCGAGCAGACAGTGAAAGGCTTTGTTAACGAGGTCGATTTTAAGCAGTATCAAGCGTTTGTTAATCAGTACGTGGCCGATAATCCGCTGATTGATATCACCTTTGTGCGCCGTTCCGCTTTTAGGGATTGGTTAGACTTTAAAGCCATTAATGAGTTTGAAGCGGTGACCACATTTGGTACCGTGCCCGAGGTGATGAGTGATATTTCTGATCGCATGGCGATGATATCTGAGCAGATGCCTAAGATCCTTGGCTGGAAAGCAGAGCTTTATGCATTGCATTCAACCCTAAATGTGGAACATATTCAGGTGACCTTGGCTAGCATCAGCGAAACATCGGCGCGTTTTCACCGCTTAATGGAGCAGAGCCCACAAATGATGCAAGACTTAGCGGTGGATCTGCGCCGCGAACTGACCCCACTCTTGCAGCAGCTCAATGAAGCGACCGATAGCAAACTTGTGCAGCTGTCTGCCGAGCGACAAGCACTCGAATCTATGGTTAAAAATGAGCGCCTTGCCCTAGAGGAGATGGTGGCAAGAGAGCGTATGGCCGCTGCTGCCAATTTGGATCAAATTGCCCAGCACTCGGTTGAGGTGGTGTTTGCGCAATTAACCGCCACGCTCAAGAGCCTGATCCTCTATTTTGTCTTATTTTTGCTGGTAATCTTTTTTGCGCCCCTCGGCTTGGGCGTTTGGCTGGGCAAACGCATGGCACATAAGCCGCAATCGCCTCAATAGCGCTATGCTGGCTGCGGTAACTTGATTACAATAAAAAGGCACTCACCGAGTGCTTTTTTTATGAAGGAATTAACATGTCTTATGGTCAAACCCTGCAGGTACTCGGCGCATTACTGCATAGCAGCCGTGGGTTATGGCAGGTCAAAGCATTCGAATGTCATCATCTGCCTTGGGAGGCACACTACCCGACCTTGGCTAAGCAGGTGTGGCAAATAGGCGATGATGATATCGACGCTATTGATGTCGATACGCCGCGCTTACTGGCGACCTTGCTGCCAGCACTGACGCACGATCTTAACGCCATGGTCAATGGGAAGTCAGCGTCTGCGACTCAGGCGCAGGTATTCTTAGATTCGCTGGGGTTATTGTCAGGCGGCGCGCCAGACCAAGAGCTGCCCCATGCGCCACGCGCCGCTCAATCGCAGGCAAGTCACGCGGTACAGCATGTGGCAGTCACCGGCTTAGCCGATGAAGTGGCGCCCCATTTTAGCGCGCACATTAAAGGCCGTAAGTGGCAGCAGATCAGTGCATTTACCCAGGCCATTGCCGATGATAAGCACGATGTGCTCGAGTGGTGCGCCGGTAAAGGTCATCTGGGGCGGTTAATCGCTAAAGCGCAGCAGCGAAGTGTTATCAGTCTTGAATGGCAATCGGCCTTATGTGATAGCGGTCAAGCCTTTGCGCAGCAGTGGTCACTGCCGCAACGGTTTGTCTGCGCCGATGCCTTTAGCCCCGATGCCGCTCGGTTGCTAACACCGGCTCAGCAAGCGGTGGCATTGCATGCTTGTGGCGATTTACATGTGGCGTTACTGCAACAGGCAAGGTGCGCGAACACGGCTTCACTGGCAATATCACCTTGCTGTTACCATCTTATTCGCGCTAGCCATTATCAGCCGTTATCGCAGGTCGCTCAGCAAAGTGGACTTAACTTAAGTCGTCACGATCTGCAGTTGCCTTTGCAACACAGCGTTATCGCCAATGACAAGGCCACCGAGCTGCGCCATAAAGAGGTGGCGTGGCGCTTAGGTTTTGATAGCTTGCAGCGTGAGGTGAGCGGGCATGATCATTACTTGCCGATACCGTCGGTAAAACAGAGTCAGCTCAATGGCGACTTTAAGGCATTTTGTCTCTGGGCCGCAGCACAAAAAGGCGTATCCTTGCCGGTAAACTGGCCTGTGGAGCACTATTTGGCACTAGGGTATCGACGCCAGCGACTCACGCGGCGTATCGATCTGGTGGCGCACCTGTTTCGTGACGTGCTAGAGCAATGGCTCTTGCTTGATAGAGTCTGCTTTCTCGAAGAGGCGGGTTATCAGGTCAAGTTAACCACTTTTTGTGATAAGCAGATCACCCCGCGAAACCATCTGATTTTGGCTCAGCGTCACCCCCATGACTAAATCGGCGTTGCCTTGGTTCTGGGTGAATGCAGGTGCCACTTGGTGAGATAAACCCGATAGACTTGGTTAAAGAGACGACACTTGTCGGCTAATTGTCGAAAAAAGCCGCTCTATGGTGGTTTTTTATTGAATCATGCGCCGTTTCTTGCTCAAATGTCGGGTTATCAGTGAATAATAATAAATATTGGCGCGGTTAGTGTTGATATATTGAGCGAACTACACGGTTGCATGAAATATTCTCGCGTTTTTATAAATAGCCTAGCCTATGAGCTGGCCCCTGTAGTGGTCTCCACTTCAGAGTTAGAGTCTCGATTAGCCCCCCTCTATCAAAAGTTTAGGATCCCAATGGGGCAACTTGCCGCATTAACTGGGATCCAAGAGCGTCGTTGGTGGCCAAAAGGACACAGATTATCTGACGGCGCCATAGCAGCGGCGCATAAATCAATCGAAGAAACCGGCATCAGCGTTAGCGATTTAGGCGCGGTGGTTTACACCGGCGTTTGTCGTGACCAACATGAGCCCGCCACAGCATGTCGCATCGCGGCTGAGCTTGGCGTCTCAAAAGATACCGCCATCTACGACATCAGTAACGCCTGCCTTGGGGTGTTGTCGGGTATTCTCGATATCGCTAATCGTATCGAGTTAGGCCAGATCAAAGCTGGGCTTGTGGTCTCATGTGAATCGGCGCGCCATATTGTCGATATCACCATAGACAACATGCTGGCTGAGCCAACGATGCAAAATTATGCCCGCTCATTAGCGACCTTAACTGGCGGTTCGGGCGCGGTGGCGGTGTTATTAACCGATGGCAGCATCCCCTTAAAAGGCGAGCGTAAGCACCAACTGCTGGGCGCAAGTCATCTGTCGGCCCCCGAGCATCACAATTTGTGTCAGTGGGGCTTGCAAGAAGCGGGCACGCAACTGTACCGCGAATTTATGCGCACCGATGGTGTGGCCCTATTGAAAGAGGGGGTCGAGTTGGCACGACATACTTGGAGCCATTTCCTTGAGCAGCGTAACTGGCTGGTGGAGCAGGTCGACAAGGTGATTTGTCACCAAGTGGGCGCCTCTAACCGTAAACAGGTACTCAGTGCGCTTAATATTCCGCAAGAGAAAGAGTTTCCAACCTACCAATTTTTGGGCAACATGGGCACTGTCTCGTTGCCGGTCACCGCTGCCATGGCGCATGATCAAGGCTTTTTGCGTAAAGGCGATCAGGTGAGTTTTCTTGGCATAGGCAGTGGTCTAAATTGCATGATGCTTGGGCTTAAGTGGTAATTGGCCACTGATTGTCCCCATAGTGTTGTCTCAATCAAACAGATTATCTCGATAGCGGCGCATCGGTCGTTATCGAGGACAAAAATGGTATATAGGAAAGATCATGCTCGATACGCTATTTCCCTTTAAGCGCAATTATTTCGATATCAATGGTAACAAACTGCATTACGTCAACGAGGGCCAAGGCGAGCCGGTGGTGATGGTGCACGGTAACCCAAGCTGGTCATTCTATTATCGTAACTTGGTATCGGCCTTAAGCGATAACCATCAGTGTATTGTGCCGGATCACATTGGCTGCGGTTTGTCAGATAAGCCAGACGATAGCGCATACGATTACACCCTTGAGCAGCGTATCGATGATTTAGCAGCCTTATTAGATCACCTCAACGTCAAGCAAAATATTACCCTTATCGTGCACGATTGGGGCGGTATGATCGGCATGGGCTTTGCGGCGCGTCATCCTGAGCGGATTAAAAAATTAGTCATCCTCAACACTGGCGCGTTTCACCTGCCAGAGGCAAAACCCTTTCCGTGGGCCTTATCTATCTGCCGCAACACGCTGCTAGGTACGGTATTGGTGCGCGGTTTTAATGCTTTTTCATCGATTGCATCTTATGTTGGCGTTAAACGTCAGCCTATGCCGAAAGCGGTTCGCCAAGCGTATGTTGCGCCGTTTAACTCTTGGGCCAATCGCATCTCGACGCTGCGTTTTGTGCAAGATATTCCGCTTAAGCCTGGCGATAGAAACTATCAGTTGGTGTCGGATATTGCCGCCGCCTTGCCACAGTTTGCCACACTGCCTGTGATGATCTGTTGGGGCCTGCAAGACTTTGTGTTCGATAAGCACTTCTTAGATGAGTGGCAACGGGTGTTTCCGGGTGCTCAAGTGCATGAATTTGCCGATTGTGGTCACTACATTTTAGAAGATGCCAGTGATGAGGTCGTCACTCATGTTCGCCAGTTTATGGCGCACTAATGACACGGCCCGTTTGCAGTAGCCCAGCCGATAGCTTATCTGGTAGCTCATCTGTTAGCCCAGTGCAGGCAAATGTCGTTGATAAACCACAATTAAATGCCGATGGTGCCAATCTGTGTCGCCATCTGCACAGCGCCGCCCAGAAAACCCCAACGCAACTGGCGGTGGCGGTGCAGCAGGCCCACGGCGGTTTGTTGACTAAAAAGTTCAGCTATCAAGAGCTTAGCTTCGATGAACTCGATAAGCTCAGCTCGCGTATGGCATTTGCCCTAGAGCAATATGGCATCACTCGCGGCATGAAAGCCGTGTTAATGGTCACCCCCAGTATCGAATTTTTCACGCTCACCTTTGCCTTGTTTAAGGCGGGGATCATTCCTATTTTGGTTGATCCTGGCATGGGAGTAAAAAACCTTAAGCAGTGTTTTGCAGAATCTCAGCCCGATGCTTTTATTGGTATTCCTAAAGCGCACCTCGCTAGGCGCTTGTTTGGCTGGGGTAAACACAGCATTAAAAAACTCATCACCGTTGGCGGCAAGGGCTGGTGGGGCGGGGTGTCCTTGCCTCAACTCTTAAGCCAGGTGCCAGTGGATAAGCCTTATCCAATGGCGCAGCTGAGTCATGATGAGATGTGTGCCATCTTATTTACCAGTGGTAGCACTGGTACGCCAAAAGGGGTGGTCTATTCCCATCGCATGTTTGAGGCGCAAATTAGCGCGCTTAAACACGATTATCAGATAAGCCATGGCGAGCGTGATTTAGCCACTTTTCCGCTGTTTTCCCTCTTTGGCCCTGCGCTGGGCATGGCTTCTATTGTGCCCGATATGGATGCCAGTAAACCTATTACGGCCAATCCTAGCCATATCTTTGCCGCGCTCGAACGCTATCAATGCACTAACATGTTTGTTAATCCGGCGCTGATTGAGCGTTTAGGTGAGGCGGGCACAGATAACCACGCGGTAACACTGCCTAGCCTAAGACGGGTGATCTCCGCCGGTGCACCTGCCACCATCGCTTCTATAAAACGCTTTAGTCAGCTACTCAATGATGATGTTGAGGTGCTTAACTCCTATGGCGCGACAGAATCCTTACCCATCAGTAAAATGGGCAGTCAGGCCCTATTTGCCACTACAGATATCACAGATAACGGCGGTGGGATCTGCGTAGGTGACGCCATAGAGGGAGTCGATATTGCCATCATTGGGATCGATAACGCGCCCATTGCTCAATGGGATGACAATTTGCGCTTACCTGCGGGTGAGATTGGTGAAATTGTGGTGTCAGGGCCTATGGTCAGTCGATGCTATTATCAGCGTGACTGCGCGACGCTGCTTGCCAAGATAGCAGGCAATGACGATGTTATTTATCATCGTATGGGAGATTTGGGTTATCTCGATGCTGACGGGAAATTATGGATGTGCGGGCGCAAAGCGCACCGGGTCGAGGCGTTAGCGCCTGACAATGAGGGTAGCATCAAACGCTATTTCTCTATTCCCTGTGAGCGTATTTTTAATACGCATCCCAGCGTTAAACGCTCCGCCTTAGTGGGTATCGACATCGATGGTAACACCACGCCCCTGATCTGTTTAGAGCTGAAGCAAGGTTTAAGCTGCAGTTGCTCGGCGCAGCTGTATCACGAATTACGTGAGTTAGCCCAAACCCATGAGCAAACAAAAGGGATAACACGGTTTGCTATTCATGGGGGGTTTCCAGTCGATATTCGTCATAACGCTAAGATTTTTAGAGAAAAATTAGCACTATGGGCCCAAGCCACTTATAAAGAATAAGCAAAAATTGCCCCATTGATCTCGCCGCAAGGTAAAAGATAAATGAGTCTGACTGAGCAATGGCCGATAAATGACTGAAAAATGATGATGGCTACGGATAGCATGACAGCAGAGAGTATAACAGCAGGTAGCATGACAGCAGAGCACACCACAGCGCCAAGCCTGGCGCAGTTTCACCCACAAGAGCAAGCCGCCTTACAGCAATTAGCGCAGCGTGCGCCGCGGGTGTTAGTCACTGGCGCTGGCGGTTTTTTAGGTAAGGCGATTTGTGAGCGACTTGTCGCTGCTGGCATCAAGGTCAGTGGTTTGGCCCGTGGCACTTATCCAGAGCTAACCGCCATGGGCGTCAATATGCTCAAGGGTGACATTATTGATGCCAAACAGGTTTCTGATGCGCTGCAAGGTTGCGATTTGGTGTTTCATGTGGCCTCCAAAGCGGGCGTGTGGGGCGATAAATCCAGCTATTATCTGCCTAATGTGGTGGGCACCAACAACATTATTAACGCCTGCGTGGCGCATAATATTCCGCGCTTGGTGTATACCAGCACCCCCAGCGTCACTTTTGCCGGAGTCGATGAAGCATTTATCGATGAAACGCAGCCCTATGCCGCCAGTTACCTTAACTATTATGCTGAGTCCAAAGCCCGCGCCGAACAACAGGTGGTGGCGGCCAATGGCCAAGTGTTGGCCGATGGTAAGCTGTTAAAGACGGTATCGCTCAGGCCGCACCTTATTTGGGGGCCTG
Source organism: Shewanella algidipiscicola (assembly GCF_900380485.1). Lineage (NCBI taxonomy): Bacteria > Pseudomonadati > Pseudomonadota > Gammaproteobacteria > Alteromonadales > Shewanellaceae > Shewanella > Shewanella algidipiscicola. The sequence continues at coordinate 319,216 of NZ_OXJV01000017.1, read as the reverse complement.
AAGATCCCCATTTAGTGCCACGCGTGATTGCGCGTGCTCGGGCCAAACGACTGAAATTGGTTGGCCGAGACGATAAACTTGTCGATACCATTTACATTGCCAATGCCGCCTATGGTCATCTATTGGCGGCGCTGGCCTTATATGACGACGCGCCATCTTGTGCGGGGCAATGTTATTTTTTAAGTAACGATGAGCCCATCACCATGGCGGCCATGCTAAATAAGATCTTAGCTTGTGCACACTTGCCTGCGGTTACCCAACGCGTGCCAGCTAATCTTGCCTATGGGGTGGGGGCACTGCTCGAAGGTGTCTATTGGCTGCTGGGTAAACAGCAAGAACCCATCATGACCCGTTTTGTCGCTAAGCAGTTGTCGACCAGCCACTATTTTGATATTTCGGCGGCCAAAAAGGATCTGGGTTATCAACCGCTGATCTCTATCGATGACGGTATGGTGTTATTAGCCTCTTGGTTACAGCAACAAAAGTGACTTTAACTATCTGTCTAACGCCTTAATTTATACGCGCTAACTTATCCTCCCATATACGCACTAACAACGAGTACTTAATATAAGTAGTTAATATAAGTAGTTAATATGAGATTCATTAATAGTGTTTGAGTTGTTGCGACTCACTCATCATGACTTAGCATGTGTGCCATTTGGGCTAAGGTTTAACAAGCCACTTGTTCTATGCTTTGCAGTGGCATGTGTGCACACCCTATCCAGCATCCAGCATCCAGCATCCAGCACCGTTATCTATTTCCTACAAACCCCATCAACGCCCATGATGCCTACGCCAGAGTCTCACTGAATGGGTTTAGCCGAATAAAAAAGGGTTAATGCTGACAAAGCCAATATCGGTAAAGCCAATATGGGCCAGCTAGACTGACTCAAGTTAGCCTAGGTGAGGCGAACTTGAGTCAAATTTGGCAATGCCTTGAATAATCTAATACTTATCTACTAATACTCTTCTTATGTTTAATTGACTTCACCTTAGACTGCGCATAAAGTTGTAGCCAAAAAATGTCGCTGCCAACATTTTGTTAACGCGACCAATACGTTTAGGGTATCTCTTTTACATGGATGAGCAGATCTTTTATTTTGGTGATTGGCAGGTTATTCCCTCGGCCAACACCCTTCGCTGCGGTTCAGTGGTTAAACAACTTGAGCCTAAAGCCATGGACGTATTGCAGCTGCTTTGTCGCCATCAGGGGGAGGTGCTCAGTAGTGATGATATCGTGGCACAATGTTGGCCAGCGGCCGATATCGGCGACAATCCGCTACACAAAATTATCAATCAACTGCGCCGCGCCTTAGGCGACAGTGCCACCCAGTCCACTTACATTGAAACCATACGTAAGCGCGGTTATCGCACGCTTGCCGAGGTGAGTTATCCTGTCGGCAGTGAGCAAGCAGCCAAAACCCAAGTCTGGCAAGGCGACTCTCCCTATCCCGGCCTCAAAGCCTTTGGGCCTGAACACGCAGGAGTGTTTTTTGGCCGCAGCGAGCAGGTCGCCACCTTGTTAGATCGCATTGCTCAGCAGATCCAGTTTGGTCGTGGGTTCTGTTTAGTGCTTGGCCCCAGTGGCAGTGGTAAATCCTCTTTGATCAGCGCCGGTGTGATGCCCAACTTAATGAGCGAGCACGGTTATAACGGCCTTAACGTTAAGTCTTTTAGTCACTTAGATCTTGCTGATGTTACCAGTGGGCAATTGCTGATGGATTTAGCCTGTGTGATGCTCGATTGGGAGATCAACGATGTGCCGGTATTTGACGGCTCAAGCGCCCAAGCGTTAGCCCAGTTGCTGCAGACCGAGCCCAAAGCCGTGATTGAGCATTGTAACACTGCACTTCGAACCCATGCCGATCATCTGTCGCAACTGGCACTGTTTATCGACCGCTTAGAGGTACTGCTCTCATCGCCACTGTTTAGTGATACAGAGAGACATCAATTTGTTGATTTAATCGAGCAACTTGCTAGCTCCGGTAGTGTATTAGTCGTCAGCGCCTGTCGTAACGATTTTTACCCTTTGTTGGTTGAGTACCCTAGTTTAATGGCGGGTAAATCTCGCGGCGCCCATTTTGATCTTGCGCCGCCGAGTCGCCAAGAGCTGTTACAGATGATCCGTCTGCCAGCGATTGCGGCCAATTTAACCTGGGAGTTTGATGAGCGCAGTGCCATGCCGCTCGATGAGCTTATCTGCTCCGATGCCGCTGGTAACCCTGACACCTTGCCTATGCTGCAATTTGTGTTGCAGTCGCTGTATTTGCAACGCAGCGAAGATAATCAATTAAGCGCCAGTGTTTACCGCCAACTTGGCGGTATCGATGGCGCGATTGGCAAACAAGCCGAAGAGACCATTTGCCAGTTAAGTGCGGCGCAGCAAGGCTGTTTACCCCGAGTCTTATCACTGCTAGTGACCTTAAAGGAAGATGAAAACAGCATTACCAGCCGCACTGCGCGCTGGTCACAGTTAAACAGTCAGGATGAACAGCAGCTAGTACAAGCCATGGTGGATAGCCGCTTGTTTGTCTCCCATCTGCAAAATGGTGAGCCCTGTTTTAGTGTTGCGCACGAGGCCTTGCTCAGGCGATGGCCTAGGATCACCGCATGGATAGAGGCGCACCATCATAGCTTAAGCGTTAAAAGCCGCCTGTTTCATCTGTCGCAGCGCTGGCTGAGCGAAAACAAACAAAATGCCTACTTGCTCGCGGCGGGTAAACCGCTCAATGAGGCAGAGCAGCTTTGTGATAACCCGTTTTTTACCTTAGATAAACCAGAGTTGGCGTTTATTGCCGCCTCACGGCGGCGGGCCCAAGTTAGGCGCTGGACGGGGCGCGCGACGGTCGCACTCTTATGTCTGCTCACGTTTATCTCTATCTTAATGAGTGTTAAAAGTCACGATGCCGAGCAACAAGCCCAGCAAAAGCGCTTGGCTGCAGAAAACTTACTCGGGTTTATGGTGGGGGATTTTGCTGACAAGCTGCGCGGCATTGGCCGAATGGATCTGCTCGATGGGATCAGTAATAAAGCGCTGGAATATTTCAGTGACTTTTCGGTGGATGATGATGAGAAACACCTCAGTTTCGATGCCCGTTTTCAGCATGGTCAAACCTTAGAGGCGATGGGTGAGGTGGCTTATTCGCGTAATAAAGTCGATGAAGCCCGCAGCGCACTGTTAGCGGCTCAAAACAAAATGGCGCCGCTGTTAAACTTGCAGCCCAATCATTTAGATTTACTCAAAGCCTTGGGGGCCAATGCCTTTTGGCTAGGGCAACTGCACTACGATAACAGCGATTGGCGTGCCACACAGCCTTGGTTTGAACAGTATCTCAATTATAGTCAGCGGATGTATCGAGTGGCGCCTGATAATGTAGACGCCATGATGGAGCTCTCTTACGCTCATAACTCGCTGGGCTCTGTGTATATGAAGCGAAAGGATTTTAGCCGCGCTACCGCCGCCTTTGAGCAATCACTGCAACTGAAGCTACAAGCGCTAACGCTAGAACCTGATAACAGTCAGCGAATTGCCGATGTGGCTAATGCACGATCTTGGCTAGCAAGTGCCATTTTATCAACTGGTGATATTGATCGCGCACTAGACATCCATCAACAGATCCAAAGTGAGTTTGAACTGCTCCAGTTTAAGAAGCAGCCTTATTTACTTGACAGAGTAACGAGTAGTTATTATATATCATCAAAGTTATTGTTTTATAAGGGTAATATTGTTAATGCTTATGAGAAGGCATCCAAAGGTTTAGAAACTATTGACGAGGCGTTAGTGGTAGATCCCGATAATCAAGTTTGGAAGTCAATTAGATATTATTCATTGTTCCAGTTGCTGGAGCTGAGCGATCAATATTTTGACAGCGACAATGCCTTTAATATTGAGAGATTAGCGGTTTTGTTAACGGCAGATGAACAACTGGCTAGTTCACCCAGAAATAGGGAGGTGTGGGCCGCGTTTCAATACGCGGCGGCGCGGCACTTGTTTAATGTTGGCAAGCATGAACAAAGCCAGCGCTATATTGAGCCTGCTATTGCGTCCTATCAAGCGTTAACCAAAGAGTTTAGCCAAAATTCTAGCTATACCCTGAGATTGGCAGAAAGCCAGTTATTACAGGCGCAGCTATTACAAAAAAAGTTATCACAAAAAACACCTGTTAACCCAACACAGCAGAGCGCAGAGATCACCGCACTGTGCGCTAAGGCCCACAGCCTGCTTAGCCCGATAGTGTTACAGGATAAAGATCCCCGTTACGGGATCCCGCTGGCTAAAGCGCTCGACTGCTTGGGCGAGTTAGACAACAGCAGCGAGCTAGTGCAGCACCTCAGCAGCGCAGGTGTTGGCGGTATAACGTTTTAGTGCTTGGCTTTATTTATTCTGTCGTCAGCCAGTAGTAAACCTGTAGTTCAACCATTATTCGCTAATAGCACTGCTCACATAAGTGATTTAAATTGTTAATCAAGTTGTAAACATTAGCTGTACAGGTAAAGGTTGTAATAAAAGACAGTTAATTTATAGGTAGTGATGTCAATCATCATTTTTGTTCTAGTGCTTAGTTTCTAGTTTCTAGTTTCTAGTTTCTAGTTTCTGGCGTAATATTAAAAGGAAATCAAATGTCTAAAGCAGCCGGTCAGGCCCATTATGTGAAAGTGAATGTCGATTTAGAAAACGGTGAACCCGTATTCAGTTATAGCCATTTTAACGGCGAGCCTTGTGAAGGCGATGTTACAGTGACTGAAGCGGGCACTATAACCTACCAGCTCAATGATAATACCGGCAAAGGCCTTAAATTCACCGGCGTGGGCTTTATTACGCCATTTGACGGTATTGTCGATGCGGTAACGATTAGCAGTGATGGCACCTTAATTCAAATGCTGGACCTAGATAACACCCCAGGCACCACCAAATTCCAGTTTGTGTTATCCAATGCCGCCAATACATTGCTAGTGTTAAGTCCCGATCCAGAGGTTATTAATCGAGATGTAAAATAATGTAAATGTTAGGCGCTGCATTGAGTTGCAGCGCTTTTTGTGCTTTCGCTCCCTCCCTTAATTTTCTTCATTGAACCCCTTGTTTTATTAATGTCTCGTTATGCGCGTGCATAGATTAAATGGCTTCACTGACTCGGTTGGCATGAGGTCGGTTAACGTTGGGGCGAACAAATACATAATTAGCGACTCTTCATCTGTGTTGTCTATCGCTTATCTGAGTCGTTTATCTGAGTCGCTTATCTCAGTCGCTTATCTGAGTCGTTTATATTGGTTGTGCATATTGCTTATGTATATGTTGCTGCAGGTTGTTTGTATGGGTTATTTATCTGCATTGTTTATCTTGTTGAGCCAATAATCAGCCTCAATGAGGTGCTTTTCTCGCTTGAGTTAATCTTCGGTCACCATTTAATGTCAATCAAACCAATGGTTTGCGTGGGAAGAGTACCGAAAGGTTAAGTTCACTTCGCTGCTGTAGTCTTTATCCCATAAGGTGAAAGCCGTGACTGCCTGCCAAGGTCGAGGGATAAGATATGCAAGCTGATAAATGCGTAAACATGATTGAGCAATACCGAGGTGATAGCTTGGAGACACTCAAGAAACTGGATGATAGATGGGCTGCCTACTGTGGCGATGCTGATGCTACAGCAGGTAGTTCTTTATTAACTCACCGTGGGTGTGTTGATACTGATAGTGCGGCCATACTGGACACACCTTTCAACGCAAATGTAGCCACGCTTAACTTACCCTCTACCAAGGTGCAGCCCGGACTGTTAACCACACTGGCCAGTGTTATTAACCATGTTAATGAAGCCATTTTTATCATTAATGAGCAAGGCGTGTTACAGATGCTCAATCCGATGGCTGCGACCTTATTTGGCGCATCAATAGAGGACTTAACGGAGCAATCTTGGAGTGATTTTTTGCAACCTGAGGTGAAAGAGCGCTATTTATCTCTACTAGCACAAGGGGCTAACGGCCAAGAAACGCTGGCGAATATGGGCACTAAGGAGATAGTGCTGCAGCGCGCCGATAGCTTGAGCTTAGATGTCGACTTATCCCTGTCTTATTTACCCGCTTCGCCAACGGGGCAGGGAGCACTGTACATGGGCATGATGCACAATTTAACTCGCCATAAGGCGCAATACCAAGCCTTAAGGCTGCAGGCGCGCACCGATAAGTTAACTGGATTAGCCAATCGCCATGCGTTTGATGAAGAGATAGAGCGTTGCTGGGTCGATTGTAATAATGACCATCAGCCACTGAGCTTAGTGGTGATCGATGTTGATTATTTTAAGCTGTTTAATGACAGGTATGGTCATGTCAATGGTGATGCCTGCCTGAAGAAGATAGCGGCGGTGATTGATAGCGCATTACCCACCAGTCAATGCATGGCTGCGCGCTACGGTGGGGAGGAGTTTGCGCTTATTTTACCTAACTGTGATGCTACCGCTGCGCAGCTTTGCGCCCAACGCGTACAAACTGCCATTAATCATTTGTCATTTACCGACTTGGGGTTACATGGTTCGGTGCGTGTCAGTGTCAGTCAGGGGATTGCCGTGGAAACCTTAGGCCAATACCGCACCTCTAAAGCCCTGCTGTGCGCCGCCGATACCGCCCTGTACCGGGCCAAATCTGATGGTCGAAACCGTATTAATATCAGAGTCTAATGGGTATCTGCGTAATCGAGAGCCTGACGGCTCTCGATTACGCTGGCAAACTGGCAAACTGGCAGGCTCAGCACTTAGCACTTAGTTTGAGCTTTTAGCCATTAGCCGTGACTGATAAATTGTGGCTGTACTTGCCCGTTAGCGCTTTGCTCACCCACCATTTTTGCCACCGATGTCATTGCATTGGTCAGCTGAGTGAGTTGCTGCTGATCAATGCAGTAAGGCGGCATAATGTAGATTAAGCGCCCAAAAGGGCGGATCCAGACACCTAAGTCAACAAACGCCTGCTGTAACTGGGCGGTATTCAATGGTTGTTGCATCTCTATCACCCCCACGGCCCCCAGCACTCTCACCGCTGCCACGCCAGGCAATGTGCTTGCTGGCGCTAATTCTGTCTGCATTTGCGCCTCAATTTGTGCCACCTGCTCAATCCACTCATTGCGGGCGATGAGATCTAAACTGGCACTGGCCGCGGCGCAGGCCAGTGGATTACCCATAAAGGTTGGCCCATGCATAAAGACCCCCGAGGGCGAGTCACTGATCCCTTGGGCAACATCGTCACTACAGAGCGTGGCAGCAAGGGAGATATAACCGCCTGTTAGGGCCTTACCCACACATAGGATATCGGCTTCAATAGCGGCATGCTCATAGGCAAACAACTTACCGGTGCGGCCAAAACCTGTGGCAATTTCATCTAAAATCAGCAGCACTTGGTATTCATCACACAGGGCTCTTAAGCCTTTGAGGTAATCGCTCGAATAAAAACGCATGCCGCCAGCCCCTTGCATGATGGGTTCGATAATCACCGCCGCAATGCTCTGGTGGTGTTCATCTAGTGCATCGCGCATCGAGCTAAGATCATCGTGTTGTAATGGCTCACCAAATGGGGTTTGCGGCGCATTAACAAACAGCTGTTGGGTGACCGCATTACCAAACATGGTGTGCATGCCGCCTTCGGGATCGCACACGCTCATGGCGGCAAAGGTGTCACCGTGATAGCCATTTTTTACCGTTAAGATACGTTGCTTATTGGGCAGCTGCTGGCCTTGCCAATATTGCAGTGCCATTTTCATGGCAACTTCAACGGCAATCGAGCCAGAGTCGGCTAAAAACACCTTGGTTAAGTTATCACTGGTCAAATTGAGCAGCTTTTTACACACGTCGATGGCGCTGTGATGGGTGATCCCGCCAAACATAACATGGCTTAAGGTGTGCAGCTGCGCTTGCATCGCCTCAAGAATATAAGGGTGACTATAACCGTGGACACAGGCCCACCATGAGCTGGTGCCGTCGATCAGTTGCTGTCCATTGTCGAGGGTGAGTTCACAACCATCGGCTGACACTACGCCAAAGGTAGGCTGGGCGTGGGTCATAGAGGTATAAGGATGCCAGATGTGTTGTTTGTCAAAATTATAATCGATAGGGGGTGTCGCGGTCATAGCGTCTCCGTGGTTAATTGTTGACCATTAGTCAACTTGGCGCACTGGTTGGCGTTGACAGATTAAGACCTAAAGGTATGCTAAGCAACATAAATGTCGATGAATGGTATGACTTCATCGCGATCATATTCAGAGTAAGGGCCGCTATCCATGTCACAAATACCACTACGTCATGACTGGCAACGTGATGAAATAGAATCACTTTTTGTATTGCCGATGAACGACTTATTGTTTAAGGCCCACAGTATTCATCGTCAAGTGTACGATCCTAACGAAGTGCAGATCAGTCGTCTACTGTCAATTAAGACGGGGGCTTGCCCAGAAGACTGCAAATATTGTCCTCAGAGCGCCCGTTATGACACCGGACTTGAAAAAGAGCGGCTGATTGAAATTGATAAAGTCCTTACCGAGGCTCGCGCCGCGAAAGCCGCCGGTGCATCGCGCTTTTGTATGGGCGCTGCATGGCGTAATCCCCATGAGCGCGATATGCCGTACCTTAAAGATATGGTGGCAGAAGTCAAAGCCATGGGCATGGAAACCTGCATGACGTTGGGGATGTTGTCGCCCTCGCAAGCTGAAGAACTGGCTGGGGCTGGGCTTGACTACTACAACCACAACTTAGACACTTCGCCAGAATATTATGGCGATATCATCACTACGCGTACCTACCAAGACAGATTAGACACCTTATCGAATGTGCGCGCCGCAGGCATGAAAGTGTGTTCTGGCGGTATTGTCGGCATGGGTGAGCAGGCGAGCGATCGCGCTGGCTTATTGCAGCAGTTGGCCAACATGGAGCAGCACCCTGACTCTGTCCCTATCAATATGTTAGTGAAAGTGGCGGGCACGCCATTTGAGAATTTGGACGATCTTGATCCGTTAGAGTTTGTGCGCACCATTGCCGTTGCGCGCATTATTATGCCTCACTCACGTGTGCGTTTGTCGGCTGGACGCGAGAGCATGAGCGATGAGCTACAAGCCATGTGTTTCTTTGCCGGCGCCAACTCGATTTTTTACGGTTGCAAATTACTCACCACCAGCAACCCTGAAGAAAACGATGATATGGCGCTATTTAAACGTTTAGGCTTGCACCCAGAACAGGGTAAAGCGGCAACCATTGAAGAAGAAAAAGCGGTATTTGCCAAGGCCGAAGCCATCAAGGCCAAGCAGACACAGCCTTTTTATGATGCGGCGGCGCTCTAATTTAATGTTGAACGTGTTAAGTGCCTTGTTGCTGATGTTGGCCATATGAGTGCAGCCACACCTAAGGTGAGTCGACTGAGCCAAAAAATCGATACCCAGATGGCGCGCGCCCGTCACGCAGGGTTACTGCGTCAGCGCCGCGCCTTGGCAATCGCTAAGGCGGGCGATGAGACGCCAAATGAGTTTATGCTCGAGGGTGTCAGCTTTATTAACTTCAGCAGTAACGACTATTTAGGCCTGAGCCAAGCTTCTGTGCTGGTGGAGGCCATGAGCCAAGGTAGTCAGTTATATGGCGTGGGAAGCGGCGCATCTCCTTTAGTCACAGGCTACAGTGAGGCGCATCGTCAACTTGAACAGGCCTTGTGTGAGGCCAGCGGACATGAAGCTGCCTTGCTATTTTGCTCGGGCTTTAGTGCCAATAGTGCATTGATGAAAACCTTGTTTGACCGCCATGATACCGTGGTGGCCGATAAGTTGATCCATGCCTCACTTATCGATGGCTTACGCGATAGCGGCGCACATTTAAAGCGCTTTGCCCATAACGATATTGATGCGGCGGTTAAGCTTATTGCCACTCATCAGCCGCAAGCGGTGATCACCGAAAGTGTCTTTAGCATGGATGGTGACTGCGCGCCGTTGGGGGCGCTGTATCAAGCATGCCAACAGGCACAAAGCTGGCTTATCGTTGACGATGCCCACGGTTTTGGGGTGTTACCAGTGGCAAAGCAGCCGCGGGCGAGCGTTAGCAACTGCAACGTGCAGGTGGTCACTTTTGGCAAGGCGCTGGGGTGTCAGGGCGCGGCGATTTTAGGCTCGCAAGCGTGTATCGATTTTATGGTGGCCAATGCCCGCCATTACATCTATTCGACGGCGCTGTCTCCTGCTAATGCCTATGTTGCCTATCGCGCGGTCAAATGGCTTGGTGAGTCAAGCAAGGTCGCAGACACCTTGCTCGGCATCATCGATGCCTTTAGGCGGCAATGTCAGCAAGTGGGGATCACGCTGAGCGACTCGGTTACGCCAATTCAACCCATAGTGATAGGCGAGCTTGAGCGCTTACAAGCGGTAACCGATGGGCTTAAAGCGCGAGGCATTTGGGCTGGGTCGATACGGCCGCCAACGGTGCCTAAAGGCAGTGCCCGCCTAAGAATTACCCTTAATGTGAATCACACTCAGGCGCAGCTTGACCACCTGATAGCCAGCTTGGTTGAAGTGCTATAACGCGCTAGCTAAACAATACTGCGCATGCGGTAATGCTAAGGTCTGTGTGGGTCAATCACCTTAATCCGAAATTTATAGCGCCTAAATTAAAAGCTTAAATATTTAACGTCTCAGTCATTAATAAAGTGGTACAACAAACATGCTTATCTCCTCTCTCTTTGCCGCCCATAACCTAGCAAGCATAATGGCTCAGCGCTGCCCTCTGGTGATGATGTTATGACGCTGAATGTGAGTGCCGTCGATAAGATTGCCCAGCAGTTCTCCCAAGCCGCGCAGCAATATCAGCGACATGATGTGCTGCAACGTATTACCGCCCAGGTACTGCAAGAGGCCATGCGCTCAACGTCGCGGCTGTTAGATATTGGCTGCGGCCCAGGCACCGATTTTTCATTTTTGGGGCCAATCAAGCAAGTGCTGGCTGTCGATATTGCACCAGGCATGTTGCAGCAGATGCGTACGCGCTACCCTGAGTATCTCAGTGTTTGTGGTGATGCTCAGTGTTTGCCTTTGCAAGATAACAGTGTTGATGCCATTTATTCGAATCTGGCGTTGCAATGGTGCGCCACATTCAATAGTGCAGTGCAAGAGATGGCCCGCGTGCTATCACCTAAGGGGGAGTGTTATTTGGCGATTGTTGTCGATGGCAGCTTGCAGCAACTTAAGCAGCTGGGGTTGAGGGTTAACCGTTTCCGGTCGGCAAAGGAGATCTTGGCCAGCTTTAACCATGAGCAGTGGCAGCTGCGGGAGCAACAGGTGATGCCTATCACGGTGCACTTTGATCACCTTAAACCTTTGCTGTATTCAATCAAAGGGGTTGGAGCGTCAGTGCGAGGCGAGGGCGATACTGGCCAAGCGCAGCCGCTTTTGCGCGGACGCCAAGATTGGCAGGCGCTCAATAGCCAAGCAGAGCAGATGCGCCAGAAAGCGGGATTACCGCTCACCTATCAAATTTTGTTTATTCGCGCCAAATTAAAGGGGTAATTTATGCAGTATTTTGTCGCAGGGACCGATACCGATTGTGGTAAAACATTGATCGCCTCAGCCTTGCTGTATCGGGCCAAGCAAACCGGTACGACTTTAGGGGTGAAACCTGTGGCGTCAGGATGTGAGTTAACCCCTGATGGGCTGCGTAACAGCGATGCATTGAGCTTAATGACACAATCGACACTTAAGTTGGCGTACTCGCAGGTGAATCCATTTGCTTTTGCCCCTGCCATCGCGCCCCATATTGCGGCGTTGCAGTGTGGACAAAACCTTACCTCGACGGTCATTATCGACCACTTGGCGACGCTACCGTTCACCGATGTCGATTTTGCCATTGTCGAAGGCGCAGGAGGTTGGCGCTTACCCTTAAATCAAGAGGAGTTTTTATCTCAGGTGGTACAGCGTTTATCTTTGCCTGTGATTTTAGTGGTGGGGGTGAAGCTGGGCTGTTTAAACCATGCCTTACTCACACAGGAGGCGATGCTTGCCGATGGCGTGCAGATTGCCGGTTGGGTGGCTAATATGGTGGATCCGGCGATGAGCGTCGCGCAGCAGAATCTCGACAGCTTGCATCATCTTATGTCGAGCCCTTGCTTGGGTGTGGTTCCGTATTTCTCAGCACTCGATGAGCAAGCCAAAGTGAGTGAGGCGGCGCGCCATCTTTCGCTCGACGTGCTTAATCAATAGGCTGCTGATAATCGCTATGCTTTCGAGCCAAGTTGTTGTTTCGCTTATTTGTTAATATTAATTAAGATTAATGCCTCATCTAATTATAAAGTGGGGTAATATTAATTTTGGCTTAATACTCTCACCCTAGACTGCGGCGACGGCAGTTGCGAGTGATTGATGCTCGATAACACGCCGGAAATTATTTTTTTTACGTTTACCCCTTGATATCTGCTCTTTCGGACATATTATGTCAACAAGAGAATTAAAGATGGCACCAAGGGTGTCTTACCGGAGCAGGAGATTAAAATGAAGCGTATTTTCCTATTGATTGCAACAAACATGGCAATATTGCTGGTTGCATCAATTGTTATGTCCCTTTTAGGGGTGAATACCTCAACCATGGGCGGTTTGTTGGTCTTTGCCGCGATATTTGGTTTTGGTGGTGCGTTTATCAGCCTAGCTATCTCAAAATGGATGGCGAAGAAAACCATGGGCTGTGAAGTGATCACCACCCCAAGAGAGCATACCGAACGTTGGTTGCTCGAAACCGTCGCGCGCCAAGCAAAGCAAGCGGGTATTAAGATGCCTGAAGTGGCGATTTATCAATCTCCAGAGCTCAATGCGTTTGCGACAGGTCCGAGCAAAGATAACGCGCTGGTTGCGGTCAGTAGTGGCTTGCTTTACGGCATGACACAAGATGAAATTGAGGGGGTGTTAGCCCACGAAGTGAGCCATGTGGCTAACGGCGATATGGTGACACTGACTTTAATCCAAGGTGTGGTGAATACCTTCGTTATTTTTGCTGCCCGTGTTGTAGCTGGCATTATCAACACTTTTGTGTCGAGCAACGATGAAGAGGGTGAAGGCCTAGGTATGTTCGCCTATATGGCGGTAGTGTTTGTACTCGATATGCTATTTGGTATTTTAGCGTCGATCATTGTGGCGTACTTCTCTCGTGTACGTGAATTTAAAGCCGATGAAGGCGGCGCACGCTTAGCCGGTAAGCATAAGATGATCGCGGCGTTAGATAGATTACGTCGTGGACCAGAAACCGGTGCGATGCCTGCGCAAATGGCCGCATTTGGTATCAATGGTAAAAAATCGATGGCTGAATTACTTATGAGCCATCCACCGCTTGAAAAACGTATCGCTGCTTTACAAGCGAAATAATGACTTACGTCATAGCATGCAATAACACTGCGTAGATATAACGGGAGCCTAAGGCTCCCGTTTTTTATGGGCTAATGTTGTAAATTGGCGAATACCACTATACTGGTTAAGGATTGTTCGCTTGTTGATGCCAAGTCGATTCCATTTTGCATAGGCTGGGTGTGACAAGTGTCACTTTTGTCAGCTCGTAGGGTGTTTGGGCTATAGATATTTGATTGAGTGCACATTTTTAGTCATAAGCTGTTGTTACTATCGCCGCCACATAAAGCGTTGCTAATTTGTAAAGTCTCGGCTAGCTTAGGCTTTGTCAAGTACAGACAAATTTAGGACACAGGCAAGATGGGCCGTGATTAATAACAAATACCCACTATGCCAACCATAAAGAGGATATGATTGTGAGCAATAAAATATTAAGCGCATTATTTGGTGCAGGCTTAGCGGCATTGGCATTATCGCCAGCGGCAATGGCTGAACCACAAGAATTAGCAGAAATGCATGCTGAAATGGATGGCTGTGAAGCATGCCATGCAGACGGCGAGCCATCTGCTGATGGTGCATATGAGTTTGAGCAATGCCAAAGCTGCCATGGCACTTTAGCCGAAATGGACGCTGTGCATAAGCCACATGATGGTAATCTGGTGTGCGCTGACTGTCACGCGCCTCATTCATCGAATGTGGGTGACAAGCCAGGTTGTGATAGCTGCCACGATGATGGTCGCACCGCAGAATCAGCGTTGAAACAGTAATGTCATAACGCCTCAGTTTCGTTAAAAACACCAGCAATATAGCTGGTGTTTTTTTTATCTATTTTTAACCTAGAAAATTGGTGTTGCCGAGTGCATTAATTAAGAGGAGGGCACAGTTAGTCAAGGAAGAAGTCGTGACGAGATGATAGTTCACCCAGAGGTTTGCATAATGAGGCCGCGTTAGCCTAAAACAGACGATGACATGGGCCTTTATTAATTGGAATAATTGTTCAGCATTGTTGAGTTATTAGTTAGATTGGGTAAAATAAACGCAATTAAAGTCTCAAGTCCATTCCTATGTGGTCACAATGAGTTTTTTAACCCAATAATCAACTAATCCAATGCAACTGATTTCACTTTATGCGTAAAAGCTGGTCTAATCTTGCAGATGTTCTATTATTACCCTTACTATTTACAGGCTTTAATGTGTAATAAGAGCAGGTCGGAACAATTAGGAAGTTATTATTTTGCGTTAAAGTTGTTATCATAAATATTGGTTGAATGGAATACGCCATTGGTTGGCGACATGGAGTGTACAGGATGTTCAAAGTAATCAAGTGGGTAGTGGTTTCACGTTCGCAATTGTTGAATGATTTACTTGAAACGCGTTGGCCACAACAATTTTTAGTCAAACTCGCTAAAGTGGCGCCAGAAAGTCTAGAGGCGACCATGAATGAAAGTAGTTATTCACTGGTGGTGATTGATTTAGCCACTGTGGATGTTCAGCGAGCCTACCAACTACAGAAACAGATAAAAAAGCGTCATTCGGCACGAGTTGTTTTTTTGCATTATCCTGAGCAGATTGATGCGCGTTTTTTGATCTCTCCCATCACGGCGGCGGTATTCTTTCGTCATGCGAGTCTTGAACAGGTCGGCCAATCCTTAATCGATGTATTGAGGGGGCAGCGGATTATCCCTGCACAATTACTCTTGGCTGAGAATGATGCCGCGTTCGATGATGGGAGCGATAATTTAACCATACGCGAGCGAGAAGTGCTGCAAGCATTGTTAAGCGGTAGCACCAATATCGATATTGCCAATCAGCTTTTTGTCAGTGAAAGTACTATTAAAACCCATCTTTATCGGGTGTTTCGTAAAATAGGCGTATCGAGTCGGGGGCAGGCTATCGCGTGGGCCCAGACTCACTTGCACGAAGTGCAGCAATAATATAACAGATACTTCTCTGGCCATCATTGCTGAGCGGCCAGAGCGTTTTTTGCCATTCCCCATTTCTTTTTACCTAAGTGTAATTACCATTTTCTGTGGCGATAGCGACTAATCTCTCTGTCTGCGCTGCTTACTCGATTTGTACCATCTTACTTGTTAGGATTTTAGCGTTAGAGTTAGCTATAATCAGTCGCATAAATAATAAGTGGTTGTTATAGATGCCGATCGCAAATCACTGATTTGTGGGTATACTGACAGACCCTAATAGAGAGAGGACGCGAAGATGGCCGAAGAAACAATTTTTAGTAAAATCATTCGACGAGAAATTGCTGCAGACATTTTATATCAAGATGAACTAGTCACAGCATTTCGTGATATTCAACCTAAAGCCCCAACGCATATTTTAATCATCCCTAATCACCTGATTCCGACGATTAACGATGTAAAATCTTCCGATGAGAAAGCCCTAGGTCGGATGATAACCGTCGCCGCCAAACTCGCCACAGAAGCGGGTATTGCCGAAGATGGCTATCGATTAGTGATCAATTGTAATAAGCATGGTGGCCAAGAGGTTTTCCATATTCATATGCACCTGCTAGGTGGCCAATATTTAGGGCCATTAGTCACGCAACCGCTAAGCTAATGCCTGATTGAGCATCTCATGAAAACGAATCCAGAGTTTTTTCCCTTAACGGATTTAGCCAGCCGCTTTGTGGATCAATTAGTACAATGTCGTCGGCTAAAATTAGGTGTGTTAGAGGCCAGCGAACATCATGTGCTAATTGAGTTGCCTTATAACAAAGCGTTAATCGGTTATCCCGAAACGGGCGTCATTCATGGTGGGGTGATCACCACACTCATGGATACCGCCAGTGGCACCGCTGTGGTGTGCAGTATTTTCGATAAATACAAATCATTAGAGCTGTCGCCAACCTTAGACTTGCGGGTGGATTATATGAAACCCGCCGAGCCCAATAAGAGTGTATATGGTTTTGCTGAATGCTATAAACTCTCGTCTAGTGTGGCGTTTACTCGTGCAATAGCTTATCAAGACTCCATTGATGATCCGATTGCCCATGCGGTGGGATCATTCATGCGGATTAGTCCCGATATGGTTGGCGAACCCTTTAGACGGGCGCTAATGGGAGAGGAATCATGAGCGAAACAGGGATCCCAAGCGGCCAATTAAATGTTAAAGATCTTGTCAAAAAGGCTACCGAGCTAAATGACTTTAGTCACTTACTCGAACATGTGCCTTATGCTCAGTTTATCGGCATGCAGGTGTCGCGCTTTGGCGATGAGTTAGTATTTCAACTGCCCGCTAAAGATGACAATATCGGTAATCCGACCTTGCCTGCATTGCATGGTGGTGTGATAGCTGGGTTTATGGAAATGTCGGCAATTTTGCAATTAATGGTATTTATGCAGGCGACCAAGGTGCCAAAGGTAGTTGATTTTTCAATTGATTACCTAAGAGCGGGTCATCACAAAGACAGTTTTGCCGAATGTAAAATAACCCGTCAAGGCAGACGGGTTGCCAATGTGAGTATTAACTGTTGGCAAACCAATCGAAAAGCCCTTATTGCCACGGCAAGGGCGCATTTTCTGATTGAGTAATCATTAGGCTGAGTTAAGCATACGCCGAGGTCAATAGATCCTAAATTAAGCGAGGCGAGTATGAAAAAACGAATACTATTTACCGCGTTATTGATGTTAACGGCTTGCGCAAACCATACCGCAGGGGTGATGGCCAGCTCAACCGGCGAGGTGAGGGTCGACAACAACGCCTTTCATCGTCAAGTGACTGTCGATAATGTGCAGACGCGTTATGAAGGGGCGCAACTGACGGCTTCAGGCACCCTTACAAGCCAAGTGGCGACCGATGTTCGAGTACAATATAAATTCACTTGGTTTGATATTAATGGCTTTGCTATTGAAGATGAAGGCAGTAGTTGGAAGCCAGTCAAATTGCATGGCAAGCAGCAGTTACAGGTTCGTGCGGTCGCACCCAATAATATGGCAGTGCGCTGCCAGTTGTATGTGCGTGAGGCTTTTTCTAACTAAGATGTGCGTACGACGCTGCTCATCTAAGGTTAAGTTTGAGCATCGTTGTCGCTTGAGGCATGGATGCGATAAGCGTTATGGCTCACAGGTCTGATGACACGTCATTATCATTAAAAATGGCCTAAATTAACGTTAGAGATGTCAAAGACTTGTATTGTTGATGTATAATGTTCGGCGCCAAGGGGTGTTAGCAACTTACGATCGGTTTTGATATAGATCCCATAGTTGACTCACTGAGATGTCTATCGACAAACCCTTAGAACCTGATCCGGCTAATACCGGCGTAGGAATGGGCCACACTAACTGTATTATATGATCCATCTGATTTTATAATCTCACTGTGCTTTCTTTCTCGCTTATTTAACTGCCGGATCTCAAAAGTTTATTTGAGGTCCTATGTTTACAATTAAATCTTTATCTCCAATAGCGTTAGCGATCACTGCGGCGTTAACTCATTCAAGCCTTGCGGCAAACACGACTCCAATTGAAACCGATGAGATGGAAGTCATTGTCGTCACATCCGATTTTCGTCAATCAGCCCTAGATAAAATGCCGTCTAGCATCAGCGTCATCGATCAGCAACAGATCGAAGATGAAGGCGCGCAGCATTTTGAAGATCTGCTCAACTCTATTGCCAACTTTAATTGGTCTGGTGGTAGCTCACGGGCAAAATATTTTCAGATCCGCGGCGTGGGTGAGCAAGAAGAGTATCAAGGCGCGCCCAATTCATCAGTCGGTTATATCATCGATGATATCGATATGTCGGGCTTAGGCATGGTCGCCAGCATGTATGATCTGCAGCAGGTAGAAGTGCTCCGCGGCCCACAGGGCACACGCTATGGCGCCAATGCCTTAGCGGGCTTAATCTACCTTAAAAGCAACGATCCCACGGCGATGTTTGAACATGGCGCCGAAGTATCCTTAGGTGACGATCAGCTGCGTACTTTTAGTGGCTTTAGCTCGGGGCCTTTGACCGATTCTGGCACCTTGTTGTATCGGGTCTCGGTGCAGCAACATCAGCAAAACGGTTATCGCGATAATCTTTACACGGGTCATGATGACAGCAACAGCCGTGATGAGCTAAACACCCGCCTTAAGCTGCGCTGGTACGCCAGTGACTCTCTCACGGTTGATTTTAACCTGATGCACGCCAATTTTGATAACGGCTACGATGCTTGGACGTTAGACAACAACGGTTTCGATACATTGACCGATGCTCCCGGTGTCGATAAACAGCGCACCACGGGCAGCTCACTTAAAATCACCTATTCGGGTTATGACACGTTTGAATTGGTGTCGTTAACATCAATGGCGCAGACCGATACTCATCATGGGTACGATGGCGATTGGGGCAATCCCGATTATTGGCACGCAAGAGTGTGTGACGCGGCCCCGTGTGAGTATGATTATACTTGGGATAAAGTGGGCGATCGTCAAACGGTGTCACAAGAGTTTCGTCTCAGTTCGACCGATGCGGGAAAGCTGTTTAATGGCAGCACTGATTGGTTATTGGGCGTGTATGGTATGAAACTCGATGAAGATAATCACACCACAGAAGTGTACAACGGCTGGCCAGAAGCACTGGTTGCCGATTATAACGCCACTAATATGGCATTATTTGGTCAGCTTGATAGTGATTTGGGTGATGATTATGCCCTCTCAGTAGGGTTACGAGTCGAGCGCAGAGAAAGCGATTATCAAGACAGTGCAGGGGATGGTTTTGATCCTTCTGAGACCATGTGGGGCGGGCATCTTGCCTTGAGTAAGGCGCTGAGTGATGATCATCAAACTTATATCCGTATCGCTCGAGGCTATAAAGCCGGTGGCTTTAATATGTCTTTGCCTGCAGAGCTCAGTGATAAAAAAGAGTATCAGGCCGAAACCCTGTACAACTATGAGCTTGGATTAAAATCGACCTGGCTTGAGGGGGATGTCAGTACCAATGTCAGCGTGTTTTATATGGATCGCAGGGATCAACAGGTTGCAGCATCGCAACAAAATCCTGCAGAACCGCAAAAATTTATTCTGTATACCGAAAATGCCAGCAACTCCTATAACTATGGTGCGGAGTTTGAGGGACGTTGGTACACCAGCGATAACTTAACGCTCTACGCCACCTTAGGTTGGCTAGAGACGGCTTATGGCGATTACCAATATCAAAATAAGTATGGTGAACTTGTGGACTTAAGCGATCGTGAATTAGCCCACTCGCCAAACTTCACCCACAGCTTAGGTGCCACGTATCGTAGCGATAATGGTTGGTTTGCCAACCTGACGAGCAGCGGTAAGAGCGAGTTTTATTACTCGGACAGTAATGAATCTAAATCTGAGCCTTATACCATTTTTAACGCGCGTATCGGTTATGAAACCGAGGTATGGTCCGCCTATTTATGGGGTCGTAATCTGTTTGATGAGCAGTATGGTGTACGCGGTTTCTATTTTGGTAATGAACCCGATTTAGGCTGGGCCGACAAGCAGTACATTCGCTATGGCGATCCACGTCAGCTAGGCTTAACCCTTAAGGTCAAATTGATGTAATGCCCATCGCATCAAGGGGGAGGCTGCTGGCGATTCGGTGGCCTCAAACTCAAATTTATCAATAGGCTACAGTTTTTAACTAAGCCTGCTCAATGAGGATGAAGTAAAATGCAATCAACCACGATGAAATTAACCGCTGAAATCAGCATGTATCCGTTCAAAGAAAATTATATCGAACCTATACAGTGGTTTATCGATCGTCTCGACAGCTATGAGCATATTGAGCGTAAGACCAATGCCATGGCAACGCAAATTTGTGGCGATTATACCGTCGTGATGAATATGTTGGCGATTGAGATGCAAGCGGCCCATGAAAAATGGGGCAAGGCGGTTTTTGTGGTGAAATTTATTGGTGGTGAACTGGACTTGTCTCACACCCAATGATCTTGCTTAAGGATCGGTATCAGTTCACGATAAGAGTATGATATTACAATGATTGAGCTTTGGAACGACTTGCTGTCGACCGTTACTGACGCACTGGCGCAAGCCCATCAACTGACAGGGTGGGAGGGTGTTGCTGTCGTGCTAGCCATGGTGTATTTGATGCTGGCGATGCGTGGCAATATTTGGTGCTGGGCGGCGGCCTTTGTCAGTACCGCTATTTACACTGTACTGTTTTGGGAAGTCTCTTTGCTGATGGAGTCACTGCTCAATATCTACTATATGGCGATGGCGGGTTATGGCTATTGGTTGTGGACAAGAGGACGCGGTGGCGATAAAGGGGTCGATATTGTCAGTTGGTCCGTGTCTCGTCATTTACTCTTGATTGGCCTAACCGGTACCACTTCCTTACTGGTAGGCCACTTTATGGCGACACAGACTCAGGCGTCTTATCCTTATCTTGATGCCGCGACCACCTGTTTTGCTGTGATGACCGCCTATTTAGTGGCTAAAAAAGTGCTGGAAAATTGGCTCTACTGGGTGGTTATTGATCTGGTATCCATTTATCTATACCTCAACAAGGGACTGCTACTGACCAGCATCTTATTTATCTTGTATGTTGGCATGGCGATCGGCGGTTATTTTATTTGGCGAGCTAGCATGCGCGAGCAATCGGAAGATCAGGCAAACCATTATGCGTATGAGTCTTAACTTGTGACCATGGCATCGCGCTTAGTGCATCCTTTGTTGCAACAATTGCCTGCTGAGCTCCATGCTGCACTGGTCGCCAAAGGCTGTAACCTTGCTCAGGCTGTGCATATTGAGCGCTTGTCTCACGGACTAAGCAATCAAAATTACCGTATTGCCACAAGGGAGCGTGAATTTGCACTGCGCATCAATAGCGATGCCAGTAATACACTTTGCAGCCGTCACAGTGAAGTGCAACTTTGGCGCAGCGCAGCCCAAGCATCGATTGCACCACAATTATATTATGTCTCTGATGATTATCGATATTATCTCAGTGAATTTATTTTAAACACTGTAGATTGGGGCCAGTTAATGAGCATCAATCATTGCGAGCCACAGCCTGTTAACCCAGTGTGTCAGACGGCCCATCAAAGCTTATTGTCCTTACTGCAGGGGTTAAAGGCATTGCCCGTGCCCGATAATGCTATCTCGGTCGCCCAGCAATGGCATGAGTATTTCGACAAGCTAAGCTTGCTCAGTGGGCAGGTTGAGGGCTCACTTGGCCAGCGCCCAGCTTGGCTGACTCGCTTTGAGCTGCTAAAGCGTCATGAGCCACGAGTGCAGCAGTTACTCGATACCCTGGCAGGTTGCATGGTAGCGCCGCAATTTAGTCATCGTGATCTCAATCCATATAATTTGCTGCTTAGCGGCGACAGACTTTGGTGTATTGATTATGAATATGCCTGCAGCTCACACCCCTTGGTTGATTTGGCCAGCGTATTGGCGACCCATAAGTTGTCCGGCTGGCAGCGTCAATGGTTAATAGCTCATTATTTGCAAGACCATAGCAAACTCAATGGCGCAGCGTTTAATGCTGTGCCTGCTGCGATTGAGCTCTACTGGTATTTTGCGCTTTGTTGGGCGCTATTAATGCAGGGTGAGAGCCTAGTGAATGAGGTGAAAGTCGCTTTCACTGCAGATGTTAAGGTGCCTAACCTAACCGCCGACTACCTTGAATATTTTGACCAATTCCTGCAGTGCATCGCGGCTAAAGGCTGTTAGGGTGGGTGCTCAGTTTTAATCAGCTGCAGACGGTTGGCTCTATTTTATCGGACGGCGAAAGATAATCAGCTGGCTAAGGGTCTCTTTTATCAATGATGATAAAGGGGGGGGGTTATGCAGGTTATTCGATTATACCAACAAGGGCTCAAAGGCATACAGCAGCTCGATGGACTAGTAGCGTTAGGGCTTCGTCTCTATTTGACCCCGGTATTGATGCAGGCTGGGTACAATAAGTTAACTCACTTTAGCGATACCGCGGCTTGGTTTGGCGACCCTAACTGGGGCTTAGGCTTGCCTATGCCCGAGCTGATGGTGGCGCTTGCGGCGGGAACCGAGTTTTTTGGCGCCATCTTGTTACTCTTTGGATTGGCTACCCGTCTGGTGACCATTCCACTGAGTATTACCATGCTAGTGGCTGCATTGAGTGTGCATTGGCAAAACGGTTGGTTGGCGATAGCCGATCCCAACTCTTGGTTAGCCAATGAGCAGGTGATCGCCTCTGGCGAGAAGTTACAAGCAGCTCAAGCGTTACTGCAACAATATGGTCATTATGAATGGTTAATATCATCAGGTAAATTGGTGGTGCTCAATAATGGAATTGAATTTGCCATCACCTATTTATTAATGTTGTTGGCGTTAATGGTGATAGGGGGCGGACGTTATACGAGTCTCGACCACCTGATAGCCAAACGGTACCAACGAATTTAATTGTCGCAGGGCAAGAGATAAGTCCTACTGTTTTGGTAGGATTTTTAGTGCAAATTTGCTACCCTCTGCTCGTTGATTTGCTCTATTACAGGATTATTTTGTGGACGCTCTCGAACTGTTATTAACACGTCAATCTTCACCTCGGTTAGTGGCTCCGGCTCCTGACGAATCTCAACTAAACACCATTTTAAGTGCCGCAGTGCGCGCCCCAGATCATGCGGGATTAACTCCTTGGGAGTTCATCATTGCCAGTGGTGAGGGGCTCGATCGGTTAGGTGCGCTGTTTGTTGATGCAACCGAAGCCGATGGCGGCGACGCAACCACAATGGATAAAGTGCGCAATATGCCACAACGTGCGCCAATGGTGATAACTGTGGTCGCTAAAGTGGTCGAGCATGCCAAAGTGCCCGCTTTAGAGCAGCACCTTGCGGTGGGCTGCGCTTGTATGGCGATGCAGCAAGCGGCATTTGCCTTAGGCTTAGGCGGTATTTGGCGTACTGGTGGATTGGCATTTAATCGTCATTTACATCAAGCGTTAGCACTGGATGATGAGGCACAAATTATCGGTTTCTTGTACCTGGGCACCCCAGCGGTAAAGGCCCCAATAAAACCGGCTAAATCGGCGCAAGATTTTGTGCGCTACTTGTAGCTGCCAGTTACTTATGCTGTTGTTCGACTTTGGTCGGGTTTACACCCAAGATGAAACTGGCACAGTGGGGGATGCCTGCCTCATACCCATGTACAGGTTTTCACCCTAAGTGATTATATTTGTGATTATATTGCCCGCTAAATGATAGCGGGCATTTTTTTGTTCGATACTGGGTTGCGCAGCGTAAGCATGGCTCACTGAGGTTGTACGTTGCCACTTTACGTTAATCATCTTCTAAATGGTGAGGCTCAGTCGCGGCAGATAAAGTGCTATCGACCCTCGGATATCCAGTAATGAACTTCGCTGCTTAATCGCCCTCATTGGCTTAGTCCATATATTGATGCTTGTTCAAACAAGGCGATTGTTGTTAACTTAACTGCTTATATTATGAAAGCGCAGGCAGTTTATGTTAAAGCTGATACGTTGGTGCAGTAAGAGAGCGGGTCATTAATAGATCATATTAAATGGATATTATGCTGGAGCTATTATGAAGCAAGGTGTGCGTGTAGGCTGGTTACAAGGTGAGCGGGTAGTATTAGAACCCATGACGCAGGCGCATGTTGCAGCGTTATCACTTGCTGTAAGCGATGGGGAATTATGGACATTATGGTATGCCAATGTACCGCATCCCGATGAGATGAACGCCTATGTAACACGGGCGATGGCAGACGAGCAACGCGGCGAAGCGTTAGCCTTTGCGGTGCGTGATACCCTGTCGGGTCACATCGTTGGTGCAACTCGCATCATGAACTGGGAGCAAGCCCATCGCCGGCTAGAGATAGGTCATACTTGGTATAGCAAAAGTGCACAGCGCAGTGGTATCAACACCGAAGCTAAATACTTGTTGCTTAAATATGCCTTTGAAACCTTAGCTGTTATGGCGGTGGAGTTTCGCACCCACTGGCATAATCAAGCCTCACGCGAGGCGATAGCGCGCCTAGGTGCTAAGCAAGATGGGGTGTTACGTAACCATCGCCTGCTTAAAGATGGTACGGTCAGAGACACCGTGGTCTATTCGATTATTGACAGTGAGTGGCCAGGGGTGCAGCGGCAGTTACGCCAACGCATGGCTCAAGCCTCATAATCATCAAGTACAAGCCTAGGATGGGTCACTTATGTTTGTACCAGAACAAGATTTTTTAAGTTATAGTCTTGATATTGAGTGATATCTAAAGTAGAAATGACGCAATATATAAGCTTAATGCAAAGGAATCCCCATATGCGCTTTTACACTCCACTTTCTGCCGCGCTGCTTACTGTTTTTAGTTTGTCGGCCTCGGCAACCCAAGCTCCGGCCTCTGAAGCCGAAATCGCGTTTAATCAAGAGGTGCTGCAATGCGCTGCTTATTATCATATTGCATCCGATGCCATAAGCAATATGGATGCCCCACAAATGAAGCCAGTGGGCGAGCGGCTTAAACAGTCGGGGGAGGCGGCGTTGACACTGGCAAAACAGTATCAAAGTGAAGCGCAGGTCGAGCAATTATTGCAACAAGCCATTGCCAAGCAGCAGGCGAGTCTGCCCAACAATAAAAGTTTAGGTGGCCTGATGGGCCGTTATAAGACCCCTTGTCAAAACCTGCTGGCTAATCCGCAGCAGCGCCTCGATTATTGGATAATGGCCACCATGTGATCACTATTGCTATGAGCTATGGCTTTAATTTGTGAATTTTGAGCCAGCACCTATCAGCTTCTATAGGTGTAATTAGGATAAAAAGTAAACTAAAAGAGTGCAGTAGCACTCTTTTTTGTTTGGTGTTGAAACTTCATTCGTACTGATACGGTCTAGTTAGCTATCGTCTATGTAGAATAGATCCTGTGGGTTGCTCGTGAATGCGGCCAACAACAGTGTTGTCGGAGAAGCTATGAATATCTACCTTTTGGTTGCAGCAGTATTGGCCTCAATTACCTGTGTTGGCCATTTTGTGATAGCCAAGCCGCAATTGTTATGTTCTAAGCGGCAAGCCGATTTTGATCCCACGACGATAACCCTGATGCACTGCGTATTTCACTATGTGTCGATATTTTTGGTGCTATCGACACTGGTGTTATTTGCCTGTGGTTTGCAATGGGTGCCAAGGATGCAAACCTATGCCTTAGCGTTGTTTATCAGCCTTAACTTTATGTTGTTTGCCATTTGGCAAATTTACATTGGATATTTTGCCGAAGTTAAGAGTGTACGCCGCGTTCAGTTTCACTGGGTATTTTTTATTATCATTAGTGTATTTACCCTGCTAGGTGTGTTTACTGGGTAAGCGCTAACCGCAAAAGGTGGTTGCTATTGAGCTGAATAACGTCAGAGTCTCTGCACAAATGTGTCTAAGTGTAATTGAGTGTAATATTATCTAAATTCAATTGCATAGTGCTGCGCTATTAAGGCACAGTGAACGATTAGCAATTTAGTCGACGGAACGGCTGCTGCGCTGTAAGCCTTAAGAGTGTGAGACTCACTAAATGATAAATGTGAAACAATTAGTTAAATCCTACCAAATGGGAGAGTTGCCGGTATTGGCATTACGTGGAGTCGATTTTTCCATTCAAGCCAATGAATTTGTCGCCATCATGGGGCCCTCTGGTTCTGGTAAATCGACTTTAATGAATATTATTGGTTGTCTCGATAAACCCACCAGTGGCTCGTACTGCTTAAATGAGCAAGAGGTGAGTCAACTCGATGATGACGCCTTATCTGCTGTGCGTAACAAAGAGATAGGCTTTGTGTTTCAAAGCTTTCATTTATTACCACGTCTCAGCGCATTACAAAACGTATTATTACCACTGCGCTTTGGTGAGCATGCCGACGATAGCACGGATTATGCCCAGCAATTATTGGCGCGAGTGGGCTTAAGCGAGCGTCAAGATCATCGCCCCAACCAATTATCAGGTGGGCAGCGTCAACGAGTTGCGATTGCCAGAGCCTTGGTTAATCGCCCCACCATTTTATTGGCCGATGAACCGACCGGTGCCTTAGACAGTAAAACGTCGGTTGAGATAATGGCGCTGTTTACCGAGCTCCACCAAGCGGGGCAAACCATCATTTTAGTGACTCATGAGGAGGAAGTCGCGGCTTATGCACAGCGGATAATCCGTATGCGCGATGGCGATATTGTCAGCATTGAACAACGAGGTGAGCATGCCGCATAAGGTGTTTTTTGGCGGTTGCGCCACATTGGCTGCTTGCATGATAAGCTTGTGCAGCTGGGCCGACGATAGTCTCCCCTCATTACTGTTAACGGGCAAAATCAGCTCGGTTGATTCTCAAACCTTTACCGTACCTAAGGCCGGAGATGCTTGGCGCTATCAAATTCAGTGGATGCTGCCCGAAGGCACTTTAGCCCAGCCCGGGCAAAGTGTGGTGATTTTTGATAAAAGCCAATTGACCAATCAAATTGAGCAGCTAGAGGCCAGTTTATTGCGGGTCACGGCGCAAGAGCAAAGTACGGCTATCGAGTTAACGGGGGCGGTATTGCAAGCGCAGTTTGATCTTAAGCAGCGCCGACTGGAGGTGGAAAAAGCCCAGCTTGATGCCGAAGTGCCCTTAGCCTATCTGGCGGCTAAAGAGTACGCCGAAAACCAATTCAGTTTGATGCAGGCACGCAGCGAGCTTGAAAAGGCGCAGCAAGCCTTGACCGAGGCGCTCGATAAGCAAGATGCCAGCCGCCAACAGTTAGCCATAGATAAACGCAAAGCACAGCTGGAGTTAAGCCAGGCGCTGCAAGGCATAGAGCAACTGGAATTAACCGCGCAATTTGCCGGCCCTATCTTATATGAGCGTCATCCCTGGACAGAAACCAAATATGGTGTGGGCGACACAGTGCAGATAGGCCGACAAGTGGCGACCATCCCAGCGCTAGATAAACTCGAAGTCGTGGCTTGGGTAAATGAGGTGGATGTTGACCGCCTAAGGCTTAAGCAAGCGGTTAGTCTGCAACTCGATGCCCATGTTGAAGTGACCTTCGATGGCACTATCGCCTCTATTGGTAAGCAAGCGATGTCTCAACCAGCTTGGGGGCAGAGCAAATGGTTTAAGGTCGGCATCGATTTCGCCAAAGAAAATGCCCAAATTGAGTTAGTGCCGGGCATGAGTGTGCTGGTGGTGACCAAGGAGTTTGCTGATGCGCAAGGGTAATATGATGCAGGTGTACTGTGCCTTATTCGTCGGTTGCATACTAGTAGGTTGCGGCCAACAGGCGTTGACCCGCGTCGAACAAGGGATATTGATCCAGCAAGTAGAGGTGACAGGTGAACTGGTGTCTGCCGATACTGTGGCGATGATGCCTCCGGCGATCCGTCGTGTATGGCAATATCAAGTCAAACAGTTGGCTCCAGAGGGCAGCGAAGTGGCCAAAGGTGACGTGGTCGCCAGATTAGATACCTCTGAGTTAACCCAACGCTTGTCGGTCAGCGCGGCACAACTGGCGGCGACTAAGCAAGATATTGAAACCTCTAAACTGCGTAATGCCAAGCGACTCGAACAGTTGCGGCTCGATCTCGCCGAAGCCCAGATGAACCATGAAAAGGCGGAACGAAAATTTAAGCTATCCGATGAAACCGTAGCGTTAATCGAGAAAGAAAAATACCAGCGTGATGCCATTATTGCCAAAGATAGAGTGGCATTGATTAAGCAAAAAATGGCGTTAGAGTCCCAAGGTGCCGAGCAGCGTCAAGCCATGTTAGCCGGTGATGAGCAGAAGTTTGCCTCAGAAGTAGCGGCGTTAGAGAAGGGGATCGCGTCGATGACCCTAAAAGCGCCTCGTGCGGGCATGGTGGTGTATGGCAACGATCCACAAGGTAATAAAATTAAAGAGGGCCAGTCGGTCTTTGCCGGTGACGCCGTGTTATCTATTCCTGATTTATCCCATATGCAGGTCAACATGACAGTGCCTGAAGTCGAGGCGCAGCGAGTGAAACGTGGCCAAAAAATTAACATTCGTCTCGACGCCAACCCTGAGCGCGTGTTTAAGGGCAAAATCATTGAGTTGGGCGCAGTGTTTCGCAATAAGAATCAAGATGTGCCCATGGTGGTATTCGATGCCGTTGCCAGTATCGATGAGCCCGACAGCGAGCTGATGCGACCTGGCATGACGGCCAAGATCAGTATCGATATTGCTCAGGCGAGCCCCTCGTTATTAGTGGCCAAAGAAGCGGTGAGTTTTGAAGGCGGCCAAGCGTATGTACGCCAGCCTACCTGGCTGGGCGAACGTAAACAGCCCATTACTATTGGGGCTATGGGTGCCGAACGAATGGTAGTTAGCCAAGGTTTACGTGTCGGTGATGAGGTGTTACTGCCATGATGTTATTGCATTTTTTTGATTGTTGTCGTCTTATGACACCCAGCTTGGGCCAAGTTAAGCTGCGGTCATCTGTTTTGGTGAGCAGCGTACTTTGTAGCAGCCTACTGCTGCTTGGCTGCAGTCAACCCGAGCACGATGGGGTGTTAACCATGGAGGTTAAGCTGCGCGATTTTAATGTGCAGATCCCCGCGACCGGTGAGCTTGAGGCGAGCCACTCGACGGCGGTGACAGTGCCTTCAGGACTGCGTGGGCCGCAATCTCTGGCCTGGATTGCGGCCAACTTTAGTCGAGTCAAGGCGGGGGATGTGGTGGCACGCATGGATCCCACACGACAAGCCTATTTGCTCGAAATGGAAGCGTTTGATTTTAATAAGTTGGATCTCGATAAACAGATGCAGCAACAAAAAGATAAAACCGTAAGCCAAGAGCTGCAGGTGGGTACGCAGGTCACCAGTGAAGAGCGGGAGTTGGCCGAGCGTTTCTTCAGTGAAGATGAACGGGTCTACACTAAAATAGAGATCATCGAGCAGATGCGTAATCAAGATTATTTGGGTGCCAAGATGGACTATTTTGATTGGGGGTTGTCTCAGCATGATGCGCAGGCGCAAGCCGAGCAGCAGCTTATCGAGCTTAAGCAGCAGGGGCATAAAGCGAAAATTGATCGCTATGAAAATAACCTCAATCAGATGGAGATCATCGCGCCCCATGATGGCCTATTTGTGTATCAGTCTGGCTGGGACGGTGCCATGCCAGTGGTCGGTGACATGATGTGGTCAGGTTTTACCATAGGCACCTTGCCCGACACCTCAGTGATGCAAGCTAAGCTGTTTGTGCTTGAGTCTGAGGCGGCGGGTCTTTCGGTGGGGCAACCAGCTCATGTGTATCTCGATGCTTACCCAGATAAACGTTTCAGCGGTAAGGTCAGTCAGCTCGATGCGTTAGCTAAACCCAAAGATAAAGACAGCCCAGTTAACTACTTTCAGTTTACCGTGAGCCTAGATGAGACCCTGCCATCGATCATGCAACCGGGGCGACAGCTGAGCGCTAAAGTGGATGCGGTGTCACTCAATGAGGTATTGACAGTACCCAACCAAGCGCTATTTCAGAAAGAGGGCCGCTATTGGGTGTACCTCAAAACGGCAGAGGGTTTTATCGAGCAAGGAGTCGAGCCCGGACAACGCAGTATCGACATGACGCAAATTACCAGCGGACTTAACCAAGGTGATGTGATTGCCTTAACCACACCGCCCAAAAGGAGCCGCTTATGAAGGTGATTAAGGGGTATGTTGAGGGCGTCATTCAAGCGTTTGACGAGATGCGCCATCATAAATTGCGCACCGCATTAACCTTGCTGGGGATGATATTTGGTGTGGGCGCGGTGATTGCGATGCTCAGCGTCGGCGAAGGCGCCGAGCGTGAAGCCTTGCGGATGATTGAGTCCATGGGAGTGAACAACATCGTCATCAATGCGCGGCCCGCCGATGGTGATGCGTTAAAATCTATCCGTGAACACAGCATCGGCTTAAGCCTGCGCGATGTGTCCAGTGCGGCCACCACCTTGCCTTTTGTTAAAGATTGGAGCGCGCAAAAGCAGGTGAAAACCTTTAGTTTATTTAGCCAGCAAGGGCGCAGTGATGCCACTGTGGTTGGGGTGACGCCCAGCTACTTTAATTTAAGTGCGCTCATGGTGGCCAAAGGCCGCAGCTTGACTCAAGCCGATCAGAGTCATTATCGTCAAGTCGCCGTGCTGGGGCCCGAAGCCGCGCGCAGTTTATTTCCGCAAGATAAACCCGTTGGCGGACTGATTAAAGTGAACCATCAATGGTTTGAGGTGGTCGGCGTGCTGTCTGAAGGCGAGGCGGTGCAGTCTAAAATTCAAGGGGTTAAACTTGGCGGCGAACGTAATCAAGTGTTTATTCCACTGGCCACGGCACTCAAGAAGATGAACGTTAAACCGTTAGAGGATGAACTCGATTCGATTAAGTTGGCCATTGCCGATGGGGTTGAGCCTTCACTAGCAGCCAAAAGTTTAGGTCATCTATTTGAGCGGCGTCACGGTGGAGAGAAAGATTATGAGATCGTGGTACCTGCCGATCTATTGGCCCAACATCAAAAAACGCAGCAAATATTCAATATTGTGATGGCATGCGTGGCGGGGATCTCTTTGCTGGTGGGTGGCATAGGGATCATGAACATCATGTTGGCAACGATCATGGAGCGTACCGCTGAAATTGGCTTATTGCGTGCATTAGGGGCGAGACGTAAAGATATCGCGCGTCAATTTTTAATTGAGAGTATCGCTATCTCTGCCACGGGGGGCGTGATAGGCATAGTGGTTGGCCTGTTGTTAGCCTTAGTGATATCAGCCGCTGCGGGTTGGCCTGTGGCATGGTCTCCCTTTGCCGTGCTGCTGTCGCTTGGGGTGTGTATGACCATAGGGATAGGTTTTGGGCTTTATCCGGCGCAAAAAGCGGCGCGGTTAGATCCCATCGTGGCGTTGCAACGTGATTAAAGCGCAGTGGTGTTGCTGCGGGTTAAAATCGAGAGTTATGCTACTAGGTGACGCTTGCTTTAATCTGCAGTGTTGCAGTGTAAGCTTCAACTTACAATGTTAATCGGCGGCTTAAGTCGCTAATGCTGCCTGTTTATGTTGTGCACTATTAAGCTGATTCAATGCGCCTGCGAGTTCAGTTTGCCGCCCGTAAAGGAAGTGCTGGGCAATGCTGCTCTGTTTGGCAACGACTCGTCTCAATTGCTGTGGTTAATAGGGGTTTAGGTGCATCTGTTACCGGGCTGTCATTTACCGGCTTATCATCTACAAACAAGGCTTGTATATCGTTAAACCAGCCGCCGTTAGGACTGGGTTGGGCATAGGCTGAAATGTCCACAAAGGTTAGCCAAAAGGCATAACCAACGATGGAGTAGATGGTAAAGCGGAACATGGGATTACCTTGGTGTTTGCTAAATTAGAGGTGCACTATACGCGTTAATTTTGTACAAATAAACTGTCAATGTTTTGCCGTTAATTCAAAACGTTAACTGTAGCTTAAGTTGTTGTTTTTAATTGGTGTTTTGGTTTTAAATCTCGAGGCGCCAAATAAAAAACCAGCGTCAGTTTATCGTTATAGCGTCAACATTTGAGTGCTTAGGGAGGGACAGCTGACGTTTATTATGCACTGTGATAAGCAAATAGCCGAAAACCACTCGTTTGATTTGCAAGCGAGGCACGCCTAAGCGCGGGATCCGCCACATCTCGACCATCAGACGCTTATCATTTTAGCGATAGTCAGATGGGCACATAAACTTCAGCTGTTGGTGAGGTGTGCCCTTACTGTTTAAACGCTTTGTCACCGTGCTCTATCTTAATGACGTTTTTTCCACATCATGATCCCAGCGACAATAATCACTAATGCCACAAATGGTAATATATCGTATATATGGTGGAACAGCCCAAAACCACTGTGTCCTCCGTGTGCCCACGCCGTTGCAGGTAATAAACTCACAAGTAGTAATAATGCTCTGTTCATGGTGATGCTCCATTGTTTCGTGTAACTTCTTACGTGTAATAAGGGTTAATCTGATTCCAACGCTAACTGCATCAGCAACATCTCTTCACCGGCAACGATGCGGGTGTCAAAACTGTGGCATTGAGGGCAAATAACGGTACGCTCGGCCACTTCACTAGTGGTGTTACATTGCTGGCAACTGAGTACGATGGCTTGATGCTCTATGGTGAGCACGGCCTCTTTGGCACGACCCTCTAGCTTAAAGGTGTCAAATGCGGTGGCTAATAAGGCGGGTTCAACGCCACTTAGCACACCAATTTTTATCACCACTTCGCTGATACGGGTGGCGTTATTGTCACTGGCATATTGCTCGCATTGCTCCAGCAGAGCGCCGACGATGGAATATTCGTGCATTAGCAGATCCTAGGTAATAATTCGCCTTGGGGTAGGTCGAGATAACGAGTGCTGCCCCACGGGGTCGTTAAGATCACCTTGCCATGATGATTATCTTCCACTTGACCAATAATGGCAGCGGTTTGGCTATCACCATAGCGATTGATAATTTCAACCACCCCAGATGCGATGGCTTGTGGCACGGCCAAAATAAAGGTGCCTTCGTTGGCTAAATCATGGGGTTCAAAGCCATAGAGTTCACACAGACCTTTAACCTCATCACTGACGGGGATCTGTGACTCGGCCACACTAATGCCCACCTTCGATGCCTGCGCCCATTCATTGAGCACGGCTGCTAAGCCGCCACGGGTGGCATCGCGCATGGCATGGATGGTGATATTAGCGGCGATAAGCTGCTCGACCACAGGCCATAAGTTGGCGCAATCACTGCGTAAATCTGACTCTAGGTTAAGCCCTTCGCGGGCCATCAAAATGGCGGCGCCGTGTCGGCCAATGTCACCAGAGACAATGATGGCATCCCCTGGCTGCAGATGATTGACCGAAATATGGGGTTTGAGGATCCGCCCAACCCCGGAGGTGTTAATAAATAAGCCATCGGCGCAGCCTTTTGGCACCACTTTAGTGTCGCCGCACACTACGCGAGTGCCGCTTTTATGCAGCTCACTTGCCATGCTCGCAACAATCTGTTTGAGCGAGGCGATGGCAAATCCCTCCTCGATAATAAAGCTACAACTGAGATATTGTGGCTCTGCGCCCATCATCGCCAGATCGTTGACCGTGCCCGCCACGGCCAATTTGCCAATATCGCCGCCAGCAAAAAACAGTGGGCTCACGGTAAAAGAGTCGGTGGTAAAGGCGGTAGGCCCGTCTAAGTTGAGCACGGCAGCGTCTTCTTCACTGGCTAAAATTGGGTTAGCAAAGGCCTTAAAGAAGATAGACTTAATCAGGTTATTCATCTCTTTGCCGCCACCACCATGGCTAAGTTGCACGGCTTTTTCGGTGGGCAGCTTGATCTCTACAGACATGGATTAGACTCCGTTATAGCGATAATACGCGTTGCAAGCCCCCTCGGAGCTCACCATGCAACTGCCTAAAGGGGACTCGGGCGTACAGCCACGGCCAAACACCTTGCAATCTTTGGGTTTGGCGATCCCCCGTAAAATATCACCACATTGACACGCTTTATGATCGTCAATGTCGGCGACATTAAGCTGTTCACTAAAAATACGTTCGGCGTCGCGGTGGGCGTATTCGGGCCGTAGCATCAATGCCGAGTTGGCCACAGGCCCAAGGCCACGCCAACGAAATTGCGGGCGTATCATGAGGTATTGATTGACTTTTTGCTGGGCATGCAAGTTACCATCTTCACTTACCGCGCGGCTGTATTGCACATCCAACTCGGCTGTACCGGCTAACTTCTGTTTGACGATACGTAAAATAGACTCCATCACATCCACGGGTTCAAATCCGGCGACCACCACGGGGGTGTGGTAGCGCTCAACCGCAGGGCGATACAATTTAGCACCACTTATCACGCTCACATGGGATGGGCCAATAAAGGCGTTCACTGTGGCTTTGGGATCGGCCATCACGGCATCGATGGCGGGGGGCACTAATACATGATTGATATGAAAAAGCAGGTTATTAACCCCTTGCTGCTCAGCTTGTTCTATCAGCACCGCGGTCATCGGAGTGGATGTTTCAAAGCCGATAGCAAAGAAGATCACCGTTTTTTCAGGGTTCTCTTTGGCGATGGTGAGGGTATCGAGAGGATCATAAATGGGGCGAATATCGCAGCCTTGTGCCCTAAATTGCGCCAAGCTACCTTTAGAGCCTGGTACGCGGATCATGTCGCCTAATGTCACTAAAATCACCTCGGGCTGGGAGGCTAAAATGGCGGCGTGGTCGATACGCTCTTTAGGCATAATACACACAGGGCACCCGGGCCCATGGACAAATTCAATATTGGCGGGTAATAGCTGATTGAGGCCATATTTCATTATGGTATGAGTATGGCCACCGCAGACCTCCATAATATTGATGTTCCCCGGATATTGGCTCGCTAAGGTTTGGATCTCTCGGGCCAAATTATGTATGGTCGTGGGATCTCTAAATCCTTGGTAAAGCTGGTTAAGCTCAATCATGCTCAGTGCTCCTGCTCCATCTTGTCGACTATCTCTCGATAGAGTGCCAAGCTTTGCTCGGCATCAACCTTATCGATTTTATTCATGACAAAACCGATATGGATAAGCACATAATCATCCATGGCTAACGGCTCACTCATTAAGTGGCTAGATACTTTGCGTTTAACCCCCATGGTTTCAACCGTTACCGCTTGCTCGTCTGGGTGAATCGCAACCACTTTTGAGGGGATTGATAAGCACATGCTTAGGCTCTCCTATGGTCATTGAGCCATTGTGCAAAAGCAAACATGCTGTCACTGTCTTTAACCGAGGTGAGCATCACTTCGGCCTTTGGATTGAGTTTTTTCACTTGGGCCTTGGCTTCCTCAACATCAAAATCAAAATGGGGCAGCAGATCCGCTTTGGTGATTAAAACCAAATCGGCTTTACGGAACATCACCGGGTATTTTTCTACTTTATCATCGCCTTCCGGTACCGATACCAACACGATATTGAAGTGGGTGCCCACATCATAAGAGGCAGGGCAGACTAAGTTACCGACGTTTTCGACAAAGCATATATCCAGCGGATTAAGGTCCACATGATGCAAGGCACCATGCACCATAAAGGCATCGAGGTGGCAGGCTGAGCCGGTTTGAATTTGGTAAGCGGGGATCCCTTTGGCAATTAAACGGTCGGCATCGCGCGAGGTTTCTAAATCACCTTCAATCACGCCATAGTGGAGCGGGGTATACTCTTTTAAGTGTTCCAGCAAGGTGGTTTTGCCGCTACCTGGGCTGCTCATCAAATTGAATGCGGTTATCTGATGTGCCTCAAAATGTTGCCGATTGTGGGCGGCTTCATGATCGTTCTTATCGAGAATTTTGTGAATGACGGAGAGGGTCTTGCTGTCATTGAGTTGCGGGTTACTGTGCAACTCTTGATGGTCATGGCTGTGGCCGTGATCATGCTCGTGGTGATGAGCATGTTCTGCGCCACTGGCATGAGCCCGTTCGCGTTGAGTGATAGAGCAGCCGCAATCTTTACACATGATGAACTCCATTTAATCTAATGCTAATAAACATTTTGCCCTGTGACAGTATTAACTTCATTGATACGGGTCACTTTATTAACAAAATGTACGTATTTTTATCAATCTTGCCTTACTGCTTAGCAGCCGATCTTTGTCGATGGATCTCATGCCACAACTGCCCCAGCGCAATGCCGCCATCATTGACGGGCACCTGTTTGGGGCTGAGCACTTGCTGGTTGCGTTGTTTGAGCCGCCGCTGAGTGTGTTTGAGTAAGTAACGGTTTTGAAATACGCCGCCAGTGAGTACCACAGGTAAGTGGGCGTGTTCACTGGCTAAGCTGTCGATGGCGTCGGCGAGGCAATCCATAAAAGCGCGGGCAATCAGTCCTTGCCACTGGGGGGCATTATCGCGCAGTGACATGGCATTAAGGATCTGTTGCCATAGGTGATCGGTTTGCCACACGCCCTCCACCAAGGGTAAGGTAAAGCGCAGCGGCGCTGGCTCATTGGCAACGCGATTGGCTGCCCCCTCCAGTAACATACCCGCTTGACCCTCAAATTGGGTGCGGGTCATTAAGCCCAGTAAACAGGCGAGGGCATCGAATAGCCGACCAATCGAGCTGGTCTGATGGATGGCGACGTCCTTACGCCATAACTGATATAAATTTTGGATCAGCAGCGGTGACATCCCTTGTATGGCGGGCAAATTGAGCGCGGCGATCGCCTCGGGCGAATACTGCTCAAACAGCAGGGCGAGCATGATCCGCCGCGGATCGTTAATCGCTTGCTCATGACCAATTAGTGCCATGGGCTGTAGGTGCGCGATGCGCCGATACCCATAAACGTCGGCCAGCATCACTTCGCCACCCCATAACTGCTTATCATCCCCAAGGCCTGTGCCATCAAAGCTAAACCCCAACACCTTACCTGTGTATTGCTGCGCCGCCATGACGCTGAGAATATGGGCGTAATGGTGCTGCACTTGGCTATGGTGACAAGCTTGCTCTGCGGCATAGTCTCGTGCCCAGCGTGTCGGCGCGTAGTCAGGGTGGCGGTCGCTCACCACATAGCGGGGCGTAAACTGATATAGGCGGCTAAACGTGGCCAAGGTATCGGTAAAATAGTGCTCAGCCTCTAGGCTAAATAGATCGCCGATATGTGGGCTTAACACCAGATTATGGCCAAAACCGAAAGCGAGGCTATTTTTTTGCTGCGCGCCAACCGCCAAGGTATGCTCTTTAACGCTGTCCTGCCAGTGGAGCGTCAATGGCGCGTAACCCCGTGCTAGGCGGATCACTTGCAGCTCGTCATCTATCATCTGCACTACGCTGTCATCACAGCCATTTAAAATAGCGCGATCATGATCCAATATCGCATCGACCACGCCAGCTAGTTGGTTTTGAATGCCAACGCTCTCGGTAATGATAGGCTCACCGCTGCGATTGGCGCTGGTGGCCACTAAGGGCCGTTGCAACTGCGCCAATAACAGGTGATGTAAGGGGGTGTAGGGCAAAAACAGCCCTAATCGGTCAATATCGGGAGCGACACCAGGGCTGAGCAAACTGGGGTTATCGATGCGTTCGAGTAGGGTGATAGGCCGCTCGGCGCTGCACAGCAGTTGCCACTCAGCCTCACTTGCCTTGGCCAGGGTTTTGGCCATGTTAAGGTCACTGCACATCACGGCAAAGGGCTTGGCTGGACGCTGTTTACGGTCGCGCAGGCGCATCACGGCCTGATGATTGCTGGCATCGCATACCAGATGAAACCCGCCCAAGCCTTTGATCGCGACAATATCCCCTTGTTGCAACAAGGCAACGCAGCGATCTAGCGCGGCATCACTGTGGGCTATCGCTTGGCCATTGGGTGTGGTTAATGTCAGCTGCGGCCCGCAGTTAGGGCAACTGACAGGCTGAGCGTGGTAACGCCGGTTTAGCGGATCGGCATAAGCCTCGGCGCATTGCTCACACAGGCTAAATTTCGCCATCGAAGTATTGGGGCGATCATAAGGTAACGCATTGATTAAGGTGTAACGCGGCCCGCAGTTGGTGCAGTTGGTAAAGGGGTAGCGAAAGTGACGATTATGAGGATCTTTTATCTCATTGAGGCAATCTTCACAGCAGCTTTTGTCGGCTGATACCGCGACCTGCGCCCCCTCGCTAGCTTGACTTTGAATGATCTCAAAACCTTGACTATTAGGGATAGGCGCCATGGTCTCTTGAGTCACACTGTCGATACGGGCGAGCGGAGGCGGCGTTTGAGTTAATGTCGCTATAAATTGCGCCAGCTGCGCGCTTGCCCCTTGCAGCTCAATGGTCACGCCCAGACTATGGTTAAAGGTTAAGCCGCTCAAGCCTAATTCATGGGCGAGGCGGTAGACAAAGGGGCGAAATCCCACCCCTTGGACAATGCCGGTGACCAGCAGTTTAACCCGATGCAGTGATGCCTGTGGCGCGGCTTGTGTTTGAGCCGCTGAGTGAGCCGAAGGCCGTTGAGATGGGGGGATGGTCACGCTATTTTCGCCGTTTTTTCAACAATAAAGCACCGATAGCATGATTATTACCGTCGATAGCCAATTGCTGATTGCATTTTATCGGAAAGTTTTTACCGACGCGCAGCACCACACGTTGGCACAATAGGGGATTACGCCACTCGCTTCCCGCCAGTGCCACCGAGCGGACGCCAATATTTTGGTCTAAATGCTCTATCCAGTTGGCGAGGTAATCGGCTAACGAGTCGTGCATACCAAAGGCCAGCTTACGAGTGTCTCTGTCGTCGGCTAGGCGAAAACTCATTACGGTGCCAAGCGTTTTGCACCAGTTTAGGCTGCGGTGTGCTTCTCCTCGGGTGAGGGGGTAGTCGATACGCGGTGAGTTTGCGCCGCGGTGGGCTTGAGCCGCGGCCATCAGAGCATCACTTAGATCATCGATCTGCATTGAGCGGCTAGGCAGCCCTAATAAAATCGCGCCAATGGCCCATAGGGTTGTGAGGTTATCGCGCGGTGCAGACAATTTGAGGTCGAGCAACCTGAGATAATCATCTGGGTATTGCTGTTTAAACTTCTCCAGCACCTTGCGCTGCGGACTCTGTTCTAATTGATGATAAATTTCATAGCCACTGTCTGGCAGGCTGGGCAAGGCAAAAAACAGTTCACTGTTATGTTTAGCGTCGAGCGTCTGAATTTGGCCGCCGTGTTGCTGGCTAAAGTAGATGATGGCGCTGTGTTTATCCACGCCATGTTCTAGATTTACGCTGTGTAAGGCCGATAGCCCATATTCTTGGGGCGTTAAGCTGATTAAGGCCGCTTGCTGTTGTGGCGTCAGCGAGCCAGTAACGCGCTCGACCCGATATTGCTGTTTGTCATGGCGGGCGTAGTAGGCCTGCGCGCCGTTGCGCAGTAACACATCATCATGCAGTGCCGGCGTGCTAAGGTTTAGGGTGACAGGCGCTTGAGCGCTGCAATCGATATCGACCCAGGCGCCGTCGATAAAGGCCAGTGGCTCGCTGTGGCGAGGATCGTCAATATAGAGCCAGTCAACGCCATGTCTTCGCAGATGCTCGGTTAAAATCACCAATAAGCGGTTATAAGCAAAGCAGAGATCATACAGGGGGGCGTCCAGCTTAGGGTGATTATCTATGGCTCTGGCCGTGATCAGTGGCTTTTCGATGCTCGACAGGGCAAGTACTTGGCGATCGGTTAAGTGAAACTGGGCATTAAGGGTATTGGGGTTACACACCAATAATGTGGGACGACCCGCCGGGCTCAGTGGGTTGAGGCTTAAGGTGACGGGGAGATCGCCTGTTAAGGTTAACGCTCCATGGGTGAGCAACTCCGTGCTCAGCGCCGCAATATCGGCGCCGGTGAGTCCTTGATAATGGGGATTGATGCTGCGCTCGCCGTGGCAACAGTCGCACACCAAGCCCAAATCGCCAAATTGGGGGGATTGGTTATCGCCAAATTGCGGTGTACATTGCTGGCAAAACTCCTGGGTAATGGCCCCGCCTTTCAGTGGGTGGCTGCTGCCACTTGGGCTATCGATTAAGGCGATACGCGAATCGGTCAGCCATACCGAGATTAAAAAGTCGTGTGCGATGGCATCGGCTAACGTTTCCAGTTGCGGTTGCTTACCCTCGGCTTCGATAAAATAACAGCCTTTTTGGTAACCTACCTTGATTGTTAGCTCAGCGTAATTTAGGTATTGATTACATAAGTGTGCGTACAGTGGCACCGGACGTGAGCAGGTAAATTCAAATCTGATTATTTTCATTTATGATGACACCGCGCTTGTAAGAATCGGGAATGAGCTTATCGATAGCAATGTTGTTGATGCGCGTCACGGTAAACCCCAGTGAGCGTAAATGGTTTAGCGTGGTCACCTCCATTAACGGCACCGCGGCGGCGACGCTAGCGGTAAGACCGAGGGTCATCGGCTCGATAAGGGTCGGGGTGCAACCGAGTACAAAGGTTTTTGGACGATCGCCAACCATCTCCATCATGGTCAAGGTCTGCAGCATCTCCACTTCGTGGGCACTGCCTTGCCAGTCTATTTCGCTTGGGGCTTTGTCAAAATCAAAAAAGTAAACTTCGCCGGGGCCGACCCCATTGGCATTGACTGTGTCGACGACAATCAGATAATCATATTGGCAGATAATAGGAATAAGGCCTTGAGCCAAGGTTCCCCCATCCATGATATCGAGTTGATGGGTTGGATGGGTAAATTGATAGTTTTCTTGTAGGTAATTAACGAAGTGTACGCCGATACCCTCATCGGCGTACAACACATTACCAATACCAAGTAGCAGTATTTTCATGACATCCTTGTTAATGCTTTTTGGGGTGATAATCGTATCCAGACACGATCGAGTCAACCGAGTTATGTTTAAATCGAATACCGGTCCACACCGCCATATAGACGTGGATCACCACAAAGATGACAAACACCCACGTGAAGTAGTGATGCCAAATACGCACTTGTGCTAAGCCACCCATTTGCGCGGTTATCCATGCGGCAGGCTCCCACATAAGGCCACCGAGCCCTAGATGATAGACATTAGCATAGAGAACCAGTCCTGTGATGCAGATTAACGCCGCAATGAGTGAAATCACTAAGTAGGTCACAAATTGCAATGGGCCATAAACGCCTTTTTTATCAAGGTGTCCCATCCACAGATAGGACTTGAGCTGCACAATCCAACTCTTGATACTGGTGACATCTTTAAAGGAGCGTCGTTCGATATCGCTCTTAGCAAAGAAGAACAGATAAGCTCGCACCACAGTGATGGCGCACAATACAAAGCCAAACACGATGTGAGCAAAACGTATCCAGCCTTGCACCAATACATCTGAGCTGCTGGGCGCAACCAAGAATGGCCAGGCGATGTAGAAGCCCGTGATGACAAGAACCAGTATGGCTAGCGCTCGCAACCAGTGAAAAATTCTGATCGCGGCGCTAAATATAAAGGCTCTCTCATAGGGTACAGTAGGTGTATCCATGAGTTGCTCCTTAGGTGTTAGCGTTGGCATCGAGTCGGAATTCACCCAAATCTTGACCTTTGTAATCCATCACATGGACAGAACACGCCATACAAGGGTCAAACGAGTGAATAATACGGATCACTTCCAGCGGCTTAGTGGGATCTTCTAGTTGCAATCCGATGAGCGCCGCCTCATAGGGACCCATCTTACCTTCATTATCGACAGGGCCCGCGTTCCACGTGGTAGGCACGACGGCCTGATAATTTTCCACTAAGCCATTTTTAATGCGGATCCAGTGGCTGAGAGCCCCCCGCGGCGCCTCAATCATGGCGTGGCCGACATATTCACGGTCAGGATCCATCTCGGGCTTCACATAGGTGCTTTCATCCACTTGAATGTTTTGGATCAGGGCATCGAAAGTTTTTAAGCCCTCTTCGGCCACAATCAAGGTTTGTAGCATGCGCGCTGCGGTGCGACCAAGGGTGGTAAACAAGGCTTCAACTGGCAGGCCAGTTGCTTCGAGTAAGCCATTAACCGCCTTGACGACCACTTCGTTACCACGTGCGTAACTGACCAACAAACAAGCCAGTGGGCCGACTTCAACGGGTTCACCTTGATAGCGCGGTGATTTGACCCATGAGTATTTACCATCACCGTCGAGGGTGGGCAGTTTGCCATATACTGTGTCGCGTTCAACAAAGCCGGTGTAGTTAGGGATGGTGGTGCCATCATAAGGGTGTTGTGGCCCATCGGCGTCATACCATGCATGGCTGACATCTTCTTTAATCAAGTCGGGGTTGAGGTCGCTGACATTGGCTAAATCGCCATTCATGATCACCCCTTGGTCAAACAGGTATTCGCCATTAGCCAAGATAAAGTCATTGGTCGCCATGAAGTTTTTCACGTTGACTCCACCTAATACACTTGGCTCGTTACCAAAGGCGTCGGCTGCCATGACGATATCGGCGTGATAGGCACGGCGAATAAAGTCGGTTACCGTAGCGTGTTTTTGCTTCCACTCTTGCAGGCGAGCAGGGCTTAACATATCACGTACCGACGTCACACCGCCGACCACTAAGGATTGTGGATGGGGTTGCTTACCACCGAAAATCGCCATCATCTCTGCCGCTACCCGCTGTACTTCAAGTGCTTTTAGGTAGTGCGACAGTGCGATTAGGTTTTGCTCTGGGGTAAACTTATAAGTGCGGTTGCCCCAATAAGCGTTGGCAAAGGGGCCAAGCTTACCGGTTTCGACAAAGCCTTTTACCCGCTCTTGTACTGCTCTAAGTTCACCTTCACCGGCCGCAATTGGTTTATCGGTATATTTGAGAGCCACTTGGGCAGCCGCGGCTGGATCGGCGCTTAATGCCGAGACCACATCGACCCAGTCTAGCCCATGTAAGTGATAGAAATGGACAATATGATCATGCATAAACAGGGATGTCAGCATTAAAGAACGCAGGTATTTGGCATTCAGTGGAATGGTTAATCCAAGTGCATTTTCAACCGCTTCTGTGCCGCAGCGATAATGGGAATAGGTACAGACACCACAGATGCGCTGTACGATGAGGCCAACATCCATGGGGGTGCGCCCTTTGAGGATCACCTCAATACCGCGCCACAAGGTGGATGAGGACCAGGCCTTTTGAACAACATTATTTTCATCAACTTCAACTTCGACGCGTAAATGGCCTTCGATGCGAGTGATGGGGTCGATAACTACACGTTTGCTCATTTAACTAGTCCTCTTTCGAATTGGCAAATACGCTGGCAACTGCATGGGCGCCGATACCAATGGCTGTCGCCCCTAAAATAACGGCTCCGACTGTGTCGGCGGTGGCATCGAGTCCGTGAAGTAACTGTCTGCCTAGAGGCTTCTCAAAATCAGCCATATCATCCCAGAAGTTGGGCTCAGAACAGCCCATACAGCCATGACCAGCCAATACTGGCCAACTAGTGTGATGATTAAATCGCTCGGTAGGGCAGTTATTGTAGGTGTAGGGACCTTTACATCCCACCTTGTATAAACAGAAACCCTCTTTGGCTCCGCTGTCACCAAACTCTTCGACAAATTCACCGGCATCGAAACGGCCACGTCGTTCACAGTTATCATGTACCCGAGCGCCATAGGCCCACTTAGGTCGGTTAAACATATCTAGGGCCGGTAATTGACCAAACATGATGAAATACATCAGTGTACCGACAATGTTTTTCTCACTTGGCGGGCAACCACCTAAGTTAACCACTGTC
The DNA here is from genome assembly GCF_900380485.1 of Shewanella algidipiscicola. Classification (NCBI taxonomy): domain Bacteria; kingdom Pseudomonadati; phylum Pseudomonadota; class Gammaproteobacteria; order Alteromonadales; family Shewanellaceae; genus Shewanella; species Shewanella algidipiscicola. Next base: position 275,773 of record NZ_OXJV01000017.1, on the reverse strand, counting down.
TTATTGACCACTTGGTCAACCCCTTTTGCGCCCGTTGGATTAGGCGCTGCGGCCTGCACGCCACCAAAGGCTGCACAGGTTCCGACCGAGATAATGGCGGCGGCGCCTTCGGCGGCATGTTTAACAATGTGAAGTCCGGTATGACCTTTACAGCCTACGGTAAGGTAGGCACCATTATTGGCCGTGGGTATCGCCCCTTCAACCGCTAGCAGGTAGTTGCCTTTATAGGCTTCTAAGGCATGCTCGAGGTTCTCTTCTGCTTGCCAGCCAGCAGCGGCCATTAAGGTTTCGTGGTATTCCAATGACACATGGTCAAAGATGAGTGAATCAAGGTTAGGGGTATCGGCGCGTACCAGTGATTCGGAGCAACCGGTACACTCTGCCATATGTAACCAAATCAGTGGCACTCTATCGGCTAGTTCGGCGGCTTCGGCAACTAAGGTGCTAAATGGAAGTGGTAAAGCCAACATTGCAGTTACTGCAGCGCTCCACTTCATGAAGTCTCGGCGTGAAATGCCATGCTCTTCCATTTTGCTTTGCAAAGAATGGGCATGACGGGGTGATAAGCTACGCAACATCTTGAGGCGCGCTTGACCCTGTTGGTATAAGGCGGCATGTGTGTCCATGGTTAACCCTTTGTTGTCATTCTGATGCTGAGGTGTGGTGTATCGATTCGATAACTAAGTTTAGGCCGCAATTTAGGTATATTTGTTGATATGTATCAAGCTTTTGAGATGTTGTGATCGAGTCGATACTTTTCAGTTAATTCGTATGAGGCAGATCATGTTTATTCTCATATTTGGGACAAAAAGTCCCATTTTTTAGTGCTTGTGTGAGCTAGCGCAGATCCGCGTGGCAACTTATGTTATCAGGTCGCCAGTCGTTGGTATTAGCTTGTAATGGTTGACACTTATGCGCACAGACAGGGTGTAATCATGGGTCGTATCAAGCATGGCGCTCTTAAAAGCCCTTTATTAAGCCGCCGTTACATTAAAAGTTAGGCAAAATTTTCGGTTGATATTGCTAACCTTATATACACTTACTATAAGCAATCACATGAATAACTGGACTGTTTTTGTTGATGATAAAAAAGCGGGCTTGCTTAGATCTGCTGATTGTAAGTCAGGCATGAGTCGAGTTATGCGAAGTGATACGCCCTTAGTGACGCAGGCTAGCCATTAAGAGTGATTTATTAATTCATGGGATTGTTACTTAGTGCACACAACCTTAGGAGCTACACTATGGAGTCGATGAAAGTCGTTGATTATATGGACCGTCAACCCGTGTTATTACATCCGGATATGACACTAGCTGCGGCGGTAGAAAAGCTGCTGACACAAAAAAAACTCGGGGCAGCTGTGGTGGATCATGAGGGCAATTTAGTGGGCTTTTTGTCGCAACAAGATTGTTTAGCTGTGATGTTAAAAAGCTCGTACCACTGTGATTTAACAGCTAATGTTAGCGATTGCATGCGCAGTGACGTGTTAAGTGTCACCCAAGACACGCCAATCATCACCCTAGCGGAACAGATGTTACAGGCTAAACCCAAAATCTACCCAGTGGTAGAGCAGGGCAAAGTGGTCGGCATTGTCGATCGTAATGCGGTGCTCAAAGCGATAAACCAGTCGATGCAAGCCTGCTATCTTAAGCCTGCTTAGGCATTATGACTCCTTGCAGCTCGTCGCGTTACTTTAACGGTGCTTGAATTAAAGCAACGCGAGGCTGAGCCTGATCTCCTGCAGAAATGCACCATTTGCCATACCAATAGCGTGCGTTAATTGGTAGGATCGCAGCCTTGTTTTTTCTTTTATGGGTTTTGCATTTGAATTCGCCACTTCACCCCCTGTCTAATGCCTTCTTAAAGCAATGTTATCAAGCGGATGCCTCTAAAATTAGGCGTCGTCTTTTTCGCTTAAATAAGCAAGCCGATTCCGATAAGAAGCGGGATGAATTGGTCAAACTTGAAGCACAGGCGGTTGCCGCTTGGGATAAGGTTGAGCAACGCCGCAGTGGTCGTCCGCAAATAGACTATCCCGAGGCGCTGCCTATCTCGCAAAAACGTGACGAAATAGCGCGGGCAATCGCGGGTCATCAGGTGGTGATTGTTGCGGGTGAAACTGGCTCAGGTAAAACGACGCAGCTGCCTAAAATCTGTTTAGAGCTGGGTCTGGGTTGTCGTGGCCTTATCGGCCATACGCAGCCGCGTCGTCTGGCGGCGCGCAGTGTGGCAAGCCGAGTCGCTGAAGAGCTCAACAGTCCATTAGGTGAAGTGGTGGGCTTTAAGGTGCGCTTTGCCGATGCGATAAAACCCAGCTCGTACATTAAATTGATGACCGATGGTATTTTATTAGCTGAGCTGACGTCCGACAAATGGCTCGACCAATACGACACCATCATTATCGATGAGGCGCACGAGCGCAGCTTGAATATTGATTTCATTTTAGGTTACTTAAAAAATGTGCTGAAAAAGCGCCCCGATCTCAAAGTGATCATCACCTCAGCCACCATAGATGTAGAGCGTTTTTCCCAGCATTTTGATAATGCGCCTGTGATTGAAGTCTCTGGGCGAACCTATCCGGTTGAGACGCGTTATCGTCCTTTAGTGCGCGATCAAGACGAAGATTTAGATTTAACCGAGGGGATATTTGCCGCAGCAGAAGAGCTGATGGCCGAAGGCCCCGGTGATATTTTGATCTTTATGAACGGCGAGCGTGAAATTCGTGATGTGGCCGATCAGCTCAATAAACGCCAGTATCGCGATACTGAGATCTTGCCCTTATACGCACGTCTCTCTTATGGTGAGCAGTCTAAGGTGTTTAAGAGCCACGTTGGCCGGCGTATCGTATTAGCAACCAACGTGGCCGAAACGTCGTTAACCGTGCCCGGCATTAAATACGTGATCGATCCCGGCACCGCCAGAATCAGTCGCTACAGTTACCGCACTAAGGTGCAGCGCCTGCCCATTGAGCCCATCTCGCAGGCCAGCGCCAACCAACGTCTTGGCCGCTGTGGTCGTGTGGCGCCAGGTATCTGTATCCGTTTATATGATGAAACCGATTTTATTAATCGGCCCGAATTTACCGATCCCGAAATTTTACGCACCAACTTGGCGTCGGTTATTCTGCAGATGTTGGCCATTGGCCTTGGGGATATCGAAGGTTTTCCATTTATTCAGCCGCCAGATCCCCGTTACATCCGCGACGGTTTCTTGCTGCTCGAAGAACTGCAGTCGGTTAAAAAACACCAAGGTCAGCTACAGCTGACGCCACTTGGGCGTCAATTGGCATCGATTCCTGTGGACCCCCGTTTAGCACGCATGGTCGTGCAGGCCAACGAGTATGGCTGTTTGCATGAGGTGCTGGTCATCGCCGCAGGCTTGTCGATACAAGATCCCCGTGAGCGACCGATGGACAAAAAGCAGGCGGCGGACGAAGCCCATCGTCGCTTTAATGACAAACATTCAGATTTTGTGGGCTGGGTTAACTTGTGGAATCATGTCAAAACCGAGCAAAAAACCTTATCAGCTAGCCAGTTCCGTAAGCTGTGTAAGCAGGAGTTTTTAGCTTACCTGCGAGTACGAGAGTGGCAAGACTTGTATGTTCAGCTGCGTCAAGCGGTGCATGATCTTAAATGGAAACTCAACAGCGAACCGGCCGAGTATCAACCCCTGCATCAAGCACTGTTAACCGGTTTGCTGAGCCATATCGGCTTTAAAGATAAAGACAACGAATATGTCGGCGCCCGTAACCGTAAGTTTTTTGTGTTTCCAGGCTCTCCTTTAGCCAAGAAAGGCCCTAAGTGGATCATGGCCGCCGAGATGACCGAAACCTCGCGCCTCTTTGCTCGCTGCTGCGCCAAAATTGAGCCTGAATGGATTGAACCCTTAGCTGGCCATTTAATTAAGAAAAGCTATGTTGAGCCCCATTTTGAGGCCAAGCAGGGCAGTGTGGTGGCCTTGGAAAACCAGCAGCTTTATGGCCTGACCATAGTCAATCGTCGCCGGGTGCAATATGGGCCGATAGATCCTGTTGAGGCGCGTGATATTTTTATTCGCAGCGCCTTAGCTGACGGAGAGCTGCGGACCAATGAAGCGTTTTTCGTCAAAAATCGTCAGCTGCTGGAAGACATTGAGTCGTTAGAGCACAAGTCGCGTCGGCGCGATATTTTGGTCGATGAACAGGCTCTGGTGGATTTTTACCAGAGCCGCATTCCCGCTGGCATTTATAACGCGCCCAAATTACTCAGTTGGTGGAAGCAGGAGAAAAAGGTCAATCCCGATCTCTTAGACTTTGAACGTTCACAGCTGATGAAACGCAGCGATGAGCATATCTCGGCGCTGGATTTTCCCGACCATTGGCATCAAGGCAATTTAACCCTCTGCCTAAGTTACCATTTTGAACCTGCCGATGTTGATGATGGCGTCTCGGTGCATATTCCGGTGGCGTTATTAAATCAGATAGACAGTAACGGTTTTGACTGGCTGGTGCCGGGCTTGCGAGAAGAGAAGTGCATCGCGCTGATAAAGTCTTTGCCTAAAACCTTAAGGCGTAACTTTGTGCCCGCTCCCGATTATGCCAGAGCCTGCTTACAGGCGATGACATCGACCGAGCTGAGCCTGCTCGAGGCCATGTGCAAACAGTTACTGCGCATGAGCGGGGTGCGTGTCTCAATCGATGATTTTGATCTGTCGCAGTTACCTGCGCATTTGTTGATTAATTTTAAGGTCGAAGATGACCGCGGTAAGCTCATTGCCCAAGGCCGCAACCTAGAGGATCTCAAGACTCAGCTGCAAGGCCAAGTCAGCCAAGCGATTCGCAATGTGGCCGACACGGGTATTGAGCAGCAAGCGTTGACCGAGTGGAGTTTTGGCGACCTGCCCAAGCAGTATCAGCAACGCAAAGGGAATTTTGAAGTCAAGGCGTTTCCAGCGCTGGTGGATGATAAAACCAGTGTCTCTATCGCCTTATTTGATGATGAAAATGAGGCCCAGCGCGCCCATCGCAGTGGTCTGCAGCGCTTGTTGCTGCTTAACATGCCGTCGCCTGTGAAACATCTGCAACAAACCTTGCCCAATAAAGCCAAGTTGGCGATGTATTTTAATCCTTTCGGTCAGGTTAATGAGCTGATCGATGATATTTTATCGGCGGCAGTGCAGCAGTTACTGGACGAAAAAGGGCTGGATATTCGTAGCGCCGCGCAATTTGAACAGGCTAAAGAGTGGGTGCGCCAAGAGCTTAACCCCACAGCGGCCAAGATAGCCTTGCAGGTGGAAGAGATTTTAACCTTGTATCAAAAGGTGAAAAAACGCCTTAAGGGTAAAATTAGCTTCGATATCGCCTTTGCCATGAGTGATATTCAAGCGCAGCTCGACAAGTTGGTTTACAAAGGATTTGTTGAGCAGTGTGGCTGGCAACGATTAACCGATTTAGTTCGTTATATCAAAGCGATAGATAATCGTCTCGACAAGTTGCCGGTCGATCCCAATCGCGATCGTTTGCACCTGCAAAGCATTAATAATGTGCAGCAATTACTCGAGCAACAACTGGCTAAGGTACCGCGAAGTGCGGCTATTCCTCAGGCGCTGCAAGATGCCCGCTGGATGATAGAAGAGTACCGAGTGTCCTGTTTTGCTCAGGTGCTGGGTACTGCTTATCCCATTTCAGAGAAGCGGATTATTAATCGTATTAACGAAGCGTAAAATAGACAAGAGTCGATAAAAGCACCTTTTAAAGGTGCTTTTTTTTTGTTTATAAATAATTCCAAAGCTGGGGTGAAAGCGTTGGAGGAGCCTGGATTGCTGGTGGTTTGCCATCAATTGTCTGCTTCTGTCGCCAATTCATATTGAGGTCTAGACTAGGGTGTGTTCACTTATTAACCAAAACGAAACCTGAAATAGATGATCTAGGGCCTGTTGATCTTTCAAGGTTGTTTTTGCAGCGAATTGCTGGGTATTTATACAAGGCAGAAGCTTTGTAGTGTAGTTATTCTACATAAAAAGCTGAGAACGCAGTAAAAATACCCAACAAACGCTGCCCGAAGGGTTCGGCTAAAAACGTTTTACTCTTTGTTAAGTGAATTTTGCTTAGATGACTAGGCTGCAATCCACTCGCCTCGATTAAAACGTTTTTGTCTAGAACAAAATTCAACCAGCAAAGATCAACAGGCCCTAGTTATTATTTCAAGATAAAAGGTGATCTATATCAAAGATGCTTATAGTTTACCGCTTTAGAGGTATACATAGTGATATGCAATTGTTGTTAGCTTGTTAGTGGTGGGTTTCGTGAGACATTGTCTTAATAAATTGAATTATGTTTGCGTCACTGGGTTTTATTAGCGTCGACATGGTTCGTTGGAGGATGTATGGGTTCCTTATCTAAGGATGAGAAAAGCTTAGAACTTAAAATATTTATTTTTATCACAGTGTTCCTTGCTCCGTTGTTATCTGTGTTACTAGTTTCTGGATTAGGGTTTGCGATTTGGTTTAGCCAGATATTGACCGGACCACCAGGTGCAGGCTGATTCAGTATATAAAAACAATCAATGGGAGAGGGTATCGATGGACAAAGAACTGCATGTTACAAGCTTGGTGGTTCAAGTCAAACCTAGGCAAATGTTCAACGTTAGGCAAGCCATTTTAACAATGGAGAAAACCGAGTTATCTGTTAATGATGAGACCAAGCTGGTGGTGGTTTTAGAGGGAGAGACTCAACAAGAATTACTGGCAAATATTGCAGCCATTAATGGCATTGAGGGCGTCCTGTCGGCAGCGATGGTTTACCATCAAAGTGAAGTGCTTAAAGAGGATGAAAAATGAAGATGAATAGACGCGAATTTATGAAGGCCAATGCGGCGATGACCGCAGCAACCGTTGCCGGATTAGCACTGCCGACAGCAGCCAGTAATTTAATCACGAGTTCAGAACAGACCAAACTCGAATGGAACAAGGCACCCTGTCGTTTTTGTGGGACGGGCTGCTCTGTCATCGTGGGGACGCGCGATGGCAAGGTGGTTGCGACGCATGGTGATGCCAAAAGTGAAGTCAATCGCGGATTGAACTGCATTAAAGGATATTTTCTATCGAAAATCATGTACGGCAAAGATAGATTACAGGTCCCTATGCTACGTATGACGAATGGTCAATATGACAAACACGGTGAATTTACCCCAGTAAGCTGGGATACCGCATTCGACACCATGGCAGAAAAATGGAAGAAAACCATTAAAGAGAAAGGGCCGACTGCTGTGGGTATGTTTGGCTCTGGTCAGTGGACCGTGTGGGAAGGCTATGCCGCCTCTAAGTTGATGAAAGCCGGTTTCGGTTCAAACAATATTGATCCCAATGCCCGCCACTGTATGGCATCTGCCGTAGGTGGCTTTATGCGTACCTTTGGCATCGATGAACCTATGGGCTGTTACGACGACATGGAGGCTGCCGATGCTTTCGTGTTGTGGGGGTCTAATATGGCTGAGATGCATCCTATTTTGTGGACACGAGTGACAGACCGTCGCTTAAGTGCGCCTCATGTAAAAGTCGCGGTATTATCCACATTCGAACACCGCTCTTTCGATTTAGCCGATCTGCCCATTGTATTTACACCGCAAACTGACTTGGCGATGCTTAACTTTATTGCCAACTATATTATTCAAAACGATAAGGTCAATTGGGATTTCGTCAATAAGCATGTCAATTTCCGCAAAGGTGAAACTGACATTGGCTATGGATTACGTGCTAGCCATCCATTACAACAAAAGGCCAAAAACGTCAAAACAGCGGGTGACTCGACGCCCATAGATTTCGAGGCATTCAAAGCTTTTGTGGCCGATTATGATGTGGTCTCTGTCAGCAAACTCTCTGGCGTACCCGAGCATAAACTGATTGAACTGGCGGAGTTGTATGCCGATCCAGATAGAAAAGTAACCTCTTTCTGGACCATGGGCTTTAACCAACATACTCGTGGGGTGTGGTGTAACAATCTGATTTATAACATTCATTTATTAGTCGGCAAAATCTCAACACCTGGGAATAGTCCTTTTTCACTCACAGGGCAGCCTTCTGCCTGTGGGACAGCGCGCGAGGTGGGAACATTTTCGCATCGCCTACCGGCCGATCTAGTGGTGAATAATCCTGAACATAGAAAAATAGCCGAAACAATTTGGCGCATTCCCGACGGCATTATTCCACCTAAGCCGGGTTATCATGCGGTGGAGCAGAACCGTCGCCTCAAGGACGGTGACTTGAATGTTTATTGGGTACAAGTCAATAACAATATGCAGGCGGGCCCCAACATCAATGAGGAAGGCTTACCAGGTTATCGCAACCCCGAAAACTTCATTGTGGTATCTGATGCTTATCCGACGGTGACCACTCAGGCAGCAGATCTTATCTTACCGACGGCGATGTGGGTTGAGAAAGAGGGCGCGTATGGTAACGCAGAGCGCCGTACCCAGTTTTGGCATCAGATGGTAAGCGCCCCAGGTGAATCGCATTCTGATTTATGGCAACTGGTGGAGTTTTCTAAACGCTTTACCACCGACGAAGTGTGGCCTGAGGCGGTATTAGCTCAAAACCCTCAATACAAGGGAAAGACGCTGTTTGAAGTGCTGTACCAAAACGGTAATGTTGACAAGTTTCCATTGGAACAGGTTGACCCTAAGTACCTCAATGACGAAGCGGCGCATTTTGGTTTTTATCTCCAGAAAGGTCTCTTCGAAGAGTACGCCACTTTTGGTCGCGGACATGGGCATGATTTAGCCGATTTCGATACATACCATCAAGTCCACGGCTTACGTTGGCCTGTGGTCAATGGGCAAGAGACGAAGTGGCGTTTTCGTGAAGGCAGTGATCCTTATGTCAAGGTAGGAAGTGGCTTTGAGTTTTATGGTAAACCAGATGGCAAGGCAGTGATTTTCGCCTTACCCTATGAACCCGCCGCAGAGTCTCCCGATGAAGAGTATGACATCTGGTTATCGACAGGGCGAGTACTGGAACATTGGCATTCAGGTTCAATGACTCAACGTGTCCCGGAGTTGTATCGTGCCTTTCCTGATGCGGTCTGTTTTATGCACCCTGACGATGCTAAAAAACGCGGTTTGCGCCGTGGTGATGAAGTGAAAGTGATTTCACGCCGTGGTGAAATTAAGACCCGTGTTGAAACACGTGGCCGTAATAAGCCCCCGATTGGATTAGTGTTTGTCCCTTGGTTCGATGCCAGTCAGTTGATTAATAAAGTGACTCTCGATGCGACAGATCCATTATCAAAGCAGACTGACTTTAAAAAGTGTGCCGTTAAAGTGGTTAAAGCATAGGGGAAGCATCATGAAATCAGCAAAAAAAGTAACCTTAATCGCAATGGTTGGTGTAAGTGTGGTGATGTCGCTGGGCGTCCATGCGGCCAGTGTACCGGATGAAAAAGTTGCCACATTACGTCAGGCGCCGATTAACGTGGAACCCACGCCGCCAGCGATGCAAAGAGTAAGCAATACAGACATTAAACAAGTGCGTAATTATCCGATGCAACCACCGGTGATCCCGCACAAGATTGATGGTTATCAACTCGACTTGAAAGTGAACAAGTGTATGTCATGCCATGCGCGCAAGCGCACGGGGGAATCACAAGCGCCGATGGTGAGCGTGACTCACTATATGGACAGGGAAAATAATTTTTTAGCCACCTTGTCCCCAAGGCGGTATTTCTGTACCCAATGTCATGTGCCTCAACTTGAAGCTAAGTTGCTAGTCGAAAATGACTTTGTCGATATGGATCACTTGATTGCCCCTAAAACAAAAGCAGAGCACTAGGAGCCGAGATGATAGCTAAATTACACGCTAGCCTAAAAAAGGTGTGGGCAGTGTTAAGGAAGCCAAGTGTGCATTACAGCTTAGGTTTTCTGACCATAGGTGGCTTTGTTGCAGGGGTTATATTTTGGGGGGGCTTTAACACAGTACTGGAAGCGACCAACCAAGAGGCTTTTTGCATCAGTTGCCATGAAATGGAAAATAATGTCTATGAAGAGTTAAAAACCACCATACACTTTACCAACCGCAGTGGGGTACGTGCCACTTGTCCTGATTGTCATGTACCACATAATTGGACCGATAAAATTGCCCGAAAAATGCAAGCATCGAAAGAGGTGTGGGGGAAGATATTTGGCACTATTAATACCCGTGAAAAATTTGAGGGAAAACGCCGCGAGTTAGCTGAGCATGAATGGGAAAGATTAAAAGCCAATGACTCTTTAGAATGTCGTAACTGTCATAACTTCGATTATATGGATTTTACTCGCCAATCGCCTCGAGCGGCGCAGATGCACTCAACCTCTCTGGCCAGTGGTGAAAAAACCTGTATCGATTGTCACAAGGGCATCGCCCATCACTTACCGGATATGCGAGGTGTCCAAGGGTTCTAATCCGTAAACTGTCTCCACCCAAAACGCCAGCCTTCATCTCGCTGGCGTTTTTATAGGGTGCAAGTAGGGTTTAGCGTAGCTGCTGGCGGCGATTAAGGGCAATAAGTTTATCTAGAATGCGCTCACCATCCATACGAATACCATTGTGTTCATATTCAGAGGTGAGCCAATAGGTTAGGTTACCCACCTGAGCTGCGGTTTCTAAGCTGTAGGTCATCTCGACAAACATATCTTCGCTGTAAATGGCTGCGGCGACCGGCACCTGATTGCGCGCTAAAATATTAACATCGTATAGCATGGGCCAATCGGCTTTTTCGGCTAACAGGTGCGCGGCATGTTTGAGCGGTTTAAGGTTAGTAAATTGCTCAAAAAACCATGGGTATACCATTTCGCCAGTAAATAAAAATGGACTATCGGCACGGTAGTTAAACTGTTCGAATTGGCCTCGTACGCGCTGCGCCGCCCAGTTTGATGCGTGCTGCTGGCAGTAGATGCTCTCGTGCAACAAGGCAAAAATCGGGTTGGTATTAAAGTCGAGTAACTGGCAAAAATGGGCTAAAAACAGCGGATTCATCTGCAGGCCTTGGTCGCTCTCCATCAAGGCTTGCTCTAACAGATAATATACCGCTTCTGGGCCTTGCTCCATGCCAATATTGATCCCCAGCAGTTGCAACATTTCTACCGTAAGTCGCTCGCCAGTGGCGATACGCACCTCATGGGTACTGATATATTGTGCGAGGTTTTGTATTAATGGCTGCGCGTCGGGAAAGCGCGCGAAAAAGTCGCTATTTTTGCGTTGCACTCTTTGATAGGTGGCTTGATAGACCTCATCACAGCGGCGAGTGAGCGAGGGAATTCCGCCGGTGATGTAGGCTTCTTCGAGGCCATGGGGGGCATCGTTAAGGTATTTTAGGACACAAAAGCCGCCAAAACTTTGCCCAAGAATACTCCACTTTTTACCCGGACAAAGCTGCTGACGTATCGCTTCAGCATCGGCAATGATACTATCGGCGCGAAAATGGCTAAGGTACTCGGCTTGAGCGGTAGCGTCTAAATGGCTCAGCGACACAGCGTTAACGGGTGACGACAGCCCGGTACCGCGTTGGTCGAGGAGTAACACCCGATATTCTTGCAAGGCTCTTTTTATCCAGCCGCTGTTTGCGACAGGCCTTACGGCGCCAAATCCTGGGCCACCTTGAAAAAACACTAGATAAGGCAGTGTTTTATCGCTGTGGCTGGGTGAGACGAGTTCGCGAGCAAACACACTGATGCGCGGCCCATTGGGCTGTTGGTGATCCAATGGCAGCATAAAGGTGTGTTTAATGGATTGGATCCCAGACAGTATTTGGCAATTGCTCATGTGTATCCTTTTGATTTTCAGTGGATGTAGCCCGCAAGAATTGTATATAAAAACAATAGCGTGGCATAGATTATCCTAGATCAATATATTGATAACCGATATTAGTTAAAACTGACGTGTTATCCTAATCTATGCTTAATTGAAAGAGTGGAAGTAGCAGATGAAATATCAAATTGTGCCGGTCACACCTTTTCAGCAAAACTGCAGTATTATTTGGTGTGAAAAAACCAAGTCAGCTGCAGTTGTCGATCCCGGTGGCGATATCGCTCGTATCGAGCAGCAATTGGCTCATCATGGTTTAACGATAACGAAAATCTTGTTAACCCATGGTCATATCGATCATGTTGGCGGTGCAAAAGCGCTCAGTGAAGCCACTGGCGTCGATATTATTGGCCCTCATAAAGACGATGAATTTTGGTTGACTTCGTTAGCGGAGCAGAGCAAACATTTTGGTTTTTTACCGGCACAGCCTTTTGTCCCCAACAGATACCTTGCGGCGGGCGATACCATCTCGGTTGGCGAACAAACATTGCAAGTCTTGCATTGCCCCGGACATACGCCTGGGCATATTGTGTTTTTTAATCAGCAAGCGAAGTTGGCGTGGGTGGGCGATGTGCTGTTTAAAGGCTCTATTGGTCGCACCGATTTTCCGCAGTCAAACCATCAACAGTTAGTCGAGTCGATAACCCAAAATTTATGGCCATTAGGCCGCGATGTGACCTTTATTCCGGGCCATGGACCTATCTCTAATTTTGGCGCCGAGCGCGAGCAAAACCCTTTCGTTGCCGATCAGCTATTAGCCTAACCTTTTCATACTGGCCTCAGCCTTGCCATCAGTCGCCATCGTTTCATGACGAGTGGCGACTTAGTGTGCCGTTGATTTTGACATAACAATAATGTGAGTTTGCTTATCTGTGCTTTGTTAGGGTAGGTTGTAACCTGCAGTGGATTGTAACGCGTCACACGCAGGAGGCTGACGGCAATGTCACATCATATTGAAGATCTAGTGAACAGCTGGCAAGCGGCGCCCGATGACGACTGGGTGCTGGTAGTGATCACTCGGGTTGAAGGTTCGGCCTATCGTAAAGTGGGTGCCATGATGCTGATCCACTCTCTGGGCAAGAGCGTTGGGGTGATCAGTGGTGGCTGTTTAGAGGCTGATTTAAAACGTTACGCCCAAAAAGCATTACAAACTCAGCAAGCGCTGAGTGTCTGTTACGATGCCAGCGACGAGTCTGACGCCAGCTATCAACTGGGTTGTGGCGGCGTGGTGCACTTGATGCTAATTCCCCTGTGCCGTGAAAATCACTACCTTAATTTCCCCACCCTGAGTCAGGCGTTAAAGTTGGGAGGGCGGTGCTATTACCAGTTCAGCTTGTGTCATTCGAGGGCGCCGCAAGGGGCGATAACCACAGCGGTATGGGCCAGTCAGGCACAAATTGATAAACAAGCGCTTAGCCTACAGTTGAGTGACTTTAACCGAGCGGGGATTCATCAGAGTGAACAGGCTACCTTAGTGATCCCGCTGCGCAGTCGTTACCGTATTGCCATTTTTGGCGGCGGTCTGGACGCCCAGCCAGTGTGTCGTATCGCCATGGAGCTAGGGTGGCAGGTTGATGTGGTCGATGAACGCACCAGTTATGCGCGTAGTCATGATTTCGTCGGTGCCCGCGTGCTTAAGCTGCCCATCGAGGCGCTAGATGCGTCATTTTGGCACGGCCTCGATGGGGCGATTATTATGCACCACAATTTATCCCTCGACGCTAAGGCCTTGGCTTCGCTACATACCAATGGCGTAAATATCGCCTATATTGCCCTGCTTGGTCCTGGGCATAGGCGCGATCGCGTGCTGGCGTTAGCCGAGCTCACCTCTGATGCGATTAAACCATTTTTTTCGGCGCCGGCAGGCTTGGCCTTAGGCGGAGAGCTGCCCGCATCGATTGCGCTGAGCATCTTGTCTGAGTGTCATGGGGTGTTGCATCAGGCCAAACTTGGAGCGTTGCAAGAGGTGATGTTATGACGCAGACAACTCAATCGCCATTCCAAACTCAGTCGCCATTACAGATGATCGCCTTGCTGGCCGCAGGCGGGAGCCGCCGTTTTGGTGGGGCCAAATTAGCCACGCCCATTAAGGCTGACAACTCAATTGATGACTCACAAACGGGCCACAAACAGACACTTCTTGGGGTCGTGTATGGGCGTTTGTCTCAGGTTGCCAGCCATGTGGGCGCACAGTTAGTGGTGGTGGTCGGTGGGCATCGTGAGGCGGTGATCGACGGTTTACCTGCCGATGCCAAGGTATTGGATAACCGTCACTGGCAACAAGGGATGGCCAGCTCCATTGGCGTTGCGACTGAGTATGCGCAGGCAAGGGGCGCCGAGTCGTTAATGATCACCTTGGGCGATCAGCTTGGCTTACAAGTTACCGATTACTTAACCCTGTATGGCGCCCGCGCGCAAGCCTGTACCCGTGTTAGCGCCTATTATGCCTCGGCCCCTGCGGTGCCCGCGATATTTCATCGTGATGACTATACTGCATTACTCACATTAAAAGGGGATAGGGGGGCCAAGGCGCTGCTTAGACGCCGGTATCAAGAGGGCAAACTGATTGCCGCAAGCTTACCTCGTGCCGAACTTGATATCGATACCCAAGAGCAACTGTATGATTTTTATAAGATATAGGTGCTCAGTACCTGTTTAACTAGTCGAACACCCTGTAGTCGTTGTCGGGGTTATCAAGGAGAAATAAGATGTCCAAGAATTCATTAGGACTCAAGATTAACGGCAAAGATTACACCTTGGATGCCGACCCCAATATGCCTGTGCTGTGGGCCATACGCGATATTGTTGGGCTCACTGGTACTAAATTTGGTTGCGGTGCAGGCTTATGTGGCGCCTGTACTGTCCATGTCGATGGTCAACCTCAACGTGCCTGTTTAACCAGCCTAAAACAGGTACAAGGTAAGCAGGTCACCACCATCGAAGGCTTGACATTTGAGCCGTTAAAACGGGCCTGGCGTGAGCATAATGTGCCTCAATGTGGTTATTGCCAAGCGGGGCAGTTGATGTCGGCTGCGGCCTTGTTAACTCAGACGGCGCAACCGACAGAGCGCCAAATCGATGAGGCGATGGCAGGTAACCTGTGTCGCTGTGGTACCTATACGCGCATTAAGGCGGCGATTCAAACGGCATCGGGTCAAAAAGTCAGCCAAACCGACGCCCGTAGCGAGTCTGAGCAGGAGGCACAAGCATGAGTCAATTCACTGCAGTACAAAATTTTAGTCGCCGCGACGTATTAAAGCTGTTTGGTGTTGCCGGAGGCGGATTAGCCTTAGGAGCCAGTGGCGTAAGTTGGAGCCCGATGGCGCTTGCACAGCAAGGCACGTCAGAGTCTCGGCTTAATCTGTTTATCGCTATCGGTGAAGATAATCAGGTGTATTTAACGTGTCATCGCTCAGAAATGGGTCAGGGGATCAGAACCGGGATCCCGCAAGTGTTGGCCGATGAGTTGGGTGCTAAATGGGATAATGTGGTGGTGGTACAAGGGCTGGCGGATGAGCGTTACGGCAGCCAAAATACCGATGGATCGCGCAGTATTCGCCGTGGTTTCGATAAGATGCGTGAGATGGGCGCGATGGCTCGTACCATGCTAGAACAAGCTGGTGCAGAGCGCCTCAAGGTGCCCACCTCTGAGCTAATCTGCATTGACAATGAGGTGGTGCATTCTGTCTCTGGTCGACGCCTGAGTTTTGGTGAGCTCGCCTTAGCGGCCGCTGCGCTGCCCTTGCCCGATCCTGCTAGCTTAACGCTGAAATCGGCGGGGCAGTACACCCATATTGGTAAATCTCATGGGATTGTCGATATGGAGGATATTCTCACTGGCCAAGCAGAATTTGGTTACGATGTGCAGCTTGATGGGATGCTATATGCCAGCATTACACGCCCCCCCGTGGCGGGCAGCGTCCTAAATCATCTGGATGACACTCTGGCGCGTGCCACCGCTGGCGTGGTCGATGTGATCACCTTGCCAGCGCCTATAGGTGCGCCGAGTTTCCAACCCCTAGGCGGCGTGGCGGTTGTTGCAACCAATAGCTGGAGCGCCATCGAAGGGCGCAAACAACTGAGTATCCGTTGGGGGAAATCGCCTAATGACGCGCATGACTCACAGCAGTATTTAGCCGAGCTCAGTGAGCGGGTGAAGCAACCGGGCAAAGTGGTACGCCAACAAGGGCCTGTCAATACTGATTGGCCAAAAGAGCAGACCATCAGTGCTCTCTATACCGTGCCTTATCTGGCCCATGCTATGATGGAGCCCCCGACAGCCACCGCCAGAATGACTGCCGATGGTGTTGAGTTGTGGGCATCGACTCAGACCCCGCAAAGTGCGCAGCAAACCGTGGCTAATGCGCTGGGGCTCAAAGTTGAGCAGGTGATCATTCATGTGACCTTGCTCGGTGGGGGATTTGGGCGTAAGTCGAAACCCGATTTTTGTGTCGAGGCCGCCTTATTAGCCAAACAAACTGGTAAGCCGGTGAAGGTCAGTTGGAGCCGCGAAGATGAGCTGCAAAACGGTTATCTGCATGCCATTAGCGCCCAGTATTTTAAAGGCAAAGTGGGGGCCGATGGCGTCGAAGCCATACTGCAACGCAGTGGTTTCCCGAGCATCAGTTCTACCTTTAATGCCAGTGTTGATGAGCCTAGCGCCTCAGAATTGGACATGGGCTTTGTCGATGTGCCGCTGAGTATCAACAGCTTACGCTGCGAGTCGGTAAAAGCGCAGGCTCATACACGTATCGGGTGGCTGCGCTCGGTGTGTAATATTCAGCACGGGTTTGGCATTGGCTCATTTGTCGATGAATTGGCACATAAACGCGGCCTACCCACAGTGCAAATGTGGCGCGAACTGCTTGGCAGCGATAGGCACGAAACCTTTGAAAACCAAGGGTTCACCTATGGTAACTATGGTGACTCTCTGAGTCGCCATCCTGTGGATACGGCGCGCTTTAAAGGGGTGATCGATGCGGTCGAACAGGCCATGGCTCGTCAACCTAAGCTCACGTCGGGTCAAGGGTGGGGGTTTGCCGTGCACCGCAGCTTTACCGCGTTTGTCGCCACTGCCACCTTGGTTGAGGTGACGGATAATAAACTCAAGGTGCTTAAGTCGATTATTGCTATCGATGCCGGTACCTTAGTTAACCCAGATCGCGTTCGCTCTCAGCTTGAAGGGGCGGTGATGTTTGGTTTGACCCTCGCCTTAATGGGGCAAATCAGCTTTAAAGCGGGGCGGGTAGAGCAGTCTAATTTTCATGATTACCCATTGTTACGTATGTCACAGTGCCCTGATATTGAGACAATCATCATCGCCTCGGATGCCGTGCCTGCTGGGGTGGGTGAGCCAGGCGTACCACCGGTGGCGCCAAGTGTCGTTAATGCTATTTTTGCTGCGACGGGCAAACGTATTCGGCAGTTGCCAATTAACGCCCATATGTCGGTGTAATGTGATGTCAATAAACTGCTCCAGGTTAATTGGCATGACGTAAGCGCAACCTAAACTATGCCCCGTTATACGTGAGAGCGGGTTGCTTAAGTGTTACTTGGGCACATCAGCATGCTGTGCCCAAGTGATTTTAGTGTAATTGTTTAAAGATTTGTCATTAAAATCGATAGTCGATGTTGATCGCCTCTTGAGTGTTGCATCACTTTTGTTATGGGTGTTAATATCGCCGCCATCTTACCTCCCTTGATTTTAGGTGCGCTCAGCCGTTTGGCATCATGCTGTTTTGACTTTGCGGGTATGCAACAGCTAACACCATCTTGAGCATGGCGTTAAGCCTCACAAGCTAAGGTGGCTTGGCAGGTGTGTTCCCTAAAGCCTAACGCATCGTCGATGTCACATTTTCTTCCGCTATCCATACAGTAAAATCTTGCCTAGCCGATATAAATCTTCGACATCGTCAAGACTTCAGCTGCTAATGCGGAAAACGTTAGTCTGTGAAATAGCTAGAGGCTCACCTCGTCGTATAAAAATAAGTGGACTCCCATGAAAGCAATCGAATTTAGAAAGATAGATGCATTAATGATTAAGTTAAGCCTCAATGGTAAATTTGGGGTGGTGTGCGCTATGGTCAGCCTCATTACCTTAAGTATCGCCTTGCTTAATCTCAATCAACTCACCCAATACGCCGACAGCAGCTCTGTCGCACGGGCGCAGGCCAGTCTCGATGCCTATGCCAATATCGCGAAATCACAACAACTCACTGAATCAACACTTGCGCAGTTTGCCACGCAGCACGGATTGAGCTTAGCCAGTCGCGCCGTCAATACGCGTCAGGGCGATAATGTCACCGTCAGCGCCCCAATTGCAGGTCAATTTTTACAGACGAGCACCAATGTGGCTCAGTGGGAAAAAGAGATTAAGGGCGATGCGTGGTGGATGTTTTGGTTGGCGTTGATTGGCTTATATCCTTTGTATCAACTCAGTTACTGGATCTCGACATCCCTTGGGGCCGGCTTATGGGACATGTATGCTGCCATCAAGCGTTTAGCCGATGGTGATTTATCATTTAGGCTTAACTTTTTCGGTACCGATGACTTCAGTCTGATCGCCCGCGAAATCGATCGCAGCGCCGACAATATGAGTGAAATGGTCACTGCCATTGGTAATAATGCGGCCACGCTTGCCAATGCCGCCGATGAATTTAATCAACAAGCGCAGCAAAATGATGAACTGGCTAAATTTCAGCGGCAGTTTCTCGACACTGTGGCGGTGGCGATGGATCAAATGACTGCTGCCATTAGTGAAGTATCTCAAAATGCAGCCAATGCCTCAGATCATACTAAACAAAATGCCGATGCGGCGGCCGACAGTAAATTACGCATCGGTGAGGCGATGGCGCGTATTGGCCAGCTCAGCGAGCAAATCGCCTCGGCGTCTAGCGCGGTAGATACACTGTCAACCAATGCCAGCGAGATTGGCGCTGTGGTTACCACTATTAACGGCATTTCCGAGCAGACCAACTTATTGGCATTAAATGCGGCCATTGAGGCGGCGCGTGCGGGTGAGCAAGGCCGCGGTTTTGCCGTGGTGGCAGATGAGGTGAGAACCTTAGCCGGCCGCACTCAGCAGGCGACGGTTGAAATTCAATCTATGATTGAAGGCTTGCAAACGGGATCTGGTCAGTTGGCCAGCATTACTAATGAGATTGTTGAGCAGGCCGAACTTGGCCGCAGAGCCATAGAAACTGTGGGCGTTGATATTGATAATATGGCTGATTCAACCGATCATGTTTTTGATATGAATTCACAAATTGCGGCGTCAGCCGAGCAGCAAAGTGTGTCGGCCCGTGATATTGGCGGCCAGTTAAATGATATTCGCCAGCAGTCGCAAACCATTAAAGAAACCGCCGAACGCTCAGTGGTTCTGGCCACCTCACTTAAGCAGTCATCGACTGAACTTGAGGGGATTTTAAGCCAATATCGTTTGAGTTAATGCCGCTAATTAGGCTGTAAGCGGTGACGTACAGAATAAAAAGCAGTACAAAAAAGGTTCAATGACGTCTTGTTAAGACGATATTGAACCTTTTTTAAATGGGGTACTTTACTGGTGCTGCGCTTAATGACTCAATTTGCTAAGCAGTCCGTTACCCCTTTGGCTCCCTCTAATTCCCTTTTACTTACTTTAAGTTGCGCTAACAGCGTGGCATCTCAACAATATGCGTTTCGCTCGGGCGTATGACAAGCCCCCCTGTTGGCACAAATGAGCGTGAGATAAACGGCGAATTTCTCATCAGCTTATCTCATCAGCTCTTGAAAGCGCTGGTTATTTAAAGGTGCTCCAAATTGGCGCATGATCCGACGGCTTTTCGATAGCGCGCAGTTTGTAGTCGACATCAGATTCGATTAAGCGCTCAGCCAGTGATGGCGTGGCTAAAATCACGTCGATACGCAGACCGCGGTTATCATCAAACCCCTTGCTGCGATAATCAAACCATGAATAGCGTTCACAGCGAGTGGGGTGTAATTGCCGGAATGTATCAACTAGACCCCAATCGAGTAGCGTGTTGAGCCATTGACGCTCTTCTGGTTGAAAACTGCACTTACCGGTTTTTAACCAACGTTTAGCGTTCACCTCACCGATACCAATATCCAAATCGATGGGAGAAATATTGATATCCCCTATGATGGCGATATCATCTCCAGGATGACAATGGGTATTGAGATAGTGCATTAAATCTTGATAAAACTTACGTTTAGCGGGGTATTTCGTTTCATGGCTGATGTTTTCGCCCTGAGGGAAATAGCCATTTATCACGGTTAACGGTCTGCCATTGTCTTGCTCAAAAGTGGCGATGATCATGCGGCGCTGAGCATCGTCCTCGTCGGTAGGAAAGCCTTTTTGTACACTGAGCGGCTCGCGCTTAGACAGCATGGCTACCCCATAGTGTGCTTTGCCACCGTGGTAGTGCACCTTGTAGCCCATAGCTTCGACGTCTGCGAGCGGAAACGCTTCATCATGGACCTTAGTCTCCTGTAAGCCGATAATATCGGGGGCATGGCTATCGATCAGGGCTTGAAGCTGGTGCAGTCTTGCCCTGAGGCCATTGATGTTAAATGATACGATTTTCAATGTGTTTGATCCTGTAAATGCTATGGCAATACGTGTTTAAACGGTTTGACGATGACATTGGCATAGACACCTGCGGCTACGTATGGGTCTTGATCTGCCCAGGCTTGTGCGGCTTCCAATGAGTCAAACTCTGCCACGACGAGTGAGCCAGTAAAACCAGCCTCACCCGGGTTTTCATTATCGATAGCGGGATGGGGACCGGCCAGCATCAGCCGACCTTCGTCGGATAGCTCTTGTAGCCGCGCCACATGTGCAGGACGCACTGATAAGCGTTTTTCTAAACTATTTTCAATATCTTGAGATGAGATCATATACCACATTATTTGAGTTCCTTTTTATGTTCTTCTGGCATGTGTTTATAGAGATAGACCACAGTAACTACAGTGTTAAGTAGGGTAAGTGCCGTAAGGCCAAACACTTTAAAGTTAACCCAAGTCTCTTGAGGTAGGCTAAAGGCGACATAAATATTCAGTAGAGCACAGCCCACAAAAAACAGCACCCAATACCAAGTAACGTGTGCCCATATGTTATCGGCGACAACCAACTCTTTGCCCAGCATGCTCTTTAAAATAGGCTTATTAATGAATTGACTGACAGCCAAAGCGAGTGCAAAGAGAGCATATACCACGGTCACTTTCCATTTGATAAAGGCATCATCATGAAAGACTAAGGTTAATGTGCCGAAAAAACTGACCATGGCGAAGGTGATAAGGTGCATCTTTTCAATTTTTTTGTACATCAGATAGGTGACGATCAATTGTAACGCCGTTGCCGCTATCAGGGCGCCGCTGGCGATATAGATATCGAAAAATTTGTACACTGCGAAGAAGATCACTAATGGCAAAAAGTCGAGCAGTTGTTTCATAAGTTTGGTTTCAATGAGTCAATAAACAGATTGGCCGAAGTGTAGCACGCATGCTAAGTGTGAAAAAGATATCCACTGGGCAGAGGCGGCTAATTGCGATGAATTTAAATTAATCGGCTCAAGCAAGCCTTTATCTGGCATGCGCGCTCATGTTGGCTGGCAGCAGAGGCGATACCATTGGCTGTGGTCATTCCTCAAACTGCAACTGCAATGAATGCAGTTCGAGTTGGAAATCTCCCGCCTGCTTGTCGCTGATTAAGATCCCCACGGCGCTCAGTTGGTTAAAGTCGGGCTTGGGGCGCGTTGGGTAGTCGCGGCCACGAAAGGTTTCGATAAATTGCTGCGGGGTAAATTGCCATTGCTGTGGCGTCCCGTTTAAGGGGGTAAAACCTGCCTTATAGGTAGTTTGGGCCATACCATTACCCGTTTTGATCCGCAGTTGATAGCGCTTACCGTCACCTTTTGCCGTAAGAGTCATGCGGATTGCGGCGCTTTTTTGCGCCACAAGGGCGGCGGATGATGTGTCTTTACCCTTCAGTTGCCGGGGCGTTATCGGCTGGTTGATGGAGGCAAATCCGCCATTGTTTTCCAGTGAAACCGTGCCAAAAAAAAGCAAGGTGTCGCCATGATTATTTATTCGACTGCTTGAGCGTCCGCCCATCACGCCGTCATTAACTATGCTCCACTGCTGTTGTGGCGCGTCAGCGAGATTCAGTAGTTCGATACTGTACATGTGAGCTCCTGCGCTGGCAGTGGCGTAAATATCATCGGCGGGGACATCAGCAGTGTTCATTTAATTACGCGCACAGCGAAATTAATGGCATGGCTTGCAACAACTGCTGTAAATCGCGGTACACAAAACGTGCCTGGTGTTGATAGGCTTTGTGCTCGTCAAAGGTCAACAGCACCGATTGCATGCCAGCGCGATTAGCCGCATCGACGTCATAATGATGGTCACCGACAAAGGCAATTTTATCCGCCGCTAGCCCCCATAGGGTTGCCACTTGTATAAGACTGGTGGGATCAGGTTTGGCTGGGCCATCTTCGCGGCTTAGAATAAGGTCAATGGGAAGATTGTTTTGCTCCACTTTTTGCAGCGCCGCCGCTTTACTGTTGCGGGTGACAATTGCCATAGGGATCTGCTGCATTAACAGGAAATCCAATAAGGCCTCGGTGCCATTGAGCAGTCGCGCTTGCTGCGCATCAAGCTGCTCCGCTTGTTCAATAATGCGTTGGGCTTGGGCCGCTTGTACAGCAGGTAGCTTGGCAATAAAATGCAAAATATCTTGCTCGACTGGGCACTGAATCGCTTGACGTAATGCACTAAAATTCAAATTAGAACTGACTAACGTGCCATCTAAATCGAAAATAACGCCTTGAAAGCTATGAGTGAAACGTTGCATCTTAATTCCTTATTTGACCTCATTGGCCAGCTTATTCAGTTTCTGGATAAAGGCAGCTAACTTGGCGTCGCTTGGGTAGTCGAGCAAATATTTCCCATGAAATAACAAGGTCAGAGTAACCTGATTATATTTCAGGTAGGCGGTATACCCGTCATAATCGCTCCAAGCCAGCATCTCTTCATAACAGTAACTGTTGTCGTCACTCTCAGTGTTTAGCTGTTGGGTATTTGCCTGCTGTGAGTCTTGGGCTTTAGTGCCTTTATCGATCACCAGCGCATAGACTCGTAGCGCTTGGGTCATATTAATGGCGTGATTCATTGGGCGTCCATTTAACTGCAGTATTGAGTTAGAGGGATAATTCAATACTGGTTTTGTTATCGTGTTGGGGCGTCACGCCAATCATCTCATCATAGGCGGTATAAAGTTCAAAAGTGGCTTTACACACCCCCATCTGTTTCAACTGCACTTTGGCTTGCTCCAGAGACTGATATTGCATCGGGCTGAGATCGTCATAGGTTAACTGATAAAAATTACCTTGGGGATCTTCGCCGCCAACAAGGTAGTGGGTGGCATCGGCGGTGTTAATGATGGTGGGTGAAAGGTGCTTTGCTTTAAAGAGTTCAATCAGTTCATCTTGCGTCATGTCTAACTCCCGAGACCATAATGGTCATGGTATTACGCGAGCCCGATATCAATCGATCACTTATCGACAGTCGCTTCGTTGCTTTATGTTAAAGCACAGGCAATAGCCCACGTCTGTTGCATTATAGTCGTCATCAGAGGTGAATAATGCCTCCAAGGTGCTTTTGTTTTGTTAACAAAAACCTATAATGGCAGAGCAGATCAAGATTAAAACAATAAAATGAACAAATTGGAGTGATATTGATGATTAAACAGTTTAATACTGTTAAGCAGGCGATAGCGTTATCGCTGGGGATTTTCAGTTTTAGTAGTAGCGCCGCAGATGTGTTGACGGCCGAAGAGGTCATAGGCCTACAGCAGGTAGCCCAGGTGCAAGTGAGCCCATCGGGCGATAATGTGGCATTTACCCGTTATGTGCCTCGCCAATTGTATAAAGAAGAAAATGGTGCCCATTGGGCCGAGCTTTACTTGGTGGACGGTAAGGGGGTTGAGCGTCCTTACATTACTGGGCAGGTGACCATCACCAATATTCAGTGGTCTGCCGATGGCTCGTTGGTCTACTTCTTAGCCAAGATGGGCGAAGATAAACACACCGCCCTGTATCGAATCCCTTTTAATGGGGGACAAGCGGTTAAGACCTTGTCGCTAAAGGGAACGGATGTCGCTGACTATGCTCTGAGCCATAATGGTAAGCAAGTCGCCTTAATCGCTAAACCAGCCAAAGATAGCAGTGTCGATGAATTGAAAAAACTCGGCTTTATGGCCGAAGTTTATGAAGAAGACTTAACCACGAAACAGTTATTTGTGCTGGACTTGGCCGTTAGTGATAAGCCGTTAACCCCTGTTGCTTGGCCAATAGATGATGTGGTGTCTGCAGTGCAGTGGTCGGCAGATGACAGCCAGTTATTGGTAAAGACTCAGCCTAGCGCATTAATTGACGATCAATACATGAAATCCCAATGGCACATTGTCGATGCCAACCAACAAAAGATCATGACCTCTTTTATCACCGAAGGTAAATTAGGCACGGCAGAGTTTTCTTATGATGGGCAATATGTGGCGATCCTAGGGGCGCAGGACAAGCACGATCCCGCGTTAGGCCGTCTCTATCTGGCCGAGACGAAAACAGGCAAGATCAGCTCATGGTTACCTAATCACTTAGGTCATGTGAGTGATTTTGAGTGGAAAAACAAGAGTAACGAACTGTATTTTATCAGTAATATCAACACCGACTCCATCGTGGGTTTACTCAGACCCGGGAGCAGCGATTACCGCAAGGTAGTCAAACCTGGGCAGCTTATCGCCTCACAACTGAGCTTATCTGACTCGGACAAGACCCTAGTGATGCGTGCCAATAACGCTAAGCACCCTAATGAGGTCTACCGGATTGGAAGCCGTGACTCTAGCGCCACGCGTTTGAGTAATTCTAATCCTTGGCTAGACAATAAACGCTTTGCGAAGCAAGAGTCTATCTCATTTACCACCAGTGACGGTGTCGATATTGGCGGTGTTCTTATCTACCCATTGAATTATAAAAAGGGGCAGCGATACCCTTTAATCATGTCGGTACATGGGGGGCCAGAGAGCCATGATAAAGATGGATGGTTAACCAACTACTCGCGTCCAGGGCAGCTAGCAGCGGCGCAAGGCTACGCAGTGTTTTATCCTAATTATCGCGGCAGTACAGGTAAGGGGGTTGATTACTCTAAGCTTGGGCAAAACGATTATGCCGGTAAAGAGTTTGACGATTTAGTTAGCTTTAAAGATCACCTTGTGGATATGGGGCTGGTGGATGCCAAGAGAGTCGGCATTACAGGCGGCTCCTACGGCGGTTACGCCTCTGCGTGGGCGGCGACTAAGTTAACTGATCATTTTGCTGCCAGTGTGATGTTTGTTGGGGTGACTAATCAACTGTCTAAGTTTGGTACGACAGATATCTCCAACGAGATGCATCTAGTGCATGCACGTTCATACCCATGGGAAAAATGGCAATGGTATTTAGAGCGTAGCCCTATTTATTGGGCGGGTCAGTCTAAGACGCCTCTGCTAATCATGCATGGCAAAGAGGATCCTCGGGTGCATCCGGCGCAGTCAATGGAGCTGTATCGCTATATGAAAGTGCAAGGTAAAGCGGTACGTTTGGTGTATTACCCTGGCGAAGGTCACGGCAACCGTAAAGCGGCGGCTCAATATGATTATCACCTGCGTTTAATGCGCTGGATGGATCATTACCTTAAGCAAGATGCAAGTGACCTGCCTAGCTTCGAGTTAGATCATAAAGCTAAGCTAGAGGCGGTAAAAACCCAAGCTTAAAGCATGGCGTGTGAGCCTTATTGACGCTCAATTAAGTCAACATTAACTCTCATTACGTCGATAAAAAAAGCGCCTGATATTAGGCGCTTTTTTTGTTGAGTCATACGATGAACATGAGTACCGATTCAGCTTGGTTACATTAAGGTGGCGGCTTTCATATTTCGGGTAAATTCGGCTAATGTGGCCAGTAACCTTGCAGGATCATCTTGATGCTCGGCGATGATCTTAACTACGGCAGAGCCCGAAATCGCCCCAACAGCGCCGGCGTTAATCGCCTCGCGTACCTGTGCCGGTTCGGCAATACCAAACCCCAGCAGGGGCGGCGCGCCGTTAAAGGCCTTTAGGCGGGCTAAAATATCGGCGATGGGCATGCCCGCCTTCGACTCGGTGCCCGTCACGCCTGCACGAGATAACAGATAGGTATAGCCTTTACCATGCTCGCTCACCTGTTGCAGGGTATCGCTGTCGGCATTGGGCGGCGCAATAAAAATGGGCGCTATGCCATGGTGCGTTGCCGCCTTGATAAAGGGTTTGGCTTCCTCCACGGGCACGTCGGCAATTAGCACCGAATCGACACCGGCCGCCTTGGCCTTGGCATAAAAAGTGTCGATGCCATTGCTATAGACTAAGTTAGCGTACAGTAGTAGGCCAATGGGGATATCGGGATACTTGTTTCGGATCTGGCTTAACATCTCAAAGCAGTGGCTGGCGGTGGTGCCACTTGCCAGCGAGCGCAGATTTGCCCCTTGGATCACTGGGCCATCGGCGAGCGGATCGGAAAATGGGAACCCCAGCTCTAAGGCATCAGCGCCATTATCGACCAAGGTGTCGATTATTTGTAGCGACAATTCAGGGTTTGGATCTCCCAAGGTAACGAAGGGGACAAAAGCGCCCTGATTAATAGCCTTAAGGGCGCTAAACGTGGCGTCATAACGGTTACTCATTGCCGCTCTCCTGTGGTGCTGACTTGACTTGTTGTTCGAGAATGTCGGCGACGGTGAAGATATCTTTATCACCACGGCCCGACAGGTTAACCACGAGCAGGGTCTCTTTGGTGGCTTGTTTGGCCAGTTTAACGGCGTAGGCGAGTGCATGAGCCGACTCCAATGCCGGAATAATGCCCTCACAACGCGCTAATTGTTGAAACGCTTCTAAGGCTTCATCATCGGTGGCAGACTCATAAGAGGCTCGTCCCGTTGCCGCCAAATGGGCGTGCTGTGGCCCTACCGAGGGGAAGTCCAGCCCTGCCGAGATAGAGTAAGACTCCTCAATTTGGCCCTCTTTATCCTGCATTAGTGGCGCTTTCATGCCAAAGAAAATGCCAGTTTTACCGTGTTTAAGTGGCGCGCCGTGCATCGGCGTGTCTATGCCTAAGCCCGCGGGCTCGACACCGATAAGCTGCACCGAGGGTTCATCGATAAAGTCGGCGAACATCCCAATAGCGTTTGACCCGCCGCCGACGCAGGCGATGACGGCATCGGGTAGGCATCCTTCGCGCTCGAGGATCTGTTTTTTGGTTTCGGCGCCGATCATCCGCTGAAATTCACGCACTATGGTAGGGAACGGGTGCGGCCCTGCCGCTGTACCAAGTAAGTAGTGGGCTTTGTCATAGCTGCCAGACCAGTCACGCATGGCTTCGTTACAGGCATCTTTTAAGGTGCTAGAGCCTGATGTCACCGGAATGACTTCGGCGCCCATCAGTTTCATCCGAAACACATTGGGGGATTGACGTTCGACATCTTTGGCACCCATATACACCTTGCATTTTAACCCCAGCAGGGCACAAGCCAGGGCGGTCGCGACGCCGTGTTGGCCTGCGCCCGTCTCGGCGATGATCTCTTTTTTGCCCATGCGTTTAGCCAGTAAAGCCTGACCTAACACTTGGTTTGTTTTGTGGGCGCCGCCATGGAGTAAATCTTCACGCTTTAGGTAGATTTTGACTAAAGGGTTGGGACTTAAATTTCGGGTTAAGGTTAAGGCGGTAGGACGCCCGGCATAGTTTTTCAGCAGGTCGTTAAATTCGGCTTGAAAGGCTTCATCTTGCTGCGCATCGACAAAGGCCGACTCCAGTTGCTTCAATGCTGGCATCAATATTTGTGGTACATACATACCGCCATATTCGCCAAAGTAAGGGTCAAGCTTAGTCATAATCGTGTCCTAATGTGTTGCCCAGAGTGAGTGCTGGGCGAAATATCAATAAGTGTATGGTCAATCTGCTTAATATTGGCGTAACGCCTTAAAGGCAGCGTTCAGTTTATGGCTATCTTTTAGCCCAGGCGCGCTCTCAAGGCCGGAGTTAAAGTCCAAACCGAAAAATCCTTGTGTTGCCGCTTGTGTAGCGTTTTCGTCATTGAGCCCGCCAGCTAACATGGCCTGTGCTTTATGGGGCAGGGCCAACTGCCAATTAAAACACAGCCCAGTGCCGCCAAATTGGCCAGCGTTATCGACTTGTTTGTTAAGCCGTTGGCTGTCATACAGTAGTCGATCAACCATGGATGGCACTTCGATGTTAAGGTTTGCTGTGCCGCTATCGACGCTAATGGGGAGCGCTTTCCATATCTGCGCGTTGCAATCGAGAGCCTTGAGTGCCTGTTGCAGCGTAGCGATATCTTCGGCGGTTTCCTTGCCATGTAATTGCACCGCAAACAGGTTAAGCGAAGCCGCAATCGCGGCAATAACCTCAGTGGCCTCATTGACAAAAACCCCGACAAATCGTAACGCTTTACCTCTGGCACGTTGGCGCTGTACTAGCTCAAGTGCGCGCGCTGGGCTGATATAACGGGGAGATTTGGGGGCAAAAATCAGCCCGCCGTAGACGGCGCCGGCGTCGGTTACAGCTTGTATATCAGCATCACGTGTCAACCCACACACCTTGTTGTGTCCCAGTGTCAACATGCGACACGCGATATCTAAATCGTCCTCGGCCATCAAGGAGCTGCCCACCAAAAAACCATCGACTAACGGGCTCAAGCGGCGTACCTGAGCATGCTGGTAAATGCCTGACTCACTGATGATCACCCGATCTTGTGGTATGGCGGGAGCGAGCGCCTCTGTGGTGGCTAAATCGGTGGATAGATCGCGAAGATTGCGATTGTTTATGCCAATGATGGCGGCATCGAGCGCGATGGCTCGCTGCAGCTCGGCTTCGTTGCTCACCTCTGTCAGGATATCGAGTTGATAGACCTGCGCTTGCTGAGCCAGAGTACGATACTGCGCATCATCGAGCACAGATAACATCAGCAAAATTGCATCGGCACCTTGATGCGCCGCCAGCTTGACTTGGTAAGTGTCGACAAAAAAGTCTTTACACAAAATCGGTTGTGCAACGCGCGCCCGCACCTTAGGGATATAATCCATATCCCCTTGAAAAAACTGCTCATCGGTCAGTACCGATATTGCCGCAGCGTAATGGGCGTAAACGTCGGCAATGGCTTCAACATCAAAGTCTTGGCGAATTAGCCCTTTAGACGGACTGGCTTTTTTGCATTCAAAGATAAAACCAGCATTAGGCGCTTTTAATGCGTCAAATAGACTGCGATCCGACTGTTTGGGCTGAAGTGATGCTTCAGGAAAACGCAACTTAAGCGCGGCAATATGTGCCGCTTTGGTCGCAACAATACGGGTTAATACGTTACTTTGGCTTGGCGCTGCTTGACTACTCACAATGACTCCTCGGATTAATTGGCAGGGCGGCTGGCGTTGGCGAGCTGCTCGAGTAAGGTGAAGGCTTTGCCACTGTCGAGTATGGCTAAGGCCTGCTTTACCCCCTCGAGGGGAGTGTCGCTGTGGCCCGAAATATAGAGCGCGCACCCAGCATTGACGGCCACAGCATTGCGATGTGCTTGGCTGCCTTGCCCCTGTAAAATGGCGCGCGTGATGGCGGCATTTTCCGCAGGGGTGCCACCTTCAAGCTCGGCTAATGTCGCTTGCTCAACCCCTAATGCCGCTGGGGTTAGGGTATATTGGGAGATCTGCTTGTCTTTGAGCTCGCACACTAAGGTGTCACCATGCACTGCCACTTCATCTAAGCCACTGCCATGCACCACCATGGCCCGCTTGAGCCCTAATGTGTTGAGCACATTTGCGATAGGCTCAACTAACTCACGGCTATACACGCCCAGTACAATATAATCTGGGTTGGCAGGGTTGATAAGCGGACCTAACAAGTTAAACAGGGTGCGGGTTTTTAATGATTGACGCACCGGCACGGCATGGCGCACTCCGCCATGGTAATGGGGCGCAAATAAAAAACATAACCCCAGCTCATCGAGGCAGTCGCGAGCCGTCTCTGGCGACATGGCTAAGTCGATACCAAATTGCGATAGTAGATCCGATGAGCCTGATTTACTCGATACGCTGCGATTACCGTGCTTAGCTACTTTGGCGCCAGCAGCGGCAGCCACAAAGGCTGCAGTGGTGGAGATATTGATGGTGTTATGACCATCGCCGCCAGTGCCGACTATGTCGACTATTCCTTGGCGACGAGTGGTGGCGTTGGGGATCGGAAACACCTTGGCGGCGGCGCGTAGCGCGTCGGCGGCACCGGAGATCTCATCGATGGTTTCACCGCGCATCTTCATGGCGACCAACATGCCAGCCATAGTGGCTTCACCCATTTCACCTTGAATTATGGCGCTAAAGAGCAAGTTAGCTTGGTCGCGACTGACGCTCTGACCTAAATACAACTTATCGATAATCGCTTGTAGGTCGCTCATTTACAGTGCTCCTTTATCAGTACTTAACCCGAGTTTGTCACCTGTTAGATAGTCCAATGTTTGGGTTAACAACTGGCTGCCTAAGGTGGTCAAAATCGATTCGGGGTGAAATTGAAAGCCAATGGCTTTGAATTCCTTATGGCTAATAGCCATCGGCATGGTGTCTGTGGTGGCTATCACCGCTAAACAGTCGGGTACTTGGGTGGCGACTAAACTGTGATAGCGGGCCACCGGCAGCGGCGAGGGCAATCCGTGGAAGATCCCTTGGCCGCTGTGCAGGGTTGGGCTGGCCTTACCGTGTACCACCTGTGTGGCGCGCTCAACTTTACCCCCAAAGTGTTCAACCATAGCTTGATGGCCTAAGCAGATCCCCAGCATAGGGACTTTGCCCGCCAGCAGGCCAATAAGCGCCATTAAGCAGCCTGCTTCATGGGGGGCTCCAGGGCCTGGTGATAAGATTAACGCCACAGGCTTGGTTTCACTGAGCAGCTTATCGGCGATAAAGCTTGCCGCCACATCGTTACGGTAAATAATCACTTCACAACCTAGGCTGCGAAATTGATCCACCAGGTTGTAGGTAAATGAATCGAAATTATCCAGCAGATACAGTTTCATTGTCCGCCTCCCATCTTGATGGCTGTAATGACCGCTTGTGCTTTTTGGCGGGTTTCATCGGCTTCGGCCTGGGGATCGGAATCAAACACAACCCCTGCGCCGGCTTGAATATGCGCCGTTCCCTGTTTCACAAAGGCTGCGCGGATCACTATGCAGGTATCCATATCGCCTAGGCCATTGATGTAGCCAACGGCGCCGCCATAGCTGCCGCGCCTCGCTTGTTCGGCACCGCGGATCAATTGGGCTGCACTGACTTTTGGGGCGCCCGTTAAGGTGCCCATGTTCATGCAGGCTTGGTAAGCGTGTAGGGCATCGAGGTCGCTGCGCAGTTGGCCGGTTACGCGGCTGACTAAATGCATCACATGGGAGTAGCGATCCACTTTAAGTAGCTCAGGCACTTGGCGACTGCCGCTTTGGCTAATACGTGCGATATCGTTACGGGCAAGATCCACTAACATCAAATGTTCAGACAGCTCTTTTTTGTCCAGTCTTAATTCCAGTTCGATACGGCTGTCTAGATCAAAATCGATGTCACCATTGGCTTTTTTGCCACGTTTGCGTGTGCCGGCAATGGGATAAATTTCCACTTGATTGGTTGCCGCCTCATATTTAAGGGCGCTTTCGGGTGAGGCGCCAAACAAGGTAAAATCATCGCCGCGAAAATAAAACATATAAGGGCTAGGGTTGGTGAGGCGCAGTGCGCGGTATGCCCCTAATGTGTTCGGGCAAGGCAAGCTAAAGCTGCGTGAAGGCACTACTTGAAAAATATCGCCAGCGATAATATGTTCTTTTAAGTCATTGACTATGTTTATAAAAGCCTCATCATCAATATTGACTTGGGTGGGCGCATCAATTGGGATTAAGACATCGATAGGCTTGAGTGTGTGACAGGCTCTTTTTAGGGTCTCAGTACGCGCTGCCAGCACTGCCTGAACACTCGCTTGTTGGCTAAAATCATGGGTTATCAAGTTGGCAGTTTGCTGCTGGTGATCGACTAAAATGAGGGTTTCAGCTAAATAAAACAGGTAATCAGGACAGCTATTTTCACTCTCAGGCACCGAGGGCAGGGGCTCGACGGTATCGATAAGATCATAGGCCAATACGCCGCCTAGAAATAACGACTCAAACTCGACATCATCACCGCAATCGATATGTTGCACTAAAGTCCTAAGACCATCTAAAGGTGAGGTGGCTTTGAGTCTGGCGTCTTCATCGAGCTGGGCTGGCGCCTGATTGAGCGTCAGGGTTAAGCAATTACCCTTCAGTTTGGCATTGTCGAGGTTAAAAAAAGCTTTAATGGGCGCTAGCAATGACTGACCATTAGCATTGAGTGCAGTAAAGGTTAGGCGAAATCCTTCACAGCGTATCATCATCGAGGCGTGCGTCATCACGATGCTCTTAAGATGGTCTTTACTGTCTACCTCTGCTGATTCGAGCAACATGGTGTGCGGCGCATTTTGGGTAAGTTGTTGATACAAGTTGAGTGGATCGTCTTGGTAAGTGATCCGCTCCTTTACTGTGTTGACTCTTGCCAAAGAGGGTAGCGCCATGTGTCTGCTCCTGCGTCAATCAAACCGTTAATTTGATTGGTATAAATTAATAAAATACATTAATGAAATTAAACCCTTAAATGCAAAAAGCCCGCATTTAATGCGGGCTTTTTGTTTAAATCTAGTCTCTTTTACATGAGCACAGAAATTCACACCACCCGCTATGTTGGGAAGTGCCACCACCAAATGATGTGATTAAATTGCTGTGTCATAAGATTGTGTCTCTAAAAGTCATGTAAAAGTTAAATTATGTCGTTGGCTATATAAAAGCATCAGCATGGTAGTGATGTCAATGGAATATTTTTCTATTTCTAAAAATAGTGATTAATGCCAAGGCACTGCGCTATTTGAGCATCAATGTTTGTGTAAATAAGTTAAGCCAATTAGATGTTTCTAATGGCAAACTCGAGTAGAATATACGGATGACAGATGAAACGCTTTTAATCGATCTACACAGCCACACCACCGCATCTGATGGCCAATTAACGCCATCCGAATTAGTCGCTCGTGCCCTTGAAAAAGGGGTGCAGGTGTTGGCCATTACTGATCACGATACGACGGCGGGCCTCGATGAGGCGCACCATTTTAACAATGCGCAGCCTAAGCCGCTAAAATTGGTGGATGGCACCGAGATATCGACTCGTTGGAATAACTTTGATATTCATATCGTTGCCTTAAACATCGATAGAACAAACGCCACGCTTGATGGGTTTCTCTGTCAGCAGCGTTCCCTGCGCGAAACCCGCGCTAAAGAGATAGGTCTTAGGTTAGAAAAAGCCGGTATCGAAGGGGCTTACGAAGGTGCAAAAGTGTTCGCGGGTGGCGCGGCATTAAGTCGTGGCCATTATGCGAGATGGCTGGCAGAACATGGCTATGCGGTCAATCAGGCGTCGGTATTTAAGAAATACCTTGCCCGAGGTAAAACAGGTTATGTACCTAATAATTGGTCCGACATGGCCAGCGCCATTGAGATTATTCATCAGGCTGGCGGCGTTGCGGTATTAGCGCATCCAAGTGGCTATAAGTTGTCGGCTAAATGGCTAAAGCGTTTAGTGCGCGACTTTAAAGCGGCCGGCGGCGATGCCATGGAAGTGGTGCTGGGTCAGCAAACTTTAGATGATCGCAATAATTTAATTGCCCTTAGTAAACTTAATCAGCTATTCGCGTCCCTTGGTAGTGATTTCCACTTTCCGGGTAGCTGGATTGAGTTGGGTAAAAATATGTTCCAACCCCAGGGGGTAGACTGGGTTTGGCAAATGGATAAATGGATGGAAAGCCGATGAGTCAATTTTTTTATGTTCATGAGGAAAACCCACAAACGCGGTTGATTAACCAAGCGGCGCAACTGATTAAGCAAGGAGGAGTGGTAGTTTACCCCACCGATTCTGGTTACGCCTTAGGGTGTTTATTGGGTGAAAAGGAGGCGATGACGCGTATTGCGCGCATTCGTCAGATTGATAACGATCACGATTTTTCCTTGATGGTGCGTGA
The DNA here is from genome assembly GCF_900380485.1 of Shewanella algidipiscicola. NCBI lineage: Bacteria > Pseudomonadati > Pseudomonadota > Gammaproteobacteria > Alteromonadales > Shewanellaceae > Shewanella > Shewanella algidipiscicola. The sequence continues at coordinate 241,786 of NZ_OXJV01000017.1, read as the reverse complement.
CCAGTCTGAGCTGGCAACCTACGCACGCGTCGATAACCAAGCTTATCGTGTGCTTAAAAACAACACACCTGGGCCGTTTACCTTTATTTTTAAGGCGACCAAAGAGGTGCCTAAGCGTCTGCAAAACCCGAAAAAGAAGACCATAGGTATTCGGGTACCCGACAATATTATCGCGCTGGCCTTACTTGAAGCGTTGGATGCACCGCTGATGTCGACCAGTTTGATCATGCCAGGAGAAGAGTTTACCGAATCTGATCCCGAGCATATCCGCGATATTTTAGAGCACCAAGTGGATGTGATTATTCATGGCGGATATTTAGGACAGAAACCCACCACAGTGATCGACTTGTCTGAAGGGGAGATTGAGATACTGCGCGTTGGGGCGGGTGATGTGAGTCAGTTTGGTTAATTTCCTGTCTATTGGGGGATTAAGCAGGTATAATCGCGCGTTTGATAAAAGCCATACCGTTAAGATGGTGCTGGTGACTATCGTTTTACCCTTTGAAAAATAAGGGAGTATTGGGAGAGCGGATGCAGGGTACACAGCAAAGTCTACCTTTAGCCGTGGTACGCGGTGAAGTGGTGAAACACTTACCCGCCGATCTTTTTATTCCTCCCGAAGCGCTCGAAGTATTTCTTGAGTCGTTTGAAGGTCCGCTCGACCTGCTGCTGTATCTGATCCGCAAGCAGAAACTCGATGTGGTAGATTTGGCCATTTCACCAGTGACGGATCAATATCTTGAATATATTGAACTGCTGCAAGGGGCTAGGGTTGAATTAGCCGCCGATTATCTGGTGATGGCGGCGACCTTGGCCGAGATTAAGTCTCGGCTTTTGCTGCCTAAACCTGATATGGCTGATGAAGAAGAGGACGATCCTCGCGCGCAATTGATTAGGCAATTAAAAGCTTATGAAGTGATCAAAGAGGCGCAGTTGCGCCTGGATGAATTACCCCGTTTAGAGCGTGATATTTTTCAAGCCAGAGCCTTACCTGCTGCCGATATTAAGCCAGTATTGGTGCCGCCTTCGGTGTCGTTAGTCGAGTTGGCCAGCGCGTTTGCCGCTGTGCTAAAACGGGTTGAAGCGACTGAGCACCATCATGTTCGTCGGGAAACCTTGTCGACACGTGAACGCATGATCCAGATCTTGGCTATGCTAGAAGGTAAGTCTTACGTCCCGTTTGAACACCTGTTTGATGTTGCCGAAGGGCGCAGTGGTGTGGTGGTGAGTTTTCTGGCGCTGATGGAGCTGGTCAAAGAGTTACTGGTTGACGTCATTCAGGCCGAGCCGTTGTCGACCATCCACGTTAGGGCGTATTGAGTTGTCGAAAAATAAACTGCAAATCAATCCAGAACAACTTAAGCAGCTAATCGAGGCGAGCTTATTTGTGATGGCGAAAACGGTATCGATAAAACATTTAAGCGAGAGCGTGCTGGCCAATTTTAACGTTTCACGGGTTAAAATTAAGGCGGCGATTGATGCTTTGCAGCAAGACTATCAAGGCCGCGGCGTTGAATTAGTTAAAGTGGCAGGGGGCTATCGATTTCAGAGCATTGAAACCTTAAGTCCTTATTTACAACGTTTATGGCAAGAGAAAGCGCCGCGCTACTCAAGAGCGACGCTAGAAACCTTGGCGGTGATAGCCTACCGTCAACCTGTGACACGTGGCGATATTGAGTTTGTCCGCGGTGTAGCAGTCGGTAGCCATATAATTAAGAGTTTGTCCGATAGACATTGGATAAAGATTGTAGGCCATAAAGAGGTGCCGGGACGGCCCGCTCTGTATGCGACTACAAATGAATTTTTAGCCTATTTTGGCTTAGATACGATAGCAGATCTTCCTGCTTTATCTGATGCTGAGTCATTAGCGGCGCTGTTTTCTGGTGTGACCCGTCCTGAGACGGACATAGACGCGCCAGAGTCCGCGCCCAAAACTACAGAAGAGTCTACTAATGAGTGAAAAATTGCAGAAAGTCTTGGCCCGTGCAGGCCATGGCTCCCGTCGTGAGATGGAGGCATGGATTGCTGCAGGTCGAGTTAGTATTGACGGTGAAATTGCCAAGCTTGGCGATCGTATCGAAGCTGATGCCAAAGTGCGTATCGATGGCCGCAGCGTATCGGTTAAATCTGAAGAAGATTTAGTTTGTCGTGTGATTGCTTATCATAAGCCTGAAGGTGAGATTTGCAGTCGTAAAGATCCTGAAGGACGTCCAACGGTATTTGACCGTTTGCCTCGTACGCGTGATTCACGCTGGGTTGCAGTGGGTCGTTTAGATATCAACACCTCTGGGTTGTTGCTGTTTACTTCTGACGGTGAATTGGCTAATCGCCTCATGCATCCGTCACATGAAGTTGAGCGTGAATATGCCGTGCGTACTTTTGGTGAAGTGTCTGATGCTGTTATTCAGCGCCTTCGTAATGGGGTGACTCTGGAAGACGGCCCTGCTCACTTTGATAAAGTAAAGCCTGCGGGCGGCGAGGGCATGAATAAGTGGTGGCATGTGTCACTGGCTGAAGGCCGTAACCGTGAAGTGCGCCGCTTGTGGGAATCTCAAGAGGTGCAGGTTAGCCGTTTGATCCGTATTCGTTACGGTATGATTGAGCTGCCAAAGACATTGCCACGTGGTGGTTGGGTAGAATTGCCGATTGAGCAGGTTAATTACCTACGTAAATTAGCCGGACTCGAAGAAGAGACCCGCACCTTAATGGGTACCGATAAACACAGTGTTGCCCGCTCTAAAGTGAAAAGCGCCAAGATCCGTCGTGCGGTGCGCAAGCACAAGACCACTGCGGGTAAGACGCCTCGTCAACGCACTTAAAGTGAGCTGCTGAGCACTGAGGCATAAGAGCCTTACGCTATTGACTGAATGCACACCATCTTGGTGTACATTCAGTCGTTTAGCTAGATTTGTTGAATGATGATGTTTTTATATCGAGTGTGTTGTTTATAAAATCTTTTTATATGTGACACATGACTGAAAAACGTTTTTACTACTCCACTTACCGTCTAAAAAACACGCATAGCTGTGGTGTTATTTTACTTGTATACACAGCTAGCGTGACGCTCACAAAAAGCCGCTTCAGCGGTTTTTTTTGTACTTGGCCTGTGGCATTTGCTCATTAACCCTGATGCTGGTCATTATGTCATTCATTGCTCGACTGTGCTGGTTTACCTAGCCTTAAACTGAGTGATTAGCATTACTTTAGTAAGGCTGCTGATCTTCCTCTTCACCTTTAGCTTGTGAGTAGAGTGTCGCCAGAACCTTGCTAAGCCGTTTCTTCGTACATTTTCTATTGCGCTATTTCTTCCCACCTATATTTACTACGCTATGGTTTATCGATAAAAATTGACTCATGTGGCTTGATTTAGTCATGCCGATTTATGCATGAGGGTTAGGCAGCTTAAGGAGGGGCAAAGTTGAGCCGTCGTGGTGATGGCGTGACGTTTACTCTCTTGGTATCTATTTGTCAGTTGCCGTTGAGTCTGTGATGGTTGCACTTATCGCGCAGTTCACGCTTAATGGTGGACGTGATAAAGGTAATGAAGGGTATGTTATGGCGATGAGATTAAATTGGGTGAATAAGATCTGGGACAAGGGAGCACATAATGCCTTTAGCGACCTCACCTTGTTTAAACAACGACTGTATTGTGCCTTTAGAGAGGGCAGTGCACATGTCTCGCCCGATGGCATGATTCGGGTGTTGGCATCATCTGATGCCGGTGTCACTTGGCACTTAGTGGCAACATTAACCCATAGCGATGCCGATCTACGTGATGCCAAGTTGGTGGTGTTTGAGGGGCAACTGTATCTGTTTAGCGGTGCGACCTTCGCCAAAGGCCGCTCGCCGCGCATTCAATCTTATTATTGGTATTCTCATGATGGCTGCACTTGGTCTAAGCCCGTGGCTGTGGGCGGTCAAGATGAATGGTTATGGCGCATTACTGCCCATCAACATCGCTTACTTGGCATTGCCTATTATGCCGATGAACATGATGGTTATGTACGGCTTTACCAAGCACAGCTTGCCGAGGATGCATTGCTCGACTGGCAACCCTTAGTTAGTCACTTGAGTCGGGCTGGATATGTCAATGAGGCGGGATTAAGCATTGATGAACAAGGCGTTGCCTACTGCTTATTACGCCGCGATCCACTGTGGCAAACCGATGAACGGGCGTTGTTAGGGCAGTCAACAGCGCCCTATACTCACTGGCAGTGGCGGGTATTAGACAAACGTATCGGCGGACCGGTAAGTTTTATCTACCGGCAGCGGTTGTACGCCATTGTGCGTCTATATGACAAGATAGTGAGAACATCCTTGGTGGAAATAAAATTAGATACAGGCACTGTGGTTGAGTGTTTGAGGTTCCCATCGGGTGGTGATACCAGTTATGCTGGCATTGTGCAGCAAGGTGATGAGTTATTGGTCAGTTACTACTCATCTCATGAAGGAAAATGCGCCCTCTATTTTGCCAATGTGACGCTTGGTGCGAGTTAAAATAGTAGGCTAAAAACAGTAGCGCTAACATTTGGTTAACGCTGTTTTTATCAGTGGGTTAGCCTGAGCTCGTGACGATGCTCATGGGCGTGTTCTGCCGCACATTGTTGACAACGTTGCTCCAGCGGGTTGAGGGTTAAGCGCTGCGCTTCTATGTCTGCCTCACAGTCGGCGCATAAGCCATAGAGACCAATATCGAGCTGGCAAATTGCCGCATCGAGCTGGGTGAGTTGTATAAATAATGGCTCATCACAGAGTCTTGCTGCGGTTAAGGCATCGATCAATGCCGATAACGAGAGTGTCTCACTATCAATCGATAGCTGGTGTAGCGCTAGCAGTTGGCCTAACTCTTCCCTGAGATTAGCTTCAAGCTCTGACAGTTCATGTCTGATATAGGATCTGCTCACAAATCATTGCCTAGTTTAATCGTGTTAGGTAGCCAGTCTAAACCGCTGACTCAACTTGACTATGACGAAGATCAAAAGTGAGTGATATTTTGTTAAATATCGACACCAATCGAGCGCGCTGTGTCGGTCTTTGCCAACTTACCAGTGGATCACGCTAGCTGCTGCGCAGTAGCGACAGGATTTCAGCAGTATTTTTTAGCACTCTAACCTGTAAAAATAAGGCTTCACCTTCTAGGTAATGACGGGCAATAAACCTCAGCCACTGTTTTATGCGAGCGGGGTAATATTTCTCTTTTTCGCTGACAATTTCAAACTCTGAATATTGGATCAGTAGCGCTTTTACTTCGGGCCATGTCATTGGTAATTGGTTGCCTTTAACAACATGGGCTAGATTGGGCACAGTCAATGCTCCGCGGCCAAGCATCACATCATCACAACCACTGGCCTCTTTGCAATTAAGGTAATCTTCTCGGCTCCAAATTTCGCCATTGGCGATAATGGGCAGGGAAGTCGCCTGTTTGATTTTTTGAATATAGTGCCAGTGTGCAGGAGGTCGGTAGGCCTCCTCTTTAGTGCGAGCGTGTACTGTGAGTTCACTGGCGCCTGCAGCTTCAATGGCCTGTGCAATCTCAATGCAACGGCTTTTATCATCCCACCCGAGTCGAATTTTAGCCGAAACCGGTTTATCTAACGGCACCGCGTCTCGCACCGCTTTCGTCACTTGATATATGGTTTCGGGCTCTTTTAAGAGCGCGGCGCCGCCATTGCTGCGGTTAACCATAGGGGCTGGGCAGCCATAGTTGATATCGACACCACGAGAGCCCAGTTCAATGGCCCTGAGCGCATTTTCAGCCATCCAATTAGGGTGTTGCCCCAATAGTTGTAACCTCACAGGCGTACCGGCTTCGGTATGACATTGATATCTTAATTCGGCGCACAGTCGATAGAACACTTTTTCTGGCAGCAGTTGGTCGACGACGCGAATAAACTCGCTTATCACCATGTCATAGCCGCCCACTGCAGTGAGTAACGCGCGCATTGGTGCATCTGCAACACCTTCCATTGGGGCTAAAACTACTCGCATCGACTCGGTTCTCTCTTATCACTCGCGTTCTGATCGTACTACAAGCACGGTAAACAACGTGCCGTGTTGCTGCCCGCGGTAGTAAGTGTATCTAGCATTACTACGCAGCGGATTAAAGGGCGCTAATTCTACGCCATGGGCGGAGGACTTACAAAAATATTACGGGTGACTCATCAGTCAATTGCGTTTAAGTGGTGCTAAATTGAGTTGCACTACCACAGCATTTGCACCATAACTGTGATGCAGGATAAGTTTTTGCAATAAAATGTGATGGTGTCAGGTCATATGATACGAGCCAGCAACATTATGGAGTTGGCAACCAATTGCATACCATTGGATGAAGGAAGGAAAAGATTATGAAATTAGTTAAACAAACTGCGGTCGCTGTTGCTTTAGGTACTGTTTGTGTCGGTTCAGCTTTTGCGGCGCAAGCACAAGCTAACCCATTTGGTTATAGCGAAATGCAGGCTGGTTACCAACTTCTCGACGGTGAAGGCAAATGCGGTGAAGGTAAATGTGGTGAAAACATGAAGAAAGCCGCTAAAGAAGGTAAATGCGGCGAGAACATGAAGAAAGCAGCCAAAGAAGGTCAGTGCGGCGAAAACATGAATAAAGCCATGAAAGAGGGCAAATGTGGCGAAGGTAAATGTGGCGCAGAGAAAAAAGCCATGAAAGAGGGCAAATGTGGTGAAGGTAAATGCGGCGCCGAGAAGAAAGCCATGAAAGAAGGTAAATGTGGCGGTGAGACCAAAGTGAAAGAAGGCAAGTGCGGTGGCAATCAGTAGGCATGACAAGTCAATGTGTTGTGACTTCATGTTATAACACATGACTATAACATTGATTAAGCGCATTTATTTACTAAGTGGTGAGTTAATACGCGCAAGGTTAATGGTTATATCGTAAGCATAAAATGCTCTCATGCCTTTTTAGGTCAGTGTTTACTGGCCTAGTTTGTTTACTATTGTGTTGTATATTTATGGGGTTAATGATGAAGAGGACCTTATGGCTCAAGTAGCAAGCGTTGGTTTAGGCTTACGCCGAGAGATGCTCAATGAATTTTGCCAATCGGTACCGAGTGGGATCAATTTTTTTGAGGTTGCGCCTGAAAACTGGATGACCTTAGGCGGTAAGTTTGGGCGTCAATTTCGTCAACTGACAGAGCAACATCCATTTTTTTGTCATGGATTATCACTTTCAATTGGTAGCCCTGCGCCGCTGGATACCGATTTTGTGCACCGGATTAAACATTTTTTAGACATGCATGGTATCGAGATCTATTCCGAGCATTTAAGTTACTGCTCTGGCAGTGGCCATCTGTATGATTTAATGCCGATCCCCTTTACCGATGACGCGGTTATTCATGTTGCTAAGCGTATTAAGCAAGTGGAGGCGATACTGGAGCGGCCATTTATTCTTGAAAATGTCTCCTTTTATGCGGCGCCCGCCAGCCAGATGAGCGAACTGGAATTTGTCAACGCAGTATTAAGCGAGGCGGATTGTCAGTTATTACTCGATGTAAATAACATTTATGTCAATTCAATTAACCACCAATATGATGCTTTATCCTTTTTACAGGCCATGCCCACCGAGCGTATTGCCTATTTGCACATTGCCGGACATTACCAAGAAGCGGCTGATTTAATGGTTGATACCCATGGCAGCGATGTTATCACCCCCGTGTGGCAGTTATTGCAACAATGCTACGCCCACCATGGCGTGTTTCCAACACTATTAGAGCGCGACTTTAACATCCCCAAGACTGAAATACTGTTGCAGGAGATTAACCAAATACACGCTTATCAAGCGGCGGCCTTGTCACAACAGGAGCGGCGTGCGTAAATGAATTTTTTAACGGTGCAGCAAGCCTTTATCGATTACATTCGTGATCCCGCTTTACCTTTACCGCCGGGGACAGATAAACGCCGGATGCAAATTTATCGAGAGCTCTTTTTCAATAATATTAAGGGATTTATCTCAAGCGGCTTTCCGGTACTTTGTTCTTTATATGAGGAGGATGACTGGAATGCGCTGGTGCAAGACTTTTTTATGCATCATGAGTGTCAAACGCCTATCTTTATTGAAATTGCACAAGAGTTTTTGCTGTTTTTACAGCATGAATATCAACCTAATAAGCATGACGCGCCCTTTATGTTGGAGCTTGCACACTATGAATGGCTTGAGTTACTGGTGGCGACGGTGCCTGCACAATCAATACAGCACCCATTTAGCTCATCAGAGCTTGAAAATACGACACTGTGCCTGAATGTCGCGGCGCAAGTGGCGCAATATCACTTCGATGTGCAGCATATCAGCCCCAGTTATCGCCCGTTAAGTCCGAGCACTCAGCCCCAATTTTTCTGTATCTACCGAGATGCACAGGATGAGGTGTGTTTTTTACAATTAAATCCATTAACTGCACAGGTATTGGCTTACATTGGCCAGAGTAATGGTGTGACTTTTAGAGAAGTCTGTCAGTGGCTTAAACAGACTTTTAATCAGATGGATGGCGATATGTTGGTTAATGGCAGTCGGCAGATGTTAATTGAGATGAGTGATAAAAATATTGTCTTAGCGCAGCGCGGTTAATTTGTGGCTCATAAGACTTTCTATCTCCGGCACATCTCACTATAATGGCCGCGAAAATTGATCTAGATCAATAAAAGTCATTAATCTCGAGTGAGGAAGTCATGAGTCAGCCGTTTAAAGACCCGTTTAATATTGTTTATTTTGTTGGATTTTTGCTCGTATTGATGCTGCCAACATTACCCGCTACGCTATCTTGGTTGAAGCACCTACAACTGCTGTAGTCTCAATTCTGAACTCAGGTATACTAGCCACTCATTTCTGAGTGGTTTTTTTATGCGAGGGGCTAATGGCGTTAAAGCGTGGTGTGTTGCTAATGGTTGGCCTGATAAGTTTGCTTTTGGGGGTTATTGGTATTGTCGTACCTTTACTGCCAACAGTGCCATTTATCTTATTAGCGGCTTTCTGTTTTGCCCGTTCGAGTAGTCGTTTACACGCATGGTTAATGCGTCATCCTTGGTTTACTGATGCTTTGCAAGATTGGGAAAGCAAACGTGCGATGCGCAAGGGGTTAAAACGTAAAGCGTATGTGGCAACCAGCATAAGTTTTGCCATCAGCATTGCCCTAGTGCCACTGTTGTGGGTGAAAGTGATGTTGCTATGCATGGTAACGTTGTTACTGCTTTATTTACGCCAGATCCCTGAGTTGGAAGAGTAACCCTAGTAAGCTTTATTGCGTCATGGGGCAACGACACTATTTTGGTTAGTTTGCAGCAACGTCGTATAAAACAGAGCTTAAATGGCGAATGGTGATATGGCGCGCCAGTCTTGACTGCGCTTTGTGACACCCGTTGTTGCAACCCTTGGCAAAGGGGCTTAAGCTTTAGCCGAAAATTCTTATCTAACTGGCCTTATGGTCAGTTTTTCCCGTAAAGGGGTTTAATTGACAAAGATGGTAGCAATGAATATAGACAAGTTAGCCTTGATCAAAGAGAGCATTAAAACAATTCCTGATTATCCCAAACCAGGTATCATGTTTCGCGACGTGACCAGCCTGATGGAAGATCATAATGCCTATCAAGCAACCATTGAAATGTTTGTACAACAGTACAAAGACAGTGGATTTACCAAGGTTGTCGGCACTGAGGCTCGTGGCTTTTTATTTGGGGCCCCTTTGGCATTAGAACTTGGCTTAGGATTTGTGCCAGTACGTAAACCGGGTAAATTACCGCGTGAAACCATTTCAGAAAGCTATGAGCTTGAATATGGTCACGATATGTTAGAGATCCATACCGACGCCATTAACGCCGGTGATAAGGTATTAGTGGTCGATGATTTATTAGCCACGGGCGGTACTATCGAAGCGACAGTAAAACTCATCCGTAAGCTCGGTGGTGAAGTGAGCCACGCTGCCTTTGTGATCTCCTTACCCGATTTGGGCGGTGAGCAACGTTTAATTGATTTAGGCCTTGAACTTATGACGTTATGTGAGTTTGACGGCGAATAATATCCTGATTATCTCCTTTTAAATGCTACGATACGCCGACGTATTCGTAGCATTTTTGTTTTTTAATACCATATTTATCTGATTGATTTTCAAACACTCATTACGACTTTTTAACGTTATTGATTAAACATGCTGCGACGGTAGCGTAATGGTTAAAAATAACCTTAACCAAGGCCGCTGCTTGCTAGCGAGTTACGCCTTAGCGTGTTATTGTTTGCCCATTGTCGGAAGCGAGTTCCGTTATTGATTGATGACACAGTTGGGGAGTTCCATGTCATATCAGGTGTTAGCCAGAAAGTGGCGCCCTGCCAAGTTCGAGCAAGTTGTCGGCCAGTCACATGTTTTACATGCTTTGACCAACGCCTTGACACAAAACCGCTTACATCATGCTTACCTGTTTTCAGGCACCCGAGGTGTCGGTAAGACCAGTTTGGCGCGGTTATTTGCTAAGGGACTCAACTGTGAGCAAGGGATCACGGCCACGCCATGTGGCGAATGCAGCAGCTGTGTAGAAATCGCTCAGGGACGTTTTGTTGACCTCATTGAAGTCGATGCGGCGTCACGTACTAAAGTTGATGATACACGCGAACTGCTCGATAACGTACAATATCGGCCATCACGTGGGCGTTATAAAGTCTACCTTATCGATGAAGTGCACATGCTGTCTCGCAGCAGTTTTAATGCGCTGCTTAAAACCCTAGAAGAACCACCAGAACATGTGAAGTTTTTACTGGCAACCACCGACCCTCAGCGACTGCCAGTTACCGTACTATCGCGCTGCCTGCAATTTAACTTAAAAAGTTTAACACTCGATGAGATCTGCCAGCAGCTTGCCACTATTTTGGCTCAAGAAGATATCGCGTTTGATGATGGCGCGATAAAACTGCTGGCTAAGGCCGCCAACGGCAGTATGCGTGATGCCTTAAGTCTGGCCGATCAAGCTATTGCCTTTGGTGCAGGACAGGTGCAACTGAACCAAGTGCAAACCATGCTCGGCACCATAGACGAGCACTATGTTATTGTATTGCTTAAGGCATTGTGTGATGGCGATGTGGCTAATTTGATGCAGGTGACTGATGAAGTACTCTCTTATGGCGCCGATCCGTTTGAGGTGTTACGTAGCTTACTGGAGTTGTTGCACCAAATTACCTTAACCCAATTTGCCCCCGCCGCCGCGCAATTATCTCGTTATGCCGAGCAGATTAAGGCGTTTGCCGAGCAGCTACGCCCTGAGCAAGTGCAGCTTTACTATCAGTTACTGTTAACTGGGCGTAAAGATCTGCCCCATGCACCGGATCCCAAATCAGGATTAGAGATGGCGTTACTGCGCGCTATCGCTTTTGTCCCAGAAGCGCCAGTGAAACGCTGGCAAGTGGAAGCTAATCATAAGGTTACTTTGCCAACCAGTGCTGCTAACGCTGCTAACGCTGCTGAAGTAGCGACAAGTGAGGTGCCTGATGATAGTCAAGCTAAACATGACCATGTTAGCAGTAATGAGACAAGCCAAGCGTTAGCCAGTCAGCCCAGTGTTGCGGTGAGCAAACCTGCCCTCGATACTGCCGCTCAGGCGGGCGATGAGCACTCTAAACATCTCTCAAGTGGCAGCGATATCGATGAGGCCAGTGAGCCGGCTCAAACAGAAGAGCCGGGCAATATCGATTGTGATGACACCGCCTTGCTTGCAGAGCAAGCGCTTATTTTAAGCCAAGCGCAAAGCCAAGGGGGGCCGGTTGCTGCTGAAGAAGCAGATGATTATTCGATACCACAAGGGTATTTGGATGATGTTGATGAGGTGAATGACGCCGATCCTAGCGATTATGAAGCCTACCTTGCTAGCCAAATGCAGGCCAATGACAGTGGTCAAACGGCAGTGGCTGACGCGTATCAAACGCCTTATGGCACAACACATGAGCCTGTCAGTTCAGCCAACGATGAAGCAGGCGCTAACGCTGACTTAGCGTTAAATATGGCACCAGAGCAAGAAGCTGACCTATTTTCAGATGATGATGTACTCGATGCCGTTCTTTCAGCGAGGCAATCCTTGCTCAGCGACTTAGATGAAACCTCGTCTAAGGAGAGTGACACAAAAAAGCCTGAAGCGGGGCGACAGGCGTTCGTGCCACCTAAGCGCGAAGCGTCATCATCTCAAGCTGATGAGCTGGCCGCAGTCGTAAGCGAGGCAGCCTCTTTAACTCATAAAAGTGATCAAGCCTCAGCCCTTGAACATACGGCTGGCAATAGCGTAATGGTTAATGAGCCTGATGATAGGCCACCATGGGAAGCGCCTGTACAGGCTCAGGATCCAACCACAGACGACAAAGCGTTGTTGACACCGGACACATCACATGAGCCAGAGTCGCAGTTAACCCAGGCTCAGTCGTCAGCTGCCGCTGGTGCAACACAGACAATGATGTCCCAGCAAGCTGAACCTGAAAATATTCGAGCTGTTCAAGACAGTATGCAGATGCCTGAGGCAAGTGAACAGACTCACTTGCCTACGCTTACTGCTGACATTAGTGGTAATGAAATCGATCTGCAATGGTACCGACTCATGTCGGCACTCGACATAGGGGGCAGGGTACGGCAATTAGCGGTTAACTCAGTATGTCAGCAATTTGTTGACCCGTTGCCGCTCGTGTTAAAACCCAACCAAAAGCATTTGGCGGCGCCTGGCGCGGTGCAGCAATTGGAAGCGGCGCTATCCAAAGCCTTAGAGGGCGAATGCACGGTTACCATTACCGTTGGCATGGAGTCCAATCGTGAGACACCACTTGAGATCAGGCAGCGTTTTCATCGAGAACTGTTAGGCTTAGCGCATCATGAATTGCTTAATGATGATAATATTCGCTGGTTGAGTGAGACCATGAATGCGCAGATGGAGCCTGATAGTTTAAGCTATGCTCCAGAGCGATTAGGCCAACGTGGCAAGACGATTGCGCTTATTAATAAATCGAACTTTATTGCTAAAGCAGAGTCATAATGGCAGTCGTGATGTGTATTAAGTTCGTGGGTATTTAGATCATAAGTTTGTAGATTGGTGATCAGCATTGATTGCTTCTTGGTGCTAATTAAGTAAGATTAGCCAGTTTTTTAATATTGAAGAGAACTCGATATGTTTGGAAAAGGCGGTATGGGTAACCTGATGAAACAGGCCCAAATGATGCAAGACAAGATGGCCAAAGTGCAGGAAGAGATTGCACGTATGGAAGTGACGGGTGAAGCCGGCGCGGGTCTTGTAAAAGTCACTATGACAGGCTCTCACAGTGTTCGTAAGGTTGACATCGATCCTAGCCTGCTAGAAGACGATAAAGAGATGCTAGAAGATCTGATCGCAGCAGCCTGTAATGATGCAGCGCGCCGTGTTGAAGAAAATCAAAAAGAGAAGATGGCTGAAGTGACCGGCGGTATGCAACTACCCCCTGGCATGAAGATGCCATTTTAAGCTAGCATCATGATGTAATACCTGTTGATGGCACCTCTTCCGTTGATGGGTAAATAGGGATGCGATAGATAATAATGCAGTAAAAGCCTAAGCAAGTCTTAGGCTTTTTTGTTGCTGAAAATCGATAAACCCCATTTATTAGCAATTGTATTGACTAACTTAATGGATCTTATTCAAGCTGTTCAACATCGGTGAAATGGCATTGGGTGGTACAAGTCAATCGACCGGTTAAGTTCGGCATTAAATAGGACTCATCATGCCGATGATTTATGATAATATCCTGCGCATAATTTGATGAGAAGCCATTGGTCATATCAATGAACGACTTATCACTATAGCCGTTTTAACCAGTAGGATGCCCGCTTAATTATGAAATTTAGTCCCTTGGTCGATGAGTTAATTCAGTCATTACGCTGTTTACCCGGTGTTGGCCCTAAGTCGGCGCAGCGCATGGCGTTTCAGTTGTTGGAACGCGATCGTAAAGCGGGGCAAACCTTAGCGCGGGCGCTGGCCAGTGCCATGAGCGATGTGGGTCACTGCAGTGCGTGTCGTACTTTTACTGAAGAGACCTTGTGCCCTATTTGCGCCAGTAGCAGACGCGGCCAGTCCGATCTTATCTGTGTGGTGGAAACCCCTGCGGATGTGTTAGCCATTGAGGCGGGCGGGTATTTTTCTGGTCGTTATTTTGTGCTCTTAGGGCATTTATCGCCCCTCGATGGCGTCGGGCCCGAAGAGTTAGGTCTTAGTCTACTTGAGCAGCATCTGGCCAGCGGTGAGATTAGCGAGTTAATTTTAGCGACTAATCCCACAGTGGAGGGCGATGCAACGGCACACTTTATTGCCGACATGGCACGGCAACATGCTGTTAATGTCAGTCGCATTGCCCATGGTGTGCCAGTGGGGGGCGAACTCGAATATGTCGATAGCACCACATTAGCCTTGTCCTTCAACGGGCGCTTACCGCTGTAATTATCATAGGTTTATCGTGATTTTTTTAAATCCAGCACCTAGATGCTGGATTTTTTTTGAGCAAATGAACAGTGCTGACAACTTTAAGCTTGAAAAGCAAAATTCTAACCCCATCTCTTAAGCCATAGAGCGTCATTTGTGAAATTTAAGAAGGAATAATCGATGTCACAACAAGAAACCCATGGCTTTCAAACTGAAGTCAAACAATTACTTAATTTGATGATCCACTCTTTGTATTCAAACAAAGAGATTTTCTTGCGTGAATTGGTCTCCAACGCCGCCGATGCTGCCGATAAGCTCAGATACCAAGCATTGACCAATAATGATCTGTACGAAGGTGACGGAGAGTTACGCGTCCGTGTGAGCGCCGACAGTGAAAAGGGCACCATCACCATTGAAGATAATGGTATTGGTATGACTCGCGATGGCGTGATTGAGCACTTAGGTACCATTGCGAAATCAGGCACCGCGGAGTTCTTTAAAAACCTCTCTGGCGATGAGTCAAAAGATTCACAGCTCATTGGTCAATTCGGTGTGGGCTTCTACTCTGCCTTTATCGTGGCCGACAAGGTAACCGTTCGCACGCGTGCAGCCGGTCATGCTGCCGATGAAGCAGTACAGTGGGAATCAGCTGGCGAAGGTGAATTTACCGTTGAAAACATCGTTAAAGAGACTCGCGGTACAGAGGTTATCTTGCATCTTCGTGAAGAGGAAAAAGAGTTTGCCAATGACTACCGTTTGCGCTCAATCATCGCTAAATACTCAGATCATATCTCTGTCCCTGTAGAGATGTGGCAAGAAGGAACACCAGCGCAAGAGGCGACAGAAGAGGGTGGCGAAGCCATTCCAGCCACCGAGGGTTACTGGAAGCCGATGAACAAAGCCACCGCGCTTTGGACTCGTAATAAGAGCGAAGTGACCGACGAAGAATACCAAGAATTTTATAAACATATTTCCCATGATTTTGTCGATCCATTGTTGTGGAGCCACAACCGCGTAGAAGGTAAGCAAGAGTACACCAGCTTGCTCTATATCCCGGCAAAAGCGCCGTGGGATCTATGGAATCGCGATCGTAAACATGGTTTAAAACTGTTTGTGCAGCGCGTGTTTGTGATGGATGATGCCGAGCAGTTTATGCCAAGCTACTTGCGCTTTGTGCAAGGTCTGATTGACTCTAACGATCTGCCGCTCAACGTATCGCGCGAGATCTTGCAAGACAACAAGATAACCACCGCACTGCGCACTGCTGTGACCAAGCGTGTATTAAGTATGCTTGAGAAACTCGCAAAAAATGAGCCTGAAAAGTATCAAACTTTCTGGGCAGAGTTTGGCCAAGTGCTTAAAGAAGGCCCAGCTGAAGACTTTGCTAACAAAGAACGTATTGCAGGTTTACTGCGTTTTGCATCGACTCACACTAATGAAGCTGCGCATACCGTATCGCTCAGTGACTATGTGAGCCGCATGAAAGAGGGCCAGAGCAAGATTTATTATATCGTTGCTGACAGCCATGAGGCGGCCGTGAATAGCCCACACCTTGAGTTGCTTCGCAAGAAAGGGATTGAGGTGCTATTGATGTCCGAGCGCATCGATGAGTGGTTAATTAACCACTTAACCGAGTTTGAAGGCAAGCAACTTCACTCAGTCACACGTGGTGACTTAGAACTGGGCGATCTTGAAGATGCCGAGGAAAAAGAAGCTCAGAAACAACTGGAAACGGAATCTGAAGGCTTGATCAAGCGAGTGAAAGCCGCACTGGGTGACAAGGTTTCTGATGTTAAAGTCACCACGCGTTTAACCGATACCCCAGCTTGTGTGGTGGCGGGTGAAGGCGAAATGTCATCACAGATGATTAAACTGATGCAAGCCGCTGGTCAAGCTGTGCCTGAAACTAAGCCCGTGTTTGAACTTAACCCAGAACACCCATTGGTCGCCCGTTTAGATAACGAGCAAGATGA
This sequence comes from Shewanella algidipiscicola, assembly GCF_900380485.1. Lineage (NCBI taxonomy): Bacteria > Pseudomonadati > Pseudomonadota > Gammaproteobacteria > Alteromonadales > Shewanellaceae > Shewanella > Shewanella algidipiscicola. The sequence goes on along the minus strand of NZ_OXJV01000017.1, from coordinate 225,402 downwards.
TGAGGTGTTTGGTCAATGGTCTGAGCTATTATTACAACAGGCGCAATTGTCTGAAAAAGGGAGTCTAGCTGACCCATCGGCGTTCATTAAGTTAATGAACAAGATGTTGCTGGCGGGCATGAAGTAATTAGTCGTCAAACGTAAGAGGCAGTTTAACTGCCTCTTCTTATATGCGCTTAATCTATGCGAAGGGATCTTATGGATACGGTATTGGATTTAACTAAAGAGAACATCCAACAAGTGGTTGATGCGTCAATGCAACAGGTGGTGGTGTTGACTTTTTGGAGTCAGCAAAGCCCTGAAAGCATGACATTGGTACAGACACTAGAGCAAATGGCCAGCGCAGAGGCGGGTCGTTTTGTACTCGCTAAGGTCAATTGCGATGCCGAGCTGGAAATTGCGAATTATTTCCAGATCCAGAGTGTGCCGACGACCTTGCTGCTGCGCGATGGTAAACCAATCGATGGCTTTGCTGGCGTACAAGAACCGGCCCAAATTGAAGCCATGTTTGAGCCGCATTTGCCACAAGTTTGGCAATTACAACTGGCAGAGGCCAAAACCTTACTCGCCACAAATGACGTTGAGCAAGCATTACCGCTATTGCAGCAGGCCTATCAAGCCAATCAACAAGCGGAAGTTGCCTTGGTCTATGCCGATGCGCTATTAAGCCTTGGTAATATCAATCAGGCTCAAGTACTACTCGATGGCGTAGGGTTGGCAGATCAAGATGGTTATTATCAAAGTTTACGTGCGAAATTAACCCTCGCGCTCGATGCTGCCGATACACCTGAAATTCGCCAATTGATGGACAATGTCGAGGCCAATCCACAAGATTTGAGTTTATTGCTCTCTTTGGCAAAAGCCCTGCATGGTGCTAACCGAGATGAAGAGGCACTGGATAGGTTATTTGCTGTGCTGCGGCAAGATATCAGTGCTCACAACGGTGAGTTGAAGCAGTTATTTATGGATATTTTGACGGCAATGGGGCAAAGTAACTCGATTGCGAATCAATATCGACGCAAGTTGTACAGCTTGCTGTACTAGTCATTGCTACTTGCTATCTGCTTTATGGCTTTTAGTGCTGTTTAATGATTAAAGGGCAGTTGATTTAACTGCATCAGCCTAAAGTCGAACTAAAACGAGCGTTTCTTCACTTCAAAAGGGCGGCCATATGTGCGAAGATCGCCGCCCAATGATAAAAATAATTCTAATTGAATCATCAAAACTAATAATCAACTCTATGCGAAATAAGAGGACTCTCAGATGCGCATTATGCTATTAGGTGCCCCAGGTGCCGGTAAAGGTACTCAGGCCCAGTTCATCATGGAAAAATATGGTGTGCCACAAATTTCAACAGGCGACATGTTACGTGCCGCGGTTAAAGCTGGAACGCCACTTGGCCTTGAAGCAAAGAAAGTGATGGACGCAGGACAATTGGTGTCTGATGAGCTGATTATTGGCTTAGTTAAGGAACGAGTTGCACAAGATGATTGTGTAAAAGGTTTCCTGCTGGACGGTTTCCCACGCACGATTCCACAAGCCGATGCTATGGCGGCCAGCGGTATCGAAATCGATCATGTGATTGAAATCGATGTACCAGATGAAGAGATCGTTAAGCGCATGAGCGGACGTCGTGTTCACCCAGGCTCAGGCCGTGTTTATCACGTGGTGTTTAATCCACCTAAAGTGGAAGGCAAAGATGATGTGACGGGTGAAGACTTGGCGATCCGCCCTGATGATGAAGAGAGCACAGTGCGTAAGCGTCTTGCGATTTATCATGAGCAAACTAAACCATTGGTTGACTATTATGGCGGCCTAGCAGCCAAAGGTGGCGTGACTTACAATAAGTTTGACGGTACTCAAAGCGTTGCCTCTGTTAGTGATGCCATTGTCAAGGCCATCGGTTAATCACTAGATTAAACGCACTATACAAGCTCACTTCGGTGAGCTTTTTTGTGTTTAACCCCCTACAATTTACTGGTTACAGATGTAGAGCCTGTTACTGTTTTAGAATGCATTGGCCATTTAGCTGTCCTCATTGATGATATCGCCTCAGCGCGCCAGTGCTAACACATTATGCTCAGCAGTATTCATCTGGTATAAATAGCCTGTGGATGATGTATGTTGACGCGGTCGTCATGGACTTGGCTTGTTTGAATACACATTCAATGTCATTACAGACGTATAAATCACTGCTTAGTCGTATTTTATATGGTAGAATCTGCCGCCATTTTAGTAGGGTAAGGGCTGTCGTCATTTTCATTGACACGGTTCTGTAAATAGTGAATTAAGAGGGTCTGGTTTACTATTTACTTCAATTTGATTTTGCATGGATGCGGCACAAGTGAGTTAGGTATGAAGTTTCCTGGTCAACGTAAGTCTAAGCATTACTTTCCAGTAAAAAATCGCGATCCATTATTAGCGCAGTTAACCCTGCAGCCACAACATATTACTACCCATATCAGTGGTATTGATCAAACCTTGGTTGATATCGAAGCCAAAGTCGAAGATGAGTTGCTTAGCCGCTATGGATTGCCCAAAGGTAATTCCACACTTATTAACGATGAGAAGGCGCAACAACTTTATATCGAACTCAAGCAATCAAACATGATAAGTGACGAGTTTGCCGGCGGTACCATTGGCAATACCGTTCACAACTACTCTATCTTAGCTGACGATCGCTCGGTGTTATTTGGGGTCATGAGCAACAATATTGAAGTGGGCAGTTATGCTTATCGTTACCTCTGTAACACCTCTTCAAAAGTTGACCTCAATTATTTACAACCCGTTGATGGCCCTATTGGCCGCTGTTTTACTTTGATCTCTGCTTGTGGTGAGCGCACCTTTGCCATCAGTAAGGGGGCTATGGATAAGTTGACCCCTGAGTTTATCGATAAAGAGGTGGTACAGAGCTCATCGGCGTTAGTGTTAACGGCTTATTTGATGCGTGCCAGCGATGGTGATCAGATAACTGATGCAGCGTTAACAGCCATTAAATACGCCAAAGAGGCCGATGTGCCAGTGGTGTTGACATTAGGAACGCGCTTTTTAATTGAGGAAGATCCACAATGGTGGATTAATTTTATCAAAGAAAATGTTTCTATTTTGGCGATGAATGAAGATGAAGGTGAAGCGTTAACTGGTTGTCGTGATCCGTTAAGTGCTAGTGATGCCGCATTAGAGTGGTGTGATTTAGTGTTAACCACAGCTGGCCCACTAGGCTTGTATATGGCGGGCTATACCGAAGATTCAGAGAAACGTGAAACCAGTCATACCTTGCTACCTGGCATCATTCCTGAGTTTAATCGTTATGAGTTTTCTAGACCCAAACTTAAAAACGATTGTGATACCCCAATTAAGGTGTTTGCTCATATTCCACCTTACATGGGAGGGCCTGAAGTGATCCGCAATACTAACGGTGCCGGTGATGGAGCCTTGGCTGCATTACTGCATGATTTGGCCTCAAACACCTATCATAAAGCTAACGTGCCAGGTTCGAGTAAACACAAACGAGACGGGTTATGTTACTCCTCATTTTCCCAGGTCTGTAAATACGCTAACCGTGTGGCTTATGAGGTGCTCGCCCAGCACAGCCCACGCCTTTCTCGTGGCTTACCAGAAAAAGAAGACAGCTTAGAAGAAGCTTACTGGGAACGCTAAATCCCAGAAGGGTGATTGTCAACAAAGGCGTCCAATGGACGCCTTTGTTGCCGTTAGGCTTGGTGATATGTTGAGGTTACAATATATACTTTTTTATCAATGATTTACCCTGTAAGTTTATCACTTTTTATCGCGAGTATCATGGCCTCACTCTTTGGCTTCGTAATTGACTTGGTCAACAAAGCTGCCAGTGGTTTTGCCGGCTTGGGTATCGTGAAACACCACTTCGTTAAATGCGCCTTCTGATTTTGCAATCACCAATGTTGCCACTGAATCACCAGTTACGTTGACGGCCGTTCGTACCATATCTAAAAGACGATCGACCCCCATAATGAGCGCTATTCCTTCAACTGGTAGACCCACCTGATTAAGTACCATAGCGAGCATGATTAAGCCCACACCAGGCACGCCTGCAGTACCGATGGAGGCCAGGGTTGCGGTGACGACGACCATGGCATAATCGGTGATGGTTAAATCGATACCGAAAACTTGCGCGATAAATACGGTCGCCACGCCTTGCATAATCGCCGTACCGTCCATGTTGATGGTTGCGCCCAATGGCAAAGTAAAGGATGCCACTTTATTGTCAACACCAAGACGATGTTCACAGGTTTCAATGGTCACGGGCAGTGTTGCATTTGAACTGGCTGTACTGAATGCAAACAGTTGTACATCGCGCATTTTGCGGATAAATAACAGTGGACTTAAGCCAGAGAAGGCTTTTAGTAAAGTGGGGTAAACAACAAAAGCATGAATTAGCAATACGCCCAATACCACAAAGAAGTAGTTAACAACACTTTCGAACGTTTCTAAACCAAGGGTTAAGGCCAATTTAGCCATTAAGGCAAAAATACCATAAGGTGCGAGTTGCATAATTAAGGTTACAACACGCATGATCACTTCGTTTAAGTCGGTAAATAATGCCGCAACCCGTTTACCTCTTTCACCAATGTGGGCAACCGCAAAACCAAAAATAACGGCAAAGATAATAATTTGCAGCATGTTACCTTCAGTCATGGCTTGTATTGGATTACGAGGAACTAAGTTGATCAATACATTGGCAAGGCTGGGCGCTTCCTTGACGCTGTATTGCATATTTTCTGTCGCCAAGGAGGCATTACCTGGGTGAATAAGCAATGCAATAAGAATCGCCATACTCAGCGCTATAGCGGTGGTAAATAAGTAAAACGCAATGGTTTTTCCTCCCAGACGCCCTAGAGTCGAGGGCTCGCTTAACGAGCAGGTACCACAGACCAGTGAGATAAATACCAAGGGAACGACAAGCATTTGTAAGCTGGAGATAAAGATAGTGCCAATAACATTTAAGATCCCATCAGTAATATAATCTTGAAGAAACTGACTTTCGGGAAATAAGTTGCGAAGAAGTAAGCCAAATAAAATCCCTGTCCCCATACCAATGAGTATTTTACCGGTTAAACCAAGCTTCTTTTGTTGAGTTTGCGCCATAGTGTGTCCTGTATTATTTTTATACTTCTCATTTATTTATAAAGCCAAGTAAGACAAAACGTGTAACTGGCTAGATTGATTTTATTTAAGTTACCTGTTTGAGTTTGTTTTGTAAAAAATAAGTGCTAATTATATCCCAATGGTTACAATGGTGTTTTGCTATCTGTAGCCGCAAGTAACGCGCTTATGTTAGCAGTAATCATTATAGATGAATTGAGTAACAGGGAGTCTGACAATGAAGTCAGCGTATAAAGTTTTTACCTCATATTTCTTTTTGTTTTTTATCGTAGCTTGTAGTGGTGGGGGCGGCACTGATGGTGGCTCGGACGGAGGGACACCTCCGGCTGTTGATGATGTTTATAGCCTGACATTAGTGCTGACGGATGCGACTGGACAGGTCATTAACGATATTTCTAATGCCACACCAGGTAAATTAAAAGCCACACTGTCCAAAAATGGTAGTTCACTATCTGGTGGGCGTATTGTATTTACCCTTGAAGGTGAGGGGGCGTTAACACCTGATAGTGGGGTATCCGATAGCGCAGGGCAGGTTACTGTTGATGTATTGCCAGGTGATAAATTGGGTTCAGGCAGTGTGACTGCCACTTATAATCCTACCAATGGGGGGACTGTAACGGCATTGGTCTCCTTTAATACATTGGGAGATGGCGGAGCACCAACCGATGGTGCTCAAATATCCCTCATTTTAGTTGACGATCCTGCCACTCAAAAGTCTATCGACACTATTTCATCATTATCATCTGGTTATTTGGTGGCAAGCGTATCTGGTATCTCTAAAACGGCGATTGTACAGTTTTCCAGCACCTTGGGTGAGATCCCGATCGATACCGCTGCCACCGACAATGGTAAAGCTTATGTGCAAATTTTAGCTGGCACCACACCTGGTGCTGGTACTGCGACGGCGACCTTATTGTCTGGTGAAAAAGCGGATTTAGTCTTTAAAATCGGTGCAACCAATGTTGAGATGGGCAGTGGCACACCGTTTCAATCTGGTGTCGCTTCAGTTTCGCCAGCTGAAGTCTCAGCCGGTGGTACGGCCAGCATTTCAGTATCACTGCAAAATGATACTGGAGCCGTATTTACTGAGCCTGTGGAAGTGAATTTTTCATCTACATGTTCAACTAAAGCAGAAGCTGAAATTAGCTCACCGGTATTGGCGATCAATGGCGTGGCAACCACGACCTATTTGGCTAAAGGGTGTGTGGGAGATGATGCGATAAATGTCAGTGCTAATGTGGGAGGGAAATCACTTTCAGCCAGTGCTTTGGTGAATGTGTTGCCTGCAAGTGTCGGCAGTATAGCATTTGTCGAAGCCTTGCCAGAGGTGATTAATCTTAAAGGTACCGGTGGGGTTGAGTCCTCAACAGTCAAATTTAAAGTATCAGATAAAAACGGTATTCCCGTCAGTAATCAAAAGGTTCTTTTCTCTTTAAATACCGATACTGGTAATGTGGAATTAGATCCTGATTTTGCAACTACTAATGCTCAAGGTATCGCTCAGACAGTGGTTAATTCAGGTGCGGTGTCTACATCAGTCAGAGTCACCGCGATTGTGGATGGTAGCTCGCCTGAAATATCGAGCCAATCTAAACTATTGGTTGTCTCAACTGGGTTACCAGATCAAGACAGTTTTTCTCTGTCTGCCGATAACCTGAATCCTGAGGGGTGGGATTATGACGGTGTTGAGGTGAGTGTGACGGCGCGCTTAGCCGATGCCTTTAATAACCCTGTGCCAGATGGTACCGCCGTGACCTTTACCGCAGAAGGCGGTGTCATTGACCCGTCATGTGTCACTGTCAATGGTGTATGCTCGGTTAAATGGACCAGCCAAAACCCAAGACCTACAGGTAAAACCTTATTCGATTTGGCTCAAGAGCCATCTCTAGATGCAGATATAGGTCAGCCCTATGGTGGACGGGTAACCATTTTAGCCAGAGCCATTGGTGAAGAGTCGTTTCCTGATCTCAATGGTAATGGTCGCTTCGATGCCAATGAAGTCGTCAACTTTAGAGCCAAGCTTAATGTTTCAGGTAAGCCTTATGATCTAGATGAGGCATTTGTCGATCATAATGAAGACTCATTGTTTAACCCAAGATTTACCGGTGAAGCGGGTGGTGATGCAGAGACCTTTGTTGATTTTAACAATAACAAGGTATTTGATATTGCTGATAACTTATATAACGGCAGTCTATGTACGTTAGATGCTAATGGCGACGGGCACGATGGCTGTTCAAGCGTTAAAAAGTCACTCAATGTGCGTGCATCGATTGTCTTAGTGATGGCTGGTAGTGATGCGGTGTCATCGACACCAGTTATCGAGGATAGCTGCATCGATGACAAAAACGTAGCGGATCCATGTGACGGATTTAATGATAACCAGACCTTAGATATTATCGGCAAATCAACCGGTGGCGTATCCATCATTATTGGCGATTTGCATAATCAGCCTTTACCAGCAGGTACTAAGATAACCTTTACACCGTCAGCGGGCAGCCTTGCGAGTAAAGGTGAGTTTACTGTCGAATCGACTAACGATAATCGTGCGGGTATTTACAGCGTGGTGATTAAAGGCGCTGATCAAGCCGATTCTGGAACATTAGTGATTGAGGCTGTCACACCGAAAGGAAAACTAAGTCAAGTGGCTACCATCCCTGTGATTATTCACTAGATAGCATAGGCTGAAGCTCATCAAGTTCAGTTAAAGGGACAATAAAGTCAGTAAAAAGCGCACTTTAACGTGCGCTTTTTTATTGATTATTAAGGATTCAAGTTTTAGTTTATTTTTGAAATTGATACACACTACCCAGTTTCATAATTTGCGTTAGCTCATCAAGGGCGGTACGCGATTCGATAACAAGCTGGGGATCGGCAAGATCATCAACGGCCAGCTCATCACGATAATGCTTATCGACCCAGAGATTAAGGCGAGCAAAAAGTGCATCACTCATTAATGTATGCTGGTTTACGGCCGCCACTTCCATCTCATTCATGGCCACACGTAAACGCAGGCAAGCTGGGCCACCGCCATTTTGCATACTCTGCTTCACATCGAAGTAATGCACCTGCTTAATGGGGGTGCCTAAGGCAACGACCTCATCAAGGTAAGCTGCAACCGCTGGATTATCTTGGCAATTTGTAGGTGCAATAATGGCCATCTCACCACTGGGTAACGTAATGATTTGAGTATTAAAAAGGTAGCTTTTAACCGCATCGTCAATGCTGACCTTGGCGGTGGGCACCTCAATAAAGTGCAACTCTTGACCATTAAATTTACGCTGGATCTCGGCGATTTTCGCTTGAGTGTCGACAAACGCTTGTTGATGATAAAACAGTACATTTTGGTTACCCACGGCGATGACATCGTTATGAAACACCCCTTGATCAATCACATCAGGATTTTGCTGGATAAATACCGCGCTGTCATCATCGAGTTGGTGTAAGCGTGCTATCGCTTGTGACGCTTCTAAGGTTTGCCTAGCAGGGAAAAGCTTGGGCTTGGCCGCTAAAGGGTTAGTCGCTTCTTGGCCGTAGACAAAAAGCTCGAGCCCAGCATGACCATATTCACTGCATAAACGGGTATGGTTAGCCGCGCCTTCATCACCAAAACTGGCATGTTCTGGTAGATGTTGGTGGTGGCTAAAATAGCGAGAGTTATTAAATGTGGCCTTAAGAATGTTGCCTGTGGTAATTGGTTCTATGCTGCGGTGTAATTTATCGACTAAGTTAGCGGGAGTAAAATGTAGCTTACCATCGTGGGTATCGGCACTGGGCGAGACAGTGGCCGCATTTGCCGTCCACATACTGGATGCGCTACAACATGCTCTAAGGACCGCAGGGGCTTGCTTAGCCGCGTTACTTAATACTTGTGCATCGCTGCCGGAAAAACCAATTCGACGCAGTGTATGTAGGTCTGGTCGCTCCTGAGGGGCCAGCATGCCTTGAACCATTCCCATATCTGCAAGTGCTTTGGCTTTCAGTAAGCCTTGTTTAGCGGCCGACTTTGGACTTGAGGTCGATGCGGCATTGTTTAGTGAGGCGACATTGCCAAAGGAGAGGCCTGCATAGTTGTGTGTTGGTCCAACGAGTCCATCAAAATTCGCTTCGTAATGCTTCATTCCCATTCCTTCAATATCATTATTATTGTAGGCAAACCATTAATACGGTACTTGATGATTTGCTGAATTTGGGCACCAGTATACGTAAGGTGACGTGCTTAACAAGTTGCCACTTTGGGCATGTGAGTGTCGATAGGGTTATAAGTGCATAAGTATCACTTATGAGTGCACAATAATGGAAAATTAGCATGTTATGGCGAAATATTATTTTTTACATTTTTTTAAGAAATGGTTAAAAATTGGCTGTCTGTGACAAATAAAACAGGGATTTGCTTGAAACTCGGAGTACAACACTCTATATATGGAGCCAATTTACAGAATTTTGAGACTTTTTGGCGCAGATCATTCTATGGGTAAATCGCTAGTTATTGTCGAATCACCGGCCAAAGCCAAGACTATTAATAAATATCTCGGCAAAGATTACATCGTGAAATCGAGTGTGGGGCACATTCGTGACCTACCAACATCTTCCACCAGTGAGGCGAAGTCTTTGACGAAAACGCCCGCTGAAGTGCGCAAGATGTCTCCTGAAGAAAAGGCAATTTATAAAGCCGCAAAAGCCAAGCAAGCTCTCGTCGCTCGCATGGGGGTAGATCCTGAAAATGGCTGGAAAGCCCAGTATCAAATTCTGCCCGGTAAAGAAAAAGTCGTCAAAGAATTACAATCTCTTGCTGAAAATGCCGACCATATCTTTCTCGCAACCGATTTGGATAGAGAAGGAGAGGCGATCGCCTGGCATTTACAAGAAGTGATTGGTGGGGATCCGGCGCGCTATCAGCGCGTTGTGTTTAATGAGATCACCAAAACTGCCATTCAAGAGGCCTTCAGCCATCCCTCTAGTCTAGATACCAATATGGTTAATGCTCAACAAGCACGTCGCTTCCTCGACCGTGTTGTTGGCTTTATGGTATCGCCGCTGTTGTGGAAAAAAGTGGCCAGAGGCTTATCTGCGGGTCGTGTGCAATCGGTTGCGACTCGCTTAGTGGTTGAACGCGAAAGCGAAATTAAAGCCTTTGTGCCAGAAGAATTTTGGGACATTCATGCTCAGCTAAACACGCTCAGTAATGAATCGCTTAAAATGCAGGTCAATAAGTACCAAGGCGATGCCTTCAATCCGGTAAATGAAGCCCAAGCCATGGCGGCGGTGGCGGCCTTATCTGGTGCCACTTTTGTGGTGAGCGATCGTGAGGACAAAGGCACATCGAGTAAACCGTCTGCGCCCTATATTACTTCGACCTTGCAACAAGCGGCGAGCACCCGATTGGGTTTTGGCGTCAAGAAAACCATGATGATGGCGCAGCGTCTCTATGAGGCTGGTCATATTACTTATATGCGTACCGATTCAACCAACTTGAGTCAAGAAGCGTTAGATAATGTTCGGGAAATGATCGCCAATGACTTTGGTGATAAGTATTTACCCGAAGCCCCGATTCGATACGGTAGCAAGGAAGGCGCACAAGAGGCCCACGAAGCGATTCGCCCCTCCAACGTAAAAGTGACGGCTGCGAGCCTTTCGGACATGGAGCGTGATGCTCAGCGTCTTTATGAGCTGATTTGGCGTCAGTTTGTGGCTTGTCAGATGACACCTGCTAAATACGATGCTACTCGCTTAACCGTATCGGCTGCCGATTATGAATTAAAGGCGACTGGTCGTACGCTTAAATTTGATGGTTGGACGCGCGTACAAACCGCCATCAAGAAGAAAAACGAAGAAGATAACACCTTGCCGTTTGTTGCCAAAGGTGACAATTTGGCGCTCGAAGAGTTACTACCCAAACAGCATTTCACCAAGCCGCCCGCGCGTTACAGCGAAGCGTCACTGGTGAAAGAGTTAGAAAAACGCGGAATTGGTCGTCCATCGACCTATGCCACGATCATCTCAACCATCCAAGACCGCGGTTACGTCAAGGTGGAAAATCGTCGTTTCTACGCCGAGAAAATGGGTGAAATCGTGAGCGAAAGCCTCGTGGGCAGTTTCGAAGAGTTAATGAGTTACGACTTTACCGCGGGCATGGAGCAAACGCTCGATAACGTGGCCCAAGGCCAGCTTGATTGGAAAAAAGTACTCGACAACTTCTACAAAGATTTAACGGCGCAATTAGAAAAAGCCGAGTTACCACCAGAAGAGGGCGGCATGCGTCCTAACGAGATGGTGCTAACTGATATTCAATGCCCAACTTGTCAGCGTCCTATGGGTATCCGCACAGGCACTACCGGGGTGTTCTTGGGATGTTCTGGTTATGCCTTGCCGCCTAAAGAGCGTTGCAAAACCACCATGAACTTGACCCCGGGTGAAGAGGCGGTGAGTGAAAACAGCGAAGATGCCGAGACGGATGCGCTGCGGGCCAAACATCGCTGTGGTGTCTGTGGCACAGCCATGGATAGCTACTTAATTGATGAGAAGCGTAAGTTGCATGTGTGCGGTAATAACCCTATGTGCGACGGCTATGAAGTCGAACAGGGCCAATTTAAGATTAAAGGATATGAAGGTCCTATCTTAGAGTGTGACCGCTGCGGTAATGACATGGAGCTTAAAAACGGCCGATTTGGTAAATATTTCGGTTGTACTAATAGCGAATGTAAAAATACCCGTAAACTGCTTAAAAGCGGTGAAGCGGCGCCACCAAAAGAAGATCCGATTCATCTACCCGATCTTAAGTGTACTAAGTCCGATGGCTACTTTGTATTACGTGATGGTGCAGCGGGTATTTTTATGGCGGCCAGTACTTTCCCTAAATCACGTGAAACTCGTGCTCCCTTAGTCGAAGAGTTGGTTAAATACCGAGAATTATTATGGCCTAAGTATCAGTATCTTGCCGATGCTCCAGTGACAGATGATGACGGGAATAAGGCGTTTGTGCGCTTTAGTCGTAAGACCAAAGAGCAGTATGTGGCTACCGAAGTTGATGGTAAGGCTACAGGTTGGACCGCTAAATATATCGATGGTAAATGGGTGACAGAGGCCAAGCCTAAAGCGAAACCCAAGGCTAAGCCAAAAGCAAAATAGCTAGCGATAATAAAAAGCCCTAACCTTGTTAGGGCTTTTTTATGGCGATTAATTTCGCGCTTCAACGCATTTTATAATAGGCTAATATAGAAATAACCATCAGTGTAATAGCTTGATATTGGTTAATGGAATTACAGCTAACTCAATGGAGCGTGAAATGAAAACAGTATTATTAGGTATATGGGCCGCCGTTATGAGCCTGAGTGTGTTTGCCTCAAATTGGCAAGTGAATAATCAAGATTCAGTGGTCAATTTTATGTCGTTTAAAAATGGCGATATTGCAGAGATCCATAAGTTTACTCAGATCACCGGTGAGTTAGCTGCTAATGGCGATTTTTCTTTATCGATTCCATTAACCAGTGTATGGACCAATATCGATATCCGTGATGAGCGCATGAAGCAGGTATTATTTGAAACAGCGCAGTTTCCAACCTTGTCATTAACCGCCGCTATTGATGCTCAGACGGTAGATAAGCTGGCGGTGGGCAGCATGGACACCATGGCTATCCCTGCTAAGGTTATGTTGCACGGTCAATCTAAAGCGTTAGATATTACGGTGCGGGTTGCCAAACTGAATCAAAACACGCTGTTAGTTACCAGTGAAATGCCTCTTATCATCAATGCCGCCGATTTCGACTTAGCAGCAGGGGTCGAGAAGCTACGCGAACTCGCCGGCTTAAGCGCTATTAGCCAAGCCGTGCCAGTATCATTTGTGTTAACTTTAAACCGTTAACTAAAAACGTGCACTTTAGACGAGACTGACTACGCGATTTGTACCATAATAGCGGCAATTACCGAATTAAGAGCATGGGTGAGAACATGCTCTTCAATTAATGTTTGTTAAGGCGAATCATGGTTACAGATAAAGACGGATATATCCATCTCATACAATATCTCACCGAGCATCTGGGGCTTTTTGAGTCGTCAGATAGCACCATAATTGGCGGCGACACTGTGATGGAGCTGTTTGAAGAGCAGCTTGCGGCGCAGATTATTATGGTGTGTGGTCAAAACCCTGCATTAACCTTTGCTCAGCGTAATACCGTCATACGAGAAGTCGATGCGATTGTCTATGATCTAGAAGAGATTTTGGCTAAAGTTGCGCATCATAATGCCACCTCTGAGCAAACGCTGTTTATCACTGAGTTTTCAGGCTTAATCAAAAATTTATTTGACCAAGAAATTGCAAAGTTACAGTAATGTCCCTTGAGCGGCTTGCCTTACCGATCCCTGATAAACTGACCAAACAATGATTTGTCAATGTAGCACCGCTGCGTGAGAGGTTGCTAAAGGCAAGACACCATGAGTTTTTGACCTTGTAGAAGACGTTAATCTTCGCCATAAGTCAGTGGTTATTGCCAGTTGCTCTTTGCATCGGCATTTATCGAATAGGGCCATTTAATCGGCACTTGATTAGACAAGGAGTAAGCAATGATCGAGTTACTCGATGGGTTCAGTCATGAAGTGATAGCAATGAAGGTGGATGGCGTACTGACTAGTGATGATTATAATCAACGGTTATTGCCTGCTATCGAGACCAAGTTAAAAGATCATGCAACGATTAAGCTGTGGTATGAGTTGGGTGAACACTTTGAAGGAGTGTCGGTTGAGACACTTTGGGATGATGCAAAATTAGCGTTTTTTCATTTGACTGATTTTTCACGAGTTGTCATTATCACTGGGCGTGATGCACGTATGGCTTCAGTGCTAGCCTGCATGGTGCCTTGTCCTGTTAAAGTCTTTGAGCGTGACAATCGGGATGCAGCGCGTCAGTGGTTAGCCGACCAAGAGGTCACCGAGTAAAAACAATATATTGCCATTAAGCCGACTCAAATTGTCGGCTTTTTAATTGATTAGATATGAGGTGTTAAATGCTTAAAGTCATTTGTTTTTGTGCCATCTTGCTTACCATGCCAAGCTGGGGTGCACAAAAAGAGATCATTGGACAAACGGCTCAATTATCTGTTGAAGAGGTGGGCCTCATCTACGATGCACGCATGGACACGGGAGCGGCAAATACCTCATTACATGCCATCGATCTAGAGATTGAAGGTGGTAGCGCGGCCAAAATGAAAGATAACATCGGCAAAACCCTTTGGTTTACGACACAAAATGAAGCCGGTGAAGCACGGCGTTTAAGTGCCAAAATTATCCAAGTGTCCACAGTGAAAAATTCACAGGGAAGAGAAACGCGCTACATGGTGTCATTAAACGTTGGTTTCGATGGCAAGGAGCGTCAAGTGAAAGTGAACCTGCGCGATCGTAGCCATATGGATTACCGTTTACTGGTTGGTCGTAATTGGCTTAAAGATCACTATATTGTTGATGTTGCTGAAAAGCAGCTGATAGGCCCAGTGGCAATGATTAATATCGTGGAGACAGGATTACAGTATAAGACTCGTATTGATACGGGAGCGGTTGAAAATTCACTGCATGCTGTTGATCTTAAGATTGAAGGCGGCGTCGAAGATATGGAAAAAAATGTCGGTAAGATGATAGCTTTCACCACTGAAAATGAGCAGGGTGAAAGACAGCGGGTGCGTAGCCGCATCGTGGAAACATCATTGATTCGAAACGCCCAAGGCAGCGAGATCCGCTATATGGTTGAGCTTAACGTGGGCGAGCCAGGTAAAGAGTATAAAACCAAGGTGAATTTACGTGATCGCTCAAAAATGACCAATAAACTGCTTATTGGGCGCAATTGGTTGCAGGGGCATTATATGGTCGATGTCTCGCGCTAATATACTTTCATGACGGTAGACAGTTTAACGTTGGCTAGCTTGGGCGCCATTTGTGCGCCTATTTTTTGCCTGTCGATATTATAGTTATCAATCCAGATCGCTTTCAAATGCTTATCGATACGCTAACTGCCGCAGCTCAACTTTAACCTCATGTTTATTTGTTAAATTATTTCGGTGTCAATCAGAGTCAGAACAGCCTCCCTTGCCAAAGCTTAAGCTGTCAGTGCTTGTTTCAGCGGGTCTACGCCACTACAAAAATAGCTAATTAGCAGCAGTTATCACGAAATGTAAGCCTTAAGCCGCTTGCCTAGTCATATGGCTTATCCCTGTTTATGGCTGAGTTGAGCAATATTAACTGCAATGTATTTGCTGGCCACTCAAGGGGATCTGACAACGTATCTCAGTAAATTGGCGGGCCAGCGATGTGATACTTATTTCGCCCTCATAATGGGTGGCTAACCAACGGTTAAGTGCTACTAAGGTGCCATAACCTTCATGGTTAGTCAGTTGTGCTTGTAATTTAGTTAAGGCACTGCTCGAGAGACCAATACCATTATCGCGCAGTGTGATGGTGAGCTTGCCCTCCTGGTAGCTCACAGCAAGATGTAACGTTTTTGGATTGTCGAAAGGGACTTCATTGGGGAAAGCGTGTACTAGTGTGTTATTGATTAAGCGGTAACTTAGATAAAACAGGTGCCAAGAGGGCAGAGACACCGCCAGTGATTGCTCGCTGTTTACCTGCCACTGCACTTGTTTCTGTTTCAGTTGCGGTGCAAGCATCGCCAACATATCTTGTAAATATTGTTCGATCTGGATGGATTTTGTTTCTTGATGCTCGTTAAGCAGTAGTGGTTGCGTATGACGTAAGATATCAATCTGCTCGGCTAACTCGTCTATTAGGTGCTCGTTTGTGCCGTTTTGATTAGTCGCGCCGGTAGCGATTCTTTGCAGCCGAGTAAATAGATGCTCAAGTGCAATTAATTGTTGCTTATTAAGTTGCTGCACTAAGTGCAATAAGAGCTGTTGTTGCTCGTGTTCGCTATTAGCCGTTGCAATGGATGAGTTATTCGCTGCAAAGTTGTGGCGATTAGCGGTTGTGGCCGTTGCCTGTACTTGACTCTGTTGCTGCGCCAAATTGAGCGCTTGTTGTAACTGTGCATTTTGTTGGGCTAGTATTTGAATGCGCGTATCTAGTTCTAGCTGGCGTGATTTTAAACTACTGATATCCATTGCCATGGCGCCCAAAGCCATGAGATTTCCGTCGGCGTCGTTGATAGGGTACTTAGTCACTAAATAGGTTAACTCACCATGTATGGTGGGTATGGGTTGCTCGAAGCTCTGCGCGTTGTCATTATTTTTAATAATGGCATCATGGTGTGCCACTATCTCTGCAATATGTTGTGGGTAAATATCACTGTCTTTTGCGCCCAGTATCTGCTCGCGCTCTAAGCCTAATATTTCACAAAACTTGTCATTGACTAAGGTGTATCTACCGCTCATGTCTTTGATGCAAATTAGGTTCTGGGATGCATTAAGCAGCGAATTAATCAGCTCTTTTTTATTTTCTAACTCAGCTTGAGCCTGTTGTTGCATCGATAATTGTTGCTCCAGTGCAAGGTTACTGGCATCTAGGCTGGCGTAGGCTATCTCTAATTGGTTACTGCGGGCGACAAAGGCCTTCGCGAGCTGACCAATTTCGTCTTGACGTGCATTGGCATCGAGGGCCAACCAGCCCAAATTGCCACTTTGTAAGGCTGATGATATTTGAAAGATAGGCCGAATAAACAGCTTATGCTGAAAGATAAATAAAATGATCAATGCCACCAGTTGTGACAGTAACAGAAACGCCCCTACCTTCACCGCGATTGCGTTGGCTTGCTGTGATAACCCAGAGATAGGGGTCACTAGAATGATCTTCCATAAGGTCTCTTCCATGGTGAGGATCGAGATCAATACGGGTTTGTTGAGTAGTGGACCAGAGTCAAGCTCTAAGGTGACCACAGATTGTTTAATGGCTTTAGGTTGCAGCGAGGCATTGATAACTGCCACGAGTCTGTCATGCTGCGCCTTAGCTGTGTGGTCAAGTAATGGCTGTAACTGTGCACTTTGATAAGCCGGTTTAGCCATGACGTGTTGATAAAACTGCTTATCCATCTGTTCAATCGCCGCGCCAAGCGGGGCGAGAGCAGGGTAATGGCTCACTAAATTGGTAAAGGATTTACCTAAATGTTGTGATTCATTGGCGTGGTTTTTAAATGGATCGCTAAGCAGGTTATTATAGGCATCTAACGCGATAATATAACCTTTAGAGAGCGGGTTTTGATCTGAAAAAGTAAATTGTTTATCGATTCCGCTCAATGCCATATCCACAGATGCGGCGCCGATAAATTGATGATTAACGCGCATCGGGATGGTGGCGGTGATCATCAATTGTTGGGTGTAAGGGTCGATGTAGGATTGCGACCAATGGGTATGACTATCTTGTAAATATTTCGCCGGAGTATACCAGCTCGTTTTATCGTAGCTTGGCCCTGCGCCCGTTTGGTTATAGCCATCAACTTGCCGAAAATGTTGGGTGTCATCTTTAGCCCAGAAAAAACCATTTAATGACGCTTCCCCTGACGCTTTTTGCGGCTCAGGCCAAATGCCACCGCTAACAATCAGCTGCTGATCATCTTCCATCGTCAGCAGTGGCGGAATTAATTTATTAATTTGTGTAGCTTGACCTTGGTAAGTTTCACCGACTGTGCCGAGTGAACGGGCTAAAGTTTCCACTTTAGAGGTCACTTGTTGTAATTGAGCGATAACAGCGTGAGCATAGCTTTGGCTTAAGGAGAGTTGGGTGTCGATATGATGCTTTTTTTCAGCGGTAAAAATAAACCAAGTACTGGAGGCTATGATGAGTGCGGCAACAACAAATTGAACGAAAGTAAATTTAACCGTCAGGCTGTTTTTCCATCGGGTATTGCGCATTGTTGTATTGTGTTTAGTGTGAATAGCCATTTTCAGTAGCAGTTCCTTTTACCCAACGCGATATAATCGAGTTTAATCAAAGCAGACTGAGATTAAATAGTAAAGCAAAACAGTGCGCTAGCCTTATAGTTAATAAGGCTAGCGTCGGTTAGGTATTAAACGTTTAGGCCGATGAGCAGCCGATCTAATTGCTCTGCGGTGGCGTGTAATTCATCACAACCTGATACAGATTGGTTAGCCGATGTCTCAACCTCATGAGATTGATTGCGTATTTCCATGAGGTTTGTGGCTATTTCGTTAGCCACCGCAGATTGCTGTTCGGCAGAGGTCGCGATCATGACGCTCATCTCGTACACCTTTTCACTATGGTGGGCGATGGCTTTCAAGTCATTACCGGTATCGAGTACATGTTGCTTCCCATTTTGCGCCAATGCCACGGTACGCTGCATCACTTGAGTTAAATTTTGCGAGCCACTTTGTAACGCTTCAATCATGGTTTTAATTTCTACGGTAGCGGCTTGAGTCCGCCCTGCCAAGGTACGCACTTCATCGGCGACCACGGCAAAGCCTCGCCCTTGTTCACCGGCGCGAGCAGCTTCAATGGCGGCATTTAATGCCAGCAGGTTTGTTTGTTCAGAAATCGCATTAATGGTCGACACTACTTCATCAATTTTGCTGGCATTCTCATTAAGCACATTAACGGCATGTGAGGCGTCACCAATCTCGTTGGATAACGCACCAATTGCATCCACGGTAATCTCAATATCTTTAGACCCCGTCTCAACTTGTTGGTTGGCTTCTTGGGTTTCGCTCGACGATAACTCGGCGTTATGTGCCACCTCTTTAACTGCGGCTGTCATCTGCTCCATCGCTGTGGCGAGTGAGTCTAAATGTTGACGTTGGCCCGCGGCCAAGTGCAATCCTTCTTCGGCCGTCTGCCTAAAGTCTTGAACCACTGAACGAATTTGGTTACTGGCTTGTGATAGCTGACGGACAAGGTTGTGCTGACGCTCAACTAAGGTATCTATGCTGACTGCCAAGATGCTAAATTCATCTTTCACTTCGAAGAAGTTAAGCCGGCCGGTGAGATCGCCATCGGCTGCGCGCTTTAGGGCCATTACGCTGGTGTAGAGCGCGCCGCCAACAAAGGTTGAAATATAATAGCAAGCGATCAAGATGATTAGGGTCAACACGACTAAAGTGGTCAATACATAGGGTTTAGCCGAATCAAGTGCCTGGCGTAAATCCTTGACCTGAACGAGGGCGATAAGCCCGCTATCTGTTATGCGGCTATAGGCGTTAATGTCGTCATCGATAAGGTTCACGCCACCGCCTTGTGACGCCATACGCGCCACATCGACAGTTAACGAGTCCGATGGTGTGGCGATACCTTGTTGAACTAAGGCACGTTTGAAGGCTAATTGCTGCTCAATCGGGATGTGTTGATAGCTGATCTCTATTGCATCGGCGAGTTGCTGTGCATTATTAATGCTAGTGACTTGATGACTTTGGCTCAGTTGATGATTGAACAGCCCATATAAAACCAGGGCTAAGCCAATGAGGGTCATAATGGGAATAATGGCTAAAACGGTAAATTTTGTTTTTAAGCTCATGTGGATTAGGTATTGGTCTATCCATCTAAACTTGACTTCTTTCATCGAAATACTCGTTTGCGGTGCAAAGTGGTAACCATGTTATCGGGTTGAATTGTAATTACTTTATAGCAAATGCAACTCGCAATGACTGCTTGTTGTTTATTTGTACGTATTTGTCTTTGTTGTGGTTACAGGGGAAGATCACACCATAGGCAGCATTTCAGCCCTATTTTTAATCTTAAAACCCGTTATCCTTCTGCCTCAGCAGCTTAGATCCGCGAAACTCTAAGGAAAAATAGCAAATAAGCCCTAGTCAAACGGCTTAGGCTCACGTAAAATTTGTCTCTTTTTCTATTTTCGCAAGATAAATAGTCAGCATATAGAAAGTCTTGGCTCTCGAACTCGGGAGCGGGCGTACTGGAAGAGATGATGTCACAGTTAACAGAAATCGTAGAACAGGCCTTGCAGGCTATCGAAGGGACTGATGATCTGAAAGCCCTCGATGAGCTTCGTGTCGATTACCTTGGTAAAAAAGGTAAGATCACCGACATGATGAAAATGATGGGGAAGCTTAGTGCAGAAGAGAAGCCTGCTTTTGGCCAAGCAGTTAACCAAGCTAAGCAAGCCGTGCAGCAGAAGTTATCTGAGCGTATAGACGGGCTGAAATCAGCCGAACTTGAAGCCAAATTAGCGGCAGAAAGTATCGACGTGACCTTGCCAGGACGTCGTATTGACAATGGTGGACTACACCCAGTTACGCGAACTATCGAACGTATTGAAACTTTCTTTGGTGAACTGGGTTTTAGCGTCAAGCAGGGGCCTGAAATTGAGGATGATTTCCATAATTTCGATGCACTCAATATTTCGGAGCATCACCCGGCACGTGCCGATCATGACACCTTCTACTTTAATCCTAAGTTGATGTTGCGTACTCAAACCTCGGGTGTACAGATCCGTACCATGGAAAACGAAAAGCCGCCGCTGAGAATTATCTCTCCGGGCCGAGTTTACCGTAATGACTATGATCAAACCCACACGCCGATGTTTCATCAGGTCGAAGGTTTACTGGTTGATGAGCAGGTAAACTTTGCCGAGTTAAAAGGGATCCTGCACGATTTCTTGCGTAACTTTTTTGAAGAAGATTTACAAGTACGCTTCCGTCCATCTTACTTTCCTTTCACTGAACCTTCAGCGGAAGTCGACGTGATGGGTAAAAACGGTAAGTGGTTAGAAGTATTGGGTTGCGGCATGGTACATCCTAATGTGCTGCGCAGCGTAGGAATTGATCCTGAAAAGTATCAAGGCTTTGCCTTTGGTATGGGAGTTGAGCGTTTATCTATGCTGCGTTATGGCGTTAACGATTTGCGTTCATTCTTCGAGAACGATCTGCGCTTTCTTAAGCAATTCAAATAACGGAGCGAGTAAAAATGAAATTTAGCGAATCTTGGCTTCGTGAATGGGTTAACCCAAGTGTGACCCGAGAAGAATTATCTCACCAAATTACCATGGCAGGTCTTGAAGTCGATGGAATCGACGCCGTTGCAGGTGAGTTTTCTGGCGTGATTATCGGTGAAGTGGTCGAATGTGGCCAACATCCAGATGCCGATAAATTGCGCGTGACTAAAATTAATGTGGGTCAAGATGAGTTGATCGACATTGTTTGCGGTGCGCCTAACTGTCGTTTAGGACTGAAAGTGGCCGTGGCTATGGTCGGCGCCGTATTACCGGGCGACTTTAAAATTAAGAAGGCTAAACTTCGTGGTCAGCCATCATTTGGTATGCTGTGCTCCTATGGCGAACTGGGTATCGATATCGAAAGTGATGGCATTATCGAGCTACCATTAGATGCACCAATTGGTACCGATGTTCGTGAATACCTAGATCTAGATGATGCCGTGATTGACGTTGATTTAACAGCTAACCGCGCCGATTGTTTAGGTATGGTAGGTCTGGCTCGCGAAGTCGGCGTATTAAATCGTCAAGCAGTGACCGAGCCAACATGGGAAGCGGTAACTGCGACGATTACTGATGCGGTTGTTATTGATAACCAAGCGCCTGCGGCATGCCCACGTTACTTAGGCCGTGTGGTTAAGAACATCAACGTTAAAGCACAAACACCAGTATGGATGCAAGAGAAGCTGCGCCGCAGTGGTATTCGTTCTATCGATCCGATAGTCGACATTACTAACTATGTGTTGATCGAGTTTGGTCAACCAATGCATGCATTCGATTTAGCCACGCTTAGCGGTGACATCGTGGTGCGTTTGGCTGATGGTGAAGAAAAACTGACCTTGCTTGATGGCAATGAAATTACGGTGCCGGCTGATACTTTAGTGATAGCCGATCAACAACAAGCACTGGCGTTGGCTGGTGTCTTTGGTGGTGAAGCATCGGGCGTGGGTGCGCAAACACAAGACATTTTACTTGAATGTGCTTTCTTTGCGCCACTGGCCATTATGGGCAAATCGCGTCGTTTAGGCTTACATACCGATTCATCACACCGTTTTGAGCGTGGTGTCGATCCTGAGCTGCAAGCTAAAGTGATGGACAGAGCGACGCGGCTAGTACTTGATATCTGTGGCGGCGAAGCCGGTCCAGTGGTTGAGTCAAAATCCGATGAGCATTTGCCCAAGCCTGTTAGCATTACGCTACGTCGCAGTAAGCTTGATCGCGTATTGGGTCATCATATTGCTGACAATGATGTCACTGAAATTCTGCAACGATTAGGTTTTATCGTTGAGGCGATCGATGGCGCTTGGAACGTGACCACGGCGACTTACCGTTTCGATATGGCGATTGAAGAAGACCTTATCGAAGAAGTGGCGCGTATTTATGGTTACAACAACATTCCTAATACGGCCCCAATAGCAGCGCTGCGTATGCCAGATCATAAAGAATCTGACATTGATTTAAAGCGTGTGCGGGCAATGTTGGTGGCGCGTGGTTTCCAAGAAGCGGTGACATATAGTTTTGTCGATCCTAAGCAGCAAGCCCTGATCCATCCTGATGCGCCGGCAATGATCTTGCCTAATCCTATTTCGGTAGAGATGTCAGCGATGCGTTTGTCGATGTTTACTGGCTTATTGACCGCGGTAGGGTATAACCAAAGTCGTCAGCAAAACCGTGTGCGCCTATTTGAAACTGGCTTGCGCTTTGTACCAGATGAGACGGCAGAGTCTCAAGTACGTCAACAACCAATGTTGGGAGCGGTGATTTCAGGCAACCAAAATGATGAACATTGGTCAATGGAATCTAAAACGGTCGACTTTTTCGACCTTAAAGGTGACCTAGAAGCCATTATCGGCTTGACAGTATCTGATGAAGAATTTACTTTTAGATCAGCATCTCACCCGGCATTACATCCGGGGCAATGTGCTGAAATATTAAGAAATGATCGCGTCATAGGTGTCATTGGTGCCGTCCATCCGAGCTTAGAAAAGCCATTTGGATTAAACGGTAAAACCATTATTTTTGAACTTGAATTAGACGCTTTATTGCATGCAAGTTTACCGCTAGCCCAGGCTGTGTCTAAGTTTCCAGCAAATCGTAGAGACATTGCCATTGTTGTTGATGAGCAGGTTTCAGCGGGCAATGTTATAAATTTGATAAGAAAAGTTGGCGAAAATCAGTTGGTTGGCTTAAACTTGTTCGATGTATACCAAGGTAAAGGTGTTGAACCGGGCAAAAAGAGTCTGGCGATAGCACTTACACTACAAGACAACGCTCGTACACTTGAAGAAAAAGAAATTGCTGAGATGGTTGAAAAAGTAGTTTCTGAACTCAAGTCAGAGTTCAACGCATTGTTGAGGGATTAAAAGTATGGCACTTACCAAAGCCGAAATGGCAGAACATCTTTTTGAGACACTTGGTATTAATAAGCGAGTCGCAAAAGAGATGGTAGAGACGTTTTTCGAAGAGATTCGTCAAGCACTCGAAAACGGTGAGCAGGTCAAGTTATCTGGTTTTGGCAACTTTGACCTAAGGGACAAAAACCAAAGACCGGGAAGAAACCCAAAAACAGGCGAGGATATTCCAATTTCTGCTCGTCGTGTGGTGACTTTCCGTCCAGGACAGAAGCTCAAGAGCCGAGTCGAAGAGGCTAATAAAGCCGATAAATAACGTTAGTTATCGAGACAGTTAAGGCCACTCAAAGAGTGGCTTTTTCTGTTTTTTATTTGCCGATTCATCTTACTTTTTTGCAAGTTTAGAGGTTTAATTACTTGTCTAGAAAACCCAAATATTTTGATCGCCGCTTTAAGCTTAGCTTGTTACACCCCAAACTTTGGCCAACATGGCTGGCGATCGGTGTGTTGGTCATTTTTGGTGCAATGCCAGCACGAGTGCGCGATCCCATAGCGCGCATGCTCGCCAAATTAGTTAAAAAAGTGGCTAAAAAACCGCTGCGCATTGCAAGGGCTAACCTAGAAACCTGCTTTCCAGAAAAATCACAGAGCGAAATTAGTCAGTTACTCGATGAGAATATCGCTAATTTTGTGATGATCTTGCTGGCACAATCAGAGTTACTTATTCGCTCGAGCGATAATTTACGTCGCCGTGTCATGCTTGATGGCTTTGAGCATGTACAGCGGGCGCGCGATGCGGGCCAACCCGTTATCTTTATCATGCCCCATGTATGGGGAATTGAGTATGCGGGGCTGCGTTTGAATCTCGAGTTGCCTATGGTCTCTATGGCTAAAGCGCACCGCAATACACTCTTTGATTGGTTTAATAATCGCATGCGCAGCTCACAAGGTGGCAATATCTATATGCGCGATGCTGGCATTCGGGCACTACTTTCTGAACTTAAAAATGATAACAGTTTCTTTTATCTGCCCGATGAAGATTTAGGCCCAGAAAAAAGTGTATTTGCGCCTTTTTTTGCCACGGTAAAAGCCACGCTGCCTGTGGTGGGAAGATTAGCATCGGCTGGAAACGCTCAGGTGATGCCTGTTAAAATTGGCTACGATCAACAGCGCCGCAAATTCCAGTTAACTGTCATGCCGGCGATTTCTCCCGATGAGATGCAAGGCAAAGAAAATGAAGCCTTAGCGCTTAACCGCGCAGTAGAGCAGGTCATTTCAGCGTATCCAGAGCAGTATATGTGGTTTTTAAAAGTCTTACGTACCCGCCCGCCAGGAGAGGCGCCTATTTATTGAGGTGCGACTCACCCAAGTAAACTTGAGAAATCTCAGAAAACAGGTGGCTCGACAACAAGTGCGATCCACCTGTTTTATATGGTGACTTTGGATCTGTTAAATCGTTGCTTGTTGTCATTAGGCTTGCTGAAATAAGGCATTACACCGTGTGCACGATGACAGAATCACAATATTGAGCGCGGGCTAGGCTACAGCAAAATGTTATTGAGCCATTATTTTCATGGCACAATAAGGCACCAGATTTAAGATCAATATCGCCAATTTATAGTGTGCTAAAAGTGAGAAGTAAAGCCCGTTTAGCTGTTCTTTAGGGATAAGCATTATACGGCTATGCAAGCGCTTGATTGGTGCATTAAAGGCGATAAGCATAACTGCCATATAACAGAACAACACGATATTGAGTATCGTACACCAACCTAAAAATCCACAGATGTAATTGATAGTATCTAGATTAAGAGTATTCATAGGTGTCCCACATTAATGAATTATTATCACTTTATTATAAGTGCTGTGGGCAAGCTTATGAGTTAATTTATGCTGGGTGACTTGAAGGTATCATTTGCCATTAAAGTGGTTACTTAATGCTGAGGTTTGGTGATGACGATAAAGATGCTCATGTCGCAGCGGGAATATGATTTAAAGCTAAGAAGCTAATACCTGAGCTTCATTTTGGCATAAAAAAACCGTAATGGAGCAGTTACCATTACGGTTTTATCATTGACGCTGGTGCAAGGTGTCAGCGATTAATTCACAATTAATTGATACTCATCACGCAGGATATTAATGACTTCTTGACGCGGGTTGTCACTTAAGATGAGTTTCTCACCAATAATGGTTTCTGCGATACCAACATAGGTATTTGAGATATCCATCATTACTTCTGTTGGCAGCTTATTATCGCGGGCGAGGGCAAAACGCTCAGGCATGCGCTCTTTATTGAGCAAGATGTCGGGATCGGGGAAATGGTTTAGTAACCACTGGCGGAAACCCTCTTTTGATTTCTCGACGATTTTGCCGTTACGATGTGCTTCACCGTCCCAAATACGTGATGAATCAGGTGTACCGACTTCATCCATATAGATAAGCTTCTCTTGGCCGCTGGCATCTTTTACATAGCCAAATTCAAATTTGGTATCGACAAAAATTTGATCTTGTTCTGCTAGTGCATCACTGATCACCGCAAAGCCTTCTTTGAGGAGTTTTTCATATAAGTCGATGTCGCTGATTGAACGAAAGTTGAAAGCGTTAAGGTGACGCTCAAGATCGGCGCGCGACACATTTACATCATCGGCTTCAGGTACGCCTTCAAGTCCGGTTAGCACCCCTTTGGTCGATGGGGTGATTAGTACTTCATCCAGCTTTTGATCTTTCTTAAGCCCTTCAGGTAGGGTAATACCGCAAAAATCACGTTCGCCTTTGCTATATGCTCGCCACATGGAACCGGTGATGTATTGTCTTGCGATCGCTTCAACCATTACCGGCTTCGCTTTTTGTACTATCCATACAAATGGATGCGGCACATCAAGAATATGGCTATCTGCTAGTCCTTTCTCTTTGAACAGTTTGAACCAATGGTTTGAGATGGCATTGAGTGCGGCGCCTTTTCCGGGTACGCCATTAAGGCCATTCTCGCCTTGCCAAATACAGTCAAAGGCTGAAATACGGTCACTGATCACCATAATGGCTAGCGGGGTATCGGCAGGCACATCGTAGCCTTTTTGCTCGATAAGACGGGCGCTATCGGCTGCGGTTAACCAATATACGCTGCGCACTTTACCTGAATGGACAGCCTTATCGGTACGAATTGGCAGATCATCATTAACGGCTAAAACTTTGTTTGATTGATTCATAGGGTATTATTTTTAGTTGTCATGTTAGAGGATGAGATAACGGCGCAATTGTAACAGAACTGACAGGTGGCAACAGTCTTTTCGGTGGGATAACTTACTTGAAAACAGAGTGTTTTGTTTAATGAATTATCGCTGATGATGTTAGTTGAGCATTGCTGATTGTGGCTGACGTAGCGTATAAAAAAGAGCCCGAATGGACTCTTTACATCATGGTTTGCTATGTACGGAGTGACTTACTATCGACTACTTATTATTTGCTATTTGCTACTGGCTCGATTGACTGTGGCGCTTGAGCAGATTAGCGGTAATGTCGGCAAGGCTGAGTTCTTGATCTTCTAGCAGCACTAACAAGTGATAGATAAGATCGGATGCTTCATCGATTAGCTCAGGTTTATCATGCGTCGCCGCGGCGAGCGCGGTTTCTAATCCCTCTTCGCCAACTTTCTGCGCAATACGTTTAGTGCCACGCTCAAATAGATGAGCAGTGTAGCTCGACTTGGCATCTTGGCCCTTACGTGAAGCAATGAGCTTAGTAAGGTTATCGATAAACGGATGGGCATCCCCGTCTGGCCAGCAGCTTTCACGTTCCAGGTGGCAGGTAGGCCCATTTGGGATCACTTGCACTAATAAACTGTCATTGTCGCAGTCACAATCGATGGCCACTAAATCTAGGGTGTTACCAGAGGTCTCACCTTTGGTCCACAGCCGCTGTTTACTGCGACTAAAAAAGGTCACCATTTTGGTGTCTAGGGTTTTTGTTAATGCGGCTTTATCCATATAGCCGAGCATTAATACTTTACCGGTAAGGTGGTTTTGTACCACGGCAGGAATAAGTCCCTGCTGTTTATCCCAATCTAAATTGGAAAAATCTTGTCTGTTTTTCATTGTTGATCCTTATCAGCTTGCGGTTACAAACGCATCTGGATGCCATTATCTTGTAGGTAACGTTTTAATGCTTGAATGTCGATGATCCCTTTATGAAACACACTGGCGGCTAATGCCGCATCCACTTTGGCCTCTTCAAAGACTGCTTTAAAATGCGCCATAGTACCTGCACCACCTGAGGCAATTAATGGGACATCGCATATCGCTCTGATCATCGAGAGCTGTTTTATATCATAGCCTTGGCGCACGCCGTCTTGGTTCATCACATTGAGTACGATTTCACCGCAGCCGCGTTTTTGCACCTCTTCGACCCAGTCTTGGGTATACCACTGGGTATCTTTGGTGGCGGCTTCATCACCAGTAAACTGTTTGACTTTGTAGCTATCGGTGTCGGCGTCGTAGAAGGAGTCGATACCGATGACGATGCATTGGCGGCCAAACTCATCTTGCAGGCGATCGATAAGGCTAGGATCACTTAAAGCCGGTGAATTAATCGAGATTTTATCGGCGCCAAAGGCAAGCTTTTCTCGCGCCTGAGCAATCGTTTTTATCCCACCCGCAACACAGAAGGGGATATCTATCTGCTCGGCGACGCGGCTGACCCAGCTTTTATCGACAACCCGATCGTGGGCGCTGGCAGTGATATCATAAAACACCAGTTCATCGGCGCCCTCAAGGGCATAACGTGCGGCAAGTGGCACTATGTCACCGACAATTTCATGGTTACGAAATTGCACGCCTTTAACCACTTTACCTTCGCGAACATCGAGACAGGGGACTATGCGTTTGGCCAACATGCGATAGCCTCCTCGACACTAAAGTTTTCAATTAACAGCGCTTTGCCAATAATAATGCCGCTAGCGCCACTGTCTCTTACTGCGGCAACGTCCTCGAGAGTAGCAATACCACCAGAGGCTTGCCATGCAATATTGGGATAACGCTGAGCGATCTCTTGGTATAATTCGGTGTTACTGCCCTTAAGGGTGCCATCACGACTAATGTCGGTCACCAGTGCGTGTTTTAGGCCATAAGGTTTAAAAGCTTCCACCAATGACTCTAAGGTTTTACCGCCACCCGATTGCCAACCCGAAACGGCAACGATTTTTTCACCTTGCTCGTTGATATTAACATCGAGTGCTAAGCAGATGGCGTCGCTACCATATTTGGTAAACCAGCTTTGCACCAGCGCGGTCTCATTCACCGCGAGCGAGCCGATCACCACCCGTTTGACCCCGATTTCGAGTAGCTCTGCCACTTGCGCCTCACTGCGAATGCCGCCGCCCACTTGAATATTGGCATCAAGCCCGTTCACTAGCCCAGCTATCAATGCTGTTTGGCGTTTTTCAGGTGCTTTCGCACCAGTAAGGTCGACAATGTGTAGCCATTTTGCGCCTTGAGCTTGATAAGATTGCAGTTGGCTTAATGGGCTTAAGGCAAAAGTCGTTTGCTGGTTATAGTCGCCTTGATAGAGGCGAACCACTTGGCCGTCGATAAGATCGATTGCGGGGATGATCATTGGGCGACCTCCGCTGTTTGTGGGCTAAGACTGTCACGGGTCATCTTCATAAAGTTTTTCAGTATTTGAGCGCCAATGGCGGCGCTTTTTTCAGGGTGAAACTGCACCCCCATAAAATTGTCTTTCGCGATTGCAGCGCTGAAGGCTTCACCATATTCACTCTGGGCTATGGTGTATTGGCTGATTGGCGCGCGGTAGCTATGAACAAAATAGACATAACTGCCAGCGGCAATCCCTGCAAATAATGGATGGGCCGTTGGCGTTATCTGATTCCAGCCCATGTGCGGCAGTGGCAGTCCATGGCTATCGAGGTCGCTAATCTCGGTATCGATAAGCCCTAAGCAGCGGCAACCGTCAGCGCTGTTTTTTACTGCAAAATTACCGCGCTCAGTCGATGAGTTAGTCATCATCTGCATGCCTAGACATACGCCAAGTACGGGTTGGGTTAATGACTTAATGGTATCGAGGAGGGCTTTGTCATTAAGTGATGCCATTGCCGCTTGAGCGCTACCCACACCGGGCAGTATTACGCGGGTGGCGGCGTTGATTTTGGTCAAATCGTCACTGATTTGAACATCGGCGCCGATACGCTCAAACGCATAGCGGACCGAGCTTAAATTGGCGCAGCCAGTGTCGATGATAATGGTGCTGTCTTTATCATTGCTCATAGCACACCTTTACTTGATGGCAAGGTATCACCTTCGACTTTGACGGCTTGGCGAAGGGTGCGACCCAGCACTTTAAACAGACTTTCTACCTTGTGGTGATCGTTATCGCCATTGGTGGATAAGTGCAGGGTGCAGCGCAGCCCATCGGCGAAAGAACGGAAAAAATGCGGCACCATTTCGGTAGCCATTTCGCCCACCATTTCACGTTCGAATTGGCCGTCAAATTTGATGAACGGTCGCCCTGATAAGTCCAGCAAACAAGTGGCACTGGCTTCGTCCATAGGGATGCTAAAGCCAAAACGGGCGATGCCACGCTTGTCACCTAGGGCTTGCCTTAGTGCGTCACCAATGGCCAACGCGGTGTCTTCGACGCTGTGATGGTCATCTATTTCTAGGTCGCCATCGACGCTAACATCCATCTTAAAGCTGCCGTGGGTGGCGATTTGGTCGAGCATGTGATCAAAAAAGCCAATGCCAGTATTGATGTCGCTTTTCTGCTGGCTATCTAAATCAATGGTGACGCGAATGTCGGTTTCTTTGGTGGTGCGCACGACCGTGGCAACGCGATCGCTGCAAAGGAGCTTATCGGCAATCGCATCCCAGTTTAGGGTCTCACGGTTGTACTGCAGTCCGGCTATTCCCATGGCATCGGCAAGACCTAAATCGGTTTCTCTATCGCCAATCACCGCAGAGGCGGTAAAGTCGACGCGGCCTTCGGTGAGGTAAGATTTGACTAAGCCCAGTTTGGGCTTACGACAGCTGCAGTTTTCATCATTAAAATGAGGGCAGATCAGCACGTCATCGAAGACTATTCCTTGGCTGGTTAAGATCTGCATCATCATATTTTGCGGGGCATCAAAATCATCTTGCGGGAACGAAGGTGTGCCTAATCCATCTTGGTTACTGACCATAACGAGTCGATAACCCGCTTTTTGCAGCTTAAGCAGCGCAGGGATCACCTGTGGTTCAAAGACTAACTTGGCTAAGCTATCAACTTGCTTGTCAGTAATAGGCTCTTCGATGATGGTGCCATCTCTATCAATAAAAAGGATCTTTTGCTTCATCTTTTGTCTACCTTCAATTTCAATTCTTATTCTGTGCCACTAGTTAGGGTTATATGGGGCAATGTCAGTGTTTCGCAGCTATTAATCGACCAGCAGTTTGATTAACGTATCAGTTTGTTCATCACAGGCAAAACTAAAGCGAATGCTGTTGGCAAGGGCGGGATCTTTATAGGCGCGGGCCACGACGCCCCCTTGCTTAAGCTGATGTTGGATATCGGTCACATCACTAAAGGTCGCCAACACAAAGTTGCCATTGGCGGGCAGCACGCTAGCGCCGATGCGCAGCAGTGCCTCACTGAGTCGTGAACCATTTTGTTTCAGTTGGCTGACCTGTTGTTTCATGGTGTCGATGCCTTGTGGACTGAGCGCCTCGCAAGCAAGATTCGATACTGGTAAAGGTACAGGGTAGGGCGCGATGACTCGCATCACCATCTCAGTAATCATCTTATTGGCGAGCATAAAGCCGCAGCGTGCGCCAGCCAATGCAAACGCTTTGGACAAGGTGCGCAGCACCACAAGGTTGTCAAACTGGTCGATAAGGTTGGCAACGCTATAGTCGGGGCAAAACTCAATATAGGCTTCATCGACAACGACGAGTGCATCAGGCAGCTTTGCGATAACCTGTGCTATTACCTGTGGGCTAATGACAGTACCAGTTGGATTGTTGGGGTTACAAATAAACACTAGCTTGGCATCGCTAACTTGCTCTGCGATATCATTTGGCAGTTGATACTCATCATTGAGGCGCAGGGCGTTAACGCCGACATTAAAGGTTTGGGCGCTAATGGCATACATGCCATAGGTCGGTCCAAAACAGGCGATGCTATCTTTGCCCGGCACGCAAAATGTGCGGATTAACAGCTCGATAGCTTCATCGGCGCCGCGACTGGTGATGACTTGTTCACTGCGCACTTGGGCGTATTGCGCATAGGCGTTAATGAGCGCTGGTGGCTGACATTCAGGGTAACGGTTGAGATTATCGACATCACTGTTGTTAAAAGGCGACTCATTGGCATTGATCCAAATTTGACCCTCGCCCCCAATGCGGCGCGCAGACTCATAGGGCTGCTGTGTCAGCAGCTCTGGGCGTGCAAGTCGCTCGGCAATAGTTAACTTTTGCTGACCCATATTACGCTCCTTTATCCATACTCGTTTCGGTTTCAATGCTAAGCAGGCGCACTGCAATGGCATTTTTGTGGGCATCGAGTTGCTCGGCGCTGGCAAGTGTCATCACGCTTTGTCCTAGCCCCATTAAGCCTTCTGCACTGAGTTCTTGCACGGTAAAACGGCGGCTAAAATCGGCAAGCGATAGGCTAGATACGGCTCTGCTATAACCGTAGGTGGGTAACACATGATTGGTGCCACTGGCATAATCGCCAACCGACTCAGGTGTGTAAGCCCCTAAAAAGACCGAACCCGCTGCGCGAATTTGCTTAAGCAGCTCACGGGGCGCATTGGTTTGAATAATTAAGTGTTCAGGGCCATAACGGTTGGACACCTTGGCCGCTTCATCCATATCTTTAACCAATATGGTACGGCTGCAACTTAGCGCCGTTGTGGCGATATCGGCTCTAGGTAATAGAGCAAGTTGTTGTTGCAGCGCCTGATTGACCTCATTGGCCAAATTTTGACTGTCGGTGACCAGCATCACTTGAGAGTCTGGGCCGTGCTCCGCTTGAGATAATAGGTCTGCGGCAATAAAGCTGGGGTTCGCGTCTTTATCTGCGATAACTAATACCTCTGATGGGCCCGCTGGCATATCGATACTCACCACGCAGCGACTGTCTTGGGATACCAGACGTTTAGCTTCGGTGACATAGCGATTGCCTGGGCCAAATATTTTATCGACCGCAGGAATTGACTCTGTGCCTAATGCAAGGGCGGCGATGGCTTGGGCGCCGCCCACTTGGAATATCTGCTCTATACCGCAAGCGTTTGCAGCATAGACTATGGCATCATCAATTGGCGGGGGGCTGACGAGTACGCGTTGCTCACATCCAGCAATTTGAGCTGGCAATGCGAGCATCAATACGGTAGATATTAATGGCGCACTGCCGCCAGGAATATAAAGTCCCACTTTCTCGATGGGCTCACTGCGAAGCTCGCAGCGTACGCCCGTTTGAGTTTCAACATCAATGCCTTGAAACGCTTGTGCTTTATGGAAGGTTTCAATATTACCCATAGCTTGGGCGATGGCGGTTTTTATCTCATCGCTAACTCTTGCGCAGGCGGCCTTTATCTCAATGTCAGACAGTGCAAGCTTATCTAACTCGACGCCATCAAACTGCTTTGACAATTGCTTGAGCGCGACATCACCCTCGTTAGCCACCTTATCAATAATGGTTTTGACACTTTGTTCTAGCGCCAAATCGCCAACGAGGGGAGAGCGTTGCAGTGCTTGTTGTTGCTCGCCAAGGCTTAACTCTGCCCACTTAAGTTGTTGCATCTCGACCTTAATCGCATCGGTACTCGTCGTTAATGTCATAGTGTTAACCCATCATTTTTTCGATTGGCATGACCAGTATTGAACTGGCTCCGAGCTGAGTGAGCTCCTCCATGGTATCCCAGAACAGATCTTCAGTGCTTACCGCGTGGATAGCGACGCGATTGGTATCATCGTTAAGGGGCAGTACGGTTGGGTTTTCAGCGCCGGGTAATAGGGCCACAATTTGATCGAGGGTTTCGGTAGGCGCGTGCAGCAGAATATATTTACTCTCTTTAGCGCGTACAACGCCATTGATACGAGAAAGAATCTTGTTGATCAGCGCTTGTTTGTCAGGGGTTTGCTCTTGAGTCGATTGAATGATGCAGGCCATAGAGCGGTAGATCACCTCAGTTTCGTACAGGCCATTTGCTTCTAAGGTGGCGCCAGTTGATACCAAGTCGCAGATCCCATCAGAAAGGCCTGCGCGAGGGGCAACTTCGACCGAGCCCTTAAGCATACAGTCGCGATAACTTATGCCCTTTTGCTGCATATAACGGCGAAGTAGGTTCGGGTAAGAGGTGGCGATGCGCAGTCCTTCGAGTGAGGTCGCATCTTGATAATTAAATTCATTAGGTACAGCCAGCGATAATCGACAGGCGCCAAAATCGAGTTCTCTTAGCTTGAGGCATTCAGCTGGTTTGCCTAAGGTTTGACGTTCAATCTGTTCCTCTTCAAGCACGTTTTCACCTATGATGCCCAGATCAACCACGCCATCCATCAGAAGGCCAGGGATATCATCATCACGCACCCGCAGCAGATCGATAGGCATATTGTCAGAGTGGGCAATAAGGCGTTGTTCGTTAACGTTAAACTTAACCCCGCAGCTTTTTAATAACTTTTGTGATTCTTTTGATAGTCGGCCAGATTTTTGGATGGCGATACGTAATCTGCTTGACTCTGACATAACTGACTTCCTCTATGGTTGATTCTATAATTTTTTAAAAACTGTTTTAAAACAAAATATTAAGCTAGAAACTAAAAACCCCCGGAATTCCTTCCAGGGGTTTTTGATCTGTCTTGAATCAACCGCCAGAAGGAAATAGTCCTCCGGCAGTAAGCGTCCGAAGGCTACCGCATATGATGGTGATGATGGATAGTGTTCAAACGCTGTGTCATGTTCTTTTCTCGTGTAATCATTTGCTAAAGCGGCGATGCTGTCGCCTAAGTTGTATTTAAACTAATCAAGATTGGATATTTATGCAACCCCTAATTTGCATCATGAGTGATCTTCATCTTCAAGCTGCGTGGGGAAAAGGCGTTGTGCAAAGTCAAAATGGCTTTGGTGGTAGGGAAGTCGCGTTGTCCGTCGTAAAATCGGTTGGGTGGTGAGCCGTAAAGGTAACAAGTTTTGACAGTGAGATAATGCCGACCACTTGTGCTCAGAGATGAAACACGGATAATGCCCACACGATAGCACTGACAACCCTATGATGGATTGAGATTGACGAGCAGCAGATTAACCCAAGAAGTGGCGCGTATTTTCGCTGATGACGGTGTTATAGCCCAAGGCGTTAGCGGCTACAGTTGCCGCCCACAGCAGCAACAGATGGCAGCTTTAGTCAGCCAAGCGATGTCGCGTGCAGACAACTTGGTGGTTGAAGCGGGCACTGGTGTGGGTAAAACCTACGCGTATTTGGTGCCAGCACTGCTCAGTGGTCAGCAAGTTATCATCAGCACCGGCAGTAAAAACCTACAAGAGCAATTGTTCTTTAAAGATATTCCTGCATTGTTGTCGATGCTCGATATTAAACTAAACGTCGCGTTACTCAAAGGCCGCAGCAACTACCTTTGTCAGCTCAATATGGAGCGGCAACTCAACGGTGCAGATGTGATGGACAGCCAAGTCCTTGACGATCTGCTGCGTATCAATCAATGGGCAGGACAGACTCAAGATGGTGATATCGGCGGTCTTCATAGTGTGTCAGAAAACTCAGCAGCCTTGCCTTTGGTGGTCAGTTCAAAAGAGAGTTGTATTGGTAAAGCCTGCGAGCATTATGAATCTTGCTTTACCCGTAAAGCGCGGCAAAAGGCGATGGATGCCAAGGTGATAGTGGTTAATCATCACCTGTTTTTTGCCGACAGCGTGTTGAAAGAGACTGGCTTTGCCGAGCTGTTGCCCGATACCGACGCCGTTATTTTTGATGAGGCACATCTGCTGCCCGATATTGCGGTCACTTACTTTGGTCAGCAGCTGAATATTAAAAGCGTGATTAACCTAATCGAACGCTTTGCCCAGCTTTACCGTGAATCGATGACGGACTCAGCGCAGATAGCGTCGATGACGGCCCGCTGTTACACCTTGATAGAGCAATGGCAAGCTCAAGTCTTTGCTACCGAACAAGTCAATTGGCGCTATCTGCTGGCCGACAAAGCGATAATGACAGCCTCATGGGCGCTGTTACAAGAGCTGACCGCTTATCAAACCCTGTTAATGGGGTACCTTGGCCGTAATGAAGAGTTCGATGATAGCGTCGAGAAACTTAATCAGCAATTAAGTAAATTAGCGGTGTTTTTTCAATGCGATAATCACAACAGTGCCTACAGTATCGAATACGGTTATCGGCATATGACGCTGCGAATATCGCCAATTAATGTGACTAAAGAGTGCCAGGCATTATTTAGGGCTGATACCAGTTGGATTTTCACCTCGGCGACGTTACAAATTAATCGTGATTTAGGCTTATTTACTCAGGCGTTAGGATTAAAAAGCGCGCCAACGGCGATCTTAGACAGTCCATTTGATTATGCGCGCCAAGCGCTATTTTGTGTGCCACGTCATCTTGGCAGCGTCAGTCAACACGACAATGCCACTAAGCAGTTGGTTGATGTGGCGATAAAAGCCATCAATGCCGCTAAAGGTCGCACTTTTATGCTGTTTACTAGCCATCGAATGCTTAATCAGGTGGCCCAAGCGCTGCACGGGCGCGTGCAATATCCTTTATTAGTACAAGGGCAGGCGGGCAAACAAACCTTGCTGAAAAAGTACCGCCAATTGGGTAATGCTGTCTTGTTGGGTACGGGGGCATTTTGGGAGGGGGTTGATGTGCGCGGCAAACTGTTAAGTTGCGTCATTATCGATAAACTGCCGTTTATGTCACCCGATGACACCTTGTATAAGGCGAGAGCCGAGGGGGTCATGCGTGATGGGCTCGATCCCTTTATGAGTTTGTCATTGCCCCAAGCGGTGATCACTTTAAATCAAGGCGTTGGTCGATTGATCCGTGATGAAAAAGATCGCGGCGTGTTGATTTTATGCGATAACCGCATCGTTAATCGCCCCTACGGACAGGCGTTTATCAACTCATTGCCACCTATGCACCGCACCCGGGATCTTGACCAAGCAATTACCTTTTTGCAGCAGATAGATTGAGCCCCAACAGACGGTAACGTTCGCTTTTAAGGCTGACATTGATAGCTGAGTCTTTAAGTGCTTAAGTTAAAATACTTAAGAAAAACGCATAAGTGAAATCGATTAGATGTTCATCTTGTCTTACTGCTATTTGTGCTAATAGCGACTTGGCGGCTCAAATAAACAGAGCATACAGGCTGTTTATTTGAGGATGCGAGTGATTGAGCTTAATGCAGCTTCATTCTGGGGCGCACTACGCGCATCATTTTTTCTGCCATCCATAATGCCAAGGTTTTCGGTATGCCATGGATCGCCTTTTGATGCATACGGTATAGCGAGATATACATAAAGCGAGCGATCTTCCCCTCAACAAACATGCTGTTTTTGGTTAAGTTACCCATCAAGCTACCGACGGTACTGTAACGCGATAGATTGACTAAAGAGCCGTGATCGACATAAACATAGTCTTGCAATGGCAGTTGTTTTATCTCGGCAAGCATATTGTGTTCAACACATTGGGCCATCTGATGTGCCGATTGTGCGCGCGGTGGGACAAAACTGCCATCGGCTTGCTGACATGCACAGCAGTCACCAATCACATAGACGTTATCATCTTGGGTACTTTGCAATGTGCCTTTTACCAGAATTTGGTTGGCGCGGTTAAGGTCGAGCCCCTCAATCTGTTTAATAAACTCGGGGGCCTTAACCCCCGCAGCCCACAACATCAGGTGCGCATCGATGAGCTCATCATCGGCGGTGATAAAACCTTGCGCCGTGGCTTGATTAATACGGGTGTTTTCTCTGATATTAACGCCCAGTGCCGTTAACTCCCGCGCTGCACTGGCGGCAATCCGTTCAGGTAACGCAGGTAAAATACGCGGGCCCGCTTCAATCAAGCTGATGCTCAGTTTATCGGCGGTCATCTTACTTAAACCGTACATTTTGAGTTGCTCGGTGACATGGTATAGCTCTGCCGACAGCTCAACGCCTGTGGCGCCGCCGCCAACAATGGCAATTTTTAGTGCGCCGAGTTCATCCGATTGATGCACCCGAGTAAAGCTGTCTAACAGTGCATTATGGAATCGATTGGCTTGCTGGTGGGAGTCTAAAAAGTAGCAGTGCTCTTGTACCCCTGGGGTGCCAAAATCATTACTGACACTGCCAACAGCGATGACTAATTTATCATAACTGAGCTGCCTGCTGGGGAGTAGGGCTTCCCCATTAGCGTTCATGATCGGGGCAAGCGTAATGCACTGAGCCTTAAGATCGACATGATTGAGTTCGCCTAATTGAAATTGATAACCGTGGCGCACCGCATGGGCCGAATAGACCACACCATCGAGATCGGCATCGAGTGAGCCGGTGGCGACTTCATGGAGTAGCGGCTTCCAAATATGGGTACGGTTTTTATCGATTAAGGTGATCTCCGCTTGGCCTTTTTTCCCCAGTTTATGCCCCAATTGGGTTGCAAGGCCTAGACCTCCAGCGCCGCCACCCACAATAATGATCTTAAGAGGTGGTGTGCTCATACTTGTATCCTGTGTCATGGTGCTGCCGATCCTTGTGGTCAGAATGTCTTATGGGCTGAGTATTTTGGCTATATGGCCTTTATGGTATCGTTTTTCATCAATTTGACCATGAAATAATTTTCAACAAAGTGACTCTTGCCAATTGGCCCAAAATACGAAAGCCTTTTTACGTACCGCAGCTGCGTGATGGTAATGATAGCGATTTATAAGGTGCAGCTTGATGTTATTGACTTATGTTACTTATATCGAGAGGTTAAGATGCGGGAAGGTGAACACAAGTGCGCAAAGCGGCGCAATATCTTGAGTTAGCTTTAGTCTATGCACGCTTTTGGGCTATACCTGATTTGAATTTACGTTATAATCGGCGTCATTCAATATGTTATTGTCACTCGATTACTGGAGCGAGTCTTTTCGCGCTGCGATACTGGTTACCTTAATGAACATCGATTGACGATCAACATGCGCTTTTATTCCTATTTTGGTTAGATTAATGCCTGATAATACAGACAATGCTTCATCTTTGACACTGCTTGCACTAGACACCTGCACCGAATCTTGCTCGGTGGCCTTAAGGTATCAGGGGCAAGTGTATGCCCAGCAGGCCGATGCGCCG
This sequence comes from Shewanella algidipiscicola, assembly GCF_900380485.1. Classification (NCBI taxonomy): domain Bacteria; kingdom Pseudomonadati; phylum Pseudomonadota; class Gammaproteobacteria; order Alteromonadales; family Shewanellaceae; genus Shewanella; species Shewanella algidipiscicola. The sequence continues at coordinate 186,708 of NZ_OXJV01000017.1, read as the reverse complement.
CGTGAACACAGCCAAAGGCTATTACCTATGGTCGATAAGGTGCTCAATGATGCCAATATTGGGTTAAGTGATGTTGACTTGATAGCCTATGGCCGCGGCCCAGGCAGTTTTACCGGTATACGCATCTGCACATCAATGACTCAAGGATTAGCGTTAGGCCAAGACTTACCTGTAGTGGGTATTTCAACTTTACAGGCGATGGCGCAGGCGACAATGGATATTCATGGCACGGCGCAAGTCGTGGCTGCCATCGATGCCCGTATGGGTGAAGTCTATTGGGGCGAATTTATTAATCAGTCTGGTGTAGCGACACTGATAGGCCGAGAAAACGTGTGTACTCCTGCTGAAGTCAGCCGTGCTTTAGATTATCAGTACGCGGTGATGGCATGTGGCACCGGCTTTGATGCTTATCCTGAGTTGCTTATCGATGGTATGGTGGTGGCACCAGAGGCCAAGTTTCCAGAAGCTAAATATATGTTGAAACTTGCTGATATCGCCCATGGTGCAGGGCAATCTACAGATGTAGAAGGACTTGAACCGGTTTATTTACGTGATACCGTTACGTGGAAAAAGTTACCCGGCCGTGAGTGATCTGTTTTAAACTTATAGGAGTTGACTTTGAGGTTAACCCTAACAAGTTTACAATGCTAAAAGCTAGGGGCTGTTGTAACGAGTAATACATGAGTCAATATCGATAATCTAATCGTTGTCGTGGCGAACTGCATATATCAAGCGCCACGCTATGAGGTAAGTGAATGCAGATCCAATCAGGTCATGTGCTGCGTAGCAATACATTGCCAAGCGCAACAACCATCAGTGACAGCATTGCGCCGCTCAAGGCGGCACAAGACTTGCCTGCGATTATTGATGTCAAAGCGATTGAGTCTAGCGATCTATTGCGTCAACAAGGCCAGTCAGGCGCCACTGAGGTGGAACTTGACAATGCTGATAATGCAGACAACTCAAGTGTTATGCAACTCGATGCCCGTCTCGATGCCAAGCTCGAATATGAGCAGAACACTCAAGCCAAGCTAGGCGCGATTACAACTTACCTTCACCACGAACATGCCGCCCAGCGAGAAGCGATTTCGCAAATGGTGGGTATCGACACTTATGCTTAAGCGGCTCAGCGTGGGCAGGCTTTGGGTTGATTTTACTTCTTTTGTCTCTATCTGGAGATTAACCGTTTCTGCTGAGCTGAAATCGCTTTTGTCACCTGATGTCTTAGGTTATGTACGCGATTTAAGTTGCTATTGCTTAAATAACAATAGCTTAATTAGTCATACCGTAAATCACAGTTACTACTTGCCTAGGCTGAGTCACTAATGGCGCCGCTCGGTCAATTACCAGCACCTAGTGCAATCTCAATCCCAAGTCGTGGTCAGTTTATCGTCGAACTGTTGCTGGCACTGGTGCTAACGCGTATTCCCTATATCAGCGTGCCATTTAAATGGTTAGAGAGTTATTTTCATGAGATCTCTCATGGCTTAGCGACCTTGATAACGGGCGGCGTCGTTAGCCATATCCAACTGTTTCCTAATGGCGCGGGGCTGTGTTTTAGCCAAGGTGGTTGGCCTGTGGTCATAGGTTTTGCTGGGTATTTTGGTGCAGCCTTATGGGGATTACTGATTTTTAATTTAGCCACGTGGCGGCAGTGGATACGGCTTAGTTTTGCTGTTTTAGGCTTAGCGGTATTGTTGACCATGTTACTGTGGGGGCGCGATCTGCTGACGCTTGGTATTTTGTCGCTATTAGCATTGCTGTTTTTATTACCGCTAAAGTTAAGTCACAGTCCAATATTGACGTTATCACTCAGGGTGATGGCATTGATGGTGATGCTAAATGCTTTGGCCAGTCCAACGGTATTATTTGGCTTAACAGGTCTGGGAGATGCCGCGATGTTGGCACAGCTGACATGGTTGCCAGCGGTGTTTTGGGTGACACTCTGGGTATTGACCAGCCTGCTGATGTTGTGGTTGTGCTGGCGGCGTATCGATGACGCTGCCAAATAACGAATAACTCAATACCAAAATATAACTCGGATCTGTTGACCTTCTCTACGGGGGCGAAGTTAATGACAATTTTGCAAGTCGGCGGTTATGACCTTTAGCCTTAGCCAAAAGAAGTCGCTCCATGTAAGTAGCCTAGCACACAGGCAACAAAGCCAATAAACGCGATCCTGTGAGTTTATTTCAATCCTGTTGTTACGCCGTTACGCACCTGTAGGTTAACCCGTTGAGCATCATTGTTCATACTTGGCAATAACAGCATTGCATTAGAACAAACATCAAGCGCGAAAGATCAACTGATCCTAACTGTTTATTTAGGTATTATTTATTGGCTGAGGCTGATAGGTTTAAGGTTTTATCAGGGAGAATTATAATGAAAAAAATGACATTAATTGCCGCGTTATTAGTGCCATCGCTGTTGGGAACAGTGGCAAATGCACAAACCGAAGTGAATCCACAATTGACCGCAGCTTTAAACAATGACCTACGCCAAGAGGCAAATCTTCAGCGAGATGTATATCGTCATCCCGGTGAAACCCTCACTTTTTTTGGTATTAAACCCACAGATACCGTGATTGAATTGTGGCCTGGTGGCCTGGTGGACGCTGGTATGCAGAGATTTTGGCGCCATATTTAGCCGCCGAAGGACATTATATTGCGGCAAACTTCGACGCCAACCCGCCAGAAGGAGTTAAGTTACCTGACTATCAAATTCGTTTAGGTAAGGCATTAGAGCAGTGGCTTGATGAAAATCGCTCAATGCTTGGTCAAGCTTCATCTTTGGCATTTGCTCCACCACGCCTGACCGAGTTAGGTGAAGATAACAGCGTCGATGCAGTGCTGACTTTTCGTAATCTTCACAACTGGGCGAGTTCAGATCAGTTAGAGAATGTGTTTGACAGTGCTTATCAGGTGCTAAAACCCGGTGGAGTACTGGGCATTGTTGAGCATAGGGCTAAGCCTGGAATGGCGTTAAGCTCAGGTTATATGGTGCAAGATGAGATCATCGATTTGGCGCAGCAATCAGGCTTTACTTTAGTGTCTAGCAGCGAAATTAACGCCAATGCCAAAGACAGCAAAGATCATCCTAAAGGGGTGTGGACCTTACCGCCAAGTCTGAGATTAGGTGAGCTAGATAAGCAAAAATACCTAGCAATAGGCGAAAGCGATCGCATGACGCTCAAATTTATCAAAAAGTAGTAATAAATGCCTGACAAAAAGAGCCTGCTATGGCAATCTTGCGGCGCAGAAAATGAGGTAACGATTCAGTTACCTCATATTCGTTTGGCCGCAAGAGTATGGGGAAGCGACGATAAGCCATTGTTACTGGCGTTGCATGGTTGGTTAGATAATGCCAACAGCTTTGCGCCATTAACCCAGTATCTTGATAACTTTCAAGTGTTGGCCATTGATTGGCCAGGGCACGGTCGCTCACAACATCGACCCGGCGCCTATCCGCTGCATTGGATTGATTATCTTTATGATGTCGATATCTTGCTGGATGCTGTGATGGCGATTAAACCGGTTTATGCGGTGATAGGCCACTCACTCGGCGCCATTGTGACCTCTGCTTATAGTGCTGCATTTGCCGACAAAGTGCCCCACTGGATATTGATTGAAGCAATGGCACCACTATTTGAAGCGCCAGCAAATAGCCGGCGACGTTTGGTTCGCAGTTTTCAAGGTTATCGCCGTTTGTTGACCAGAAAGAGCGCGCCATCGCGCAGTTTTACACTTGAGAGTGCCGTAACGGCACGGCATCGTTTAACCGGACTGGCAACACCTTGGTGTCGACTTATCATCGAACGTAATGTTAATGATGATGAAGCACTGATGCGATGGCGCACCGATCCAAGGCTGACTTTGGACTCGCCGATGCGGCTTAACCTCGAACATCTGACTGGATTAATGCAAGGCCATACTGGCCACGTGTTGCTGATTACTGCTCGTGATGGTTATCAACGCGAGCCAGAAATCGCCCAGCAAGTGCTTGATTGGTACGAGGCAATAACCCATGTAGAACTCGAGGGTGACCATCATCTGCATATGGGGAATGCACAGCAGGTGGCAAAGCATATTTGTGAATTTTTAAGCTGACATGAGTCAGTCGACTGAATAATCATCGGTACGCAAAATTAGTCTAGGATTTTTACTCTATTTATGTGATGATGTTCAAAATTAAAACGCCTGTATGATTTTTGGGTGTTACTTACAATATTGATAAGTCAGTGTTTAGTTTCTGTTTTTTGAAACGATTAGTGATTGATTTCATTCACAATAACTCTGCCTCGGGATTTAGGAGAGATCTAGTGGAACAGCTTTGGACGAAAAATTTACCCGATGATGTACCCGCCATTATTAACGAGAAACAGTACAGTTCGCTAATCGATCTGTTTGAAAGTTCAGTGGCAAAATATGCCGATCAGCCTGCATTTGTGAATATGGGCGCGACACTGACTTACCGCAAACTCGAAGAGCGTAGCCGTGCGTTTGCCGCCTACTTACAAAATGAACTTAAGCTGCAAAAAGGCGATCGCGTTGCCATCATGATGCCAAACTTGTTGCAATATCCTATTGCACTGTTTGGTATTTTGCGTGCCGGGATGGTGGTGGTTAACGTCAATCCACTGTATACCCCTAGGGAATTAAAGCATCAGCTTAATGATTCGGGTGCCAAAGCGATTATCGTCGTCTCTAACTTTGCCAGTACGCTGGAAGAAGTGGTTGAAGATACTCCTGTTGAAAGCGTGATTTTAACTGGGCTTGGCGATCTGCTGAGCGCGCCTAAACGCACCCTAGTGAATTTCGTGGTGAAATATATTAAAAAGATGGTACCTAAGTATCACCTCCCACACGCCATTTCTATGCGCCGTTCGTTATCGAAAGGGCGCCGTATGCAGTATGTTAAGCCCACGCTAAATGCCGATGATGTGGCCTTTTTGCAATATACAGGTGGTACCACAGGGGTGTCTAAAGGTGCGATGCTGACCCATGGCAACATTGTCAGTAATTTATTGCAAGCCGATGCCGCTTACTCCCCTTTACTGGAAAACGGTAAAGAGTTTGTGGTGACGGCATTGCCCTTGTACCACATCTTTGCATTAACGGTTAACTGCTTATTGTTTCTTCATAAAGGGGCCAATAACCTATTGATCACTAACCCTAGAGATATCCCAGCGTTTGTGGCTGAGTTAAAGAAACACCCCTTTACGGCACTGACAGGGGTGAATACGCTGTTTAATGCCTTGGTGAACTCTATGGAGTTTCAGACATTAGATTTCTCTGCACTTAAACTGTCAATTGGCGGTGGTATGGCGGTGCAACGTGCAGTGGCCGATAAGTGGCAGGGGATCACCAAGACAAGATTACTGGAAGGTTATGGATTAACTGAAGCCTCACCTCTGGTGGCTTGCTGCCCTTATAATCTTGAAGGTTATAACGGATCTATTGGTTTTCCTGTAGCCAATACCGATATGCAGGTGCGTGATGATGACGGTAATGTATTGGCACAAGGGGAGACTGGAGAGTTGTTTGCTAAAGGCCCACAAGTCATGAAAGGCTATTGGCAACGTCCAGAAGAAACGGCAAAAGTCATTGATGCCCAAGGCTATTTGGCAACCGGTGACATAGGCTACATGGACGAGCAAGGATTCTTCTTTATTGTTGATCGTAAAAAAGACATGATTTTAGTGTCTGGCTTTAACGTGTTTCCTAATGAAGTCGAAGAGGTAGTTGCATTGCATCCTAAGGTGGTGGAAGTCGCAGCCGTTGGCGTACCGCATGAGGTGAGTGGCGAGTTGGTGAAGATTTTTGTGGTCGCGAACGATAAATCTTTGACCGAAGAGCAGCTAATTAAGCATTGTCGTCATCATTTGACGGGATATAAAGTGCCTAAGCTGGTAGAATTTAGAGATGAGTTACCTAAGAGTAATGTCGGCAAAATTTTGCGCCGCGAATTACGCGATGAGGCCAAATCAGCGTAGTTAAGCTTAGGTATTAGGTATTAGGTATTAGGTATCAGTCATTAGGTATCAACCGTATTAATGTTAACTAAAAGCCGGCGCTTATTGCCGGCTTTTATGTTAATTGCGGTGACATTAAGTGATCGCATGCTGAGTTAATGTCGCTGCGATAAATAGATCCGTGTTTGGGGAGATGAGATTGTTAGCGTTTCAATATGTAGAGGATGATGCAAGCTTAACTGAGCTTGTAGCGCAGTATAGTCAAGCGAGTGTGCTGGTGCTGGATACCGAGTTTGTTCGCACACGCACTTATTATGCGCGTTTAGGCTTGATCCAGGTGTATGACGGTAAATCGTTGGCCTTAATCGATCCATTGGCAGTTAACGATCTCAGCGGCTTTTGGGCGCTGTTTCAGCGCGATGATATTATTACTGTGTTGCACTCTTGCAGTGAAGATCTCGAAGTGTTGGCAAAATATGGCCTATGCCAACCTAAGGTCTTGTTTGACAGCCAAATTGCCGCGGCGTTATGTGGCTTAGGGCATGGTTTAGGTTACGCTAAGTTGGTTGAACATTGCTTAAATGTCACGTTAGATAAAGGTGAGTCTCGCACCGACTGGCTCAAGCGCCCTTTGAGCGAGGCGCAGTTACATTATGCGGCCAATGATGTCGAATACTTGTATCAGTTATACCCGCAACTGGTAAGCAAGCTTGAGGCATCCGGCCGATTGGCTTGGCTTTATGAAGAAGGAGAGCGCATGACGCAAGGGCGCTTGGATGCTCCCGATGGTGAAACGGCTTACCTTAAAGTTAAAAATAGTTTTCAGCTTAACCCTAAACAGCTGGCGTATTTAAAAGTGCTGGCTAAGTGGCGCCTTGAGAAAGCCTTGGCTAAAGATTTAGCTTTGGGTTTTGTCATTAAAGATCATGCATTGATCGCGTTAGCTAAAAAACAGCCTAAAACGACTGCCGATATCTTTAAGATGTCGGAGCTTACTGAGCAAGAAAAGCGGGTGCATGCTAAGGCGATAGTCGCTGTGATGGCCACAGCAGATCTGAATAATCTGCCCAAAGCGATTGATGTGATTGCATTAAAGCCGGGTTATAAGTCGGCCTTTAAACAGCTTAAAAACTGCCTGACAGAGATTGCCGAGCAGCACGATGTACCGATGGAGCTAATTGGTTCAAAGCGTCATATTCATGAATATTTACAGTGGCGCTGGGAAGGGCAAACGGGTGATTTACCACTCTTGTTATGTGGTTGGCGAGCTTCACTCACCCAAGATAAGTTGCAGCAGTTGACCATTTAACGTTAGTAGGCAGTTAGTCTAACATCATGATCTTGTTTGGCTAATTAACAAGTCATCATGACAATTCGCTATAAATAAGCCCTCATTGATGAGGGCTTATTTGTCTTTGTAACCATTTACTGTTTGCCATATTCATTAGCTTAAACAGCGTCATTGGTGAGGTTACGACTATTTTTCAGGCAAGGTCACGTTGAGCTCAAGCACGGATAGATGGTCATCGTTTTGATCTAACTGCACAGTGACTTGGTCTGAGTCAATCTGCACGTATTTACGGATCACTTCGATGATCTCTTGCTTCATCGCAGGAAAATAGTCAGGCACATCACGCTCTCCACGTTGGTGGGCCACGATAATTTGCAGTCGCTCTTTGGCTGTCACTGCTGTGCTCGGTGTTTTCTTGGTTTTAAAATAATCGAGTAAAGACATAATTAGCTACCAAATATCCTTTTTAAGAATCCTTTTTTCTCTTCGGTGACAAAACGCATTGCAACATCTTCACCGAGTAAACGTGCCACACTATCACTATAGGCTTGACCTGCATCACTTTCTTGATCGACGATAACGGGAATACCAGAGTTAGAGGCTTTTAAAACCGCTTGTGATTCAGGAATAACCCCTAAGAGTGGGATGGCTAAAATTTCTTCAACGTCAGCGACGCTAAGCATTTCACCAGTCGCCACTCGAGTAGGTGAATAACGGGTTAACAGTAAAAATTCTTTGACTGGTTCTAGCCCGTCTTCGGCGCGCTTAGATTTACTCTGTAACATACCCAAGATACGGTCCGAATCGCGGACTGAGCTGACTTCTGGATTAGTGGTAACGATCGCGATATCTGCAAAATAAAGTGCCATCATTGCGCCTGTTTCAATGCCGGCAGGAGAATCGCAAATAATGTACTCGAACTCTTTACGCAGCTCGTCGAGCACTCGGCCAACCCCTTCTTTGGTCAGCGCATCTTTATCTCGAGTCTGCGACGCCGGCAAAATATACAAATTGCTGGTGCGCTTATCTTTGATTAAGGTCTGATTTAAATTGGCTTCGCCGTTAATCACGTTGACGAAATCGTAAACAACCCGACGTTCACACCCCATGATGAGATCGAGGTTACGTAGGCCGATATCAAAATCGACAACGACGGTTTTATGTCCTTTTAAGGCCAACCCAGTGGCTATCGCTGCGCTAGAAGTGGTTTTGCCCACTCCGCCTTTACCTGAGGTGACAACAATGATTTGTGCCATGTGCATTTCTATCCTTAATGTGTTGCTATAGCGATAATGCGTCGAGGGTAAGGCTGTCACCTTCGAGCCGAATACAACCGCTTTTTATCGTGGCATGTGCCTGAAGATTTTCGGTTAGCCAATATTGCCCTGCGATGGACACCAGTTCCGCGTCCAGCGTTTGTGCAATAATGACGGCATTTCTGTCACCATTGGCACCCGCCATGGCTTTACCTCTTAGACTACCGTATATGTGTATGCTGCCATCTGCAATCACTTCAGCACCATTACCCACGGCGCCGACAATAATGAGATCGCCATTTTGAGCGTATATCTGCTGTCCTGAGCGAATATTTTGCTTCACTATTTTGGTGGTTCTCGGTAATTGCGGTTGATTGGCGCTTTGTTTGCCAGATTTAATGATGGCCAGTCCAAGGGATTGAGCCTGGTTAGCTATGGCACTGGGAGCCCCTGTGATCCCCACAATGACTAAGTTACGCGACAGCAACAGATCTTTAAGCCCTGCTAATGGATAATTAGCATCTTGAATACTACTTAAGTTTACCACTAGAGGTGCACCGATAAAAAATTGCGGCGCAATCGCTAATTTGTTGTCCAATTCAGCGGCAACTTTATTGAGATCAGCATGATTAATGTGCAGTACTGAAAGCGTAAAAGAAGAGCCTTTTAATTCGAGGCTAGGTTTCTGCATTCCTAATTTTGCTCTTTATAAAATAAACCGGCTAACGCCAGTTAGATATTATTATAATCCTAGGCCACATGGTATAGTGTGCCTCATTTGCTGGCAAGTTGAATCAACAGGAATTTCACTCAATATGATCTGTGCAGTATACAAAAGTCGACTTAAAGCGGACTCTTATCTGTTTGTTGAAAAACGCAATGAATTTGAACGGGTACCTGAGCAATTGATGCAGATGTTTGGTGCACCAGAATTAGTCATGATAGTGCCACTGGATAAGCGTCAACATTTAGGGATTGCCGATATCAATAAGGTAAAGGTTGAACTCAAAGAGAAGGGCTATTATCTTCAGTTACCACCACCACCGATAAACCTACTCGAAGAATATAAAAAAGAGATCGGCTATAGTCGTGACTGATCCATTATGTGGCTCATGATGAAAGGAATGTGCATGTTTGCAAATACATTGTGGGGAAGCCTACTGTTATCCTTAGTAATATCTCTATCTGCTGCAGAAGCTGCCCCATCAGACTTAATGTTTGAGCAATACCTGGATGTGTTGCAACAACAGGCGCTTACTGAAGGGGTCTCTGATGCTACCGTTAGTGCTATTTTTCCGCAAATTAAGTTATTTAAGAAAGCGTCGTTTAATCTAGAGCCCCCGAGTATCCCTTTGACTTTAGAGCAGCATTTAGAACAGGTAACGAGCACATTAATCGAGCAGTCGAGAAGCTTATATCAGGCCAATAAAGCCCAATTTGATCGCTTAGGTGCTCACTATGGTGTGCAGCCTCGATTTGTCATCGCCTTATGGGGATTGACGTCAAAATCGGGGAATGATGTGGGTCATTATCCGATATTAGCTGTCACGGCTTCTAATGCATATCATGGCGATAATGTTGCTGAAAACCGACAAGCATTTATGGATGCGCTTAAAGTGATTGAGCGTAAGCAGATTGATTTCAATGCATTAAAGAGTAACGCCTCAGGAAAAATGGGCTATGCGCATTTTTCTCCTAGCGATTATAACCGTTTTGGCCAAGATGCTGATGATGATGGCATCATCGATGTTTGGCATAATCTCAATGATGCGTTTGCATCGACAGCCTATTATTTACAGCAATTAGGTTGGAATGACCAGCAGACGTGGGGGCGCCAAGTGCAAGTGCCTCAGGCTATTCCACTCGATCTGATTGGCATAGAGACACGCAAGAGCTTTGCGCAGTGGCAGGCATTAGGGGTTAAACGTTTCGATGGTACTAACTTGCCGAACAAACAAGATATGCAAGTATCGCTCATTATGCCTGACGGCATTAAGGGACGGAAATACTTGGTGTATGACAATTATCGTGCGCTAACCCAGTGGAATGCATCTGATTATGACCTGCTGTCTTTGACCTATCTGTCTGAGCGGATCAAGTATCCAGCCATACAATAATAGGACGTTGCTATCAGCCATACCGGGCTAAAATAATGTCAACCCGTCTGCGTGTGCAGGCATTGTATAGAATGAAAAACATGGCGTTTTGGAAAGAAAAAACCTTGGCACAGATGAACAGTGAACAGTGGGAACTGTTGTGTGATGGCTGTGGCAAGTGTTGTTTAAATAAGATTATTGATGATGAGACTGAGGAGTTGTATTACACCAACGTCAGTTGCCAATTGTTGGATGCGCAGCAGTGTCAATGTCGCCACTATGAGCAGCGTTTTGACTTTGTTCCCAGCTGCACTAAAGTGACACTGGATAATATCGCTGAGCTGACTTGGTTACCCGATAGCTGTGCATATCGACGGTTATATCTAGGGCGCAGTTTGCCCAGTTGGCATCCGTTAGTGACGGGCGACAAACAGCAGATGCATGCGCTGGGGATGTCTACCCAAGGTAAAGTGGTTAATGAAACGAAAGTGAAATATTTAGAGGATCATATTGTGTTATGGCCGCTCAAGGATTGCGAGTAACCGTGCCTTCGAATGTAGAACTTATCATATCGAAATTGACACTATCTAATGAATATATAGTGGTAAGATCTTAGTTAAAAGCCACACCATAAAAATGCCCGAGTAGTGATACTCGGGCATTTTTATGGTCGATTAACTAAGAGGCGCTGGCTTAATTACGCGAGTCTTTGGTTTGACTCAAAGCGGGGATGGCAAAAATAATTAAGGCCAGTAAATAGACGCTAAATGCCACAATCATCCATTGTCCCATGGTGACACCAAATAGCTGCCATGGGATATCGGTACACATGCCTGTTGGCATAAATACCGAAGGTAACCATTCATGTAGGGGCATCCATGCCGGAAATTCCGGTAGGAAAGAGCAGGTCGAAAAAGGCGATGGATTCGTCTGCATATCCACCAATTCAATGGCCAGTTTTAAGCCCCATGCGGCGCTAATCCCCCATAATATAATGCTCATTAGACGCACTACACGGTGGCGATAACCTATACAGCCCAATGCAGCAGCAAACAACACGCCAAATAGAGCTAGGCGCTGATAAATGCACATCACACAGGGATCAAGTAACATCACATATTGAAAATATAAGGCACAGCCTTCGAGTGCCGCCGCACTGGCAAATAATATTAACCATGCGGTACGAGATTGAGCAAAACGAGTGAGTGGACTCAAACAATCTTCTCCTATAAAAAAACGCCTCTCACATTGAGAGGCGTTTTTACGACTTTACGAAACAACGTCGCTGAGGTCAATCAACAAATTAATGACCGCTAACAGCACCTTGACTCACTTCGGCTACTGAATGATGGATCAGCATCTGTGAATCATAGAGGTACTGGGTCATATCAGTTAAATACCCGGTTTCAATCGCCAGCACGCCGACCACCGATAACACGATAGTGTAAGGTAGTGCCATCCAGACCATACGGCCATAGGAGAGGCGAATGAGCGGTGCGATGGCAGAGGTCAACAGGAATAAGAACGCAGCTTGACCGTTAGGGGTCGCAACTGACGGTAAATTAGTACCGGTATTAATCGCCACCGCGAGTAGATCAAACTGATCGCGGGTAATTTGACCATCCAATAACGCTGCTTTTACTTCGTTAATGTAGACGGTACCCACAAACACGTTATCACTGACCATCGACAGTAAACCGTTAGCAATGTAGAAGATCACTAATTGGGTGTTACCTTGATAACTTAATGCCCATTGGATCACTGGAGCAAACAGTTGTTGATCGATAATGACACCCACAATAGCGAAGAACACCGCCAGTAACGCCGTGAAAGGTAAGGCTTCTTCAAACGCTTTACCTAAAGCATGTTCGTTAGTGACACCATTAAATGCCGTGGTAATAATGATGACTGATAAGCCAATTAAGCCTACTGATGCCAAATGGAATGCCAAACCAACAATCAACCAAATACCCACTAACGCTTGGATAGCTAGCTTCATTTTGTCGTGTTTAGTCCGACGTGCATCCTCGTATGAAGAGTAATCAGCCAAGATCTTGTGTACCGCTTCTGGTAATTGTTGACCATAGCCGAACACTTTAAACTTCTCAACTAAGAAACAGGTGAGGATACCGGCAACAAACACGGGTACTGTCACTGGTGCCATACGCAGAGCAAACTCACCAAATTGCCAATTGGCTTGGGCTGCGATGATCAGGTTTTGCGGCTCACCCACCATGGTACAAACACCACCTAATGCCGTACCTATACCTGCGTGCATTAATAGGTTGCGTAAAAATCCGCGGAAAGCTTCCAGTTCATCTTCACATAAAGAGTGCCCATCACCATGCTGATCACTGGTGTGATCATGATCATCGGAGAAATTTTTGCCCGACGCGACCTTGTGATAGATCGAGTAGAACCCGACAGCGACGGCAATGATCACTGCAATAACGGTCAATGCATCGAGAAACGCCGATAAAAATGCCGAGGCAATACAAAACATCAAAGAGACGATAATTTTCGAGCGTACCTTAGTGATCATCTTAGTGAAGACAAATAGCAGTAGCTGCTTCATGAAGTAGATACCGGCGACCATAAAGATCAACAGTAATAACACTTCAAGGTTGGCTTCAATTTCATGCAGCACTTGGCTAGGGGAGGTCATACCGATGATCACGGCCTCAATGGCTAATAGCCCCCCAGGTTGTAGCGGGTAACATTTTAATGCCATAGCCAAGGTGAATATGAACTCGACCACCAATAACCAACCCGCCACAAATGGGTTGATATAGAATACGATGGGATTAATCACTAGAAACGATAAAATTGCGATTTTGAACCACTTAGGAGAATTTCCTAAGAAGTTATCAATAAACGCCCGACTCATGGTCACAGGCATGGCACCCTCTCAAATGTTTAATTGTTTTTGATAGAAAAAGATCAAGGAACAGACTGAAGTTCGCCACAGTGTAGCCCAATGATATCTATAAATTAATACTTTTTTGACGCTAAAGTTTAAAAACTAAGATTTAGGACAATAAGTTAGCAAAACGATGCTTGATCGACAGCACGCTTAGTGAATATTTGAGAACTATGTCATTTCTGGGTGAGTAAGTAATGTCGCAGATTAGGTTTCCATTTTTCGTCGCTCTGGTATGATCAGTGCCAAAATTACTCTCATAGATTTGGAATAGTGGCCTGATGACAACTGTCCCCCAAGCACCAGTACCGCCGAAAAACAAAGATATAATTGAAGCGAAAGGGCCCGCAAGCTTTGCCGAAAAATATATTGTACGTTCTATTTGGGAAGGTAAATTCCCTCCAGGATCTATTTTACCCGCAGAGCGCGAGCTGTCTGAACTTATCGGGGTGACCCGTACCACTTTACGCGAAGTATTACAGCGATTGGCTCGTGATGGTTGGTTGACTATTCAACATGGTAAGCCTACTAGGGTTAATGATATCTGGGAAACTTCCGGTTTAAATGTATTAGAGACCATTGCCGAACTTAATCCAGCTGGCGAGCCTGTCTTGTTAGAGCAACTATTGTCGGCTCGTACCAATATCAGCGCTATCTATTTTAAAGGGGCCGTACGTTATAACCCTGATAAAGTGCTAGAAGCGTTAGCGCCATTAGCCACCTTAAAAGATGAAGCAAAAGCCTATATCGAATTCGATTATCAACTGCATCATACCCTAGCTTACCATTCGGGAAATCCACTTTACGTATTGATCCTTAATGGCTTTAAAGGCTTATATAGCCGAGTGGGTAAAGAGTATTTTGCCATCGATAAGGCTCGAGAGTTGGCGCTTGATTTTTATCAGGCACTCGAGGCGTTAGCCAAAGAGCATAATCATAATGATATCCCGGTGTTGATGCGCAGCTACGGTATTAATAGCGGTAAAGTCTGGCAACGGTATAAAAATGATCTCTTGTTACAGGCAGAAAAATCATTGTGATGGCTGTGTGGCTAACCGTATGATTAAGAGGTTTCTCTTGTCAATAAAGTGCTAAATAAATGCAGTGAGTCCATGGCTAAATCAATAAACAACAAACCGCGCTTACATTCGCTGTGAGTCGCGGTTTTTTTGTGGCTGTGTGATGCTTATATCGATATTACTTGATTCGCTTTATCTTTATGAGTGGGACTCATATACAAAAGCATACATATCCATAAGCACTCATATCTAAAGTCTGCCTGCGTGGTGATGCACAAGGTCAGATTAATGCCTTATCAACAGCCTAGCTTGTCAGGGGGATGGCTTTAGCAAAATGCGCTTAGCGTAACGAGTTAATACAAGCTGCTAATCGATATTGAAGTTGTAATAGATATCGAGTGATTTTTCGACCGTGCCCGAGACACTTTCTAAATAGAGTTGAGAGAGTAGGTAGTAGCGTACTGTCATCTCATAACCTGGATTAAATACGCCAATACCATATTTAACCATCAAGTTATCCCCTATAAAACCACTGATAGCCACTTTACCATCATCATTGGTATCGAGCTGTACGTTGGAGAGACCAAATTTTTCTACAATGCCTGTGGCCGAACTGCCTATGGTATTGACCGCACCGCCGCCCAATTGATTACCAAGGGTTAATGCCGCCCCCATCATTAAGGCGTTATTTTGGGAGTCATTATTATTGTTAAACCCAGTGCCTTTAACTATGTATGACAAGATCTCTGCTTGCTCTTTGGCAGGAGATGAGAATAGTGTGACTATGGGTTTTAAAGGCGTACCACTGATGCGCACTCCAGCGATAACATCTTCGCTTTTAATGACGCGCACCGCTTCAATGTTGAGGTTAGGCACATCGATAGGACCGACAAATTGCACTTCACCGGTGTCGATTGACAATTTTTGCCCCATAAATTTGTAAAAACCATCCACGACTTTGACATCGCCATACAGTAGTGGCGGTTTAAAGGCTTCTTGACGTAGGGTTAAAGCACCTTGTAATCGACCCTTTAAGCCCATGCCATCAATGGTTAACTGATCACCGACCTTGATGTCTATTTTTGAGGTGGTAGCCACTGGGCTAGTGTTTTTTTGCGCACTCGCCATACTGTCGTTAAAGACCACATCGCTGGATTCGGCCACGCCACCTTCTGGCAATTGGACAATGTTGATATGGCCCGATGGCACATCAATTTTACCGCTAATGTCGAGTTGCTTAGGTCCAAATTGAATGTTGAGCGCAGGCGATACATCTACAATGACCATGGGAGGTTGGATCACGGTTAGCTTGTCGCCATTGACCGTTAAGTTGCCTTGAAACGCTTTCCCCCTCCAATCGATCTCCCCGCCGACGCTCGCTTTACCATCACCCATTTGCCAGCCGCCTTGAATATTGGCCGTTTGTCCCTGCAGCTGGATAGCAATATTGATGGCATCGAGTAGGGTGGGGTTGGCTGCTGCCAATAGCTGTCCCTGTCTCAAGTGGATGTTGCCGGCAATCTGCGGTTGGCTCAGCGATCCCGATAACGTTAGCTTACTGTCGATTTCACCTTTTAATGTTTCTAATTGTGGAGTGAAGTTGGTCAGTGCTTGTAGGTCAATCTTATCGATATTAATGCTACCCGATAAGCGCTTATCAGGGCCCACACCTATCTCAATATCACTGGTGAGTTGTGCCAACTCCTGTGCATCAAGCTGTGTGGTTAACATGAGCTTATCGGCGTCTAATGAAGCGTTGATCTGCAGTTGCCGATAATGGGTTTCCAGTTTGCGCTTGCTGGTTTGTAATAACACATGTCCAGCACTAAAAGTTAAATCGACCCGAGCTTGAGGTTTTTGCTGAGGTGCCCAGCTAAAGTGTGAGTCCAATGTTGCTGGGCCTTGCCAAGCGAGGTTTTGTGGCAATATAGGTTTAAGGATTGCCCCCACATCACCGTTAAACTGCACATTGGCATCGCCGGCACTGCCGAGTTCGGCTGTGTCACTGAGGCAGAGTTTTCCATGTTGATGCTGCCAGCAAAATGGCGCAATCTGCCCTTGCTGTGTTTGATTATCCCAATCGAAGAGAATGGGCTGATCCAGCTGTACTAATCCCATCTGCGAATTAAGGTTAAGCTTATCCACAGACAGTGCTAATCGCTGTTTTATGCTATCAAACGTCGATACCATAACGGTATCAAGCTTAACATCACCATCACTTTGTAGGCTAAGTTGCTGCGTTGCCTGATCGCCTTTGATCCCAAGGTTGATGGTATTGAGTTTGATCGCTGGAGTCGATATATCCGATGCTTTTATCGATAACGCCAATTGGTGATCATCTAACGGGCGATAGAAGGCTTTTATATTGGTTTTGTGGATTAAATAGTCGCTAAAACTGAGCTCGTTACTGTCGACATTGGCTGTCACTTCAGGATGGTCGCTGTTACCAGAGACATTAATGTGGGCCTGAATATTGCCTGCGGCCTCAGGGTGCCATAAATTGAGTGCTGGCACAGACAATTGCCCCTTGAGGGCCCATTGCTGGTCAACGTGGCCCGATAAAGCTAATTGAGCATCTAATGCATGGATGATTAAGCTGTCGGCATTAAGCTGCCATTGATTGTTAACTTTGATATCACCCTCTAGTCGGAGCGGATAGTCATCGACATGGCCTTGAAGCGAGGCCTCTCGAATGCCAATTTGCCACGCTTGTCCCGTCACTTTGCCCTGGCTGGTCAGTGAGCCGGTAATATCTGTGCTGGGTAGCACAGTGTCGCTATTAAGCTTAAGGTCGGCCAGTTGCAAAGCCTCGCTTGCTAGTGCTAAATCCCATGAGATTTCATCGCCGTAACTGACCGACCCAGTTGCCTGTAACTGACCCATGTCGCTGACAATATCTAGCTGGCTTAGCGCAATAGTCTGTTCGCTGTGGCTTAACTTGGCCTCCAGTTGCAAGCTAGGATGATAAGGCGTCAATACCTGCGCACTGACCTTAGCTTGCTGCTTGCTGAGTGAGCCTTGAGTGTCGAGTGTGACAGCTTTGGCTTGATACTGTGGCGCATCGAGTGGCCACATCAATCGCTCGCTAGACAAATTGAACTGATAAGGGAGCTCGGGGTCGACTAAATCAATTTCACCTTGTAAGTCTAAGTTAATATGCCCTTGGCCCGTTGCGGTTAACTGTAACTGCTGCAGATCGCCGCTAAGCTCAAGGCTGAGCCCTTGCTGGGTCAAGCTTGGCAGTTCGGCTATCTTATCGATTGCCGTTTCAAGGTGAAGTGTCATGGGATAATGGGCGTTAAGGGTAATATCACCATCGAGACTGACTTGGCCGTAATCGTGTTTGACTTGCAGAAGCTCTAGGGCAAGACGATAGTCAATGTAGTTGGCTTGTAAGCGGATTTCGGCGAACTTGTCAGTGCGACTGCTCAGTTGCAATTGGCTGTCGTTGAGCTGTAAGTTATCGATAAAAATCGGCATGGGCATGGCCACTTGAGGCAAGGAGGCTAGGGGCCATGGGCTATCATTGGTAGCTGCGACTTCTGTTTGTGGCTCACTCTTCGGGCTAGATGTGGTCGCGGACTCCTGCTGATGGGGAGGGGCGACGTTATTGTCCTTGGGGGCGGTCTCACTTGGTGAGAGAGAGATGAATAAGCCTAGACTGTCCAGAGAGTGAATGCGTAAGCCATTGCTTAACCAGCTGGCTTTGCCACTGAGCTGCTCGGCATTAAATTGCATCTCATTAACCGTCACCTTGATCTGTTGCAATTGAGCGTGGGTCAGTAAGATAGTCACAGGCAGCTGCAGTGGCTGCTGTTGGCTAGCATCATCTACAGTGGGTGCAGGTGAGTCAGCACTAAGTTGGTCGGTATCAATGTCGACGCTCACCGCCGTGGCGGTTAATGCCTCAACACAGACCTGACGTTGTAGCAAACACAGCGGCCGCCAATTAAGAACTAAGTCGTCAATGGCAACATTGAGGCCATTCATTTGCCAACGGGCATGGGTCAGATTCAGTTGCCTATTGAGGGTGCCAGATTGATAGCTAAGTGCCAATCCATCGACAAGGGTATCGGCGATATTCACGGCAATTCGACTGCCAAACGGGGTGCCAAACAACACTGCCACTATCACTAACAGCAAAAGCGGTAGGTAGAGCACCAAACGGATGGTATTTTTTAGCCAGCGCAGTAATCTGGCGCTTAAGGTTTTGGTTTTATGTGTTGTTTTAGCTGGTAAGTCTGAGTTCGATGACTCTTGTGTCACTTGGGTCATAACTCGGCTCCCATCGACAAATGGATGCGCCAAGAGCGGTCAACGGTTTCAGACTCGTTAAGCCCTACCCCTAAATCGAGCTTAATTGGCCCAATGGGGGAGATCCAATGGATCCCCGCGCCGACGGCCACAATTGGCTCAACTTGATCGACATCAAAGGCGTTACCGCCATCGACAAAGGTCGCGACCCGCCAAGTTGGAGTCACATAATATTGGTACTCAATACTGCCCACCATTAAATAGCGTCCGCCGACCACCATGCGAGCTAATTGATTATCTTGTGTTTGGTAGTCGATATAGGGGCCCAGTTCATTAAAGCTGTAACCACGAATACTCTGATCGCCACCGGCAAAATATCGTAATGAGGGAGGGATATTCGCTAAGTCACCTTCGGCGGCAAGGTTGGCACCTAGATCCATACGAGCGACCAAGCGGTGTTTGTCGAAAAAGGTATCAATCCACTTAAACTTGGCTTGTAGCCGTGTTAAACGCACTTCTGAACCCAAGCTAGGATCGGCATATTCAAGACTGTAATACTGAAAGAAACCTGATTTAGGATCCAGCGAGTTATCGCCGCGATGGGTGTGGCTTAGGCTCGTGCCCATGAGCAAAAAATTAGGATCGTAATAGATATCTGATTGAGTGTAAGACTCTTTAAGGGCATCGAGTGAATAGGTGAGCAACCAATTATTATCGAGGCGCTTTTGCCTTAACACCCCGGCGCTACGTTTAGTGGACTCTAGCTCCCCAGTATTAACGTAACTGCGATCGTTAGCGTCATACACTTGTGTTATACCGTACTTGTCGCGCAGCAAACCAACACGAATTTTAAGCTGGTCGTCTAGCGGATGGCTAAGTGGAATCGTATAAGTGGTCAGAAATTTGGGGCGATCGGGTGACCATTCGACACTGGTTTCTTGTGAGTGGCCATAGCGATTGATCTGCGGAGTACGCCACGTGACGCGCACTCTAGGTTCGACGCTATTGTTGGCCGAACTTCCAATATCGACACCCAGTCCCAATTTAATCGAGTGGCTGGGTCTTGGCGTCAGCTCGACTTTAATAGGAACTTTATGTTGTTCAATTTTATCCAGTTGCGGCAATACTTTGATGTTAGTGAAGTAACCCGTGTCGACCAATTCCCGGTTTAAATCCCCCAAGGCGCCAGTGCTGTAATCGCTGTTGGGCTCGAAGGGAATTAATTGTTCGAGTAATCCTGGGATCAGAGTGTCGCCGCTAAAGTTAACACTGCCCATTTTATATCGTGGTCCAGAATCATAATGCAGATTGATTTGGGCACGATTGAGATCACGGTTAACCACTATGGTATTGGTGACATAGTGGCCATCAAAATAACCTCTGGCTAATGCCAAGGTAAGCAGTTGTGACTTGATGGTTTCATACTGGCCATGGTTAAGAATATCGCCAGGTTTCATTTTGAGTTTAGCTAGCCATCTGTTGACGGCCTTATCTTGGCGAATTTCACCGCTTAGTTGAATATCAATCCATTGGACAAGAGTCGGCTCACCCGGCGTCACGGTTAAGGTCAGTTGCCAGGGACCTTGCTCTGGGCTGGCTAATTGTTGTTCTACCACGCCGTGGTAGTAACCGAGGGAATGCAGTGCCGCATCCAGGTTATCCGCGGTATTAAACAAAAAAGCGCGGCGTTGTACCTCTGATGTTGGTAAAGGGCTTAAGTGGGCATTGATATTTTGAGTAAGCGCCTCATTAGCGCCCACCACATTAATATTAAGCCATTGATTTGCTGATGCTAGTGATGTATGAATGCCTAGCCAAGTGACCACTAGGAGGAGAAGCGACTTAACGAAAAAAATTCGCAACAAAAAAGCCTTTGTCTAATTGAAAAGTGATTAAGCTTTATTGTCGCAGATTATTACGGCCAAGCAAGATGATGATTGTAATTAATAATTAAAATCGGTACAAACAATGCAAACCATAATAAGGAGCCTTAGGTGAACAGCACTATCAAATTATTTAGCTTAACTGCACTCTTGAGTATCGTCGCCACAACGGCCAGCGCGGCGTCATCTTCCCAGCCATTTTCGATAGCCATTCATGGCGGTGCTGGCACAATTTCACAAGCTGAGTTGACTGATACACAGCAACAAGCTTATCGCGCCAAGTTAAAGCAGGCGGTTGATGCGGGTTATCAAGTATTAGAAAAAGGTGGAGATAGCTTGAGTGCCGTGACCGCCGCCATCAGTATCTTAGAAAATAGCCCCTTGTTTAATGCCGGTGTTGGCGCGGTATATACCTTTGATGGCCAACATGAGATGGACGCCGCCATCATGGATGGCCGCACCTTAAATGCCGGTGCAGTGGCGGGGGTTAAACACATTAAGAACCCCATCACGCTCGCCCGCAGTGTGATGGAGCATTCGCCCCATGTGATGTTGGCAGGTAGTGGCGCAGAGGAGTTTGCGTTGACCCAAGGCTTTGATTTAGTGCCAGTGACGTATTTTGATGATGACCATCGCTATCAACAGTTACTCGATGCCAAAGCCAAGCTCAAGGGGGCTGATGAGCGCGGCGGATCACAAGGCGCCGGATTATTTGACGACCCGGCTCAGCTTGATTATAAGTTCGGCACCGTAGGCGCCGTTGCATTGGATAAGCAAGGTAATTTAGCTGCAGGCACCTCTACCGGAGGCATGACTGCCAAACGGTTTGGCCGTATCGGTGACTCGCCCGTTATCGGCGCTGGCACTTATGCTGAAAACAAGGTGTGCGCCGTGTCGGCAACGGGGCATGGAGAGTATTTTATCCGCTATCATGTCGCGGGTGATATCTGTGCGAAAGTGAAATACCAACAAAAATCGATTATTCAGGCCGCCGATGAGGTGATTAATCAGCGCTTGATCACCGCTGGCGGCACTGGAGGGGTAATTGCTATCGATCAACGTGGCAACATTGCCACGCCGTTTAATACCGAAGGTATGTACCGCGCGACGCGAAAAAGCGGTGAGCTTGCGCAGGTTTTGATTTGGAGCAATAAATAACAAGTATCAGTATCAGTATCTGTGTTGGGCTAAGTGACCGCTTAGCCTACGCCCGCTATTGGCCAGACCTCAGATAATTTTGCCCGCTTTGATAACAGTGGCCGCACATGTGTCAGCCCCAAGATGAGCCCTATCGCCTATCTTGGTTAACGGCGTTGCATCTTCTGGGCACCGCGGTGGCCAATGAACTCACAGAGATAACCCGATTGTTGCAGTAGGCCGATGAGTACATCTATCGCCATAATCCCCAAAAGCGCTAACGGCTGTCTGTATAACCTCTGGTGAGCCATCTCACCGACAGTACTTGATGAGCCCCCATAGCCATACGGCGGAATAACTAAGCACAACTGGTTTAATTTAGTGATGAAGGCCTTAGTTGAAATGGGGATTAATGCATAGGTGGATGCCGCTAGTCATGACTTAATAGCATCTCGATTAATTATTAAGCGATGACCTCAAGCATTGCAGCGATGACAGCATAGAGGTTAAGTCGTGGTTTGCTCAGTCAAAGCCTTATCCTAAGAGTAGCTCGCCAAAAACAAAGCCAAGTAGCACTGAGGTGCTAATGGTCACCACACCGGGAATAAAAAAGGGATGGTTAAAAACCCAGCGACCTATGCGGGTCGAGCCAGTATCGTCCATCTCGACAGCAGCCAGTAAGGTTGGGTAGGTTGGCAACACAAATAATGCACTGACCGCGGCAAAAGAGGCTATCGCCGTCATAGGCGCAACACCAATGGCGAGCGCAGCAGGCATCAATGCGGTGGTGGTCGCACCCTGTGAGTAAAGCAGCATAGATGCCAAAAACAGCGTTAATGCCAATAACCAAGGATACTGCTGTAATAACTCGGCTGCGACGTCTTTAATTTCATCAATATGACCCGCGACCAAGGTGTCGCCAAGCCAAGCAACGCCCAATACGCAAACACAGGCGCTCATTCCTGACTTAAAGGTTGACGCTTCAGAGATCTTGCTGGCATCGATGCGAGTAAAGGTTACAATCGCCGCGGCCGCCGTTAACATAAAGACCATGATCGCATCGTTACGGCTCAAATTGGGGTCGGTGATCAAGGCTACTGAGTCTGAGATAAGAGTGGCGTATAGGATGACACAAACAATGGCACTGATAAAAATGGCCGTCGCGAGTTTGGCACTGGGGGCTATCTCCTGCGTTTTACCTTGTTGCTGGCTAATCAGCCCTTGGGCTAAACGCTGCTGGTAAATCGGATCGTCTTGTAATTCACAGCCCATCACATTGGCTACCATGGCACCCACCATACAAGCACACAAGGTCGCGGGAATACAGATGGCCAACAACGTTAGATAATCAACCCCGAACGGTTCGAGTATGCCTGAAAAAAATACCACAGCGGCAGAGATAGGCGATGCGGTTATGGCGATTTGTGAGGCGACAACGGAAATGGATAATGGTCGAGACGGACGGATCCCTTGCTCTTTAGCGACTTGCGCAATGACGGGAAGGGTCGAAAATGCGGTGTGGCCAGTGCCAGCGAGTAACGTCATTAAATAGGTTACGACCGGGGCGTAAAAAGTGATTCGTTTAGGGTTTTTTCGTAAAAAAGCTTCGGAGAGTTGCACCAGCCAGTCTAATCCTCCTGCGACCTGCATGGCTGCAATGGCGGCGATCACCGACATGATGATTAAAATCACATCCACCGGAATATGGCCGCTATCTAGCCCTAAGATGAGGGTGAGCACCAGTACGCCAGCGCCGCCAGCCAGACCGATACCTATTCCACCCATTCTCGCGCCCAGATAGATAAATGCCAGTACTACAAATAGCTCAGTTGCGATCATAAAAACTCCACGGTGTTAAAAAACCAAAAGGACGGTATGAGAGCAGGGAAGCTTATTAATAGTATGACTTGCTTATGCGATAAGCCGATTTTACGCGCTTTAGCGCAATAGTAGCGCTACCTAATTCACTTTTTCTGCACCATGTGAGCGGGTTCACGCCAACGTATTAAGCCTAAGGACTGAAGTCACAAATGAGTGATTAGCCCTCTTGGTCATTGTGATTTGCATAGTGGCGTTGCAAGGTGGCTTAAGTTGCCAAATTGCATGTTGGGGTATATGCCACTACTTAGCGACAATGGATGTTGCCAGCTTAACTCAGGCAGCCGATTTCAGAGGGACACAGACCCCGTGTTTTTTGCTGCAGGTCGCGTTAATGGTATTTTTTATCAATAACAATAATAAGCACTTAATGCCAATGTTAGGCTCTAAAGTCTGTTGACAGACTTTAGAGCCTAGATAACTGGGCCTAAAATGATGTTGATTCTCTTTTTTAAGTCAAAAACATTATAAACAGCAATCATTTTCATTATCAGGTGTTTGTCGCTAGGCCAGTGTTTATGGGGGAGACTGCCCAAAATAACACATGATGCTAAGCTACAATTAGGTTTCACCCATGGCAAAGATGGATCAGTTATGGACAGCTACAAACGATTGTTAGTGGTTATTGATGAACACGATTTTAGTTTTAGAGGTATTTCAAGAGCGGCCTATATGGCCAATAAGAGCCGAGCTCATATTTTAGTCATGCTGCTTGAACATAGCCATTTCGTTTCCCGATTAGTAGAGACATTCCACCACAGTCAAGCATCATATCCCAGCAATCTAGGTAACCTCGGGCAAACGATTAGCGCTAAACGTCACTGTCTTGCCGACTTTATTCAGACTGTGGCTCAGACTGGCGTCGCCATATCACCTGCATCAACATCGTGTCACTGCATTGATGATGTGTTGCAGTGTTGCCGAGATTTTCAAGTTGATGCCGTGTTGATTAGTGCCTCTACGCGCCAGTTATGGCATTGGTTGGCGATTAAATCATTAGATGTGAGATTACTTAAAGAATCACCGCGGCCAGTGGTGATAGTGAAAGAGCATGCGTGGCAGCCCGGTGGGCGCATTGTATCTCTGGTGGAGCCCTGCGCAGAAGGGGGGCAAAAATCCATTAACGAAGCGGTCTTACAAACAACCGAACATTTCACCCAACTGCTAAAGGGAGATTGTCATCTGCTCGATTGTTATTACGGTGACAGTCCCAGCATCTCTTTTCAACAACCTGTCATGCCAGAAACCGATGAGCAGTATCATTTATGCCAACTGTCACTCTATTCTAGCCGCTATCATCTTCTGCCTAATCAGAGTGACCGTCATGTGTCTGCCAGCCATTTCCATGTAACAAAGGCCTTACCTGAAGATGCTATTGCCAAGTTGGCGAAGCAGGTGGATTCTGAATTAGTGATAGTGGGGGACTGCGGCCAATCGAATTTGCTTTCTAACATGTGCGGTAATATTGCCGAGCAGGTGATCGATCGTATCGATTGTGATTTGCTGGTGGTGAAACCCCACTCATCGGCGGTTTATCATTCGGCAAAATAAAAGGCGCCAATCGAGGTTGACGCCTGAGTTTAGTGCATATGCCGATCACTTAGTACCAAGTATTCGTAAGGATTATTTTTTAACCCAAACGCCCTGTGGTGTTTGGATATACTCGCCTTTATCTGCAGCACCAATGGCTTTTTCTGCAGCCAGTTTAGCCACATCTTCGACGCTAATACCATTTTGAGTCGCAATCTTTTGATAATGGGCACGGCGTTTGGCATTGACCGAGTCAGCCAGTTGTTTGGCTTCGCTGTTGTTGACTACGAGCCCTAAATAACCATTAGTCTGCTCACCCACAAGGCCTTGACTCTTGGCCTCTTGTAAGGAGATAGCGAACGCATTTAGGCTCAACAGTAAGCCGGTTATGAGTATAAGTATTTGACGTTTCATGATGATCCCCTGATCTCAAAATGGGTTAAAATAGCTCATTGTTATTCAGCAATTCATCAAGCTCTTTATCGACCTTGATTTTGATCTCATGTTCAATTTTAACATTGAGATTAATCACAATAGGCTTATCGGGCGGCTCGATTTTAACCGTGGGGGTACACCCTATGGTACTTAATAGCGCGGCCGCTATCGTGGTGCGTATTAACGTCGGCAATATTTTCACTGGTGATTCCTTTTTCTGTAGCGATGATCGTGTAAGGATCATCCAAGATGAGCTCAGCTTAATCCTTTATAGATGACCATAACCTGAACAAGATAGGGCACGTTTATTGTGCCATCGACTGTTCAATACCCTGTTGTAGCCGATCACCTATCTGTAAACTCTTGAGCAACTGCAACATATTCTCTTCTTGAGCGTAGTTCAAGTGAATAGGGCGTTCAATATCTTTAGCTTGACCTTTTACATTGACATGCAGCACGGCATCGCCATTAGTGGCCATATCAAAACGACTCGATAGCTCGCTATAGTGCAGTTCTTCGAGTGCAGAAAAGGCAAAATCCAAATAGGGCTGAGAGGCGCGCATCTGTATCACGGCAGGATTATTGCTGACTTTAATTAGGCCACCCGGAGCACGCGCGGCCAATTTACCGCCTGTGACCGACACTTTGCCATCGACAATCTGCAAAGGTAAAACACCGTCGAAAATACCATCGGCGTAAATGCCTTCTTGTGGTTGAATGGCCAGTAGCTGGGCTAAATCTACCGCCTGTAACACCAGATACGCCTCCGAGGGGTGATGTAAGTCGAGCGAGAACTTGGGCAGTAGCAGATGGCCTCCTAGGGTATCAGCACTGGCGTTGATATTGATATAGGCCGAGTCTAGCAGTTGTGCGCCAGCGCCCTTAAACGATGAAGCGCTTTGAGAAGACCAATTAAATTGAGAGTCTGCATTGATATTATTGAGCACCACTCCTGGATTAAATGCCTGTGCTTGAAGGCTTAGCCTATCACAGGCAATAGAGTGTTTGCTCGGACGTAGCTGAGCGATATTCGCATTAAGATGGCACTCGCCTGCAAGCTTGACCTGTTCAAAGGGCAGTAGGTTAATACTACCTTCGCTTATTTGTATGAGTGGTGTTAGCTGCATTGAAAAATCGAGCTCATCGGGCTGCCATGTCAGTTGATGGCGGCTTGTTATCTGAATATCACCTATGGTCGCGATAGGCATATTGAGAGCAAAACTGCTACTGAGTTGGTTTATCAATTGCTGAAGATCGCTATTATGGGTGAACTCACCTTGTAGCGCTGCACTGTCGTGGTGTTTTTGCAGTGTTAGCTGCTGATGGCTGCGCATCGATAATTGTCCTGCCATCCATTGCTCAGCCGTCCTGAGTCGATAATGGCTGGCACTTGCTTGCCAATCGAGTTGTTGAGTCAGTCCCAACAGGGTGATAGCGAATAGGTTACGTTGGCGTCGTTTTTTAAATTGATAATACTGCTGATTAACACTGACATTCTCAAGTTTCAGCTCAAGTTGATTGTGCCATGGTGCGTTAAGAAGCTGCGCGGCCAGCGAGTTTGATGATGCATTCTCCTTTGACTGCACGCTCGTGTTGGCTACAGCGTTTTTAAGTTCAGTAATACCTTTGTTGTCAGCAGGACTGATATTTACAGCAGAGGAGGCTGCAGGCTGCATGTCGACGGCACCCATATTTAGGTGTGCGGCGCCTATGTTAGTTGTGGTGGCAATAGTCTGTTGCTGCTCATTCATACGCTGCTGCGTCAGTTGTGTCGCCTTAAGTTGTAGGGTAAGTGGCGGTAGATAAAGTTGAGTCGCGCTTGAGTCCGCTTGTGGCGGTGCAGGCGAAGCGGCAGATGCAACTAACTGCTGATTAAATGTCACCGTGCTAGCTGGCGAGGTGGCGACTCTGGCCGCAACGCCAGTTAATAATGGGGTTGTATCATCGCGCTTAGCGGCGAGATGCAGGTGCAGTGCTGCTTTACTGCTTAGCATAAGCTCAGAGCTGGTCAATGTAGTTGTTGGCGGCGCCGTGATGGTTTCGCTGAATTGGCTCAGTTGTGGGTTTACCGTGGCGATGGTTAAGGGGTGCAATAGCCACTGGCTTGCGCCGCTGGTCTGCCTGCTGAAATGGCCACCATTTAGCTGCAGCGAGCTACGCTCACTGGCAAGTTGGTACTGCTCGCCAGCGTGGGTGAAGGTGAATTGATTGTCACTGCTGCCTATATCAATATGACCAAATTGCAGTTTAACCGCATCGGCAATGTTAAAGCGTAACGGCTCTATGAGCGCAAGTGTAAACCGTGTTGAGGCGACATCAAGAGATTGATGACGATAATTTGGCCCGTCGATTATCAATTGTGCATTAGGCTGCACCGTTAAGGCAAAGCTCGATGCAGCGAGCGCTGCTGTGGGGGAGGTTGCACTGGCGCTGCCTGTTGCCGACAATGCCACCTCATCGGCGCGTAACTGCAGCTCTTTCATCGTATCACAGGGGGCAATAGGGGCTGGGTCTTCTTGCTGCGTTGACAAATCGACACACAAGCTTGATGGCAGCAACAGTGTCAGCTGCCAATCAGTGGTGATAGTCGTTTCATCATTTTTTTTAACGCTATTGAGATGTTTTAGCTCAGTATTAAGCTGTAAATTACCCCATGACAGCTCAGCTTGTAGGTGATCGATGCTTAATTGCTGTGAATTAATTTGATAGCTTAGCGGGCTGGCGAGTCGCAACGTAAGATAAAGTGGCTGGCCAGTTAGCACGTCGCCAATTAGCTCACCATGCTGAGTGCGCAGAGATTGCTGAGAGTCCAAAGTGTCCTGATCTGGGGGAGAAGGGGGGCGGCGATTATCAGACGAATTGTTGTCAGCTACGTTGCTTTCAGACAAGGCGGTTGTACTCAATAGCCTATCGAGTGAATTGAGCAAAGGCGCGAGGGTCGTTGCCCCGCTATAGAATGCCTGACGTTGCAATGGCGATATTGCCAGTTCAAGTTGGGTTGGCGCAAGGTTTACGCTCAGATCGCTAACTGGACCTGTGATCTCGAAGGCAATGCTATTTGATGGCAACGAGTTGTTTGGCGTCGAAACGGAGGTTGAGTCAGCACCGCCCTCAATCGGCAGCGCTTTTGGAACTAATTGCAAGGGTGGGCTTAGTACTGCACCAGCCAAGCCGTTAAGTGTTAGCGAAAACGGCTCAAGTTGATGGCTAGAATCGATGCGGGCCTTGGCAATATCGAGCCGAGTCGATGAAATAAGCTGGCCGCTCACATCTATATGCTGGGTAGCTAACTGGTGTTTTAGCGCGATAAATTGGCGCAGCGGTGGCGTGTCTTGCTGCTGTGCTGGCGCCGATGCTATCCACTGAGTCATGAATGCTTGGAGGGTATCTAAGGATAGGCGAGTGTCGAACTGCCAGCTCTCGTCAGATAGTTGTGCATCGAGACCAAACAGAAATTTATCATGATGACTTAACTGGCTGGTTACTCTTCCTTGATTATCGATATTAAGATAATCCAGATTTAGGCTCAGTTGCTCACTCGGGATCTGCTGCACACTCAGTTGCGTCTGGCCTATGGCTATTTTAGGTAATGCTGCCATATCGAGCGACAGTGCTGGGCTAGTTGTCGGGGCAAACTCTGTACTGGGACGGGGATAAAATAGCGTGGGTGATAGCAGCACCTCAATGCGCCTAATGGCCAGCGTGTCGATATGCTCGAGAGAGAAGTGTGTCCATTCAACGGCATCATCGAAGGTCAATTGCAGATCGCTGATGGCGATATGACTGTCGTTGACCTGTAAATCTAACCGTGCAATATGGCCGTTGAGCACACCGTTAAGGCCAACATTGAGGGCACTGATTTGTGTGTTGGCCGGTAATAGGTAACGATTCGCTAGGCTTTGGGTGATACCACTGAGATTGACAACCATTAAGCTAAGAGCGACAACCACTAGCAGCGCCGCGATCAGTAGCACTGCCATTAGGCGTGATTGACTCAGTCGTTGCCACATCTATCCCTGTCTCTTTGTCATTTGGTTCGCTTGCTGCCCTTAATGTCGTTGGTTAAACATGCTGCGCCACAAATAGAGTCGTTACGATCAGTCTAGCAGTTAAGTCAGTTAGCCCTCAATTGGCGCAACATAAGCTGCTAATGTTAGCTATTTGAGGCCAATGTTGTTAGTTGGCCCAGCTGATCTCAGTCGTTAAGGTATGACTGCCATAGGGGGCAAGTGTGACGTTATCCTCAAGCACATTGGCCGCTTCGAGACACACCATGGTGAGATAATCATCATGATTAAAGCGTGCGAGGTGCTTGGATTTATCAATCCATGGGTTCCACAGTACCGCTGACTGGCTATTGCGGCGACAGACATTAATCACCCCTTGTGGCGTATGTAGCTGCTGTTGGGAGCCAAGGGCGTTATAAACCCTATCGGTTTCTTGGTTGAATATCACTTCATCAGTGGCCTGCGCATAGGGCCCCTTACCAAATTCAATGTAATGGGCACCACTAAAGCCTGTAGCCTTAAGTTGGTGAATATCGCCAATAGGGAAATAAGTATGTAAGGCTTGGGTTAGGCTCACGGTTTCATCGCTGAGATTGGTATTGATTAAGCTGACACTTAAGGTATCGCTGAGGGTAAATAGCAGCTCGATTTTGGTGTCATGGGGCCAGCTGATCCTATCTTCATCGTTGATGGATAAACTAAATTTCAGTTCGGCTATGTCATTGCGCAGCTGCACCGAATCGAGCGTCCAAATACGAGTGCGCGCAAAACCATGTTGTGGCCATTCTGGATGATTACTCATACCAAACCAAGGCCAGCACACGGGAATACCACCACGAATACCATGTCCTGGCTGATAATCATCGGCGCTCGATACCCAGAGTAATGGAGGCTTACCCTTAGGGGTAAAACGGTCGATCTGCGCGCCTTGCATAAAGATCCGCGCCTCGCATAAGGGCGTGTCGATTTCGACATAGTCGAGTCCGTTAGGGTGTTTTTTGGTGGTAACAGAAGCCATCGTCTTATCCTTATTGCCCAATATTGGCCTGAGGCGGCAGAGATGTTAGCTTAACGTTTTTTTTATTTAAGCATAAGTATCGCATTGATTTTTTTTGCTGTTTTATTATCCCCGCTCAAGATTATTAGTCTTATAAGTGCTGTATTTTTAGGCTGATTTGGTTAGAGTGGGAGGACAAGAGCAAGTGCCATGTTTAGCTTGTCTCTTGAGGAATATATTGACGCTCAAGTTCGATGCATAGGTGTGCAGTGGCCGTTACTGTGACTACATGGGTGGCGATGCAATCTCTTTGTCACGTAACAGAACTTAAGCTCGGTATGACGTAATGGATGAAATAGCGATTAATAAGGATGATTCAATGCCTATCTATCAAGCTCCGCTTCGAGATTATCAATTTATATTAAGTGAGTTACTGTCGATTTATCAGCGCCGCGATCTACAAGGATTCGATGAGATTGATGCGCCATTAGTGGACGCGATTCTACAAGGGGTTGCAGATTTTACTACCGACGTGATGTTGCCATTAAATAGCAGCGGCGATGTCGAAGGCTGCGAAATTGTCGCCGGGCAAGTTCGCACCCCAACAGGTTTTAAAGCGGCCTATCAACAATATGTAGACAATGGCTGGGCTACATTGACCAGCGATCCTGATTATGGTGGCCAGGGGCTTCCCGAGTCGGTGGGGATATTTGCTACAGAAATGAACACCTCCACCAATATGGCGTTTGCCATGTACCCCGGCTTAACTCATGGGGCGTATGCGGCGATTCATGCCCACGGCAGTGAGGCGCTTAAAGCGAAATATTTAGCCAAATTGGTCAGCGGTGAATGGAGCGGCACCATGAACTTAACGGAATCCCATGCGGGAACCGATCTGGCGCTACTTCGTACCAAGGCACACGCGATTGATGAGCAATATTATGCCATTAGCGGCGAGAAAATTTTTATCTCATCGGGCGATCATGACTTGGCCGACAACATAGTGCATTTGGTCTTGGCTCGTCTGCCCGATGCGCCTGCTGGAGTGAAAGGGATCTCCTTATTTGCGGTGCCGAAATATCGCGTCAATGACGATGGCAGCTTAGGCGAGCACAATGGGGTGGTCGCTAGTGCGCTGGAACATAAAATGGGCATTCATGGTAATTCAACCTGCGTGATGGTGTTTGATGGGGCCATGGGGGAACTGGTGGGTAAACCGCACCAAGGTTTACGTGCCATGTTTACCATGATGAATGAGGCGCGCCTTGGGGTGGGAGTGCAAGGCCTTGGCGTATCGGAGATTGCCTACCAAAATGCATTAGCCTATGCAAAAGAGCGGATTCAAGGTCGCGCGCTGAGCGGTGTCAAGGCACCCGAACAGGCCGCCGATCCTATCATAGTGCATGGTGATATTCGGCGTATGTTGATGGCCCAAAAGGCCTTTAATCAAGGGGCGCGAGCCTTAATGGGCCAGCAAGCACTGTGGCTCGATGAGTCCCATCGCGCTAACGATAAGTCACTGGCTGCTAATGCCAGTAAGCTGGCCGCGTTATTTACCCCAGTGGTCAAAGGCTTTGTGACCGACCAAGGGTTTAAGGCCTGTGTCGATGCTCAGCAGGTGTTTGGTGGCCATGGGTATATCCATGAGTGGGGCATGGAGCAATTTGTACGCGACAGTCGTATTGCGATGATCTATGAAGGCACTAATGGCGTGCAGGCATTGGATTTAGTTGGGCGCAAAATACTCAGCGATGGCGGTGCAGCTTTAGCCCTATGGGCTGAGATAGTAACCAGCTTTATCGATGAGCATAAAAGTAATGATGCCATGCTTCCCTATATTATGCCGCTACGTGATGCTTTACAGGAGCTGCAACAGGCCACAAGTTATATCAGTACTCATGCTGGTCACAATCCCGATATCATCGGGGCGGCGTCTATGCCCTATATGCAGATGTTTGGCATTGCCGCGTTAGCTTGGATGTGGGCGAGGATGGCGGCGGTGGCGCTCGAGCATTCCTCGCAAGAGCAGGCGTTTTATCAGGATAAACTGAAAACCGCCGCGTTTTACATGGCGTATTGGGCGGTGCAAACTCGCAGTTTGGGGGCGCAAATTGAGTCCAGTAGTGAGATTATCTGTTCACTGACCGAGGCCGACTTCTAAGCCACCATTTTTAATGACTGCTAGATAATGATATGCCGTGGTCACGCGGCATATCAGGGGGAATGATCACGCCTCTTTTAAAAATTGCAGTAAGCGATTGTTGGCAGGCATCTCATTATCAGCCATTAAGCGCATACCTGCGCGGGCGGCAAGCTGGATTATCCACTCAATGTCGCGAATACCACTGAGAGGATCGCGAGTCTTTAGCCAAGTATCAAATTCACGATTACTGGCGCTGCTGTAGGCTTGTTGATAATTAAACGGCCCGTACAGGCAGCATACTCCTCCTAGAGCTAAATGCTGCGATATCCCCTCAAACATGGCTTCTACCATGGCTTTACTCATAATATGCAAGGTGTTAGCGCTAAAGAGTGCATCAAATTGTTGCGACTCGCAGGGCCAAGGCTGCATAACATCAATAGTTAACGGCAGGGCAAGATTATCAAGGTGGGTCGCTAGGCTCACTCTAAGGCACAGCGGCGCAAGATAGGCGCCTTGATCGCTTGGTTGCCAAGTGAGATGAGGCAACTGCTCGGCAAAATAGAGTGCATGTTGTCCCGTGCCACTGCCGATTTCCAATACCTGAGTGGCCTGAGCAAAGCCGTGGCGTAACACAGATAAAATGGCCTGTTTATTGTTTTCGCAGGCTTGGGAGTAGGGCAGTCCATCAGCTTGATTCATTGCGGCTCTTTTGTGGTGGAGTTGATGGCTCACTTTACCTTAATGGCTTTGGCTGACTCAATAAAAAAGCGCCTCGACGGCGCTTTTTTGACTCATACACAGTGGCTATGTTAATAACCCGCTGTTTCACTGCCAGCTCGGCGTGGATCCGATGCGCCATAGATCCCCTCGGGAGTGACCATAATCGATTGGGTCGAGCCAATGGCATTGCCTATCGTCACTTTGTGGCCTTTGGCCTCTAGTAGCTTAATAGTGTCGCGATTGAGGCTTTTCTCAACCCTCAGCTCATCTGGCAACCATTGATGATGAACTCGGCTGGCATAGCTTGCTTCGGCAATGTTGAGCTTATGGTCAATCACATTCATGATCACCTGTAAGGTGGTGTTGATGATCCGCGAGCCCCCGGGGCTGCCGGTGACAATAAAAGGTTTGCCGTTTTGCATCACTATGGTTGGGCTCATTGAGCTTAACGGGCGTTTATGCCCCTCGACCGCATTAGCATCACCGCCAACTAGCCCATACCCGTTAGGCACGCCGGGTTTTGCCGAGAAATCATCCATCTCATTATTGAGTAAAATCCCTGTGCCTTGAGCCACTAAACCAGAGCCGTAACTAAAGTTAAGGGTGTAAGTGTTCGCGACTGCGTTACCCCATTTATCGACCACAGAATAGTGGGTCGTTTGTGGACTTTCATAGCCTGAGACTTTACCTGGGTTGATAAGATGACTTGGGGTCAATGTTTCTAAGGTGATGGTTTTAGAACGCTGTTTGGCATAGGGCTTACTGATAAGCTCGGCCACCGGCACAGTAACAAAGTCGGGATCGCCTAAGTATTTGCTGCGATCGCTATAGGCGCGCTTCATCACTTCAGCCATCACATGCAGGGTATCGGCGGTGTTATGGCCCATTTTATCGATGGGGAAGGGCTCGAGCATGTTGAGCATCTCTATGATGTGCACGCCGCCCGATGATGGCGGTGGCATAGAGACCACCCGATAACCGCGATATTCGCCACTCACAGGTTCGCGCTCAACCACATGATAGTCGGCCAGATCGGCCAGAGTCATGATACCGCCAGCGTCGGTTACCGCAGTCACGATTTTTTCAGCCGTACTGCCTTGATAGAAGCCTTTACTGCCTTGCTCGGCGATCAGTGTTAGCGAGTGAGCCAGATCCTGTTGTACTAAGGTGTCGCCAATCTCAAAGTTACTGCCATCGGGTCGATAAAAAATCGCTTTCGAACTGGGCCATTGGCTAATGCGACGCTTAAGCCCTGCAAGGGAGGTGGCTAAATCTGGGGTAACGACAATGCCTTGTTTGGCTAAAGAGATGGCCGGGGCAATGACTTGTGCTAGGGTCATGGTGCCATATTGTGTTAAGGCTAATTCCATGCCCATTACGGTGCCGGGCACGCCTACGGCGAGGCCATGTTCACGGCTGAGCTTAGCGACGGCGTCGCCTTGCGCGTTTAAAAACATATCCTTATCGGCTTTTTCGGGCGCGACCTCGCGATAATCGATGGCAATAGTTTTATTGTCTTTAGCGATATGGACCAGCATAAAACCTCCGCCGCCGAGGTTACCCGCGCGCGGTAGGGTAACTGCTAAGGCAAAGCCAACGGCCACGGCAGCATCGACGGCATTGCCTCCTTGCTGCAAAATATCCACCCCAATTCGGGTGGCGAGCGCTTCTTGGCTGGCGACCATGCCATGCTTTGCCCATACCGGTTGGACGGTAGCGCTATTACTGTATATTGATGATTCAGCCGCGTGGCTATACTGGCTTAAGGTGAAAGGCAGTGAAAGCGATAGGGCGATAATGAGGGTGTTCAGTGGGCGCACAATTGATCCTTTGTGTCTAAATTTGTTCCTCAATGTGCCGACTATTGCTGTTAAAATCAAGCCGCTGGCATTATTAATAGTAAGTCATTGCTGTCAAAAGAGTGCCGTTAAAGCTTTTTTGCTACAGCGTACTGTCAACAGGCGGTTATCAAATGAAACATAGCAAGTGATGCTTGCCACAGCGTGTTGCTGCACTTAAACCATCATCCTAAAGGAGTCTTGTGCCCTTGTTTACCTTCACGTGCGTCAGTCAGATAAGTCAAATAGGCCAGCGGCAGTGGGCGCAGTTAATGGGCAGTGATAACCCCTTCAGCCGCTATGAGTTTTTACATGCATTAGAAAACAGTGGCTGCGTGAGTATCGAAACAGGATGGCAGCCGATGCATGTCATCGTCAAGGTGGTTGAGGGGGATGAGACTGTCAATAGCACTACTGGTGCTGAAACTAACCTAGTCGCTGTCATGCCCATGTATCTTAAGACCCACTCCTATGGCGAATATGTGTTTGATTGGGCATGGGCGCAGGCCTATGAGAGGCATCAACTCAACTACTATCCCAAACTCGTTAGTGCCGTGCCTTTCACGCCTGTGACCGGGCCGCGGCTGGCAATATCGACGCAGTTAAATGCCGCACAGGTGCAGGCGTTGTTAACGCAGCTCAGTCGTTACCTTGAACAGCAGGTTGCACGTGTTGCAGGCTCTGGCTGGCATCAACTGTTTCATCCTCACGCCGAGCATCAGCGTTTGGCCAGTACCGGGTGTTTAACCCGCTTGGGCACTCAGTTTCATTGGCATAATCGTGGTTATCATGATTTTAATGCATTTTTAGCGCAAATGAGCAGCCGCAAGCGTAAAAACATCCTCAAAGAGCGACGGCAGTTACAGGATAAATCACTGTATTTTCGGTTTGTTGAGGGGCCGCAGATCACCTGTGATGCATTGCAACATTTTGTGGCGTGTTATCAAGCGACCTATTTTAAACGTTCAGGTCATAGCGGTTATCTTAACTTGGCTTTTTTTACTCAGCTGGTGGCCACCATGGGCGATGCGATACGCCTGTTATTGGTGAGCCAGCAAGAGGAAGGCGATGAGTCTATGATTGCGGCGGCGCTCTATTTTGTCTCTGACAGCACCCTCTATGGGCGTTATTGGGGCACCTTAGTTGAGCTCGATGGGTTGCACTTTGAGGCCTGTTACTATCAGGGGATCGAGTATGCTATTGCTCATGGGTTTAAGGTGTTTGATGCGGGGGCTCAAGGCGAACATAAGGTGTTACGGGGTTTTGAACCGGTGGAAACCTATTCGGCCCATGAGATAGCTCATGGGCAATTTCGCGCCGCCATCGCCGACTTTACCAAGCAAGAGCGGGTACAGGTACAGCATTACATGACACAGCTTAAACAGGCTCTGCCGTACAAAAAAGGGCAAGAGTGAAGCAGTTTACGTTAGAGGCTAGCGTCTAGCCTAGCGCCAGCCAGCAACCCACACCCACCATTAAGCTTCCGGCGATGCGGTTGAGCCACTTAATATTGTCACCACGGCTTAAAAACAGTTTGAGGGATTTACCGCCGCTGGCATAAGCCAACATGCTAACAAATTCGGTCAACATGATGACGGATAACAGCATCATCATTTGCGGCGCAATGGCGTTATCGACATTGATAAAAGGCGGCAGTAAAGAGATCATAAAGGCCCAGCCCTTAGGGTTGGCGATGGCGGTGACAAAGCCTTGAGTAATAAGGGCGCGATTACTGATAGAGGTTGAGGTTTCTAAACGGGCGAGTTTACCTTTGGCGCGCCACATCTGCACCCCGATAAAGGCGAGGTAGAGGCCACCAACCCATTTTAAGATCTCAAATATCTGGGGGTAATTGAGCATCATGCTGGCCACGCCCATTACGGCGGCAATGGCCACGAGTGCCACGCCCACCAATTCACCTATCATCATCCACAGGGTGCGGCGTACGCCAATGCTCATGCCTAAGGTCATGGCTAAGGTCATGCACATGCCTGGGGTTATCGAGACAAAGAAGAAGGTCGGTAAAAATACCGCAATAAGAATGTGTTCAGACATGGCGATAAGGACTAATCAGTGAATATAAACAGGCCGCTAGTGTAGTGATTTATCGCTTGGGTGCCAATAAAAAAACCAGCCCTTGAGCTGGTTTTTAGTATCCTATGAGAGCCGGTGGACTTTAGAGCACACCGCGGCGCACTTGGTCGCGCTCAATGGACTCAAATAACGCCTTGAAGTTACC
The DNA here is from genome assembly GCF_900380485.1 of Shewanella algidipiscicola. Taxonomy (NCBI): domain Bacteria; kingdom Pseudomonadati; phylum Pseudomonadota; class Gammaproteobacteria; order Alteromonadales; family Shewanellaceae; genus Shewanella; species Shewanella algidipiscicola. Next base: position 149,094 of record NZ_OXJV01000017.1, on the reverse strand, counting down.
TTCACCGAAACCTAAGTTATTTTTGCGTTGAATAATCTCGATAAAAATGGGCCCAAATAGGTTTTTGGTGAAAATCTGCAATAGATAACCCTCTTCATCCCCATCGACCAGAATTTGGTGATGCTTAATACGTTCTCTGTCTTCGGTGACTTGTGGCAGCTTGTCAAAGATGGTGTCGTAGTACTCGGGAATGATGTCTAATGTTTCAATCGAGCTGCCTTCCATCGCATCGAGCGAGGCCACTATGTCGCGGCTGCGAAAAGCCAGGTGCTGTACACCCGGGCCATCATACTCTTTTAAATATTCATCTATTTGGTTTCTATCATCGCCTTTCCCCTCATTGATTGGGATACAGAAACTGCCATCGGGTGAGCGCAGTGCATAGGAGATCAATGCCGTTTGCGAGCCTTTGATATCGAAATAACGCACCTCGGTAAAGCCAAATATTTCTTTATAGAAATTAGACCAATGCTCCATGGTGCCTTTGTAGACATTATTGGTCAGGTGGTCGACTTCGATAAAACCTTTCTCTTGGGTGATAACAGGCTCATCTAAGTCAATAAAGTCATTGGCATAAATGTTGTTTTGCTCACCAAAGGTGTCGATAAAATAGATAAGACTGTCGCCAATACCGTAAATTGCAGGATAGGGCAGATCTTTCGCCGCTGCTGTAGCAGGTTTTGCGCCGCGCGCCACGGCACCGTCAAAGGCAAATTGAGCGTCTTCCACCCGCCAGCCCATAGAACTAATCGCAGGGCCATGCTTTTTGGCAAAGGCGCAGGAGAAGCCTTTTTTGTCATTATTCAACAGAAAGTTGATGTCATTTTGTTTGTAGTAAAAAATCTCTTTCTGCTGATGTTTTTTTAATTTAGAGAAACCAAAGTCGATAAATACCTGATGCATAAACTCGCTATCAGGCGTGCAAAATTCAGTAAATTCGATACCTAAGAGTCCTAGGGGATTTTGTTCGCTTGCCATGTCAATGTCCTCGTTCAATATGTTATCTCGCCGCTGTGTGTTGAACCATCGGCTTGAGCTGTGTCGGCAGCTTGGCTACCATGAGTGATTATTGTTTTTCTTCTATCCACGAGCGGTTGTAATCTGGGCTCATACAAGTTTGTACGTGCTGGGTGAGTTGTAGTGGGGCGAACGTATCGACCATAACGGCATATTCATATGTTTCGGTTTTGCCAATGGAAGCTTCGGTTCGTCCCGGTTGGGGCCCATGTGGTACCCCTTTTTGATGCAAGGTGAGGTAACCGGCTTCAATGCCTGTTCGGCTCATGAAGTCGCCGTCGACGTAATAGAGCACCTCGTCACTGTCAATATTGTTGTGGTAGTAAGGTGCCGGGATCGACTGGGGATGAAAGTCATAAGGGCGCGGCACAAAGTTACAGATGACAAAATTATGGCCACTAAAGACCAAATGCTCAGAGGGAGGCAGGTGAATTTGCCCCACTTTAGGTGCGTAATCTTGGATGTTAAATGCCCATGGGTAAACACAGCCGTCCCAGCCGACTAAGTCAAATGGGTGCCATTCCAGTTGGGTGAGCTGGTAGCGCTCGCCAAATTTAGACACCAAGGGAAATGTCCCTTGCTCTACTGTGGCGTCTTGCAAGGTTGGCACCCGAATATCGCGCTCGCAATAGGGCGCCGATTCAGTCAGTTGACCATATTCGTTACGAAAATGTTTGGGCACTTCCACCATGGAAAAGGACTCAATCACCAACAGGCGGACATGATCAACATCGGTAAATTTAAGTTGGTAGGTAGTGCCTCGTGGGATCACCAGATAATCCCATTTTTTGACACTAATGGTGCCATATTCGCTGTAAAGCATGCCTTGCCCTTCATGAATAAACACCACTTCGTCGGCATAGGCATTACGATAAAACTCGTCGGTATCTTGAGTGACTTTGGCGGTATAGATCGCCACATCATTATTGAAAAAAATCTTATTACGGGCGGAGAAAAAGTGGCCTTGGCGATCCACTTGCTTTGAGTCAAGTTTGTAGTTTTGGATCAGTGGATCTTGCCAAGTTTCGCCGTGGTTTAATTCATAAGGCGCCACAGTTAATGCTTTGGTGGGCATATTGTGATGATATTTATTAGAGTAAATATTGGCAAAGCCGTGGGTAGAAAACAACTCTTCACGATAAAGTTCACCGTTGTCTTTTTGAAAGGTGATGTGACGCTTGTGTGGGATCTGCCCCTGCTTAACATAAAACGGCATACTGTTCTTCCTCGGTGCTTTAACAGCACACAGATCTTGTTGTTATTGTGGTGAACGCATTTTTTGTGACCGAGTTATCAATTTAGTTGCTAGCAATAACAAAAAAAAGAATAATAAATAGCTTAACTTAATCTAATAATTAGATGGTTGTATTTGCTTTACGCTTTGGAGGGCTGATGAAAATTGATATTGAAGCATTTAAGGTACTCGAAGTACTGGTAGAAGAGGGCAGCTTTGCCAAGGCGGCAGAACGTTTACACAAGGCGCAATCGGCTGTGAGTTATCAGGTTAAAAAACTAGAGCAACACTTAGGTGTAAAGCTTTTTTGTCGGGATAAGTATCGGGCCGAATTAACTGCAGAAGGTAAGGTTATGTTGGCCGAGGGGCAAAGGCTGCTGCAGTATCTGGGGAATATTGAACATTTAGCCAGCCGATTTAGCCAAGGCTGGGAGCCTAAATTGGAATTGGTGGTCGACGGTTCTTTACCTATGGAGCCGATAATGCGGGCGCTTAAGCAAGTGGCCGAGCAGAATATCCCCACCAAGATCCAGCTTAATGTAGAATTTTTAGGGGGGGTACAACACAGGTTTGAGCGTGACGCCGCCGATCTTATGCTGGTGAAGGACTATCGTTCTGGTCCTAACTATTGTCCTCAACCTTTGCCCATCATTAACAGTGTGCTGGTGGTCAGTCGCGAACACCCACTTGCCGCGATGCAACAGGTGGCCTTATTTGAGTTATTGCAACATGTCGAGCTCACCATTCAAGATTCATCCCCCAGTGTGCACCACAGTGACCAACTACAGTTTGGCGGCGACAAGGTGTTTTATTTATCTGGTTTTATTATGAAGAAAAATGCGCTGCAGATGGGCTTGGGTTTTGGATGGATGCCTGAATTTTTGATTCAAACCGAACTGACCTCGGGGGAGTTAGTGGAAGTGGACTTTATCGGCGCCAGTCGTTACAGCTTTACTCCGCAACTTGTCTCCACCATGGAGCGGCCTTTAGGCCGGGCTGGTCGTCTATTTACCGATCTGATTTTACAGGAGTTTGCACTGTATCAACACTCGCAGTGTAAGGTGGTTTAATTCCTATTACCCTACCAGCGTACCTGTTTAGTCTGGCTTCATTTCTGATACTACAGCAGCTCTTGCACGCCGCAGCCCTCTCGAATTATGATCCGCCGCAGGCTTATGCTCAGCCGTTAAGCTATGGTTCAGCTGCATTGACTTAGCCTAATACCCCGTTAGTTGGTAAAGGTGACGTGCTTATCTCTTTTGTCGTTAGTTTAGTGCCACGCGCCACATTGTTGGTTGCGAGTCCTGATATTTCGCTTTAGGAGGTCGGTATGAGTGATATTATGTCATTACAAATCTCTGCATTATATGCGCAATATGCTCAGCATTTTACCCAAGGTGAACACCTTGTATGTAGCAGTAAACTGCATGCTTTTACTGAACAGTTGCACGAGAGTGGCCTGTTACTAGAGTGCTTGGACTGGAATGATTGGTATCAAAATAGCCATCTTATCGATAGGCCTGAATATATTGGTGATGCTAGCTTGCAAGAGTGTCAGTTATTATTGACCGCTATGACGCGTCTTGAGCGCTTTAGTGTAGGTTTGCTCGATAATATGCGTCGCCAAGGCGTGTTATTAGCCATTTTAGAGCGACTCAACCAAATGATCCATAACTAATCAAACGCTAACATAACAATTAATTGAATTAAATTATTATTTTACAAGGCATTTCTTAAATGCTTGTCGGAGTGATGCTCGCTTGGCAATGTGACTGTGCTAACAATGAATAACGCGCAGTAACGAATTACTGCGCGTTATTTACCTTACTTAGCCTTTCCTATTGGCCCAACGCTTATCTAACCAAAGTGCCGATTGTTTCATCTGGCGTTGACTGAGTTTGAGCCAACGCCTTGCCCATGGGTATTCAATACTCAATACTGCGAGCCCTACAGGCAGTAGTAACCATGCAGGGCCTGGCAGTATTATTAGCACAGCACCAAGCAATACTAAGCTGCCTCCTATCATGGCGATAACCATCTTACGCAATGGGTTACCCATTAATTAATACTCCATAAATAGTGAACAGCAGGTTGAGTTAAGCGGCTTTGGTTTTGATGGTTTGTCCTATTGGCGTTAGGCTGAGTAGGGCCAGTTTTAAATGCTGGAGCCCAAACGGAATGCCGATAATGCTGACAAATAAAGCCAGTGCATGGACAAGATGACCTATCGCTAACCAGAAACCAAATAATAGAAACCAGATGACATTGCCTATCATACCCAGTGGACCGGTGCCTAGATCCTCAACGCCAGTTAAAGCTTTACGGTTGTGGCTTTCTTGACCAAAGGGCCAAAAAGCCATTTCACCAATCACAAAACAGGCGCGGCCAAAGGGAATGCCAATAATACTGATAAAACAGAGTATGCCGGCTAACCACCAGGCTAACCCCATCACTAACCCACCTAAAATAAACCATGCAATATTGAGTAGTAAACGAATGACGGTCATTGAGCGCTCCTGTTATTGTTTTCACTTATGCTATCGATGTCGCCAGTAAGGGCGAATGTGTCTCACGCTATTTCAGTATTGTTAATCACCTATAAATGCAATCAAGCGATAATCATGCCAATATTTAACCTGCTGTTTATTATTGCTTTTTAATTTTCATTACACGCATAGATGGGATTTTTCACTACTGCTTAGCACATCAGACTAACAAATAAGCGGGAGCATGCTATCAACAGTGCACCGCCATAGCGTCGCTAAGGTACTTGAGATTGAAGTTAGCCAAGGCGTAACAGCCCGTGTAAAATGGAGTTCTTTATCTATGATCGGCTTATGATACAACTGACTGATACACCAGTACATGTGCTACATGTTGATGGGCATGATGTTTTTGTCAAACGAGATGACTTACTCCATCCGGCTTTTTCTGGTAATAAGGCGCGCAAGTTTGCCTATTTTCTCGAGCAGGACTTCCCCAGTATTGACACTTTGGTGGGATATGGCTCACCCCAAGCGAACTCACTCTATTCTATGTCCGCACTGGCTAAACTCAAGGGCTGGCAATTACAGTTTTATGTCGATCATATCGCCAGCCACCTCCTTAACAATCCGCTGGGTAATTACCGTGCAGCGTTGCAAAATGGCGCTAAGATTATTGACTTAAGTCAGTGCCTAGATAGGGGACAGCATGATTGCGCGGATTATATTGAGCAATGTGTATTACCGGGCCGTGACGAGCTGTTATTTATTCCAGAAGGTGGACGTTGTCATTATGCAGAACCTGGGGTGCGGCAATTAGCATGTGAGATCATAGCGTGGAAACAGGCCGAGCAGTTAAGTCAGCTTACGGTTTTTTTACCTTCGGGGACGGGAACCACAGCGCTATTTTTACAAAAGAGTTTTACCGAACTCGATGATAGCATTCAAGTAATGACATGCTCAGCCGTTGGCGGGGATGATTACCTTAAGCTGCAATGGCGAATGTTGGCTAGCGATGAGTCTATGTTTCCTCAAATTTTGAGCCCGAATAAACGTTACCATTTTGGTAAGCTTTATCCCGAATTTTTCCAAGTATGGCAAAAGCTTAAGCAAGCTGGAATGGAGTTTGAATTACTGTACGATCCACTCGGCTGGCTAGTATTACTGCACTTTCTTGCAAATAAGCCAATGGCTAAGGTGCTTTATGTACATCAAGGTGGATTACTGGGGAATGAGTCTATGTTGCCGAGATACAGGCGCAAATATGGGGGGTAATATCACTTGGCTAGGTCAGTATCTGTGAAAGTGATACAACCTAGGCCAAATGAAGTGTGCTGAGTCGTTGACGAATGATGTCAATCCTACTTGTTGCGTTAGCAACCTTCGATACGATGAGAGGAGGTGTATCGAATAGCCTGAGATTTATTTATTGCTTGAAAGTAACCATTTCATAAACTGTAACGCTTCGGTACGTTTTGAAAAGGTTTGTCTATTTTTACCAACACTGTCAGTAAATGCGATAGACGTTTTGTTTGATGATATCGAGGCCACTGGAAAATTAACCGTGATCTCTTGACCGTTCATATTGTACGACATAGGCCATACTCCTTTAATAATGACTGCTTGGTTAGCAGTTGAAATTTAATAATAAAAATATCCTTAGCTTTAGCGAAAGATGAATTCTAAGTTACTGAGACTATCCATTTCTTTAGCGCTAATCAAGTCGACGTTGTGGCTTAATCTGATAATCGTTGTTAGACAGATCACAACATTGAATTGTTAGCCTATAGAGTTAACCATCGTTTGATGACAAATCTATGACAAAAGAGATGCTGCTGATTTTTGTTGGATGCGATGACTGAAGGGTCGAGCTATACAAGCAAATGGGGCAGGAAGTTCAATTGAGCGAGTATATCGACAAGTTAACCTTTGTCAACATATTGCTGTCATTATTGTTGTTTTATTTCATTCGTTAGCCTTATCGCTATCATTATGTGCATTTTACGCAACATACGTGAGTGGCTAAGTGAATGATTGAACCGTGCCTTTTTAGCGGTGTGCTGTTTAGGTATTGTTTTATTAAGGCTTGTTTGCTCAATGAGTGCTTTGAATATTATCTATTATGCTTGCCTAGGGCCTGTTGATCTTTCAAGCTTGTTGTTACAGCGAATTGTTGGGTATTTATACAAGGCAGAAGCTTTGTGGTGTAGTTATTCCACATAAAAAGCTAAGAACGCAGTAGAAATACTCAACAAATGCTGCCCGAAAGGGTTGGCTAAAATCATTTGACTCTTTGTTAAGTGAATTTTGCTTAGATGGCTAGGCTGTAATCCATTCGCCTCGATTAACACGTTTTTGTCTCGAACAACATTCAACCAGCAAAGATCAATAGGCCCTAGGTTTTATGCTGGAGTTGGTTGAATAACCTTATGACAACTGGTCACTGGCAATATGATGGCGATGGCAGAGGTTAGCTTAATACTTTTGATTAGGTAAAGTAGCGGAAATGTCATTAAAAATATAGATAACATGTGATCTTCAATGGCTTAAGGTGATTCTAAATCCCGCTATACGAGTTATAATCAACGCAAAATAAGTACACACATTTAAAAGCAGTAACGGGATGATGTATGGCTAAGGTGTTAGATTCAGTTGATCAAAGAACAAAATTGGTGGGTGAAAATCGTTTAGAGCTCTTATTGTTCCGTATTAATGCCACCCAATTGTTCGCCATTAATGTCTTCAAAGTGAAAGAGGTCGTTAAACTGCCGGCGTTAAGTCATCTTCCTGGTAGCCATGACAGTATTAAAGGGGTGGCCAATATCCGCGGCGTATCGATTCCAGTGATCGATTTACGTCGTGCCATTGGCTATCAGCCGATGGCAGAGAACCTTGAGGCTAATTTAATCATCACTGAATATAACCGCAGCGTGCAAGGTTTTATGGTGGGTAAGGTTGAGCACATCATTAACATGACCTGGGGCGACATTATGCCGCCTCCGAAAACCGCTGGTAGTAACAGTTATTTAACCGCTATTACTAAAATTGAGGTCGATGGTGGAACACAATTAGTGTCAATTATCGATGTAGAAAAGGTGCTGGCTGAGATCATCCATTACGATATCACGCTATCTGATGGCGTGTTAGATGAGTCATTGGTTGAGAATATGGTGGGGCGCAAGATTTTAATTGCCGATGACTCCTCAACAGCTAGGCGGCAAATTAAAGAGACCTTAATGCCCTTGGGTATCGAAGTGATAGAGGTATCTGACGGTTTGCAAGCGCTGAAGTTGTTGCAAAGCTGGTGTGATGAAGGGATTAACGTTTACGATGAGATTTTGATGTTGATAACCGATGCAGAAATGCCTGAAATGGACGGTTACCGGCTCACCCATGAGATACGTAATGACAAACGCATGCAGGCATTATTCATCACCCTCAATACCTCACTCAGTGGTAGTTTTAATCATGCTATGGTCGAAAAGGTGGGCTGTAATAAATTTATCTCAAAGTTCCAGCCGGATTTATTGGTCGGTGTGGTGCAAGATCGTCTCAGGCAGTTAGTCGAGGCTTAAATGTGATTTTCTTGGCTGGCGATGTCAGCCAAGATTTGCCGTTTGACGGCTTGAGTACTAACGATATTAAGGCGGCAGACTCTGACCGCGTAGGCAAAACGCTCTCGCCCGACGAGCGTTACAATATCATGTAAAAAGTGGCGGTCTAACCCCAGCATCTGGCTGTAATGCTCTACAGCATTAGCAATACTGCGATATTGAACCCCATCAAATTCAAACGCCAGTTGATAATCTTGATTGTCAATCAGCACTCCATCGATGCTCAGTGGCCAAGGCGCAACACTTACGCGGGTTTTAGCCACTTGATACATAAACCAAGCACTCTTTTTAAACCCCTCAAACACCTTACACGAAAACTCAGACTCGGCGAGTTCTTGCTCTGTCCAGTTTTCACCAATGGCTAAATGTTTAGCATAAATGCGCATTAATTCATCTTTAACTGCCATATGGCAATCCCAAATAGAGGTTAATGGCGAGCGTTTGGCAATGTTGAGGCACTCTTTACAGCAGGGGACGGCTAATGAGGGATGGGGAGTGTAAGGCTGTGCTTCATAATGCAGCACGCAATCGCAAGGTTCACTGCAAAACCAACAGGTGTGACGTTGCTCAAATGGGATATCGATTAACGGGATATCAGCAGACAAGGGAAGTTCCCTCGGCTACTGACATCACTACAATAAGACTTGCCAAGGAATTATTCTTGCTCGATATCGACTAAGTTTTTAGCTAGGTCGATAGGATCTAACTCTAAGCACTCTTGCTCAGCTATCCAGTCAACGCCCACTAAGACGCCATCATCATGTAGATCTTTAACCCAGTATTCTAAAAACTCTTCTAGGCTAATAGCCGCGGGTTGATAATCTTGCCATTCGTCGGTGCAATGCACTTTTGCCTGTGCTTCACTTGACCACAGCGGCATCACATCCGTTTCTTCATATTCTGAAGAGTCACATACCACCCAGCCTTCGCCAGTTTCGTCTTGAAGACCCCAAACGGCTTGGTGTTCTTTTACGTTGTCGATAAAACTTGCTAATACGGGATTGCTATCAGTCATGTTGCTCTCTTAGAAGTCGATTAAAAACGGCCCTATTATACGCCAAGTGAGTGCTCGACCAAGTGATTGTTTTATGAAAAAGTGCACTATTTAAACGCTCACTCTTAAAAGCGGCAATTCCAACAATAATTAATCATAAAATACTTAGTATTAATAGTTTCTATCGCTATGATGTCAGTACGCTATCATCTTTTTTAGGCTGTCAGTTATTGGGTAGCGTGTATATTCAGCCCTAATATTGTGGAGTCCCTATTTTGACTAAAATGTTCACCCTTGCCTCAATCATGTTTGCCTCGAGTCTCAGTGCTTTTTCAGCCTTGGCTGTTGACCCCATTAATGCGGAACAAGATTTCAATGTTTGCGTCGATAATCTAAAACAGCAAGCCATAGCCGCTGGCATTTCGACCAAAACCATTGATGAAACCTTGGGTCAGGTTAAGTATGTGACACGCGTTATTGAGCTGGATAAAAAGCAGCCTGAGTTTAGTCAAACATTTGAAAATTATTTTACTAAGCGCGTGACCGATTGGCGTGTACAAGAAGGGCGCCGTTTATTAAAGCAACACGGTCCATTACTGAGTCAATTACAACAGACCTACGGCATTCCTCCTCAGTATTTGATGGCTTTTTGGGGGCTGGAAACTAATTTTGGCTCTTATAAAGGTAAGATGCCAGTGATTGATTCGCTTACTACATTGGCCTGCGATCAACGTCGTAGCCGTTATTTTAGTGGCGAGTTACTTCAGGCATTGAAACTCAAGGAAGCCTATCAGTTTGATACCAGTGACATGGTTGGCTCGTGGGCGGGCGCCATGGGACACACTCAGTTTATGCCGTCGGCTTATGCACAATATGCGGTCGATGGCGATGGCGATGGTAAAGCCGATTTATGGAACAGTACTGCCGATGCGCTTAGCTCAGCGGCCAATTTTTTAAAACAATTAGGCTGGGCACGTAATGAGCGCTGGGGCCGTGAAGTCTTGGTGCCTAACGCCTATGATTATCGTTATTTGGGTAGCAAAGCCACCTTACCACTGACCCAGTGGGCGACACTTGGGTTAACGAAAGCTAATGGGCAGCCGTTGTCGACCCCAGATATGCAGGCGGCCTTATATTTACCGGCAGGTCATACAGGCCCTGCATTTTTAGGCTATGACAATTTTAATGTGATCATGCGTTGGAACCGCTCTGAATTTTATGCCATCGCGGTAGGGCATTTAGCCGACCGTATTAATGGCGCGGCGCCATTACGTGTAGCGCCGCCGCAACAAGCGAATATCAGTCGTGACAAGCTCAAAGCGTTACAGACTAAGCTCAATGAAAAAGGGTTTGATGTTGGCACTCCAGATGGCGTACTTGGGCGTAATTCGCGCTCCGGTTTACAGGACTATCAGCGCAGCGTGGGATTAATTGCCGATGGTTTTCCAAGTGATGAAACCTTCAAGCTGCTGGGGTTGGAATAATCATCGAGCGCTGCATGATGCGTCCATGGCGGTGGTCATGGTTGCCTTAGCCTAATTAAATCGTGCCAAGGTAGTGATAGCGCTAGAGCAATGAAACAAGTTTTGTTAAGCTCTGGCGAATTTTATTTTTGAACAGAGACAAAGGATCCTTGATGAGCATTAAAGATGATATGGTGGTGCAGTTTAACTACACGTTACGTGACGAAGCGGGCGACGTGCTTGAGACCAACGAAGGGCTAGATCCCATCGCCTATCTTCATGGTCATGACAATATGATGCCCGGTGTCGAAAATGCCATTACCGGTCGTGACGTGGGTGACAGTTTCTCAGTGACATTGCCACCAGAGTTGACTTACGGTATTCGTAATGAGGATGCAGAGCAGCGGGTTTCAGTTAAGCATCTTCAGGGCGCTAAAGTGTGGAAACCCGGCATGCGCGCCATTATCAACACTGATCAAGGTCAGCGCCAAGTGACCGTAGTTAAAGTGGGTAAGTTTATGGCGACCGTGGATGTTAATCATCCTTTAGCCGGTCGCGAGTTAACCTTTGACTTAACGATTGTCGATGCGCGCGAAGCCAGTGCCGAAGAGATTGCTCATGGTCACGCCCACGGGGTTGGCGGCCATCACCACTAAATCTTTAATGCCTTAGCCTCAGTGATTCAGCACTGAGGCTAAGGTGAAAATTAAGTGCCATATCGCTAAAAACCCAGACAAGCGTTTGGGTTTTTTTATGTTCATACTCAACGCTAGAAGACGGGTCCAATAATGGTGATTAATTTCGCTCAAGGTAAGATTGTGGTGTCGATGCAGGAGATCCAAATATTGCTTTCGGCAACAGGCGTGTCGTTATATGCCATGGCAGAAGACATTAAGCTGATGCGCAGCGCGCTCACCTTAGTGGCCGATGCAGGCGCGGTACGTTGGAGCATTAAACTCGACTCTATCGAACAGTTCGATGACGTGGCAAGCGAGCTTGGCATTGATGGCTAAGCTCGCTGGCAACTTAAGCTACTAGATCAATATTTTATAATGGTGGCTCTCACTAAGCATATTCTCATGGCGCATTGAAACGACCTTAATCACGACCATGGGGACTGAGTAGATCCAGCCTTGGCCCTACAGGCACAATGCGGGTGGGATTAATTTGCCCATGGCTGAAATAGTAGTGCTGCTTAATGTGTTCAAAATTAACCGTTTCTGCAATCCCAGGGTATTGATACAGTGCTTTCATATAAGCGTGAATGGCAGGCATATCGGCCAGCCTGTTGCGGTTGGTCTTAAAGTGGCCCACGTACACAGCATCGAAACGGATAAGCGTGGTAAACAGGCGCCAATCGGCTTCGGTGATGGTGTCACCAGTGAGATATCGCTGGGTCGTCAGGCGTTGCTCTAAAGTATCGAGCGCACTAAACAGGGTATCAAATGCCTGCACATAGGCGTGTTGAGTGGTCGCAAACCCGACTCGATAGACACCATTATTAATGGTTTGGTATATCCAATCATTTAGCGTATCGATTTCAGTTCGAAGTTTACTGGGGTAAAAGTCGCTGGTATTGCCAGTAATATCGTCAAATGTATCGTTAAACATACGGATGATCTCCGCCGACTCGTTACTGACAATGGTGTTGTGGTGCTTATCCCACAAAACAGGGACGGTAACTCGGCCACTATGATCCGCTTTTGCTTGTTGATACAGTTGATACAGATAATCACGGCCATTAAGGCTATCTGGCTCAGCCCCGTCAATATGTATGGCATCACTACTCTGGTTTGGCCCACTAAACTCCCAGCCATTAGCCAACATATGCGGCTCCACTACGGTCACATCGATATGTGATTGCAGTGACTTTAATGACCGAAAAATTAAGGTGCGGTGTGCCCACGGGCAGGCCAGCGAAACATAGAGATGGTAACGGCCCGATTGAGGTTCAAATTTAGGATGAGGGTTGTCAGGGGTTGGCTTTGTTATCCAATGACGAAAGGCGGCATCTTCTCTTACAAATTGCCCCGCGGTTTTTTCTGTGTCGTACCATTGGTCGACCCACTTACCACCTTGTAGTAATCCCATTAGTTTGCCTCATTATTTGCTGGTCTATTGAGTGTATAAGTCCACCAACGAAATAAAAAGGCCAGAAAACGGCCTTAAAATATCGAATTTTTCGAATAGTTGGGTGTGTTGAGCCTTCCTGTTATGATTGCGCACCAGCGGGTTGGCTTAATTTTTGTTGGCCATTCCTTTTAAGTGTGCTCAATGGCGAGGTGAGAACCATTGGTGAGTAAGGCTATCGTTTCGGTGGCGCTTCAGATAACAACCTAAACCGTGACACTCATTTTTCGACTGCGCGTGTGTGAATCGAACAACATTGGCATCATCGCTGCAGTCATCACAACCATAAACAATCCACAATCTCTTGTTAAAGGATATAAAAATGTCGAATCAGCCATTAGAGCAGATCACCATAGAACCCAAATTTCCCGCTAAAGCCTGTGTGATCTGGTTACATGGATTGGGAGATTCTGGGGCCGGTTTTGCCCCAGTCGTCCCCATGTTAGGCATGCCAGATGCGCTAGCTGTGCGGTTTATTTTCCCCCATGCGCCAAGTATGGCCGTGACCATTAATCAAGGTTATGTCATGCCTGCTTGGTATGATATCAAGGGGATGGAGATGGATAATCGCGCCGATATGCCAGGCGTGCTGCATTCTGAGAAAGCCATCGCCGCTTTAATCGATCGACAGGTAGCGGCGGGGATCCCAGCAGAGAACATTGTCTTAGCAGGCTTCAGTCAAGGTGGGGTGATGAGCCTATTTACCGGATTGCGATACCCTAAAAAATTAGCTGGGATCATGGCGCTCTCTTGTTATCTGCCAACAGGTAATGCATTACCAACGCAGCTAAGTGAAGCAAATTTAACGACGCCTATTTTACAGCAGCACGGTGAGCAAGATGAGGTGGTGCCGTTATCTTTAGGATTGGCGGCGTTTGAGCTTATTCGAGCCGCAGGTTACCCAACCCAGTGGCAAACCTACCCTATGGGGCATAGCGTGCTGCCAAATCAGTTACAAGATATTGGCCGCTGGTTGACTGACTGTTTAAGCTAAGCACAAATTAACTCCCTATAATCAGCCATGATGCGACATAAACGGCTCAAGTTCCGTGCGGCGTTAGGCCGTCTTCTTCGAGTCAATCGCTAATGCTATATCGCGCTATCCAGTCACCTAAGTTACACGCGCCGCAATTTATTGTTGTGGCGCGCAGTTAAGCATCCACAAATCGGCATCGCTCCTATTGACGCTTTACCAGCATTAATGACCTTCAGTTAACCAATAAAATGCATAAAAGTTTCATCTCCGTAGCAATCACGGGAGGATTGTTACTGTTTTGTTGTTTTGAGTAGAGGATGCTGGGTTATAGATACTTGACTGATGTAAGTGATTTAAATGTAGCGATTTTATTTCAAAGTGAAGTGCCAATGAGCGTGTTTGTTTTCACTTTTAAACACCCTTGTTTTTGTTAACGAACAATGATTTTAATAAAATTGTTTTAAAATAATGAGTTAGCTCAAGCTTGTTCATAAAAATGCCACAATTTAGGTGTAATGTTTGTTATTATATTGGCTGGCGATAACTCCGATTCGCCGGCACAAGAATAATGGTTATTAAAAACTAAAATTAGGGGTTGATGTAATAATGAATAAGCTTATTAAAGGATTAGTTGCGACAGCAGTGCTCGCTGCACTTGCTGGTTGTAATAGCGATGATGATCAAGTTAAAACAGCATGTGAACTTGCAGGTGATGCTTGTAAAACATTTACTGTGATCCACACCAACGATAACCACGGTCGTTTTTGGCAAAACAGCAAAGGCGAATATGGTATGGCCGCTCGTATGACGGTCATCGAACAGATTAAAGACGAAGTTGAAAGCCGTGGTGGCCAAGCCATCGTTTTGTCTGGTGGTGATATCAATACCGGTGTTCCAGAGTCTGATATGCAACAGGCTATTCCCGATTTTGTCGGTATGAACCTACTGGAATACGATGCAATGGCTGTGGGTAATCATGAGTTTGATAACTCATTAGATGTGCTCGATATGCAGCAAACGCTGGCGAGATTCCCCATGTTAGCGGCTAACATTTACCATAAGAATAGTGATGAGCGCTATTTTGAACCCTACCGTGTGTTTGAACTTGATGGGGTTAAAGTGGCCATTGTCGGTTTCACAACCGTTGATACACCAAAGATCGTTAACCCGGAAAATGTTGAGCCACTAAGCTTTACCGATCCACAGGTCGAGCTTAAAAAAGTATTAGCTGAAATTGAACAAAATGAAACTGTGGATATGGTATTTGCACTAACCCACATGGGCCATTACGCCAACGGTAATCATGGTACAGAGGCCCCAGGTGATGTGTTGTTAGCCCGCTCGGTGGAGGCTGGCCAATTACAAGCCATTATTGGTGGTCATTCGCAAAATCCAGTGTGTATGGAAGGCAGCGAATATGCCGACTTCAAACCTGGTGATGAGTGTAAACCTGATGTGCAAAATGGCACCTATATCATGCAAGCCCACGAGTGGGGCAAGTATGTGGGCCGCGCCGATTTTGAATACCTTGACGGTGAGTTAACGCTGGCAAGTTATCAGTTGATCCCAATTAACTTAAAGACCAAAGATGACGCTGGTGAATTGGTCTACGTGACCGAAGAGATTGAGCAAGACCAAGATGTGTATGCCATGCTCAAGCCTTACCAAGAGCGCGGTCAAGAGTTGCTTGATGTGGTGATCTCGTACACCGATGGGGTATTTGAAGGGGAGCGAAATATAGTACGTGGTCAGCAAACTAACCTAGGTCAATTGCTGACAACTGCATATTCTGAATTTGTGACCAATAACTTTAATGTGACGGCCGATTTTGGCGTAATGAACTCAGGCGGTATTCGCGCATCGATTGCACAAGGTGATATTTCTTATCGTGATGTACTGACCGTGCAGCCATTTGGTAACTTTGTGTCATACGTCACCATGACCGGCGCTGAAGTGCAAGATTACCTGGCCGCTGTTGCTGTTAAAACCGGTGGAGGTTACCCACAATTTAACAAAGTCGCAATGGACGTTAATTGTGATGCAGGGACTGTCGATATTGCTCAATTAGGTGGCCGCGCCTTTGACCTAGAGCAAAATTACACCTTTGCACTGATCCACTTTAGTGCAGCGGGTGGTGATGATTACCCTATCGTTAACCAACACCCAAATTATATTGACACCCAGTTGACCGATGCCGCGGTATTCCGTGATTACTTCGTTAAAAACCCAAGCCTATCGATAGTCGATTATGCGCCGGTAGATGGCGAGCTCACGTTCACTAAAGCGGGTAAAGTTGTTGCAAGTTGTGCAGCAGAGTAATGACATGATTTAACTAGCACCTTGCTATGCCAGAGGCGTTAGGGTTATTACCTTACACTTTACAGCGTGAAAGCAGCCGCAAGGCTGCTTTTTTATTGGCGGTTAATAGATAAGTTAGACGCGATAAAATTTTTTGCAGTGATGACTTGAAAACAATTTTGCCTATCCCTATATAGTCTGTAGGAAGCGCTCGACGAGGCTTTCGGGTTGACTGAAGTACAGTGCCTTTGGGGCTGTGCAATCGACCATTAACAGGGCTGTCACCCTCATTGAATTAACGTTACTAGAGAGACAGTCAAACGGTGCGACTCAAGCCCACTATATGGGTGGTCGGCCAAATTTTCACTATATTGCTTAATACAAGGATATAAAAATGCGTAATTATGATCTATCTCCACTTTATCGCAGTGCCATTGGTTATGACCGTTTAGCTCAGCTTGCAGAGCATGCAGCAGCGAACAAAGGTAACTCAGGTTACCCACCTTATAACATCGAGCTACTCAGCGAAAATCGTTACCGTATTACCATGGCTGTAGCCGGCTTTTCGATGTCAGAATTAGAGATCACCAGCGAAGGTGATAAATTGATTGTGAAGGGCACAAAGGCGGAACAAGCCAATGAACAACGCAAATACTTATACCAAGGTATTGCTGAGCGTGGTTTTGAGCGTACATTCCAGTTAGCCGATTATGTCACCGTGATTGGTGCCGATTTAGAAAACGGCTTACTCAATATCGATCTCAAACGTGAGATCCCTGAGATGCTCAAACCTCGTAAAATTGAGATCAACCACTCAGGTTTACTCAATAAAGAGTAATACCGCCTTAGCCAATGCGGCTTAGCCTGCATTGCTCACACAAACAAAAAAGGGAGCCTTGGCTCCCTTTTTTGTACTCAATCGGTGCTAATGACGCATAACACCTTACAACCTACGCCTCAGGATAAGCTCATGAGGCGGTTATTTTTCCGCCGATAACCCCGCCATAATGGTTTCGTGTAAAAACGCACTAAAATCGTCGCCATGGTTGGCTAGCATCTTAGGAAACATAGAGATTGGAGTTAAGCCCGGAAAGGTATTGATCTCATTGAGTAAGATCTCACCTTGCTCGGTTAAGAAAAAGTCGATACGTGACAAATGACGCAGTTTCATGCCATCAAATACTTTGATGGCATACTGCTGTATTTGTTGGGCGATAGCCGGCGAAACATCGGCAACCACTTGTGTAGTGGCCTTACTGTTAGCTGCATATTTTTCATCGAAAGTATAAAAAGTGTCGCCAGCACAGATCACTTCACCGGGCAGGGTCGCCACTGTCTGCCCTTTATATTGATAGACAGCCACCTCTAATTCCCGAGCCTTGATGGTTTTTTCAACTACCACATAGGGGGAATATTGAAAGGCATCGGTCAGCGTAGTTTGGATAAGCGCTGCATCATCAACTCGGTAGCAGCCAACAGATGAGCCTTGTGAGGCGGCTTTAATGAAAATTGAGCCCCAGTCCGCCAAGGCTTGCTGCGTTTGTTCAATGGCGTCGTCATCGAGTTGATTTAAAAACAGGTAGGGGGTATTGGGGATCCCCAGTGCGCTAAACCACATTTTTGCGGTGACCTTGTTAAAACAGTTACTCGAACCTTCTGAGTTACAGCCAAAATAGGGCAGTTTTATGAGTTCAAAATAGGATTGAATATCACCCGTTTCACCCGGATAGCCATGTATACAAGGGATGACGTAATCCACAGGCCAAGGCGCTATGCTGTCATCTTCGAAACGGATCTCTTTACGATTAGTGAGCTCACAGTGGTGGCCGTCTTTGGTGGTGTACTGACCATGGCCGTCAAGTTCGACACGTAGCACATTCACCTGGTCTAATTTTGCCAGCGAAGTTTCAAAATAGTTAGCTGACAACAGTGAGATAGCGTGTTCATCACCACCACCACCACATAACAATAATAGATTGGTCGGACTCATCGGGTCTCCGTTTACAACTGAATGTAGATGTTATGATGCACTATGACGCGCTAATAATTTTATGCAAGTTTTGCTATCAAGCGCCGTTATCGTTTGACGATTTTATAGGCTTGCCAGCCTATTTTATGTTGTTACTGCCATAAGCGTTTCGCCAGTCCTGATGCGCGCAGTGTGGCTTGGCTGCATGCTTGTTCAAACACGCGCTGGCTACCTAAACAGGTAAAATGGTGTTTAGCGCGAGTGATCGCCGTATACACCAACTCTTTGGTGAGCAGTTGCCGCTGGGCGACACTTGGGCGAGGTGGCATGACTAACGCCACTTGACTAAATTCGCTGCCTTGGCTTTTATGCACTGTCATCGCATAACAGGTGTCGTGGCTTGGCAGGCGCGCCGGTAATACTTTGAGTAAGGTGCCATCGGCTTGAACAAAATGGGCCATTAAGCGATGTTGGTTATGGGCATCGGGCAAAATAATGCCGATATCACCATTAAACAGACCAAGGTTATAATCGTTACTTTGGATGATCACCGGCCGCCCTGCATAAAATTCAGTGGCCGGGTTGACCAATTTTTCCTTGGCGAGGGCTTGGGTGATACTGGCATTAATGCCATCGACGCCATATTCACCAGCGCGCATGGCACACAGCACGCGGTAACGATTGAAGCTGTCGATAATACTCATGGCATCTTGCTCTTGAGTGATCGCCTCAAGGTAGTGACGATATTGCGCCACGCTGCGCTCGAGCAAGGCGTTTAAGCCCAAATTGGTTTGCTGATTAATCTGATGCTCAATCCACAACAGTTCCTCATACCCGCGCTGCCAGACCTGCATTATGGCCGCTAAATTACTGATGTTAACGGCGCTGGCCAGTTGACCAATACCGGCATCCCCCTTAAAGCGGTGGCTGTGCATCAGCATCGCCAAACTGTCACCGAGCTGGGGTGATTCGCTGACAAAGCCATTAAGATCTGTCCCCGTGAGCTGGCTGAGTAATGCTGCCTTATCTTGCGAGTAGCGCATTGACCATTGACCATTTCTGTCTTTTAACCCAGCGCAAATATCGGCCAGCACAGCGCCGGCTTCTACCGACGCCAGCTGATCCTGATCGCCAAGTAAAATAAGCCGAGCATGACTAGGCAAGGCATTTAGCAGTTTATACATCATAGGCAGATCTACCATTGAGGCTTCATCGACCACCAAGAGATCCAGTCGCAGTGGGTTGTCGCTATCGTGGCGGAAACGGTGCGAGTTGGGAATAACCCCCAGTAAACGATGTAGGGTCGAGGCTTCCTCCGGCACCTGTTGTAATGCGTTAAGATCGATAATGTCACTAAAGGGAGCCAGTTCAGTGGCTAGGCGCGCTTTAGAGGCTTTAATCGACTCACTTAATCGCGCTGCGGCCTTACCCGTGGGCGCAACGAGGCGGATAGTCATGGTTTCTTGCTGACACAATAACAAGAGTAGCTTAGTCACTGTGGTGGTTTTACCCGTCCCCGGGCCGCCCGTGATCACCGCCAGCTTTTGAGTGAGCGCTGTGGCCGTGGCGATTTTTTGCCAGTCATATTGCCTCTCGGTAGGGGCGAATAAGCTGGCGAGCATATTGGTGCTTGCGCCGATATCACTCACGCGAATGGGCTGGGCTAAGGCGTTGAGTTGCTGTCCCACGCGAGATTCAAACTGGTAATAACGTTGCAAGTAGAGGTTGAAGCCATCAAGGATCAGCGGTTTATCGAGTTGCTCAGGCGCTAAGCCGACCGCATCGCAGCGACTCAGCTCAGCGATGATCTCCTGTGGACTTAAGGTGATACGGCATTGAGCTTGCTGCTCACTCATGGGGTTATCGACATCGATCTGCTCAATGGGTAGGCAGCTATGCTGCAGTGACAGTTGGCGGCTGAGCAGGGCACAGATCAAGATAAACAGCTCATTGCTGCTCGGATGCAGCGCACTCATCTGCAGTGCAAAATGGCGATCGAGTGGGGTTAATAGTCGTTCTTGTTCCCACTGTTTTAACAGTGCCGTTAAGGGTTGCTCTAAGGTTATCATAGTGCGAGCTCCGCAGATGTCCCACTGCCCAAAGGCTGATAGGGAGCTTGGAATAGATGGTCGAGTCGCTCGATCAGGGCTTGGCTGGGTTTATCATAAAACACCCCAGCACCAGGTGCTTGTTGTGACATACCGCGTAAAAATAGGTAGTAACACCCGCCGATATGCTGCTCGTAACAATAGTTGGCTAAGCGCAGCTTAAGGTAGCGGTGCAGCGCCAAGGTGTAGAGGATGTATTGCAAGTCATAACGGTGGCTACTAATGGCCTGTTGCATCTGGCCTTGATGATACTGACTCACATCGTTACCCAAATGATTGGACTTATAATCGGCAATGTAAAATTGGCCCTGATATTCGAAGGTTAAATCGATAAAGCCTTTTAGCATGCCCTGTAGTGCATCGAAGCTGAGTTCGGCGCTATAACCAAACTCGCTAAGTAGCTGATTCAATGCGCTGGCCTGTAAGTGCGATATCGGTAGGTAAAATTCCATTTCGACTAAGGTTTTGCTTGCTGGAAGTTGCGCCAAGCACAGCCCACTGTCATTGAGCGGCGCACCGAGCAGGTCCATATACCACTGGTGCAGCACAGGTTGCCAGACGCTATCGATGCCAAATTTTTCCATCGCTATGGGCAGTTGCTCCTGTAGCGTGACATCGGCGCGGGTAAAATCAATCAGCTCTAATACCAAGTGCATAAAGCTACCTGCATTGGCGCCGCGCTCGAAGGTGAAACGTGACATCTGGTTATCGAGATCATCTTCAATCACGTTGAGCTCAGGAAAGGCCTCATCGTCACCGCCGGGCATGACACGTTCATGGGCTTGGTTTTTTACCAGCCCCGAATAACTGCCGACCCGCCATGGGGTGGTTTGAAGGCGTCGCAGTGCCTTAGGCGCTAGGCTTAGGTTATCGACACTCGTTGGCGCCAGCACTGTGGCGCTGGCTATCTCCTCGATGCTGGTGACACTTAACGCATCACTTGCCAAGGCTTGGGCACGCGCTTGTATATCGCTAAATTCACATTTGGCCTCTTCGATGCCAAGCAGATAGCCAATGGCGGTTTCGTGTAGTTGGCTGCTAATGCCCGCTTTTTTGGTGTAGCGCGAGTGGTTTGCCACATACAGATAACAGGCGAGCACGGGGCGAGTCAACGCCACGTAGAGTAAGCGTAAATCTTCGGCCAGCGTTTCCCGTTTATGCCGCGCCCAGCCCTCATCACTCTGCTCTATGTCCCACAGCAGTTGGTTATCTTGGTGGTACAACATGGGGGCCGGCTTACGGCGGTTGTCGCGGGCAAGGCTGACAAAGGGCACAAAGCAAACTGGGTATTCTAGCCCCTTACTCTTATGGATAGTGACTATCTGCACAAGGTTTTGCTCGCTTTCGAGCCTGAGCTGCGCTTCTTCTGTGCTGTGGCTGTCGAGCAGCGCCTGCTGATACCAATTGAGCAGGGCGCTGATCCCGTCAAGCTCGCTGGCTTTTTGCTGTAACAGTTCGCCTAAATGCCTAAAGTCGGTTAAGCGGCGCTGGCCGTCTGCGGTACTTAACAGCCGCTGAATAAGCGCGGTATCGCTGGCCATGGCCAATAAACAGGGCATAATGCCGCGTTTTTGCCAGATCTGCTGCAAGCCATTAAATTGTTCCAGCAGTTGCTGTCGGCTGTCTTCATCGAGGTTAAACTGATGAATAGCTTCGGCATTGTAGCCCAGCAGCTGGGTGGCCAGCGCGCTTCTTAGCGCGCGCTCATCCTTTGGATTAGCAATCGCGACCAACACCAGTGCCAGCTCTTTAGCTTCGAGGGTGGCAAATACACTGTCACGGCTGAGAAACACAGCGCCTATCTGGCGCTCGCTGAGGGCGGCTTTAATGTAGGCGGCTTCGTTACGGTCTCGAACCAGCACCGCAATGTCTTTGGCCCTAAGGGGTTTATCATCCAGCAGGCATAAACCTTGCTGCGCCTCGGTTAATAGTCTGGCTATCTCATTACAGGCATCTTCGGCGAGCAAACTTCTCGCGGTGGCTTTATTGAGCCCTTTGTCGGGATCTTCACCGAGCAGTTTGAGCCGCAGTGCACTGTTATCGCTATTGGCCTCGATTAAACGTTTGTTATCGGCAAAGGGTGAGGGCGCCACGATCTCAAACGGAATCGCTTCGCTAATAAAGGGATCGTGATGTTGGCCAAATAACTGATTCACGCCGGCTATCATATTGCGACTCGAGCGGAAGTTAGTGTCTAAGCTGTAGTGGGCTTGAGCCTGCTGGCGAGCGTCAATATAGGTGTGAATATCGGCGCCCCTAAAGGCGTAAATGGCCTGCTTGGGATCGCCAATCATCAATAAGCTTTGCGCCGGATGCGCTAGGTTTTCGCCCTGCTGATAGATGTGGCTAAAAATTTGATACTGCAGTGGATCGGTATCTTGAAACTCATCGATAAGCGCAATAGGAAAACGCTGGGCGATGCTGTGAGCCAGACTCTGCGCTGCGTCGCTGTTATCTTGACTGGGCGCACTCAGTGCACCCGCAAGGGTGAGCAGCAGATCGTCGGGTGTCAGCAGATTACGCTCCTGTTTTTGCTTTGCAAAACGGCTCGAGATCCCTTGGCGCGCCGCAAACAGAAAGCTGGGCACAAACTGAGTTATCAATTGATTCAGATTGTCGATATGGGCCAACAGCGGCGCTTGCTCAGCCGTTGGGATCTCGCCGCCTTTATTGAGTTTAAGCTGGCTTAACGCGAGCGCATCGAGCACTTTGCTATCGGGCAGTGATTGGCCATGATGAGCCCAATTGTCCATCGCCGCTAACATGGCAGCGAGTTTGGGAAAACCTTGATCTTTTTTACCAAACCGCACTCCATTGAGCGGCAGCTGCAGCAAGAGTTGCTCGAGTGCATCGCGCTCACGCGGCCAGATGAGTCTTAAGCGACTCAGGCTTTGGCTCAGCGCCTGGGCTATCTGTTTAAAGGGCTGCGGCGTGGGAGTCGCTTTGGCTTGACTGGCGCCGAGCAGCGGCCTGAGTTGCTGGGCCAAGCCATCGGGATCGCTAAACTTACCTTGCACAATTTGGGCAAGATAGCCGGGCAGCGGATAGCAGGTTTCTCGCCAGAAATCGCGCACCGCATGGTGTAAAAACTCACTATCATCGAGGGTAAATTCAGACTCAAACAGCAAACCCGATTCAAACGCCATGTCGGCTAATATGCGCTGACAGAAACCATGAATAGTAAAAATGGCCGCCTCATCGAGGGATTTTAGCGCCAAATCGAGTCGTTTACGCGCCAGCGGTAGCTGCTCTGCTGGGGTCTGTGCGTAGAGCTGCTCAATCAGGGGATCGCTCACGGGCAGGCCAATAAAACAGCGATAAGCCAGCTGGATTTTTTTACGAATGCGATCCCTCAGTTCACCTGTGGCGGCATTGGTAAAGGTCACCACTAATATTTGCTCGCAGCGCAGCGGCTGCGGGCAACCATGACCCAGCAATAGGCGCACATATAGGCCCGCGATAGTATAGGTTTTACCTGTGCCGGCGCTGGCTTCAATAAGACGGGTGCCGTCAAAAGGCAGGGTAAGGGTGTCGAGTATGGTGCTCATGTTAGCGTCCCTCCACAAAGGTGGCCAGCTCACTTAATGGCGCCTTATAAAGCAGGCTAAGCAAGGGCGATAATAGTGTTGTGGCAGGCTCGCCAAATTGGGCCTCAGTGAAATCTTCTGGAAAACGAAATAGGCGCTGGTAATGGGGTTCGAGCCCTTCCCCCATGGTACCTTGATCATCGAGCCACTGTTTTTGCGCCTCGGCAAGTTTGTCTGTGTGGTCGCCTTCGGCTTCGACATAGCTCATGGCCGTGCGCGGAATAAACATCAAGGGCTGATGTTGGCCACGGTGAAAGTAGTCGACCCACACACTGAGCTGATTGATGGCTTGCTCGCTCGTAATTGGGGCAAACCCATAAAAATGGCCAATATCGAGCAGATAACTGTCGCCAATGGCTTGGGTGCCCATGGCGTTAAGGCAAAGGTGGCGCAAATAAACCCGAATAAGATCGCGGGCGTTGGCCGTGCCTGGACGATAATTGACGAGCCCTTTGGCCGATAGCGAGTCTATCCGCCCCACAAGGTGGCTTTGACGGCTATCGTTGAGGGCGATAGCTATCTCTAGCGCGTGGGATTGTTCGCCTTTGAGGTAGTTAGCTCTGCCGATAATGGGTTTAATATCGTGTAGATATTGATTAAGCAGCAGATCGTCAAACGGCGCTAGGGGCAGTTGGCCCGCCAGTTTGAGTTTATGCAGCAGTTGCTCGTCGGGCAGCTCTTGCTGCCGCTTAATGGCATCATCAATCAGGTGGGCTTGCAACTTGTAGCGAGATAATGGATTGAGGCTAAAGGGCTCATCATTGTCATCGGCTTGAATATCTAAGCCTAAATCCAGTTTCAGCGAGCGGTTAAAGAAATACTGCGCGGGATTACGATAAAAGCGGATCAGCGCCGAGAGCTCGATTTCACGGCTGTCATCCTCACTGTTAACCTTGAGCGCGTGCTCAATAAAGCGGCTCTGTTGGCCTTGCGCGTCGCTGCTGTGACTGGCAACGGGGCACCATTGCTGGCTATAACTGTGCTGTAAGCCTTGGCCGGCTTGATACAGACGCTCATCGAAGGGCTGTAGCGGCTGCTGTTTTATCAACTGCGCGGCAATGGTTTTTTCAATGGCATCAATATCGACAGCGCCAGAGTCTGGCGCATTAAGCGTAGCTTCGAGCGATGCAGGCAGGTAACACAGCTGGCAATATTCGATCAGCTCAGAGACCAGCATCGAGGGGATGCGCTCACTGTTATCGCGCTCACTATGACCTATGTAGCTAATATACAGTTGCTGCCTTGCCGATAACATGGCTTCTAAAAACAGGTATCTGTCGTCGAGTCGGCGTGAACGATCGCCTTTGCGCGCACCAAACTGTGCGACTAAATCAAAGCCTACCGGATGTTGTACCCTAGGGTAGACACCATCGTTCATCCCCAGTAAACACACCACCTTAAAGGGAATAGAGCGCATCGGCATTAAGGTACAAAAATTGACACTACCGGCTAAATAACGTTGACCAACGCGGGATTCAGACAGTTGGCTAACAAACCAATTTTGCAGTACGCTAATATCCAGTTCGCTGCTGTATTGGCTCTGGTTTAGCTCTTCACTTAGGCGGCTAATGGCGCCGCGAATGGCTTGCTCTTGATTAAGCTCCTCCTCATCGCAATCATAAAACTCATCGACTAACTGCTGCAGCTGGCCGATACGCTCATTGAGCGAGCAAGGCTGATTGAGCGCCAGGGTAAATTCATCGAGCGCTTCGATAAAATTGAGTAACTTACCTAAGGCCTGAGCCGATTGACCTTCAATGCCCTCTAACGCCAAGTTGTCTTGGTAGATAGGGGCGTGATCGCTAAAGCTGTAACCTAAAATCAATCGCTTAATACCAAAGGCCCAAGAATTTTGCTCAAAGGCGGGCAGTTGTTGTGCCTGACGCGCCTTGGCATCACGGCCCCAACGCACGCCAGCTTGCTCTAACCAACGACGAATAATATCCAGTTCATCATCACTGATATCGAAGCGGCGCAGTACCGCTGGCACTTCCACAATGCCTAAAATATCGGTGAGGGCGAAGCGGCTCTGATTTAGGGTTAACAGGTGTAAAAAGCTGCTGATCAAGGGCGACTCTTGGGCGGCGCCGCGATCGGCAATGGCGTAAGGGATATAGTGCGCGCCACTTTTAGCCGCAAACACGGCGTCGATATAGGGCGCGTAGGCCGCAACATCAGGCATCATCACCACTATGTCTTTCGGGCTGATGGGCGTTTCGCTGCCCTCTTGCTGTGCCAGTAGCGCCAATAAATGATCATGCAGGGTTTCAATTTCGCGCAGTGCACTGTGGCAGCTTCGAAAGGTAATAGAGTCATCATTGGCGTGTAACCGTCGCCGCCCTTCGAGGCTTAAATAGAGCTCGCCATCGGGGCCAAGGCTCTTACCGCGGGTGGTAAGCTCCAAAATATCCTGCTGCACGCCGTGTAACAGGGTGTTATTGCCGGGATCTTGATAGCATTCGAAGTTAAAATTGGTATCTTCTTCAGGCAGTTCGAGGATTAAATCCAGCAGTTCACGGCCCATCTTGCCATTATTGGCAAGCAAAGGGTTACCCACTTCCAGTTTATCTTCCCAGTCCATACACAGTTGCTGCTTATCTGCATATTGCAGCGCCATACGGGCGCGCAGACGAGGGTCGACAATGTCGCCCCAATAATGCTGACAAGGGCTGAGGTTGAGCATCACCACATCGATGCGTTTGGCTAAGAAATAGAGCACCTCTAGGGTTTGCGGTGCCATGGATGAGATACCAAACACAAACAGTCGTCGAGGTAAGCCACTTAAGTCGCAGTTAGGATCATCTAAGGTATCAAACAGTGCCTGATGCAGGTTGGCCCTGTGGTAGGTGCTTTGGCCTAACTCTTGATTGTTGTATTGGATAAGCGCGCGCCAAAGCACTGGTTGCCACTCTTGTGCTGGGCTAAGGCGCTCATTTTTGGGGGGCAGCAACGGCTCATTGGCCTCCCAAGCTAAAATCCAATCGGGGCGATAGACCAAGTATTGGTCAAAAATATCGGCGATTTGACCGCATAACTGATACAGCTTAAGCGAGTGAGTCGCGTTGAGATCATCTGTGATGGCATCATCATCTAGATAGTGTCTTAGGGGCGCAAACACAGGTTGTGCCAGCAACTGCGGCAACAGCTCCATTAATTTCCAGGTCATCGCCGCTTTGGTGTAGGCATTTTCTTTGGGCACGTTAGGCAGCAGGGTGTGACACAATTGCCAGATAAAGCTGGAAGGCAGGGGGAATTCGAGCGCCGCAGCAATGTGGTTGTGCTGCGCAATCGCCAGACGCAGCCAAGTGGACATGCCCGGGCTTTGCACCAAAATTTGCTCGCACGATAACAGCGAGTCCATGGCCTGAGGCGATTTCAGCTCATCAGCCAATAATTGGGCTAACGATTCCATTCGATTTGACTGAACCAAGTAAAGCATAGTGGGCCTTTATCTTTATGATGCTGCGCGCGAAGGTGTGCGCCAAGAGTGACAAACTTATAGGGGTTATTCTATGGTGTTAATGCTTGATAGCCAATCATCAAGGTCAATTTTATCGAGTGAAACAAACATTTGCCTGAAAAAACATCAGCGCGTAGCTTGGCGGCTATCAAGGCTTAATATCGCCAAGCGTAATTGCCAGCGATACCTCGTTATCTGCTGTTGTAACGCTTGGCGCTCACTAGGGCTGTGAGGCTGGTATTTTAACGCCATGTAACAGTCGATATACCGCTGCAAGGGAACGGCGAGTGTCGGCAAGTGCGTTGCAACGCGCTGAGCATAACGCTGCGGCGGTTCGTCGGTTTCACGGGGCAGGCCTTTTTTTGCCAGCAAGGCGGTGATGGCATCGAAGCCTGCTTTAAGTCGGTCTGGCTGGCGTTGAAACTGCAATAATCCAACACTGTAGGCAATAGCGACGCCAATAAGGGCCATGGTACAGATAATCAATATGGCCAGTTTAGTACTGTCAACATCGCCCAGCAGGCGTTTAAGCAGTTGCTGCTGACGCTGGTTATCAAAGCCTAACACCCATTTGCTCCAGTAGTAGTCGATACTGGCAATGGACAACCTGAGCTGGTTAAGTAAGGGGTATTGTCTGAGCCGTAAACTACTAAAAGGACGCTCTTGTAGATAGCTATCTGCGGGATTAAAAAAGGCATCAAATCCCTGTTCAACGCGCTCTGGCGCTATCATAGCGGTGGGATCAAATCGGGTCCAGCCGTGGTTAGGAAGCCATGCTTCGACCCACGCATGGGCCATATATTGATACACGCTGAGATATTGTGCGCTTTGGTTCCACTCTCCGCCTTGGTATCCGGTCACTAAGCGGGCTGGAATGCCAGTTTGCCGCGCCATAAAGGCGAGGGCGCTGGCATAATGCACGCAAAAGCCCGCTTGGTTTTCAAACAGGAAATCATCTATCTGCTGTGGTCCAACAGGTGGTGGTTGCAAAGTATAGTAATAGGGCGACTCATTGAAATAGCGCATCATGGCAGCCATACGCTGCTGAGGATCTGGATAGCTTTGCTTAAACCGCTCGGCTAACGCTAGCGTTTTAGGATTACTGCGTGCGGGTAACTGTAAATTACCTTGGATTTGCGCCTCGCTAAGCTGGCTGTCTAAACTTGCCTCAGTGTAGGAGGCGACGCTGTATTGATATTGCTGCTCCACCGAGCTTATGGCGTATAGCCGACCGTCGGGTAGGTTAATCACCCCATCGCTTGGGCTGTAGGCAAGGTCTAGGCCAAATAACCAGTGCTGATGACTGGGCTCGGCGATCACTTGATATTGCAATGCTTGACCTACAGGGCGTTGCCTTTGCGCCGCTTTAGCTTGACTGGGGTTGGCTTCAAGCTGCTTTATTGCCGCAGAAGGGGTCCAGCTTTTACCGTCATAATGCTCCATCACTAAGGCGCGCCAATAGCGTTGTTGGTGCTGTGGCGGTTCGTTGTCGAAGCTGACCCGAAACGCCAGTGCTGGCGAACGGGTTAATTGGTTGATGTCACCCAAGGAAACCGTATCTGACAGTCCTGTAGTGGCATTATTGGCGTTAGGCACCAACCACAGTGGGGGTAATCGCGGTAGCACGATAAATAACAAGAGCGCCAGTGGCACGCTTTGTAACAGCAGCTGACTCGCCCGCTTGGCGGTATGCATCATCGCCTCATTTTCACGGTATAAACTGAGTAACACCGCTAAATTAAGGGTGGCGACTAGGGTCAGTTGTAGGGTAAACGACAGACTTTGTTTTTCGATAAAGGTGATGGCGATTAAGAAAAAGCCGACCATGACGACCGCGCGCACATCGCGGCGGTCTCGCATCTCGATATACTTAAGTGCGTAACCTAAAATCAGTAAGTTAATCAAACCATTGAGCATGCCTATTTGGCTGGTGACTAACACTAACGTAGCGGCCGATGCAAGCGCGAGCAGGGTGACCAGATAGCGCGGTGGACGAGCGACTTTGGCGCTAAAAATGCCCACACGCCAGACGAAACAGATGGCGCAGATGGCGAGAGTCCAATGGGTCATTTTATCGTGTAGCGGTGCCAACACGGCGATATTAACCAGAAGTAGCCAAGCGAGTGTGTGGCGCGTGATGATCTCTTGCCGATCAGCCATTATGTTGCTCCTGCGAGCTTGTCGGCTTCTCTGGTGTAGCAGCATTTGCTTGTGTCTGGCTCGGCTCCTTGGTGTGGAACATGACGGGTGGGGAACCTGAGCTGACAACGTTGGGAACCTCCGGGTAGACGGCTAGCGCGGTGAGACATTGCAGCCGATGTGCTGCGCCGCTATTGGGAGCAATGGTGAGCATCGGGAGCTGTAAACCAAATACTTGCTGGGTTTGCCATAAGGTGTCTACCGTCCATGTCAATTCACTGAGGTGCTGCTCAATGTCAGGATGCTGGGCGTTGAGTATTAACCAAGTGGGCGCGCTCACGGGCTCACCAAATGATTTGGTGAGCATACCTCGGCCTTGCGCCAACTGTTTCCATGCGATTTGGTTGGGCGATTCGCCGCAGACATAGGGCTTTAAGGTATTAAATTCTTCCACCCCCGCCGCCAAACTTCCCTTTAGATGAGCTTGCTCATGGGCGTGAGCAGCTTGTTGGCTAAGTGGTGTCATTACCGCTTTAGGGGCCGCAAACACCAGTTGGCGGTTAGCCAAATCGACAACCGACCAAGCGCGGCACAATCCTAACGGGTAGTGAGTCTCAACAGTTAATCGACCTGGATGGATCCAGCCACGACCTTGATTGGTAAAGGGCAATAATAAGCGCTGTTTTTTATCATCGACGCGCGCCGCGCTAAGCGGCGCATTATTGCCATAACGCAATTGGATTTGGTGTTGGGCTTGCTTAGCCGTTAACTCAACAGGATAGAGCACATCTTCCCCCGCATAGACCGCGGGGCCTTGTGCAGCGTTAAGGGTAAGGCCTGCGAGATTGCGGTAACTGTAGATAATACAAGTATTAAAGATACTCAGTAGTAAGAGGGCAAGGCCTATCACTAAATTGTTTTGGTAGTTGGTACCAAACAGAAATAACAGTACCACCACCCCAAGCCAACATAATCCAAATGCGCTCGGCAAAATGAAAATACTCTTATGCGCTAAGGTTATGGGGGATTGCGCAGGTAAGCGGCGCGACAACCAGTGTTGCCACCAGCCTTGATAAGGTTTGAGTCCAGCCTTAGCCTGTGGCATCGGATTAGCGTATGGGGTTCGTGCTGCTAAGCAATTTTTGCGATAGTGCCTCACCTTGTTGCTGGCTGGTGTGACGCAGGCGATGCTCTGCCACTGAGGCAAATACCGCTTGTACATCTTCAGGGACGATATAGCGTCGCCCGGCAATAAAGGCCCATGCTTTGGCGGCGCTCAATAGGGCTTTACTGGCTCGCGGCGACAGCCCGTAACCTTCATGTAACTGACGTGACCCATCGACCAGCGCCAAAATATACTGTAATAACGCATCCGAGGCGCTGACCGTACTGACCTCTTGTTGCAAGGCGCTTAAGGTGACAGGATCGATGCATTGCGGCAATGGCGCGCTTTGCGGTGATAAATCCTCTCCCTTAAGCATGGCCAGTTCTGCCACCGCGCTCGGGTAGCCAATGGTGAGGCGCATCATGAAGCGATCGAGTTGTGATTCAGGTAAGGGAAAGGTGCCCGATTGCTCGCTCGGGTTTTGCGTGGCGATCACAAAAAATGGCTTGGGTAGTGGGTGAGTCATGCCATCGACTGTCACCTGATGTTCAGCCATGGCTTCGAGCAGGGCACTTTGGGTTTTAGGGCTGGCGCGATTGATTTCATCGGCGAGGATCATCTGTTTGAAAATCGGCCCGGGATGGAATACAAATTGTGACTGTTCTTTATCGAAAATCGATACGCCAATAATGTCGGCTGGCAACATGTCACTGGTAAATTGCACCCGCTGATGACTCAAGCCCAAACTTTGAGCGAGTCCCTGAGATAGGCTGGTCTTACCCATGCCAGGCAGATCTTCTATCAATAGATGGCCTTTGGCCAAAATGCAGGCTAATGCCAATTTGATCTGTTGTGGTTTACCCAGTAACACCCGTTCCAGTTGGGTTAATAATGATGCAATTATGGGATTAGCCATATCAGTCCTTTTTAGCTGAAATAGTAACGTAACCTTGGTGAGTTAAGTGGCAAAATATCGATACTGGCAAGTGAAGCTTGGTAAATAAAGCGTCACCCGGGGGCACTGTTGTATATTGCACTTTGCCCCGAGGCTTGATGGTACCTAGCAACACATGCAGCTTAGATGATAATGCGATGATTGATGCCATTGCATCGCCTTAGGCTCTAGTGATGACTTAATATTTGAACTGCCATTCTTGCGCCGAAAACAGGTCGACAGGCTTGTTCTGTTTGACTTGGTATATCACTCGATAGCTCAGCACCGCTTGCACGTATTCGCGGGTTTCGCGAAAGGGAATAGACTCTATGAAGGCGATAACATCCAATTGGCCATTACTCTCGTCGAGCCAGCGCGTGACTCTATGGGGGCCAGCGTTATACGCGGCGGTCGCCAGCACGCGGTTATTATCGAAGCGCTCAAGTAGGCTGGCATAATATCGACTTCCCAGCTGGGTGTTAAAGTGGACGTCATAGAGGCTTTTTCTACCTAGGTATTTGAGGCCACTTTTATTGGCGGTTTCTTTAGCGGTTGCAGGCATGAGTTGCATCAAGCCTCTGGCCCCGACACCCGAGGTGGCATAAGGGTAAAAAGCAGATTCTCGCCGTGCAATGGCTCTTAAGTCGTCAATGTCAACTTTCGCTTGTTGGCTAGCGGTTTCAAAAGCGCGGTTTGCCGCAAACGGAAAACGCAGCGTCATGTCGTTCCATAGTTTGCCTTGAATGGTCGCTTGGACCGCTAAATCATCCCACTGGTTTTGCTCTGCCAGCAATGCGTATTGCGCCTGTAAGGGTTTATCGTGCCTGCCAAGCAGTAACACCCATTCGGCACGGGCATCGATAGTTTTATCTAAGGCTAATAACTCGGTCACGCGTGCAAGCCCAGGATCATTGGCTAATGTGGTGGCTAAAGTAGCATCAAAAACGGTCGCCTGATGTTGCAACTGCACTTGAGTGTTGAGTAGATAAGCTGCGCTGAAACCATAAAAATTTCGCTCCTGACTCAAGGTCGATAATAGAGTGTTAGCCACTGTTTCATCTTGGCTGAGTGCGCGTTTAGCTGCCCAAAATTGCCAACGGGATTTGGCTTGTTTTTCGCGACTTAAATGAGGTAAGTAATGGTCGATATTTTGCTGATCCTTATCTCGTATCGCCCAGCGTAAACGCAGCTCTTTAAGGTCGTCACTGTCAATTAAGGGCAGCAGGTTATCGACAAAAGGTTGCAGCTCAAGGTCTTGAGTTATCAGGGCGCGTCTGACCAAATAGTGACTGAGTTTACGTCCTTGATGCTCACTGAAACGACCCGCTTGCTGGTAAGTAACGTATAACTTGACGCTTTGCTGTAGATCTTGTTTGGCTAAGCGGCGTAATCCTGCATCGACAATGTCAGCATTTATCGGCGCCGATGTCATAAATTTTTGAGTGTGGCGTAGACGCTGCGGATCTTTATACACCGCCAAGAGTTGTTTCGCTTGGGTTTGATTATTGACCTTAGAGGCTAAGTAGCGCAGCAAGCTATATTGACCACTATTGAAGGCGAGTAACATACGTGACCAGACTAATGCTTGGGTGCGATAGCCGGCTTTTTCCCACGCATGAAACAGTGGGTCGCAGGCTTTAGGGCGGGACCGACCATAGAGCCACAATTGCTGCGCGCCTTGATAAGCCGTTTCAGGTTGTTGAGCCAAGTTAGCCCGATAAAAATAGCATTGCAGAGCCACATCACGTGGTGTTGTGGGTGAGATTTTTAGAAAATCTTGCCAGCGTTTATCTTGACCTGCAGCCAGTAAATAACGGTAACGGGCTGTCGCGTACAGTGGTGTACCTTGAAATCGCTTGAGTTGCCCCAGTGCTTGCTCTGCTGGTAACTTGAGCATATCCTCCAGCTTGGCGTGAAAGTCTAAATAAGGGGTTAAGGGATAACCTTCTAACCCTTGTCTTAGGGCGAGGTAGCGCCCAGTATCACCTTTTGCCAGTGCCGCTCTAGCATCGAGGTATTGCTGTTGTTGTGGGGTAAATGTGGTGCTATGAGCCGCCGCGCTGAGCAGCGCGGCGACAAGGGTAAGAGAGTAACAGTGACGTGGACCGTGTCGGCGTAACCTCTTAAACATGTTAATGACCTCTATCACAATTAAATTATCCATTTTGGTCAAGCAAGCCGCTATGTTTAACAATCTCTATGTAACACTCACTGCTCTATCTCACTGTGCTATGTCATGTCACTGTTATTCGTCACTGTTAATCAAGGTTAACTGCTATCATTCAAACTATGCCACGCTGGTGCTTGTTGATGTCAGCTAGGATCTTAGATTAATTGAGCTTCATTTCGGCATTAGGGACACTTAAATGTTCGTCAAGCGCCTTATCGAGTAGCTGGCTATCTAGCTGTTTTGAGGTGGTTACGCCAAGCTGCTGCATCTGGTGTGCTTGCCTAATCAGGTTGCCTTTACCCGTACTGAGTTTACCCATGGCGTTATTATAGCTCTTGTCTAATGATTCGATGCTACGACCAATACGTTCCATATCTTCAAGGTAACCACATAATTTGTCGTATATTTTGCCCGCTTGTTTAGCAATACGTTGTGCATTTTGATTTTGATACTCATAGCGCCAAATATTATTAATGGTACGTAGGGCAACCAGTAAGTTGGTTGGGCTGACCAGCATAATATTATTGTCTAAAGCATAGTTGATAAGCGCGGGTTCATGCTCTAACGCGAGTAAAAATGCAGGCTCTAGTGGAATAAACATTAGCACATAATCTAGGCTTGTTAATCCGTGTAGCTGTTGATAATCCTTTTGACTTAATCCCTTGATGTGATTTCGAATCGAGTTGCAATGTTCTTTAATGGCGGCAGCTTTAGTTAGCTCATCGTCGCTATTGAAGTAGCGCTCATATGCCACAAGAGACATCTTTGCATCGATCACCACATCCTTATTTTCCGGTAGGTGTACGATCACATCGGGTTTAAAACGCTGGCCTCGATCGTTTTTAAGATCTTGTTGAGTCTCATATTCGTGTCCTTCGCGGAGGCCGCTTTCTTGCAACACTCGTTCAAGGATCACTTCGCCCCAATTACCCTGTTGTTTATTATCGCCTTTTAAGGCTTTAGTCAGATTGATTGCATCTTGACTCATTTGTAGATTGAGGGCTTTTAACGATTCCAGTTGATGGTTAAAAGCACTACGCTCTGCCTGTTCGACCGTATAGGATTCTTGAACTTGCTTTCTAAATCCTTCAAGCTGCTGTTTAAATGGGGAGAGTACATTTGAAAGCTGTTGTTCGCTTTGATTTTGCAAGTTGAGTGATTTAGCATCAAAAATTTTGTTGGCTAGGTTTTCAAACTGTTGCGTTAATCGTGCTTCTGACTTATCTAGGTGAGCTATCTTGTCTTCCAGTGCCTGTTGCTCGGTTTCAAATTTAACCGTGAGAGTCTGCTGCATCGCATTGGCTTTTGATAATGCCAGCTGGGTTTCAAGTTGTTTACGTTGAGCTTGTTGCAGCTGCACTTCCAGTTCGCTGGCGCGCTGAGCCTGAGCTTGACTCATACCCAGTAAGCTGAGTTGATGGTCTAACTTTTGCTGTAGCGTATTGTGTTGATCTTGTTTGTCGTCGAGACTGGCTTGCATATAGTCGAGCTCATGCTGACGATGTTGCATCTCTTGGGTATGCTCATCGATTAATTGTTGTTTTACTGCCTGCCATTTATTGCGGGTTAATTTTTGATTGAGTAATGCACCAATCAATAGGGATAAGAATGCTACTGCTGCTAAAACAATGAGTTCGGGTAGAGTGAATGGGATGGCTGTTGGCATAAGGGAGACCTGTCTTTATCGATGCCATAAGCCTCTCACGAGCTGCAGTGCTGTTCAAGTATGTTGCGCTTAAATGATTAACAAATAGTGGTTAAATATGTTTAATTGAAATTTTTTTGCGCATATCTCTTTCTAATGGATAACAACGCACATATTGATGAGGTTTCTGGTGGCCATAAATAAAACAATTAAAGGTGCAGCTAGCCCAAGCTGGAATGAAAAAGCGGCTCATGTGACACCCGAGGCGGTGTTTAACGACAGACGTAACATTATTAAAGCACTGGGCCTTGGCGCGATAGGCGCCAGTATCCCTGGACAGGTGCAGGCGGGGATTTTTGACTTGTTCGGTAAGACAAGATCCTCGACCCCCTTTGTGACGCGTCCGTTGAGTTTTAGCCCAAATACAGCCTTTGGCCAAGGGGAAGTATTAACCCCTGAGCAGAAGGTGATCTCACATAATAATTTTTATGAATTTGGTACCAGTAAAACCGATCCTATTGATAATGCACAGGGGTTTAAAGTTGACCCTTGGGTGTTGAAAATTGAGGGGTTAGTCGATACACCATTAACGCTCGATCTCGATGATTTGACACGCTTGTTGCCGTTAGAGGAGCGTATTTATCGGCTTCGTTGTGTTGAAGCTTGGTCTATGGTGATCCCTTGGGTTGGATTTTCGCTTGGGGCATTGCTGAAAAAGGCAGGGGTTAAGGCGGGCGCGACCCATGTGGCATTTGAAACCTTGTTCGATCCTGATCAAATGCCGGGACAACGCAGCCGCTTAATGGGCGGCGGCATTCATTACCCTTACGTCGAAGGATTACGCTTAGATGAAGCGATGAACGAGCTCACCTTTATGGCGGTTGGTCTTTACGGCAAAACATTACCAGCGCAAAATGGAGCGCCCATTCGTTTAGTGGTGCCGTGGAAATACGGCTTTAAAAGCATTAAGTCTGTGGTGCGTATTCGGGTGATGGATAAACAACCGCCAACCAGTTGGAACCAGCTGGCATCCCATGAATATGGGTTCTTTGCCAATGTGAATCCCGCGGTCGATCATCCAAGGTGGTCTCAAGCGACTGAGCGGCGTATTGGGGAAGGCGGGCTCTTCTCGGCGACGCGTATCGCCACATTACCCTTTAATGGATATGGTGAGCAGGTCGCCCACCTCTATAAGAATATGGATTTAAAACAGTACTATTAATTTTGTAGCTTACGACTTTGTGACTTAGTAATGCAATAGCTTAGCCCTTCGGTGGTTGTTTGTCATGGCACAGCACAGTGAGGGCTTGGCAAGCATATTAAACATCAAATGTTAGCCGTGATATATCCTGGAGGGTTGTTTGTTGAGATTAAAAGCCAGCCATGTGATGGCAATTAAGTCGTTATTTCATCTACTGGCTCTGCTGCCTATAGGGTATTTGGTGTGGACGGTATTGGCTGGGCGAGCGGGTGGCGATCCAGTACAGTACATTATTCATTTTACCGGGATGGGGGCATTAAACGCACTGGTGGCGGTGTTATTAGTCAGCCCCGTTGCCAAACGCTTTAAGCTCGGAGTATTAATTCAAACTCGCCGTTTATTGGGGCTGTATGTATTTGCCTATGCAACGCTGCATATCTGTGCATTTATCAGTTTAGACTTACTGTTTGAGTGGTCATTACTTGCCAGTGAAGTGGTTAAGCGCCCCTATATTCTTGTGGGAGCCAGTGGGTATGTATTGCTGTTGTTATTGGCCATTACCTCGGTCAATCGCGTGAAACGCAAAATGGGTCGCCGCTGGCAAACCTTACATAATGGGGTTTATCTAATTGCGATATTAGCGCCGATTCATTTTTATTGGTCGGTGAAGTCAGAGGTTATTGAGCCGAGTATCTATCTCATCCTGTTTGGAGCTTTACTTTTCGTTAGGCTAAATTGGCGTCAATTAAAAAAACGTTTTCAGGTGCGAGCCAGTTAGGCTTAGCTGTTTCGCGTGGTGCAGATAAAAAAGGGGGATTAAGGTTGAAGCCGATCGGATGATTCTAGGTGAAGATTAATTAATTTTTTACTGACAAACTGACTAAAACAAAAGCTATTGCCTGCGACTTTTTTGGCCGAATACATATTTTCATCAGCCACTCTAATTAAGCGTAGTCGGCCAATGTCATCGTTAGGATATACGGCAATGCCGATACTTACAGTCAGGTTGACCTCTGTTTCTTCATAGAGGATAGTAGGTGATAAGTGGTCAATTATTTTCTCTGTGACCATCTGTATCTCGTCTATCCCATTGATAGGTTCAAGCCAGACCACAAATTCATCTCCACCTAAACGACCACATATATCTGAACTCCTTAAGGTATGTTGTAAACGGTTAGCAACTGTCACTAATACCCAGTCGCCGACATCATGGCCAAGGGTATCATTAACCTGCTTAAACTTATCTAAGTCAATAAACAGCATTGCTGCTAAAGAGTGAGTTCGTTGACATCTTGCTAAGGCAGTATCAATTTGGCGCTCAAACGCACTGCGCGAGTAAAGCCCTGTTAAGTCATCATGTTCTGCGACATATTTTAATCGTTCTGTCTGCAATGTAAGTTGCTTTGTTTGTTCATAAACCTCTTGTTGAAGCGCATCTTTCTTTACCGTCGTTTCAAAGAGCCGTTTGCTCATGGTGTTAAATTGTTGGATAACGGTTGCTAACTCGTTTTTACTGTTAATTTTAATCTCGTTACCTAAGTCTCCTTGGGTCAAGCGAACAATGCCAGCGGTTAAGCCTTGTAAACTTTGATTAAAACTGTTCAAGGTTGAGATGGTTAATAATACTAATACCACTGAGCCTATGAGTAATACGATCACCGCGATGAGCAAAATGAAAGCTTGTTGCTTGGCTGATTGGTCGAGTACTTGTCGTTGCAGTTTAGTCAGCTCTTCACTCATGGTTTGTATGGTGATATTAAAGCGGGCAGTGAGCATGCCATTGGCTGAGGTGATGCCTTGATGAGGTTGCGAAACAATATCAGCGCTAGCAATGGCCAATAGCGAGCTTAAGTTATTGACCATTCTGCGTAGGTTGAGTACGTAGATATTGTTGCTTGGCTGCATAGGTTCAGCGATAGTCAATTGTTTTTTGAGTTGTAATAGAGTCGCTTCGGTTTGCATTAAAGCATCACTATCTCGAAACTCTTGCAATACCCACAAGCGGCTGCGTAAAACTTCAACTGATTCATCGAGTTCAGTGATGTAGGTTAATTTATCTAGGCTTTGTTGTTGTAAAAATTTTAAGCCAGCAAATACGATAATAATCAGGGTCGTTAAGCACAAACTTAAGACTAACATAGACTTTAATCGTGTCGTGATCATCATTTTGCGACAAGCTCCGCTAGTGATTGATGGCCTTTACCAGCGCTGCATCGTTTAGGTATAACCTAAAGTCTGGTAAGGGTTGTTTTGATACAGCTTCACTGGCAACAGCCCAGCGCGCTTGGGTTTGCAGCATTGATAATAAAGAGTTATTTAGCGATAACCTAAAGATATAGTCGTTCCATGACCACTCAACAGCGGCCATGGACATATTGAGATAGTCACTAACAATTTGTTTGGCGAGTTCTGGTGACTGGATAATAAATGCTTGTGCTTCATTGAGTGCTTTAAGAATATTCACATGTTGCTCAAAGTGCAGTGAGCTGTTGATCTCGTTACTGACTAAATTAAACGACAAATTATAGGTGCCTTTACTAGGATATTGATAAATATCCTCTCCAGCCTGTTCAAATAGTCGATAGCCATAGGGTTCCCATACGGCAATAGCATCAACCTCTTTGGCTAACAGAGCTGGACCTAACGCTTGGGCTGACATGTAGATTTTTTTGAACTCTATATCCTCTTGTCCTGTGACGATGAATAATGAATCGGTAAAAAACTCGCTGGCACTGGCTTTTACGATGCCGACTTTTTTATGTTTAAGTTGAGCAATATTACGATTTTTATCAGTATGAAGTGTGAGCAGTTTAAGGTCGTTATCGGATTCGGCAAAGCTAGCCAGTAAACGAAAATCCTGACGCGTAAAGCTATTAAACATCACCACAGACTCAGAGCTGGTGGCTAAATCTACATCGCCATTTATCATGGCATCAAAACACAGGTGCCCCCCAGGCAAGGGCTGCAACTCGACATTCACATTATGGCGATTAAATAGTCCTTGTTGCTTGGCAATAATTAGAGGAGCACTGAGGGGCGTGGTTGATATCGCGATTCGAATCGTTGTTATTTGAGGTGATGGGGCGGTGTTGGATAAGAACAAAGGTAGGGTAATGCCCACGAAAAGTGCTAACGCTATAATTATTCCTGTTGGCTTCATATTGCAGTCTCAACCTTTATATTATCGAATATTATTATGGCGATGTTTTTATTATTTAAGCGCTCAGTGGTAATGTTGCGTCGCCGTATCACAACGGATCGATATCACCGTTAATCCAAGTAAGTGTAGTTAGGTTTAACTAAAGGGGTAAAAAATATCTCACTGGTGTTTAACGCTTGAGTCGAGGCGGGCGATAAACAGCCCTGGCGATAGACCTTTGTATGAAGTAGTCGATGCACTGATGATCAGTCATGGCCTTGCAAAATTGATTAGCCATTAACCTTAATTAAGCAGATAACACAACACAACATAATGGGTGGCATCAATGGATGGGGAAATGCCGCAGTGCCCTGTGCCACAAACATAACGATTTACCAAATGTAATAGGCATATTGTCTAGTGTGGATAGGACTTAATCGATACGTACTTTATGTGCTGGCAATAGGGCGTTTTATTATGGTTTTAAGCGGGCTTACTATCATGGTGACAGACTTATTGATATGCGATTCTCATAGCATTTCATGTATGGGGTAAGGAAGAGGCGACTCAGATGAGATCGAGAGCTGGACATAATAGTAATAACTGGGATGAATGGTGAATAATCGTAGGTAACCATAATGAGCATTAACATAATAACAATTATTAATTAGGTTATTAGCAGAATTGCAGTTTGGCAATTTAAGCAGAATTGCAGTTTGGCAATTTAGTAAGCTCATTTTTAGTACTCTTATTTAGTACTCTTATTTAGTACACTTATTCAGTGCTCTTAATGTCACGACTCTGAGTAATTGGGTCCTCTTAGGTTTTAGTCATTTTTACCTTAGCAAGGCATCAGTTAGTATGTTGCATGCATTCGCATCACGGTTATGTTAATTACCGTGATGATTGCGGATTGAGAGCATAGTTAACTCTTCTGCTGGCGCATAATCTCTATAACATCATCAAATGAGAGGTCGTATTGACGTGATAGATTAATGATTTTGGATTTATAAGTTTGGATGTTTTCTGTTTGTGCCTGCTTATATTCTTCTTCATCGACCAATTTATTGACCACTGTTTGTAACGTGGTTAACCGGCGTAAATTATAATTAAGCGATTTAAGGTACGTTTCCATTTGGTTAGCATTACGAGCGTTCTCCAATCCGCTAGTTTGCTTCTTTTCGTAGCCGTATTCGTCGAGAGCCGAGATGGCATCTTGTAAATCAAAATTATCAGTCATGTTATCTCAAGTAGGTCGATAGGAAAGTAAAATCAATTTCTCTACAATCCTATAACTGAATATGGCACAGAGATAGGATCTGCGACTAATTATAGATTGAGAATAGGTTTTCTAAAACCACTTATTGTAAATTTATCTCATGTTCATTTTAATCTTGCCTTGCTATAGTAACTTATTCATTTTATTGATGCACGGAGGCGTATATGCTTGACCTACTGCCCGATCTTTTCGACCTTTATGAGTCGGATTTATCATTACTTTCACCTCATTATCGACAATTTGGTCAAAAATCCATATTTTGGGGTGAGGTGGTGACCGTTAAATGTTTTGAGGATAACTCAAAAGTTAAACAGATATTAGCCCAAGGCGGTGAGGGGAAAATATTAGTAGTTGATGGTGGTGCATCCACAAGACGTGCGTTATTGGGGGATATGATAGCCCAAAGTGCAGTCGATAACGGCTGGAGTGGCATTGTCATTAATGGATATGTTCGTGATGTGGCGGCATTGAAACAGATGCCGATAGGGATCCAGGCATTAGGAGCTAATCCGATAAAAACGGATAAACGCGACATAGGGGATGTTAATGTCCCATTAGAGATAGACCGCGTTATAATTAAACCTGGCATGATGCTATACGCCGATGATAATGGTATTGCGGTGTCGTTAAAACGACTCGAATTACCTCTAGAGTGTTAAGCGTATCGCTGTCTATTCATTCACCAGATGGAACCTGTTATGAAATTTATTAAATGGTTGCTACTTGCTGTCGTTACATTATTTATTGCACTGGCCCTATATTTAACCGTGATATTTGACCCTAATGATTTTAAGCCGCAAATTGTCGATGCGGTAAAAAAACAAACGGGGCGGGATTTACTCATCAATCAAGATTTAAGCTGGACCTTTTTCCCTGCCATAGGTATTTCTTTGGGTGATATTACGCTGTCTAATCCGCAAGGGTTTGAACACTCAACCATGGTCAGTGTTGATGGCATTGTGGCTGAGGTTGCACTATTGCCCTTGCTCAGTAAAGAGGTGGATATCGCGCAGCTGAATTTAGACGGTTTAACCGTTAACCTTGATACCTACAAAGATGGTCGTAGCAGTTTTGATGGTTTAACTTCGACTAAGAATAAGCAAGCCGATGATGCGGTCAACGAACAGGCTCCAGCCAATGTGCAACTGAGTCGTCTTAATATTGGTGGCATCGCGATTACCAATACTCAAATTAATTTATATGATGAGGCAAGTGGTAAGGTTCAGGTCTTCAGCCTTGATGAGCTTAATTTAGGTGTGTTTTCATTAGGGCAGTTAGCCGATTTGTCCTATAAGTTTAGTGCCAGTATGCCTGATGTGAAACTCGTTAGCGAAGGGATTGGTCAATTAACAGTGTCTGAGGATCTTAAGCAGATTAGCTTAAGTGATTTTGCCATCAGCAATACCATCAAAGGCGAAGGTATCCCCAATAAAGCAATGACCGTTGATTTAAGGACTCAAGTGACGGTCAATACCCAAGATCAACGAGTCGCGCTTATGCTTGAGCGCTTAGCAATCGACTCAATTACCGCGAGCGGTAAATTCGATATTCATTATGGTGCAGCGGTGCCTAATGTCATTGCGTCACTGGCATTTGATGATATTAACCTAGATAACTTGCTACCTAAGAGTGAAGCGGCTGAAGCTACTGAGGCGACTCAAGCAACAGAGACTAAGCAAGAGGAGCCCGATCTTACTGGCCTAAAAGCGGTTAACTTAGCCTTAGATTTGAGTATCAAATCGATTGTGGTTAATAATTTGACCACCAATAATTGGCTAATGAAGCTGGTATTAAAAGAGGGGGTATTAGATGTTAAGCAGCTATCGGCTGAGCTTTATCAAGGCACCTTAACCTCATCGGCACGTCTAGATGGACGTCAAGCGGTGGCCAACTATCGTTTTGACAGTAAGATCTCTGGCGTGAAAGTACTGCCGTTATTGACCGACGCTGCCGAGGTTGATTTATTAGCGGGTACCGCCAACTTTAATATTACGGGTAACGGACAAAGTTTAATTAGTGACAATATTAAACGTAATCTAATGGCTAAAGGTCAATTTAGTGTGACCGACGGTGCGCTCTATGGAGTGAATATTCCGCAGATGCTGCGTGATGCTAAAGCAAAGTTGAGCGGCGATCTCAATGCCACATCGACAGGTGAGAAAAAAACCGACTTCACCAGCCTAACGGGGAGTTTCTCCTTGGCAAAAGGGGTGTTCAATAACCCTGACCTGGCGATGGCCTCACCCCTTATTCGTCTCGGTGGTCAAGGTGATGCCAATATTATTACCCAAGCGCTAGATTATAAGTTGACGACATCTGTGGTCGGCTCTCTTAAAGGTCAAGGTGGGAATGAACGTGATGCCTTATATGGTGTCGAAATTCCTTTTGCGATTACCGGAACCATGAGCGAGCCGGAATTTAAACTTGATACGGCGGCCTTGTTTGATGCCAAATTAAAACAAGAAACCGATAAAGCGAAAGACAAGCTCAAAGATGAACTGCTTAAAAAGCTAGGAGGATCCTAATGCTGAAGACTTCGGTCACATCTTTGTCCTTGTTACTCTTTATTACGGGCTGCACTTATGCTGAACAGCCTGTTAAACCAGCTGCCGTCTCTACAGAGGTACGTGCAATCGAGCAGGCAAACAGTGACAGTGTCAACGTAGTGAAAGGCCAGTCTCCGTTTGCCGATCGCAAGGCGATTGACCACCCCACAACTGAGCGACCAATGGATCCTCAAATGCCGCAAAAGAGTTTATTTAAAGGTGAATTGACGTCATCGTTAGTCGATAAAGGCCTTAAAGTGACCCTAACGGTGAGTAACCCCAATGATTATGGCGTGCCAATTCAATATCGTTCAGGGATGACGGCGGATCTATGGGTTGTCGATGCCGATGGTAAACGCTTGTGGGCATGGTCTGATGAGATGATGTTTACTCAAGCGTTAAGAGATGTCGTTATTGCGCCACATCAGCAGGTTAAGGTTAATTTTATGATCCCAGAGTCGCAGTTAGTGGCATTTCCAGCAGATGCGATGCTTCTAGCACGTTATGATGGTGTCGCCACCGAATCGAGCGAACAACAGGTGGCATTGGTGGATATTAGCGCACCATTAACTCGATAGGGTTTAAGCCTTAGTTGATTTATGCTCAGATGTGAAGCATTAGATGTAGTGCACTTAGGTTATTCGTGATGCTAGATGCTAATTTAAGAATAGTAAGTCAAGACTCACGGTAACCAGACAATCAAGTGGGTCATTAAGCTTGATAAAGTAAAAAAGCGATGCCTAAGGCATCGCTTTTTTGTATGCATTATTTTGTTTAATTAGGCTCTGGAGCGGGTGACATCAACATGCACAGTTAACTTTTGGCCTGGCTGTAAATACTTTTTCCCAGAGAGATTATTCCACTGCACTAATTGATTAACTTGTACTTTAAATTTAGCGGCAATTTTGGCCAATGAATCGCCACTGCGAACGATATAGTTGACGGTACGAGTAACACTGCTTTTATTACTTTGTTGCCAAATGACTAAGGTTTTACCCAATTTTAATGGATCTTTTGGTGTCATCGCATTCCACTTGGCGAGGCTTGATACCTTAACTTTGTGGGCTTTGGCAATTTTCCAAAAAGAGTCACCAGGTTTAACGGTATAGTTAAGCTTGATCCCTTTACCACTGCGAGATTGCTGTTGTTGCAAGCGCTGATCTGCCGACAATAAGTATTGCGAGGGATCTTTCGCCGCGACGGGGATCAACAGATGTTTACCAGCAATGATCGTATTGTTTTGCATATCGTTAACG
The DNA here is from genome assembly GCF_900380485.1 of Shewanella algidipiscicola. Lineage (NCBI taxonomy): Bacteria > Pseudomonadati > Pseudomonadota > Gammaproteobacteria > Alteromonadales > Shewanellaceae > Shewanella > Shewanella algidipiscicola. The sequence goes on along the minus strand of NZ_OXJV01000017.1, from coordinate 104,347 downwards.
GCGCGCAATGCCGCTGGTGTGGTGTTGTAGCGCTCGGCTATCTTGCCTAAGCTGTCTCCTGATTTTATCTTATAGCGTTGCCATGAAAGCCGATCTGTGGCTTCACTTTGGGAAAGCACTATTTCAAAGGCTTCGGCTTTATCGATTGGCAACACTAATTTGTGTGGCCCTTGTGGCGCAGTGGCCCATTGGTTAAAACCTGGGTTAAGCGAATGCAGTTCATTAAGTGTCATATCTGCCATTTTCGCCGCCAGTGCCAAGTCGATTTGGCTACCTATTTCAACCACTTTAAGTTGTGGTTGGTTGGGGATTGGGTGTAGTTCAATGCCGTATGCTTCGGCGTTGTTAATGACATCGGCTAAGGCGATTAACTGTGGCACATAACGTTCGGTTTCACGCGGTAAATCAAGCGACCAGAAGTCACTGGATATTCCTTTACGTTGATTGCGCTTAATGGCATTAAGCACTCGACCCTCGCCAGTGTTATAGGCCGCGATGGCGTATAACCAATTTTGATGAGTTTTTTGGTACAGGTATTCCATCATATCGAGTGCCGCAGTAGTCGCTGCTGGCACATCACGTCGGCCGTCGTACCACCAGTTCATCTCTAAGCCAAAATATTTAGCCATTGGCGAGGTAAATTGCCATAGGCCAGATGCGGCGCCATGGGAATAGGCAAAGGGGTCAAACGCACTTTCCACTATTGGCAATAAGGCGAGCTCAATAGGCAAGTTACGCTTTTCGATTTCTTCAACAATCAAGTACATAAAGGGTTCAGCACGCTCAGAGACGCGAGCTAGGTGTTGTGGATGCTTGATATACCAATCGCGATATTGATTAACCAGTTTTTGATCTGGCACCGGCATGGTGAGCCCTAAGCGGATCCGTTGCCAGACATCGGTGACCACGACAGGCTCAGGTTGCTCTTCGGCGAGATTCACCAGCGGGGTTGCAGGCGTTTCGACCTGTGATGGTAGCGGTGTTACGGGTTGTACGGTTAAGTGCTGACAACCAGCAAGCAGGGAGAACCCTGCCGCCATCAGGACAAGTGGTAAGCGCATTAAACATTATTCCTTACAGATATGTCCCAGTATCGTACCTCGGATGAGTAGGGGGGGGACTTAATTAGCGCGTTATTGTAAATGATTTCCTAGAAGTTGTCTTTCCATTGCCTAAGAAGCGTGAAACTGATGGTTTTATCCTGGATAGGTTGTTGAAATTGCTTGTTGAGAGATTGCTGTATCTTGGGGGCGTCGGCACGTAAAAAGGGGTTTATAGCCTTTTCATGGGCGATAGTGGTGGGTAATGTGGGGCGATTTACTGCTCGATATTGCTGTGCTTGTTGAACATAGGTTTGTAACGCAATATTGCTTGGGTCAACCGTCAAGGCAAAGCGTAAATTAGCCAATGTATATTCATGGGCCGGATAGACAAGGGTGTCGCCATCGAGCTGAGCGAGTAAGGTTAACGAACTGAGCATCTGCTCAGGTGTGCCTTCAAATAACCGACCACACCCGCCGCTGAATAAGGTGTCACCGCAGAACAGGTGCGAACCTATATGGTAGGCGATGTGCCCTAAAGTGTGTCCCGGTAAGTGAAAAATTGCCACCGGTGTATTAACGCCCTCTAAGGTGATCGCGCTAGTGGCTTGAGTGATGTTGTCAGTTATGCCCGCGATGTTTTCGCTTGCGGGGCCATAAACCTTCAACATCTGGTTAAAGTGTTGCTGTAATTGAGCAATACCGCCAGTATGATCATGGTGATGATGAGTGATCAAAATACCTGTTAATTCAAGTTGATGCTCGGTTAAATACGCGATAACAGGCTGGGCATCCCCAGGGTCGACCACATAGCAATGGCGTGAGTCTGGCGATTTGATCAGCCATATATAGTTGTCGTTAAAAGCTAAAATAGGAGTAACAGAGATCATAATAATGGGTGCCTCAAAAAAGTGTGTCAGCTTGAGTAGTTTAATGAGCGAGGCTATTGCGTGTATAGCCCTTTAACGATTTAATACAAAATATTGATTTTTAAACATCGCATTTAATAAAACGGCAAGACTTACCCTATCGATACCACTTGTTGCAAAATGGGAGCGCATTGTGTTTATAACGGCCAGTAAACCACAGCGATGGCAAGATCTGCCAAATGGTCAATGGTTGCAAGAAGCCATTGAAGAGAAGCTGGCGCCATGGTGGCCTAAAGTGTTTGGCTATCATCTGCTCAACCTCGGTCCACTTAGCGCCGGGATAGATAAACCCAATTTACCCGTTGGCAAAACATTTTCTATCGCGCCCGAGGGCAAGGCATCGCTGACTGGTCATTACAGTGAATTACCGATCCAAAATGGGGTTATTGATGCAGCGGTGTGCAGTTTTTTACTCGACTTTGAAACTAACCCTTACAGCGTGCTGCGCGAAACCGATCGTGTATTAATTTCAGGTGGCTATCTGTTTATTGTCGGTTTTAACCCGTTAAGTCCGGCTATTTTGGGGAAAATACTGCCCCGTTATCAAGAGCGGCTGCCTTGGTCTGGCCGATTTTTTACTCCAGCGCGGGTAAAAGACTGGCTGGGATTGCTGGGTTACCAAGTGGTCGGTGATGAGCGCCTAGCCTATCACCATTTGATGACAGATATCACAGATGAAAGCATTTGGCAGCACGCTCTGCAGGCCTGGTTGCCTGGTAGCGGCGCCGTGTACATTCTAGTGGCGCGTAAATTAGAAACGCCTTTGACTCCCATCGCCGATCGTCAGCGAGTGCGCCAACCCAATTGGTCGGCAGCACCAACCGCTGGCCGTAATGGGCCTTTGCGGGTTTATGATAATGATAAAGAGTGAATAAATGAGAATCACCTTAAAGCAGCTGATGATTTTTGAGGCAGTTGCACGCAGTGGTCAAGTTGCAAGAGCCGCTGAGCTCGTTAATTTGTCGGCCCCAGCGACCTCAATGGCACTGGCCGAACTGGAAAAGCAGCTCGATACGCGCCTGTTTGAACGGGTCGGAAATCGATTACGCCTTAATGCTCAAGGCAGTTTGTTATTACCCTTAGCGACTGAAGCCTTACAAAAAGTTGAACAAATTGAACAACTTTTTTCGTCGCCAGAAGCCACTTTGAGCGGAACCTTAAATGTGGCTGCCAGCTCGACCATAGGTAATTATTTGTTGGCGAAAAGTGCCGTGGCGTTTTGCCAGCAATTTACCTCATCGATGGTGGATCTCAATATCACCAATACTCAAGCAGTAATCAAAGCGGTATTGGAGTTTAGCGTTGAAGTGGGTTTTATCGAAGGGCAATGTTTAGACAGCCGTATTAAGGTCGAGGCATGGCATAAAGATAAACTCTTGGTATTTTGTCATTCAGCGCACCCACTGGCTGGGCAGCAGGTCGAACCTGAGCAGGTGCGTGGACAGCATTGGGTGATGCGTGAATCTGGCTCGGGGACGCGCGATTATTTTATCAATGCGGCGAATATGCTCGATCTACAGCCGATTGAAAAATTTAGTTTTTCTACCCCAGATGCGATTAAACAAGCGGTCAGACAAGGTGCAGGCCTCGCGGTATTGTCAGAGCTGACATTAGAGAAAGAGCTAAATCGTAAAGAGCTGGCGGTGATTGAAGTCAATGGGTTGACCCTAGCACGGCAGTTTTATCGCATTAGGCACAAGAGCCGTAACCCGAGTGCCCTTTGTGATGCATTTGATCATTTTAGTCAGCGGTTTTTAAAAATCGCCCCTTGATGCAGGTTGCTGATCACTGGGCGTTTTCGATATATCCCTTATCTATTTGCGTGGGTTTGGCTTCGGCGGCAAGACGTGCCAAAGAGTCGCAGCGCTCGTTTTCTAGGTGCCCAGCGTGGCCTTTAACCCAGCGCCACTCAATCTGGTGAGCTTGAGTGGCAGTATCCAGGCGTTGCCACAAATCGATATTTTTTACCGGCTGTTTACTGGCGGTGAGCCAGCCGCGTTTTTTCCAGCCGTGGATCCATTGGGTGATGCCTTGACGCATGTACTGGCTGTCGCTGGTTAGGATAATATTGCATGGCTCATGCAGTGCTTCTAGAGCGATGATCGGCGCCAGTAGCTCCATGCGATTATTGGTGGTGAGGGCAAAACCATCGGCAAGTTCTTTCACATGGGCCTTATATTTCATTACCACGCCATACCCACCGGGGCCGGGATTTCCTAAGCAAGATCCATCGGTGAAGATTAACAGTTGTTTCAGTCCAGTCATCAAGTTGCTACCATAGCGAATAATCTGGGCAGTATACCCAAAAATGTTAGATAAAAGCGGTCTTAAACATGAATCTTATCTCTAGCGCAAAGCGCCAAGTTATTCTCGATACCGAAACTACCGGTATGAACCAAGGTGCAGGTGCCATTTATTTTGGTCATCGTATTATTGAAATTGGTTGTGTTGAGGTGATTAACCGCAAGCTCACGGGGCGTCATTACCATGAATATATCAATCCGATGCAGGCGATTGATGAAGAGGCGATAGCCGTTCACGGCATCACCAATGAATTTGTCGCCAATAAACCAGTATTTGCACAAATCTCACAATCCTTTATCGATTTTATTGCTGGCGCTGAAATCGTGGCACATAACGCTAACTTCGACGTTAGCTTTATGGATCATGAGTTTTCGTTATTACAGCCAAAAGGGCCCAAGACTAGCGATATTTGTCAGATCCTCGATTCGCTCGAACTGGCCAAGTTTTTACATCCAGGGCAAAAAAATAACCTAGATGCATTATGTAAACGTTATGGCATAGATAACTCTCGCCGTGATCTCCATGGCGCATTACTCGATGCCGAGATTTTGGCCGACGTTTACCTCATCATGACGGGTGGTCAGACTAAGTTTGAGTTGTCCAATGAAAAACTGGGCCAAGAAGGTGGCGGGATCCAACGTTTAGCGCCTGATCGCGCAAAACTTAAAGTGATCGCCGCTGCGGCCGATGAACTAACTATGCATGAACAAAGGTTAGATTTAGTTGAAAAATCAGGGCAATGTATTTGGCGAGGATAAGCGTCATCCTATGAAAAATTGGTTAATATCCATCAGTGTGACATTGATGCTGGGGTTCGCTAGCATCAATGTTGGCGCTCAAGTGGTCGATTCGACTTATGCTAAAGCATTAAAAAATCGCTTTCGAATTGATCATATGGTCGATGAGGTAACCTTATTTATACAACGTGAGTACGGCAGCTCACCTGTGATTGTGGTGCTACCCGATGGGTCTAAATGGTATCAGTCGCGTCATCCTGAGTCTGTTAAATGGGCCGATGGTTTAAGTGGTGACATCATCAGCATCAAAGACCCCATGCCCGGCCCATGGCAACTCTTAGGGCAGGTGGCGCAGGGGTCTACAGTTGAACAAGTCTCCAAGCTGAATATCGATGTACAGCCATTACCACAGCCGGTTTATCAAGGAGAGCGCCTTAAAATTGTCGCCAAATTAATGGGCGATGAGCAGCGCATGCGCATGCCTGGGCTTGATTATCTCGTCAATTGGACGGTACGTTTTGTCAGTGAACATCGCCCTGGCGACGCAAATTTTGCCGAAGGCACCTTAATCGTGGGCAGTTATAGAGATAATGGCGAACAATTTGATGAGCAACCCGATGATGGGGTGTTTACCAGCGAGATCAATTTAACCCACCCTTGGGGCCATTACAGCTTTCAAGTAACGGCAGAAAATAATATTTTCAACCGCGAGTTTCGTCGTAACTTTGTGTTGTCACCTATGCCCATCACCTTGCAGATAATGGAGCCAGATGATCATCTCAATGGGCGTTGGCAGTTGCAATTGGCTGTTGATGATAGCCAGTTGGCGTTAGAGACGACCCATTTTGAGTTTGAACTGGCCGGCCCCGCCGGGATGAGGGTAAACTTACCGCTGCAGAGTATCACGCAAAAAACGCTTGAGCTGCAACTGCCTAAAGTCACCGAATTTGGTAGTTATCGTATTAAGGGCTCGGCGGTATCCACCACGTTAAGTGGACGTGAAGTGGTACTTAAACTGCCTGAACAATTTTTTAATTTAGTGCCGCCGCCAGCACCTACGCCAACGGCAGAAGAGTTAGCCGCCATCGCCGCCCAAAAAGCCGCCATTGCCGAAGCAAAAGCGAAAGAGGATGCCTTATTTTGGATCATGACCATTAACGGAACCTTGTTGATACTTGGCCTCATTGGTTTAGCCGTGTGGCGCAAACGGCAAAATTTGCACCGTGCTTTGGCCGTAACTGAAGCGCGTTTAGCCCAGCAGCGGACTCAAGATATAGGGCCAACACTGGACGAAATTGACTTATCAATGCCAGAAGATCTTCCTGCGAATAAGCCATAAAGTAATCGATTTAACATGAGTTGGTGATTTTTTAACTAATCAAATCGCTTTTTTAAAATAATGATTGACGAGGGTTTATCGCCTCAGTAATATGCATCGCAACTTGATGTGGAGCGGTAGTTCAGTTGGTTAGAATACCGGCCTGTCACGCCGGGGGTCGCGGGTTCGAGTCCCGTCCGCTCCGCCAATCAAGTGCCTAATTTAAAATGTAATATTAGTTGTTTTAAGATTACATGACCTTTTTGGAGCGGTAGTTCAGTTGGTTAGAATACCGGCCTGTCACGCCGGGGGTCGCGGGTTCGAGTCCCGTCCGCTCCGCCAAATTAAAAAAAGCCCTAGCAGTGATGCTAGGGCTTTTTTAATTTACATTTTTTATACTCATGCATGTCATTACCACTGCGGCCGAGTTCACAGCGCCCACATTCCCCTATGGCTTTATTGTTGCTTATCATCGCACATTGATTCTCTTGATGTCATTGTGGGATATGGCTGATGTTTGCCATGGTTATGCACCGAACAATTGATGGAATTAGAAAAAAAATCGACAAGTATGCATGGGTCACGCATGCTGTAGAGTGTATATTTTTGATTAAAACGAAAGGACATATCAATGGTTGAACAGATCACTGCCATGTTAGGACTGGTCGGTATTTTATCCATTCTTTGCCAATGGCTAGGCTGGAAGCTTCGTTTACCAGCCATTTTACCGCTATTGATATGTGGTCTGCTCGTCGGGCCAGGCTTTGGGATTCTCAACCCCGATGCTGTATTTGGTGACCTACTGTTTCCGAGCATCTCTCTTGGTGTGGCGGTGATTTTATTTGAAGGGGCGCTGACACTTAACTTTTCTGAGATCCGCGAACACGGCCGGATGGTGACCAACCTTGTCAGTATAGGTACTTTAATTACTTGGGCCATCATAGGTTGTGCGACCCATTTTATCATGGGATTCAGCTGGGATTTGTCGATGTTATTTGGTGCCTTAGTGGTGGTTACAGGCCCAACTGTGATTGTGCCCATGCTGCGCAGTATCAAGCCTAAAGCACAATTAGCCAGCATTTTGCGTTGGGAAGGCATAGTCATCGATCCCATTGGCGCTTTGCTGGCAGTGTTGGTGTTTGAATACATTGCCGTGGCTGCCGATCCAACGACCCATGTGCTTCACTCTTTAGTCTATATGTTAGGTATTGGTATCGGCTTAGGTGCGAGTGCAGGCTACGCCATTGGCATTGTGATCCGTCGTGCGCTCGTGCCGCATTACCTGAAAAATACTGCCGTATTAACCATCATGCTGGGCGTGTTTGTGTTGTCAAATTTGGTGCAAGAAGAGTCAGGCTTGCTGACTGTTACTGTGATGGGTATTTGGCTGGCGAATATGCGCGGCGTCGATATTGACGATATTATCGAATTTAAAGAAACCCTCACGGTATTGTTTATTTCGGGCCTGTTTATCTTACTTGCGGCGCGCTTAGACTCACAAGCATTGCTGAATTTAGGCTGGCAAGGTATTGCATTACTGTGTGTGGTGATGTTTATCGCACGGCCCGTTAGTGTGTGGTGTTGCGGCATAGGCAGCTCTTTAGCCAGAGCAGATAAATGGTTTTTAAGTTGGGTGGCTCCACGAGGCATTGTAGCCGCTGCGGTATCATCATTGTTTGCCATTAAACTGGAAAGCCAAGGTTTACCCGGCGCCGAACAGATAGTGCCCTTAGTGTTTCTTATTATTATTGGCACCGTGGTGGCACAGAGCCTTACAGCCAGCCGCTGGGCCCGTTTTTTGGGAGTAAAATCAGGCTCATCACAAGGTTTACTTATTTTTGGGGCCTCAAAGTTTGCCAGAGCACTTGCCAAAGTCTTATTGAGTAAAAATGTGCCGGTGATCCTTGCCGATAATAATTGGGATAACATTCGATTATCGCGTATGGATAATATTCCGGTGTATTTCGGTAATCCTGCTTCAGAGCATGCTGAAAACGCGATCGATATGAGTGGAGTTGGCCGCTTATTAGTGCTATCACCTTATCGACAGCTAAATCCATTAGTGACCTTTCATTACCAAGATGTACTGGGCAAAGATAAAGTATTTGGGTTAAATAATAATGAGGGCAACAGCGCCCGCCATAAGCTGTCAGAATCTTATCAGCAACGGTTATGTTTATTTGGTGAGTCAGTTTCCTATACCCGTTTAGCCACAACCATGGCGAAAGGTGGCGTGATAAAGGTAACCAGCATTACCGATAACTTCACGTTTACCGATTTTAAACGTCGTTACGGTGAAATGGCCTTGCCGCTTATTTATCTGCAAGAGGGCAAAGTGAAGCTTATTACCGAGGCGATCACAGACTTACCTGTGGGCATTGAGTTGATAAGCTTGTTATCTGCCGAAGCCCTAAGTGATACTCAGCTTAGCGACGAGTCTAAAGCGAAAAAGGTCAAAGAGGCTAAGTCTAAGCCCGCTGATAACTATACTGATAGTGATAGTTAAGGGTTGTAAATCATTTAGTTGCTACTTAACACCTGACATCAGATCTATTGTTGCATCCATTATGCGCTCATCAACAAAGAGGGGACTTATCTAACCTGATGGGCTTGTAATGTAATAGGGTAGTTTTAACTAACCTGAACTCGGGATAAGAAATTGAACTAATAGCCCTCTTTGTGATCAGATCTCTCGACCAAGATTAATCAATCACGCAGAGGGCATATGAATAATTTAGTGGATGTATTTTGTGATGTCGATGATTTTTGTAATGTTTTTATTCCTCAATGGGAACAACAGTGTCTAAGCGATGGAACTCGCAAGCGTAAGCGCGCTGGCAGAATGACGATGAGTGAAATTATGACAATTATCATCGCCTTTCATATGTCTAATCATCGTGACTTCAAGAATTTTTACACTGGATATCTGGCTCGTTTCTACAAATCTGATTTTTCAAACTTGCTTAGCTACACTCGATTTCTTGAAGTCATGCCGAGTGCCGTCATTCCAATGTGCAGTTATTTTTCCTCTTTAAAAAGCGAANCGACAGGCATCGAGTTCGTTGANTCAACGAGCATTAANGTTTGTCATAATTTGCGAATTCCAAGGCATAAAACGCTAGCAGGTCTCGCCAGCCGAGGAAAAGGCACGATGGGCTGGTTCTATGGTTTTAAACTACATCTTATTGTGAACCATCAAGGCGGCATCGTTGCAGCCAAAATAACACCTGCGAATGTGCATGACACTAAACCCGTAAAAGATATGGTCGTTGAATCAATGGATAAACTCTATGCTGATAAGGGGTATATCGGCAAAGCGTTAGCAGGCGACTTATTAGAACGTGGGGTTACTATCGTTAATAACGTGCGTAAAAATATGAAAGCAAAGGCTTTATCATTATGGGATAGAGCCATGCTTTCTAGACGATTTATTATAGAAACAATCAATGACCAGCTAAAAAACATCTCACAAATAGAGCATACGCGGCACCGCAGCGTACATGGTTTCATGCTTAATGTGATAGGAGGTTTAGTGGCTTATCAACTCAAAGAGAATAAGCCACAACTCAATATTACATCAGCAGAATTCAACGTGATTTCAGTGTTACGTTAAACCGATCTGAGGTTAACTAATACTTTGACATAAAAATAGCCCTAATGCGTTAATCATAGGGCTATTTTTTTGTGTGAACTTGGGCGTGGGTAAGCAAGTAAAGGTATTAGCTCACTGCTTGTTTTTCTTCTTTAATCCTAACCCTAACTCACGGCCACGAATTCGCGCATAAAATGGCAATGTGATCAGTAATATCGCCAGTAACAGCACTTCAATCGCGGCAAATACCAAGGCGGTGTCGGTCACATACAGTAAGGTTAATCCGTGTAGCATATACAGGCAGATAATAAAACTGCCCCAAGCATAGGTGTAGGGATCGCCGCTTAAAATGCCTTTTAATGGTGCCAGTAAGGGCAATATCCATAACAGACTAAAAATTAGCGAATATTCGCCACTTAGCCCTTGATTACCAAACCAGGCTGTCATCAATAACAACAAGGCCAAGTAGCAGGCTCGACTGATTTGAAATAGCTTATTTGAGCTCATGGGCCATTGACGCCTTATAAAATGCTTAATACGTTTTCGGGAGGGCGCCCGATCGCCGCACGGTTATTGGCTAACACTATGGGGCGTTCGATAAGTTTAGGAGTGTCTACCATCGCTTGGATAAGCAGTTCATCATCTTCAATATCGGCTAGCCCCTGGGATTTATATTCATCTTCTTTCGTGCGCATCAATTGGCGAGGCGTGATCGCTAATTTATCGAGAATGCCGCGGATCTCAAGCTGAGTGAGAGGAGTCTTAAGGTATTCTATGATTTGAATATCACAGCCTTTTTCTTCAAGTAACGCCAAGGTTTGACGGCTTTTTGAACAGCGAGGGTTATGAATAATACTTACTTGCGTCATAGGTTGTCTGCTGGTTGTCAAAAGTTGCCGATATTCTACTGTAAAAGGTGAGCGGAGTCACAAAGAGTTCGCTCACCTCCATGTTACAGCTGTTCGATCGCTTTCTTCGATTGTTTAAATTGGCGAATACGGGCTTCGATACGTGCCAGTTGTAGTGGATCTTGTTCTGATAAGCGATAGGCAAAATTAAGCTGGTCAATCGCACCGTCGTAATCTGCTGCTAAAGCCATTGCTTCGGCTTTAATGTAATGCTCCATCGATTGATTGCCGACCTCTTTATAGGCGTCACTGAGTAGGTAGAGAGGTAACTGATTTTGTTTATCGAGGAAAATCATCTCCTCCAAAATAGGAATCGCCTTTAGTGGTTGTTTGTGTTCAATATAAGCATTAGCTAAATTGACATTGATCACCTGAGAGGTGGGTTTTAGTTGCCGCTGTTTCTCCAACATAGCAATTGCTTGGTCATGTTGTTTGCGCTCCAGCAGTAAGTCAGTTTTGGTGTCTATATAAAACAAATTATTGGGTGCTTGAGCCAGTAGTTCATCGATAATCTTTTCGGCTTGTTGAGTTTGCTTTGCACGCAGCAGCGCTAAGGCTAAGCCGTACTCGGCAGCTTGTTTATATTCATATTGGCCTTTTTTCAGCTGATTTTGAAATAGGCTTAATGCGGCCTCTTCACTATAGCTTGAGAAGCGCACTTGAATACGGGCTTTAGCTAACTGAAAATCGAGGTTATCGGCGATATATCGATGCGGATATTGGGCGGCGCGATTACGTGCCTCACTGATCCGTGATTCAGGTAGTGGGTGAGTCAACAACATTTGTGGCGGTGTAGTGGTAAAACGGTAGCGAGTCGCCAGTTTTGCAAAAAAGTCGGCGGCGCCATTAGGGTCAAAACCGGCATCGACTAATATTTGCATCCCAATTCGGTCGGCTTCCTTCTCATGGAGACGGGTGTAGTTAATCTGTGATTGCGTTGCCAAAGCCTGAGTGGTGGCCATTGCCGCCATTCCCGCCTGCGGCGCCGCAATAGTCAACAAAATGGCTCCTAGTAGACCCACCATGGTGGCTGTTGAGCTCTTATCTCTGGCTTCAATTGAGCGAGCCAAGTGACGTTGAGTCACGTGGGTGATTTCGTGGCCGATAACCGATGCTAGTTGGCTTTCATTATCTGCATTGAGGAACAGGCCTGTATGAACACCGACATGACCACCAAAAAACGCAAATGCGTTGATCTCATCATTGCGCAGCAAAAAAAAGTAAAAGGGGGTTTTGACCCCATTGGCGTGAGCCACCAGTTTATTGCCTAGTTCCGTCATGTATTGATTTAAGACAGGATCGTTAAGAATCGGTGCAGATGAGCGTATGACGCGCATATAAGCATCGCCATAGGTATTTTCTTTTTCTAAGCTGAAGGTGTTTACCGCGGCCGTGCCGAGATCCGGCAGGTCATTATTAGCAAAACCCAAAGGGGCTACAGCAAACAAGGCCAGTGACATCGCCCCCGCAAGGAGGGACTTGGCTGTGTTAATTTTACTCAAACTTATCCTTAGCGGGCTATCAGCATATCATGTTGATTATTAGAGTGAATAGAGCACAATTAGTTCATTTATGTCGAGTGACACCTTGTAATAAAAGCAAAGTATACTGCAACTTAATTGATAACTTGTGGTTTAGTCAGAGACTTAGGATAATAGCCGGAGTTTGTCTTTAGCAAGTTGATTATGACTTTTATTGATTTAACCTCTTATCGATGTCCCTTAGCCTTAGTTAAGCTTAAGTTGGCGCTTAAACAGATGAGTGATGGCGAGCAACTGCTGGTGAGTCTTGCAGATAAAGGCTCACGCCAAGATGCGCCGCGGTTTTTAACACGACAAGGTTATCTGTACACCGAACAGCAAAATAATGACCAAGTATTAGTGCTCGCCGTAGTTAAAACAGCGGGGTCGTAATTGTAATGCATGACTGAGTAGGAAGTGTGAATGTTATCCTTATTAAGCAATTGGTATAAAGACCGATTTAGCGATCCCCAAGCGGTAACCCTAGTGTTTATCATTGTGGGTATTGCGCTGGCCCTCTATTTTGCTGGCGGGCTGTTGGCGCCGCTGTTGGTTGCCTTAGTATTAGCCTTTTTGCTTGAGTGGCCTGTCGCGCAAATGGGCCGTATTGGGATCAATCGCACCACAGGTGCTTCATTAGTCTTGGTGCTGTTTATCGGTATGATGATATTGCTGATGTTCGGTTTGGTGCCCAGCCTCTGGAAACAAGGGCTCGGCTTAGTCACAGATTTGCCCTCCATGCTTGATAAAGGGCTTATCACCATCAAAGCGTATGTCGAAAAATATCCTCAGTTCTTAAGTACCGAGCAGCTAGATGCGACCGTTGGTGAGCTTAAAAAGTTACTCGATACCCAGCACCTGTTGGACTTAGGTAAACAGCTCATAGGTTATTCAGCCTCACTATTGGTGTTAATGGTTTATACCATTTTGGTGCCATTATTGGTGTTCTTTTTCTTGAAGGACAAGGAGCAGCTCATTCGTGGTAGCAAGCGCTTTATCCCGTCTAATCGTGACTTAGCTCGTAAAGTCTGGTTAGAGATGAATCAACAAATCTTTAATTATATTCGCGGTAAAGTGATTGAGATTTTTATCATTGGCGTGGTCAGCTATCTGTTTTTTGCCATTATGGAGCTGCGTTACGCCGCTTTATTGGGCGTGTTAACCGGATTGTCGGTATTGATCCCCTATGTTGGGGCTACATTGGTGACTCTGCCTATTGCCTTGGTGGCGTTCTTTCAGTGGGGCGTGAGCCCTGAGTTTGGTTATTTGATGTTAGGTTATGGCATCATTCAAGCACTCGACGGCAATGTGCTAGTGCCTGTGCTGTTTTCCGACGCCGTTGACTTACACCCTGTATTTATCATTGCTGCCGTGTTGGTGTTTGGTGGACTATGGGGCGTTTGGGGGGTATTTTTCGCTATCCCGCTGGCGTCTTTGGTGAAAGCCGTGATCAATGCTTGGCCGCAAGTGAACTCGGCTTCGTTAACGTTAGATAAGCCTGAAGATGAAACCGCTGATAAGCAGACATCAGCTACACCATCGAACTAAGTGTATTCTTTCTTTTAAGTACTAAGAGTTGCAAGGTCATGGCAGGTAAGACTGTGCGGATTAAGCGCAGTAGAATAGGGCGTTAAGCCCAGTTTCGCGGTAATAACTTATGTTGTAACAATCATTTTGATAATAAAAAGCCAGCAACTAAGCTGGCTTTTTTGTTAGCTAATGCGTTATTGCTTACTGGCTATCAATAACTTTCATAACAACTTCATGATGATCTTTGGTTTTAAATTTATCGAACACATGTAGGATTTTGCCGTCTTGACCGATAAGAAAGCTCAACCTATGGATGCCATCATACACTTTGCCCATAAATTTCTTCTCGCCCCACACGCCAAATGCATCGGCAATGGCATGGTCTTCATCACTTAATAATGAGAAGTTAAGTTGATGTTTATCGGCAAAACGCGCCAGCTTAGCGACAGGATCTGGGCTGATACCCAAGACTGTGATCTGATTGGCGTCAAGTTGGGGTTTACTGTCTCTTAAACCACAAGCCTGTACAGTGCAGCCAGGTGTCAGTGCTTTAGGATAAAAGTAAACCAATACAGGGCCGTCTTTTAATGCTGCTTCGAGTGAAATGGCTTCATCGTTTTGATCTTTTAAGGTAAAGGTTGGGGCTACATCCCCTTGGGCTAAGGTTTTCATTCGCTTTCCTTTTGATTGCTGTCGATCCCCTGCATACGTTCAATATTGCAGCTAAGGTTCAATTCGTCGGCCAGTTCGATGATATTTTGTTCGAGTTGTTCGATATCCACTTTCTCTGGCACATTAATGGTTAAAAACACATTTTGTATTGGCTCACCGTCAGCGGTTTCTTCAGCATGTGAGCGTACGGCTGCAAGATCCAGTGAGCGGTCGGCCAAAAATTGTGTTAAGCGTTTCATGGTGCCACGCTGATCTTGACCATTAAAAGAGACTTGTAGGCGTGACACATAATGGCGTGGTGTGTGCTTTGAGGTGCGTTTCATCACGCTTAAAAGCCCCAGCTCGACACTTAATGCTGGCAAATTTGCTTCCATCTTAGTGATGGCAGGCCAGGAACCAGAAATCATCATGATCAAGGTAAACTCATTGCCGAAAATGGCCATTCTACTGTCGACAATATCGCAGTCACATTCACTCGCAAGGCGTGCAAACTTACTGACGATACCGGGACGATCCGCCCCCAGTGCGGTGACGACCAGATGATTAGACATGAAATTCCCCCGTGTTGCTGTGAAAATAGTACAAAAAAACGCCGCTAAACGATAACGTTTTTTTGAAGCACGACATGCTAACACATGTTAGTGATTTTGCGATCCCTGTCTTAACAAACGCTCAAACAAATAATCAGTGTGCCTATGAGGTGAAATTCTCGCGCTGTGGCGAGAGTTATGCTTGTTTTTAACGCTTAGCATCAGTACCATAGCCAATCCTGAATCCTTGGGGAAGTCACATGATAAACGGAAGCATTGTAGCCTTAATCACACCAATGAATAGTGATGGCTCAGTCGATTATGCAAGTCTAGAGAAACTGGTCGAATACCATATTGAACAGGGTACGGACGCTATTGTCGCGGTTGGTACCACTGGCGAGTCTGCTACTTTACCCATGGCTGAACACATTGAAGTGGTCAAACACGTGGTTAAATTTGCAGCCGGACGCTTACCTATCATAGGTGGCAATGGCGCCAATGCAACGGCGGAAGCGATAGAGCTGACCAAGGCACAGGCAAACAGTGGCGTTGCCGCCATGCTTGGTGTCACACCGTATTATAATAAGCCGACACCCAAAGGGCTTATCGCACATTATCGGGCGGTTGCAGCCTCAACCGACATTCCACAAATTTTATACAATGTACCAGGCCGTACTTCGGTAGATATGTTACCTGAAACCGTGGCTGAACTCGTGTCTGTGCCTAACATTATTGGCGTAAAAGAAGCGACTGGTGATCTCAGCCGCGTCGCAAGGTTACGTGAACTGTGTGGTAACGACTTTAAACTTTATAGTGGCGATGACCCAACGGCTCGAGAGTTTCTTAGTTTAGGTGGTGACGGCGTCATTTCAGTGACCAACAACATAGTGCCTAAAGCGTTTAAAGTGATGTGTGCTGCCGCATTAAACGGGGATATGGCCACCGCGATTGTGATAGAAGAGCAAATTAAACCTCTGTTTAGTGCTCTATTTTGCGAAGCCAATCCTATTCCTGTTAAATGGGCCGCTCACCGTATGGGTTTGATAAATGACGGTCATATTCGTTTACCTTTGACGGAACTTTCCCCCCAGTTTCATGGTCTGTTGCTAGAAGCGATGAAAAATGCCCGAATAGAGGTTCAATAATAGATGCTAAAGCAAGTCACCCCAATTTTACTGATTGCAGCTGTTTCAGCCTGTAGTTCACCCATTGATAGACGTCAGGCTAATGGTAGCGATGAGTATGTGTTATTGGAGTCTCAGCCCAAGTTGGTGATACCCCAAGGGCTTAATCAACCTAAATACAGCAGTGAGTATGATATCCCACCCGTTGGTAACAAGGTCGATACTAGCCTTGTGGGTAAAAAGCTGGATATTCGTCCACCATTACAAGTATTGCCTATGGCTGAAGGTACTCACGTTGAAGAATCGAGCGACAGTATTAAGGTTGTAGTCGAATCGATTGATAATGATATCGACTTAAGATCCGAGATGCTTGATATTCTTAAGGCCTATCTTAATAGCAAGTCAATTAAGATGGTTAAAGAAGATGATGAAGCCGGAATTATTGAAACGGATTGGATAGAGAACCAAGAGCTAATCGACTCCAATTTATGGGGCGCAGATGACGTTTATTTAGTGCGTCAACGTTATCGCTTTACCGTTAATGTGCGTCCTCATGGCCGTAGTGGTAATTTAGCTATTGAGCTGATTGATCATGAAGAGCGTTTTGACGGTCAAGATCAAGATGTTATCTTAAGCGGTGAAGATAAACGCCGTTATACGGTTGATATGCTTAATAACACTATTGCATTTATGAGTGTTAAACGTGCGCAATTAATTAAGGCTAAGCGACTGAAACAGAGTCTAGGTATCGATGTAAGTCTAGTGAAGGCCGAGTCTACCGTTGATACCGAGCCTGGTGCGAGTTATTGGTTAGCCCAAGCGCCGTTTAATCGCACATGGGATCGTTTACGTATTGTCTTACCAGAAATGGGCTTTGAAGTTGTCGACATGGACAGTAACAAAGGGCTCTATTTTATCAGTGTTAATGACGACTCTGGTTTCTGGAGTTCGTTATGGAATGATAACAAGCTTCCGTTAGAACAAGGTAGCTATCGTTTACGTATCGAACAAGATAGGGATAATACTAATACGCGTATTTACCTTAACGATATGAATGACGAGCCTTTGAGTAATGAGATGATTGAAACTGTCTACCAGACATTAGCCGATCTCATGCAAGAAGATCGTAAAATGCGCTAAATTCACATTCAGTCATGAAGTTAAAAAGAGGCTCGTATAGCCTCTTTTTTTATGCGTTATCGTTAAGATTTACCCCACAGTCAATCGCAATTGATCGCTTTAGCCATTTTGGGCGTACTGCAGCAGTGTTTTGTTTGCGTTAAGTTTGTAACCAAAAGTAAAACCCCTTGATGCGTCTTAAATCCTAGGTAAACTACCGTTAACAAATTGATGCCATTCGGAAGATTGATGAAAAAAACTATAATAATCTTAATGATATTAGCGGCAATCGCTGGCGCCTATTATTATAACAACCCATCTAGCAGTCAGCTAAGTATTAAGCCAAGGCCGATACCTAATGTGGTTATTGCCAAGGTTGAAATGCAGCCTATTCGTGATGAAGTTGAAGCATTAGGCACGGGCAAAGCCAATGAATCGATCACAGTTACGCCTAAAGTGACTGATATGATCACCGAGCTGAATTTTGAAGATGGGGACATTGTCGAGAAAGGCCGCCTATTGGTGCGTTTACAAGACAGAGAACAGATTGCCAGTGTTACTGTCGCTCGAGTAAAGATGAACGATCACAAGAGAGAGCTTGCACGTATTAGCTCACTAGTGACCAGCCAAACAGTAGCCGCACTAGAACGCGATCGACTACAAACCTTAATCGATACCGCCAAAGCACAGTTAGAGCAAGCAGAATCAGCATTAAAAGACCGACGCATAATTGCACCGTTCTCAGGCCGCCTTGGTTTACGTCAAGTCAGTGAAGGTAGTTTGGTGACTCCAGGTACAGTTATAACCACGCTCGATGATATCTCCACTATTAAATTAGATTTCTCCGTACCCGAGCGCTTCTTGCAGTCGCTTAAAGTGGGTAAGACGGTAGAAACCAGTGCGGTTGCCTACGATGGTGAACTGTTTAGCGGTAAGGTGATATCCATCGATAGCCGAGTTAACCCCACCACTCGCGCGGTTGTCGTGCGAGCGGCTTTGCCCAATCAAGATTTACGTTTATTGCCTGGTATGTTGATGAAGGTCAAGCTTATCAAGCAAAACCGTGAAGCCTTAATTATTCCTGAAGCGGCGATTATTCCTATCCAGCGTGATCAATTTGTGTATCTCGTTAACGATGACAATGTGATAGAGCAACGCCAAGTTAAACTTGGTATTCGTAAACGTGGCTGGGTGGAGATTGTAGAAGGGTTGCAGGTGGGTGAGCAAGTGGTGACCCGCGGTATTTTAAAGGTTCGCCCAGGTGATGAAGTGAAAGTGCAGCTGAGCGAAAACTTTAGTTTTCTTCAGCAGGCTAAGGTGGAGCCCCTAGTATGATCT
The DNA here is from genome assembly GCF_900380485.1 of Shewanella algidipiscicola. Lineage (NCBI taxonomy): Bacteria > Pseudomonadati > Pseudomonadota > Gammaproteobacteria > Alteromonadales > Shewanellaceae > Shewanella > Shewanella algidipiscicola. Next base: position 85,686 of record NZ_OXJV01000017.1, on the reverse strand, counting down.
TGACGGATTTGTCGGTAAAGCGACCGGTTTTTGCTTCCGTCATTAGCATCTTGTTGATTATATTTGGCTTAGTGGCATTTGATAAGTTGCCCCTGCGCGAATACCCCAATATCGATCCTCCGATAGTGTCGGTTCAAACTAATTATCGCGGTGCAAGCGCAGCGGTAGTTGAAAGCCGGATAACTCAGCTGGTTGAAGACCGTATCAGTGGCGTCGAGGGGATCCGTAATATTAATTCATCGAGCCAAGATGGACGTTCGTCGGTGACGTTAGAATTTGATGTCGGCCGAGATATCGAGGCGGCCGCTAACGATGTCAGAGATCGCATCTCGGGGTTACTCAACAATTTACCTGAGGAAGCCGATCCGCCAGAAGTGCAAAAGGCCAATGGCGGCGATGAAGTGATCATGTGGCTTAATCTGGTTTCGGATCAGATGAACACTTTGCAGCTGACTGATTATACTCGTCGTTATTTAGTTGACCGTTTCTCTGTTCTCGATGGTGTGGCCAATATTCGCATCGGTGGCGGTAAAGTCTATGCCATGCGAGTGTGGATAGATCGTCAAGCCTTAGCGGCGCGAAAACTGACCGTTGCCGATATTGAACGAGTGCTGCGTTCAGAAAACGTCGAGTTACCCGCAGGCTCTGTCGAATCTCAAGATCGTCATTTTACGGTACGCTTAGAGCGTAGCTTTAAAAATGCCAACGATTTTGCCAATTTAGTCTTGGCTGAAGGTGATGATGGCTACCTGATTAAGTTAGGTGATGTGGCGAGAGTCGAAGTGGGCTCAGAAGAGGAACGCATCACCTTTAGAGGCAATAAAGAGTCGATGATAGGCCTTGGCGTCTCTAAGCAATCGACTGCAAATACCTTAGATGTGGCGCGGGCAGCCAATGCCCTAGTCGATAAAATCAATCCTACCTTGCCCGCAGGAATGGAGATTAAGCGCTCATACGACAGCTCGGTATTTATCGAAGCCTCGGTCAAGGAGGTGTATCAAACACTGTTTATCGCCATGTTTTTGGTGATAGTGGTGATCTACCTATTTTTGGGCAGTGTGCGCGCCATGTTAATTCCAGCGTTGACAGTGCCTGTATCGTTAATGGCCACGTTTATCGTGCTTTATGCCTTAGGGTATACCATCAACTTGTTAACCCTACTGGCGATGATTTTAGCCATTGGTATGGTCGTTGATGACGCCATTGTGGTACTTGAGAACATCCACCGGCGGATAGAGGAGGGCGACTCCCCCTTAAAAGCCGCTTATTTAGGCTCACGGGAGGTGGCGTTTGCGGTCGTCGCGACCACGTTAGTGTTAGTGGCCGTCTTTATGCCCATCACCTTCTTAGAGGGCGATTTAGGTAAGCTGTTTAAAGAGTTTGCCGTAGCCATGAGTTCTGCAGTGGTGTTCTCAAGCATTGTGGCTTTAACCTTAAGTCCGATGATGTGCTCCAAGTTGCTCAAGCCTGCTGGTCAGGAATCTTGGTTGGTGAAAAAAATTGATGCAGGAATGGACAGCTTGACACTCTTTTATCGTGCGACGCTCACCAAGGCGATGCAGCATCCATTTGTGGTGTCCTCTCTGGTGGTTATTGCGCTGGGAATGAGTGGCTGGCTAATGACTCAAGTGCCACAAGAATTTGCTCCCCGTGAAGATAGAGGCTCGATGTTCTTAATCGTCAACGGGCCGCAGGGTGCCAGTTTTGAATATATTACTCCCTATATGGACGAAATTGAGTCGCGCCTGATGCCTTTGGTTGATAGCGGTGATATTAAACGTCTGCTTATCAGGGCGCCGCGCAGTTTTGGTCGTAGTGCCGATTTCTCTAATGGGATGGCGATTATTGTACTAGAGGATTGGTCGCAGCGACGCAGCGCCTTTGAGATCATAGGTGATGTGCGGGCACGATTGGCCGATCTCGCCGGTGTGCGAGCTTTTCCTGTCATGCGACAAGCATTTGGCCGAGGGGTAGGCAAGCCGGTACAGTTTGTCTTGGGCGGCCCAAGTTATGAAGAGATCGCTAAATGGCGTGACATCATATTGGCAAAAGCCAAAGATAATCCTAACCTTATTGGCCTAGATCACGACTATCAAGAAACCAAGCCACAACTGCGGGTGGTCATAGATAAAGATCGCGCCGCTGCCCTTGGGGTATCAATCTCGCATATAGGTCGCACATTGGAGTCGATGTTAGGCTCAAGACTCGTGACGACCTTTATGCAAGGCGGTGAAGAGTATGATGTGATCATCGAGGGTGAGCGCGACAATCAAAATACCGCCCATGATTTAACCAATATCTATGTTCGTTCAGACCGTACTCAGGCGTTGATCCCGTTAGCTAACTTAGTGTCTGTGGAGGAGTTTGCCGATGCAAGCCAGCTTAATCGCTATAACCGAATGCGGGCAATCACCATTGAGGCTAATTTGGCCGATGGCTACAGCTTAGGCGAGGCGTTAGATTACCTTAACGAGCTTGCCTACACCTATCTGCCAGCTGAGGCGGTGATTAGTTATAAAGGGCAGTCGCTGGATTATCAAGAGTCGGGTAGTTCAATGTACTTTGTCTTCTTACTCGCCTTGGGAATTGTCTTTTTGGTGCTGGCTGCGCAATTTGAGAGTTATGTTCATCCTGTAGTGATCATGCTGACGGTACCGCTAGCCACATTAGGCGCGCTGGTTGGCTTATGGCTTACAGGGCAAAGCCTTAACATTTACAGTCAGATAGGCATTATTATGTTGATCGGCTTAGCGGCTAAAAATGGTATTTTGATTGTTGAATTTACTAATCAGTTACGTGACAAAGGGTTGGTATTTAAAGAGGCGATTGTACAAGCGTCAAGCCAGCGTTTGCGCCCCATTTTAATGACTGGGATCACGACAGCGGCAGGGGCTATCCCCTTGGTGATGGCGCAAGGCGCAGGGGCTGAGACCCGTTTTGTGATTGGGGTTGTGGTATTGTCAGGTATTGTGCTTGCAACTATCTTTACACTGCTGGTGATCCCCGTGGCCTACTCATTGCTGGCGCAAAATACCAGTTCACCCGAAGCGATTAGCAGGCAGCTCGACCAAGAACTGCAACAACCTAATTAGTCTAAGTGGTGAATACAAAGCCAACCTTATTCGGTTGGCTTTTTTTATCTATGACGTTTTGCTAATTAACAACGTCAATAAGGTGTTGTATCTTTAACGTAACAAGGATTTTTTATCGTCAATGGCGATGTAATAAGGGAGTTAGTTGCGATGATAACTGAGATAGTGAACCTGACATCAGGGGGGACAATATCTGCGCCGGTGACGGCGCAAAAAGGAGCGATTCACTGTGATGGTCGACTCAGCAAGACTCGTTATCATTTACAGTTTGAGCCTTTTGATACGTCCTCCATCATTGGCCCCACCTTATTAGCTTTGGTTGATATCGTTAAGGTCGATACTTGCTGGGGTAAAGGTGCTGGGATATTACCTATAACCCCCAACGGTATCGAAGTCAGCTTAAAAGATGGCAGTCAATATCAATTTATTGTCGGTGATCCACAACAATGGATAGCACTATTAGTAGGGCAGCAATGATAGCGATGGCTTGAAGTGACAAAAAAAGGCTTACCTTAGGTAAGCCTTTTTAGTCATGATATCGGTGTTAAGGTTTTGGCTTACCATCAGTATCGCTGTTATCGCTAGCGCTTGGCGGTTCCACTTGAGGCGAGTCATTTTCATTCTGCAGGCCCTTAGACTTAGGTTTGGGCTTTTGGGGGTGCCCCTTGCCAAATTGATGCATCTTAAACTTAGCGTTGTACTTGAGCACAGCAAGATTACTGACTATCACAGCGATGATTATGATGACAATTATCCAAGTTTCTAGACTCGACATGACTCACCTCTGGTTATTATTAGTCGACGGCTAAACGTGCTTCGCAGATGCGAATGTCTTCAGGTGTGTCAACTTCTGGTGAATCGAATGCACTAATCGCCACTTTGATTTTATAACCGTATTCTAGGGCGCGAAGTTGTTCTAATTTCTCTAAATTTTCCAGACGGCCAAGAGGCAGCTTAGCAAATGTTGATATGAAAGCGCGCGTGTAACCGTAAATACCTAAATGTTTATAGACAGGATAATCGTTGGTATCACGGCCATAGGGGATACGTGCGCGGGAGAAGTATAAGGCATTATAATCGTTATCGAACACCATTTTGACATGCTTAGGATCGTTTAATTCACTTTCTTCGGTGATCTGCACGCCTAAGGTTGCCATGGCAAATTCACCTGGATGACGCTCAAATAAGCTGATGAGCTGCTCAATGGTGATAGGGTCGATAAGCGGTTGATCGCCTTGTAGGTTAATGACTAAGTCGTCGTCTTTTAGCCCCAATTGGGTGATAGCATCTTCAATGCGGTCGGTACCCGATGCCGCATTTTCATCTGTCATGACCACTTTACCGCCAAATGATTCCACCGCAGCTTTAATGCGTTCATCATCGGTGGCCACATAGATGGAAGTTAATCCTTTTGCCAATGCGGCGCGTTCATATACGTGCTGGATCATTGGCTTGCCGTTAATCGGAGCTAGCGGTTTGCCGGGAAAACGGCTAGAACCATAGCGCGCAGGGATTAACAGAGTTACATTCATTATAGATACCTATTTTTATCAGTAAGTGGCCTCAAGATAAAAAGGCTCATAGAGAGCCTTATTCGAGAAGCCTGGGATTAAATACGACGGAACAGCTTAGTGAGCATCTCGTCGGTGACTTTTTCTTCCCATCCGCTACCATACACATTGTCCCATAATGGTCCCATGCTCTTGGTGACGGCGACCATTTTAGCGATGGTTTCATCAGGAAGATCTTTACAAATGTTCTTAGGTAGCACGATATTGTGCTTTTTCATCATCTGACGGAATTCTGCTACGCCTTCAGGGTAAAACTCTTCAAGTACATCAAAGGCTAAACAGTTGCCTATGCCATGGTGGTAGCCTAATACATAGCCTAGACCATAAGACACGGCATGACATGCGCCAACTTGGCTGTAAGCGATACTCATCCCACCCATGTAAGATGCCATCATCAGCTTGTCATCTTTTTCTGGGTGATCGCCTAAGAAGACTTCGCGGCAAAGATCCATCGATTTTTCAGCGAAGGCTTTGGCAAATTCGTTCAGATAAGTACCTTGTAATGACTCGACACAGTGGATATAACAATCCATGCCCGTATAGAACCACTGATCGGTCGGTACGCCGTCGATCAGTTCAGAATCCATAATGATTTGGTCAAAAACCGTATAGTCTGAGTTTAATCCCAGCTTGCGCACTGGCCCACATAATACGGCGGTGCGCGATGCTTCGGCGCCCGTACCCGAAACCGTAGGGATACCTATATGATGTACTGCAGGGTGTTTTATGAGATCCCAGCCTTGGTACATGGCCGAACCACCAGGATTGGTTAGCATCAAAGAGACCGCTTTAGCCAGATCCATGGTGGCGCCGCCGCCTAGGCCGACCACGCTCACCGGAAGCTTAGGATTAAAGGCTTGGACTTGTTCAGTTAAAGCATCGACTTGTGCCGTGGTTGGCTCATCATCAACGTTGACATAAATGGTTAAATCCTGTGCCTTTGCTGGCACGCGGGTACCAAGGGGTTTATGTTGATGAACATCATCAACGAGAAACACCACAAAGTCATCGGCGTGCTGGCGTTCCGTATCAAGCACATTGTCAAGCTCGGCAAATGAGCCCCGACCAAAGATCATCTTAGGAACACATTTAAAGTTTTTAAAACTCATTACCACATTCTCCTTTGAGATTAGTACTGTAAGAGCAGGCCAGCGCAGTGGATTTAGGGTTACTGCGCGGCGGGCATACGAGGTGATTTAAGCAAAAGCACGTTTTATGTTGTCGATACGCTGTTTGATCTCATCTTCGGTCCAAGAGAGTTTGATCAGCATAGAGATGGTACGACTCATGATAGCATCAGACTTAGGCACGGCAACTTTAGTGTAATCAGGCTTATCTTTTATGAGGGTAATGGGCAAGGCTGCTGGCGATTTAAGTTCTTGAATATGCTTCCAGTTATTCAGGTAGTGCCAGTTGTTGACATACCAGTAGAAGCAACCGTCAACGCCATTTTCAGCCAGCTTTTTACTGATTTCAATGGTACGTGTTTCTGTTGGCATCATAAAGGTTAGGAAGCCTGCTGAATCGCCTTGTGGATCGGGGATTTCGCGGAACGAAACCTCAGGGATCTCGGTCATGGCATCTTTTAGCATCTTCTTATTCTTGCGTTGGATCTCGATGATGGTGTCTAACTTACGCAGTTGAGCGAGTCCCATCGCCGAGTTCATTTCTGAGATGCGGAAGTTAAGCCCCATGATAGGGTGGCCTTCTGCGCCGCGATCGTTACCGATATGATCGTGACCATGATCTGAGAACATGTGTGCATGGTTATAAATGGTTTCATTATTGGTGATCACCGCACCGCCTTCACCGCAGGTGATGGTTTTAACCGAATCAAACGAATAACAACCGACATCACCAATGGTGCCTAAGGCCTGGCCTTTATAACTGCCACCAATGGCTTGGCAAGCATCTTCTAAAATCACTAAGTTGTGTTTCTCGCAGATGGCTTTAATTTCATCCATCTTTGCCATAGAGCCGCACATATGCACTAAATTAATCGCCTTAGTGCGTGGGGTTATTGCCGCTTCAATCCCTTCTGGTGATAGACAGAGGGTTTCATCGATTTCGGCAAAAACCGGCACGGCTCCAGCCATGAATACGGCTTCAACCGATGCTACAAAGGTAAATGGCGGCACTATGACTTCATCACCAGCGCCAATGCCGGCTGCGGCCATTGCCGTTTGCAGTGCTGCGGTGCCGCTTGATACTAAGTGAGCATGCTTAACGTTCATTTTCTCACAAAGCAGCGCTTCCATCTCACGAGTTTTCCAGCGGTCATTACGCATGTGGTCAAAGTTATAACGGAAGGTAAAGCCGTTTTCCATAACATCTGCAACTTCTTGCTTCTCTTCAGGACCAAATAGTTCAAAACCAGGCATCGAAAGTTTCCTTAGCGTTCATTGCGCGCAGGGCGCGAAAAATATGCTCAATTATAACTGGGATGAGGGGGGGACTGCGATGTTTATTCAGTAATATTTATCGCAATTAGCCATTTTTTTATATCGCTTGGATAAGACTGAATATAAAAAGCGCACGATAGGGTAATCATGCGCAGTGATATTTTGCGTGATTTGAGCCTTGCGCTTAACGGCGACTGATAATCTCTTTATCTACGGTAACGTCAAGATCGGTCAGCAAGCCATTTTCAACGCCGTAAATCCAGCCGTGTACTGCGACATTGTGGCCGCTCTCCCAAGCGTCTTGCACTATGTTAGTACTGACCACATTGCCCACTTGCTCAATCACATTAAGCTCGCATAAGCGGTCGAAACGGGCTTTGTCGTCAAGTATGGCTAACTCTGAATCATGCAGGCGATGAATATCTCGAATATGGCCTAACCAGTTGTCAATTAGCCCTAAGCGTTGTTTGCCCATGGAGGCCTTTATGCCACCGCAACCATAGTGTCCCACCACCATGATGTGCTTCACTTTGAGCACTTCTACCGCGTATTGCAGCACAGATAAGCAGTTTAGATCCGTATGAATGACCATATTGGCGATATTACGATGCACAAATACTTCACCAGGCATGAGGTCGATTATCTGATTAGAGGGCACTCGGCTGTCTGAGCAGCCGATCCAAAGATATTCTGGACTCTGCTGCTGAGCCAGTTGTTGGAAGAAATGAGGATTCTCTTCGAGAATGCGGCCCGCCCAGCGGCGATTGTTGTCAAACAGAGGTTTAAGTAGTTTCATTTTATAACATTAATGTCTTTTAAAAGATTTTCGCTGGAAATTTTAGCACCTAATCACACCTTGGCTGGTCTATTCAGTGCTAAATACTGTAAAACGTTTCATCTTAGGTACTTATTAGCCTTTTATGTGCTGAGTATGAAATGCTAACAGGTGTTGATTAACTAGGTCTGCTTGCTCAAGATTGGCCATGTGTCCAGCGTGTGGCAGGTGGATATATTGACTGCCATCAATGGCATCGTGCATTAGATAACCTTCGAGTATAGGGTGCAACCGATCATCCGCGCCTGTCATGATAAGACAAGGCAAGGTTAATTGCTCAATATCTTCCATGATATCGCGTCTGCCATAGAGGATGCGGCCTAAGCGGTGTAGCGAGTCGATACGCTCAGGTGCAATGCCACTCAATTGCTGCTTAAAGGCTTTTATTAGCTGCGGATTATCTTGCTCTGCTGAGGCACTAAAGTAACGCGTTGCAAGCTGGTTTATATGGTCAGCAGAGATTGATTTAGTCTGGTTTATTTCATCGAGCATGGCGTAATAGTTGGCGCGGCTCACTTCCGGTTCAAAACCGAGAAAACTGCCCAGCATGACTAAACTGTTGACCCGAGCCGGCGCGAGCAAGGTTAGCTCCGCGCCCCACATGCCGCCGATCCCTTGACCAATCATTGAAAAGTTATCGATATTGAGGCTATCAAGTAAAGCCAAATATTGTTCAGCTAATTGCTTTAATGAGCGGCAAGAGGCAGGCAGCTTATCTGACTGACCATGTCCCCACAGATCTGGCACGATACAGCGATAATGTTGGCTAAGCTCGGCCAGTTGTGGCTGCCAGCTGGTGCTGTCACATAGGTAGCTGTGGCCGAATAACAATACCGGGCCTTCACCTATGTCAAGATAGTGCATCGTATGACCGTCAATAATCTGGGTGTGTTGTGTTAATTGTTGGTTCATGTTGACTCAATATAAAGTATAAAGATTAGCCCGCCGGAGAGGGGGCAACATGGAACACATAGTGGCTGACTAAGTGTTCGAGTCTAGCTAATATCGCGTTTTTTAATGCTATGGGTTGCTGCGACAAGATGGTGGCGAGGCTTTGAGGATCAAACGCAGCAAGATAATCGTTAGCTTTGGGATAATAACTCAAATGCCATGGCTCAGGGCTGACGCCACTTAAGCCCGCCTGAAACGGAAAATAAAACCCAAAATCGCCACAGTAACGGGTGAGCCAAGAGTGCAGCGCATGGCAGGGGCCATCGGCTTGATACTCGCTGGGTATAAGTTGTAACTGCTTGCGAGACATCTGATGTGCATCATATACGTCAATATCTGTGCCCCAATGATGGCGCGATGTGCCGGGCAGTGCCGACCAAAGTAAGATGGCATCGATTAATTGATCCTCGCTAAGGTGTCCGATATCGATAGGCTGTGAGCGTGCATCGAGGACCGCGCGTTGTCCCTTGGCTTTGGCGTTCCATATGGCTAATTGCCGTGGAAGATCACGATAAGCGGAGCAAATTTGTAATGAGATATTGTCTTTGGCGGCCGCGGTTTGCATCAACATCAATTGTTGCGCGGTATCACGTTGTAATTGATGGCCTTGAAAATCAATAAGCTGATTATTTTCAAGGCCATAAAGGTAGCCAGTGTTTAGCACAGTAGCTTTTCCAAAATCCGCTGATATACCAAGGCAAGCTGTTCAATATCGGCGACCTTAACGCATTCATTCACCTTGTGAATGGTGGCGTTTACAGGGCCAACTTCAATGACTTGGGCGCCAGTAGGCGCAATAAAACGGCCATCAGAGGTGCCACCAGAAGTTTGCGGATCGGTATCGAGCGTGGTGATCTCTTTAATGGCTTCTTTGGTGGCTTGCAGTAGTGGCCCATCTTCAGTTAAAAATGGCAAGCCGTTATAGATCCAACTAATGTCATAATCTAAGCCGTGTGCATCGAGAATGTTGAGTACGCGCTGGATTAAAATCTCGGCGGTCACCTCGGTCGAGTAACGGAAATTAAACATCACCTCAAGCGCCCCGGGAATAACATTCGATGCGCCGGTGCCGCCATTAATATTGGCGATTTGGAAACTGGTTGGCGGAAAAAACTCATTGCCTTTATCCCAAATCATGCGCGCCAATTCATCCAGTGCAGGTGCGGCCTTATGGATCGGGTTATCAGCTAGGTGAGGGTAGGCGACATGGCCTTGAATCCCTTTGACTGTCAAGTTTCCAGTGAGGCTCCCACGGCGGCCATTTTTGACTATGTCACCTAACTTATGGGTCGATGAGGGTTCACCCACTAACGACCAAGTGATTTTTTCGTTGCGGGCTTCGAGTGTATCAATGACACGTGGCGTGCCATTGATAAATGGGCCTTCCTCATCACTGGTGATCAAAAAGGCGATTGAGCCTTTATGGTTAGGGTGTTGCTCGACAAAGCGCTCGGTGGCAACCACCATGGCGGCGAGCGACCCTTTCATATCTGCTGCGCCACGTCCATGCAGATAACCGTCAATCACCACAGGTTCGAAAGGGGGGGTATGCCAGCGGTTAAGCTCGCCTACCGGTACTACATCGGTATGACCTGCAAAACAAAACAGCGGGCCATCATTGCCTCGTCTAGCCCACATATTGGTGGTGTCTTCAAACACCATAGATTCAATGGTAAAGCCTTTTGCGGCGAGGCGATCCGCCATGACCTGCTGGCACCCTTCGTCGAGTGGGGTAACCGATGCACGGCTAATCAGATCTTGTGCCAGCGTTAACACAGCGTCTGTCATTAGTTAAAGATCTCCTGATACTGTTCGGCCTTAAAGCCAACCCATACCTTATTTTTAATCACTAATACCGGCCGCTTAATCAAGGTAGGATGAGCAAGCATCAATTCGATAGCTTTGTGCTTGTCTATGGTGGTTTTATCGTCATCACTGAGATTTCTAAAGCTAGTACTGCGTTTGTTAAATAACGTCTCCCAACCTAAGGTCTCGACCCAGGCTTCTAAATCGGCTTGGTTTAGACCATCATCACGAAAATCATGAAAAACAACCGTTTGTTGATGTTCTTCTAGCCACTTAAGGGCTTTTTTAACGGTATCGCAATTTTTTATGCCATAAAGGGTCAAAATGGGGTCTCCTTACTGGATGAGGTGCGCTATTACTGCGCTATGATTTGCATTGTGTCATCGAGTCTTGTCCGGCTCAAGTGTTACGATAGGCGCCGATAATAAATGCTCAAAAAAACGTTGATTTTGGGTAACGTTTGATATGACATTATTGCGCCATTTAGGCGCAATAATGTGTTGGTTGTATACTTGTATATAGATCATGAAGTTCAGCATTAAAAAGTAATCGCTAAACCCTAAACCCTAAATCAAGAGTTAAGCGTGACGCTTAAGACGATTTCTATAACTGCACTGAAAAGATAATGTCTTTACCCGCCTCGATAGAGCCTTGATGTTTATCAATACGCTTAATATCCTCCATATTGGCCAACACTACAGGAGTAAGTAAACTTTCTACATGGGTTTTGAGGTAATCGAGATCAAATTCCAATATGGGATCGCCCATCTTTACTTGCTGGCCTTCTTCGGCTAAACGCTTAAAGCCGTTGCCGCGCAGTTCGACCGTGCCAACACCAAAATGGACAAACAGCTCTAAACCATGGGGAGATTCAATGCTAAAGGCATGGTTAGTTTCAAATATTTTGCCGATAGTGCCATCGATTGGCGCTAACATTTGGTGACCCTTCGGGGCGATTGCTATGCCGTCACCGACAATCTTTTCAGCAAATACCACATCGGGTACTTTTTCAATGGCAACAATCTCACCCGACACGGGGGCGAACACATCTATACCACCACTGATGGGCGGTTGGCCTGACACTAAACGCCGAATTCGACTCAAAAATCCCATTAATTAGCCCCTATGCTGATGCCCAGCTGAACGATGAATACGTTTTCGATAGCATACTCAATAATTATCAAGAGTGACAGCATGTTAACAACTCATTTAGTGTCTCTATGCGTGAAATCACTTTAGCATGTTGCGCCAGTTCGACGCACTCTATGTAGGTCCAGCGGCTGAGCTCTTGTTTTATTTCAAGTAAGGCTGCCACACTAACACTTAATTCATCAATGCCAAGACCAACTAATAGGGCAGTAGCGCGCGGATTACTGGCTAATTCACCACATAAAGATACTGTCACTTTGGCAGCGTGGGCTTGGTTAATGGTTTGACTGATGAGTTTGATGAGCGCCGGAGACAGCACTGGATAGCGCTTAATGAGCTCTGGATTGCCTCGGTCTGCAGCCATGGTGTATTGTGTTAAGTCATTGGTTCCTATGCTGATAAAGTCGAGTAAAGGTAGCATTGATGCTAAATTTAATACTGCTGCGGGGGTCTCGACGACGATCCCCATTGACAGTGGACCATAGCCCTTCTCTTGCTCAATGAGCTCTGCTTTACACTGCTCGATAAGTGCCAATATCGTCTCGAGCTCTTCGACTTGATTGACCATAGGAAACATTAATCGAATCGGTCCCTGATTGGCAGCACGCAAAATGGCCTTTAGCTGTACACAAAACAGTTGCGGGTGGGCAAGGGTATATCGTACACCACGTAGCCCTAATGCTGGGTTTTCCTCAACGGGCATTGCTAAAGCAGGCACCTCTTTATCGGCGCCGATATCGATAGTACGAATTGTCAGTATTCTGCCGTTAAGTAGCTGTAATGCATCACAGTAAAGTTGATATTGTTGCTGTTCATCGGGCAGTTGCTGGCGGTTCATCAACATAAACTCGGTGCGAAATAACCCCACACCTTCACCACCAACGGAGCTAAGGTGATTGATTTCGCTAATGCAGCCTACGTTAGCGAGTAGGGCGATGGGGTGGCCATCTGAAGTTTGAGTGGGGTGATCTTTAAATTTAAGTAACTCAGTTTTACGTAGTAATGTTTGTTGCTGTGCCAGTGTCAGTCGCGCAACCTGCTCAGCATCGGGATCAATAAACAGCAAACCATTTAGGGTATCGATAGCAACGGGTGTACCATCGACGATATCGTTAAGATTGCATTCACAGCCCACTAGGGTGGGGATATCGAAGCTGCGTGCTAAAATAGCGCTGTGGCTGGTGATCCCCCCCGTTTGCAACACTAATCCTGCGAGGTTTTCTAGCGGTAACAGGGCAAATTCAGCTGGGGTGATATCTTTGGCGATCACTATGCTATTGCGGGGTAACTCGGTTAATGTACTGCATTTACCCGTGAGCAGGGTGGTTATAACTCTTTGACCTAAAGCTAATATATCATCAGAGCGGCTGGCTAAATAAGGTGAGTCCATCGCCTGCAGTGCTTGGGCTTGTTTAGCAAAGGTATGTTCTACCGCTAATGCCGCAGAAAACTGTTGCTCAGTTATCGCTGCGCGAAGCTCAGCCTGCAGATCAGCGTCTTCTAACAGTAGTAAATCTGCCTCAATTAATTGGTAATGCTCACTATTAGGATCGAGATGTTGCGCACTGTGTTTTATTTGCTGAATTAATGAAGCGAGTGCTTTGTCGAGTCGAGCCTGTTCTATTCCCAGCTGCGCAGGGGGTATAAGATGGTAATCGAGCTGACTGTGATAAGGGGTAACCACTATTGCTTGCCCAAAGGCGATTCCTCCCGCCACGGCTATCCCTTTAATGCGCATCTCGAACTCCTTGTTAACTTAAGGTGATTAGCAGTTCAGAGACATGCTCTACCGCTTGTTGTGCCTGTTCACCGTCAGCTGTGACAGTAACAGATACCCCTTTATATAAACCTAATGTTTGTAGCTTAAACAAACTCTTGGCACTGGCCTGTTTGCCTTGGCATTCGACGAGGATATCACAATCGTATTGTTTCGCCGCTTTTACTAATAACGCTGCAGGACGGGTATGAATACCATGCTCTGCCAATATTGTGACTGTTCTTTGGTACATAAATAGACTCTTTAACCGAGGAAATAAAGCGATAGATCATTGGTAATGAATGATTTGGTAATTGTTTTTTTTGAGCGCACCAATGGCCAGCTCAAGCTTCTCCTTTTTAACAAGCACATAATCGGTATCGAAGGTTGAAATGGCGAAAATACTGACTTGGGCGTTAGCAAGGGTGGTCGATACACTTGCCAATATACCTGTCATGGAAAAGCCTAGCGGCCCTACAACTTCTAAGCAGCGCCAATCTCTTTCTTGTTCAAGGCTATCTAGGACTAATGCGGCAGGAACCACTACAGACAATTCATCTTTGGTTTTTCCAATAAAAAACATCGGTTGACGTAACACGTCGGGATTAAGCATTGTGTCGGGACTAAAGCTGTGGATAGTGTAAAGCTGCGGGTGAACTGCCAACGTCATGCGCGCCATAATCCTAGCTCTCGCTTTAGGGGAAATAACTATAGCGTTAAGTTTATCACAGTTTACTTAAAAAAAAGGAGCGCTAAATAGCGCTCCTTTAACAGATATTGGCTTTAGCCTTATACTTTAAACTGTCCTAAAATTTGGGTGCTCGTCTGACTAATTTGCTTAAGAGATTCGGCCGCTAGGCGGTTACTTTCATTAGCTTTAACAGAGACCTCAGATAATTCAGTTATGCTGCAGACGTTGCGATTAATCTCTTCTGTCACCAAAGATTGCTCTTCTGTTGCACTAGCAAGTTGAGTATTCATATCACTGATATGGGCGATTAACTCTAAAATGGCGTTAAGTGAGTCGCCAACCGCCTGTGCTTGGGTTTGTAACTGCTCCGATTGCCCTTGATTTTGATTGTTACTGGCGATCACACTCGCGACACCGGTTTGAATATCGGTAACTATTTTTTGGATCTCATTGGTCGAGTCTTGCGTGCGGTTAGCTAATGCGCGCACTTCATCGGCGACCACGGCAAACCCGCGCCCATGGGTACCCGCGCGAGCGGCTTCAATGGCTGCATTAAGTGCAAGTAGGTTGGTTTGATCTGCAATGCCCCTGATCACTTCTAAAATATTGCCAATTTGTTTGGATGAGACCCCGAGGTGTTCGGTGATCACCTCGGCACTGCGCAGTTCTTCTACCAGCTTATGGGTATTATTTACAGTACTATCCATTTGAGTTTTACTGTCAAGGGCTTGTCGCTTAACGCTGTTTGCGGCATCGGCGGCTTGCTGGGTATTACTGGCCATCTCTTGTGTAGTCGACAACATTTGATTAATGGCGGTGGCAACATTGCTGGTTTCTTGATGCAGATGATCGACACTGGCATTGGACTCACTCACGGCATTGAGTAAACGATCGGCATCTTGGTTAAGATGATGACCAACGGGCTGCAGCTCTGCGACCATATGGTTAATTTTACCTACGAAAACATTAAATGCTTTAGCCAGTGCAACTACCTCATCGTTACCCGTTGTGGGCAAGCGTTTGGTTAAATCACCTTCCCCTTGGGCGATGTCATTCATGGCATCGATCGCTTGCGTTAACGGCGCGCTGATCGAGTGATTAAGTACCAAGAAGAAGGCAAATATGGGGACTGAGATTAGCAGCATAATGCCCAAATAGTCATACATCACGCTAATGGTCGTGTCATTAACATCGCTCATATAAGCATTCGTAACCAAGGTCCAGCCCCATGGCGTAAATGCACTGGCTGACACCAGTGCTTGCGCTTGTTCACCATTGCTAGGATCATGCATTTCGACAATATGTTGTGCTAATTCTCCTTGCTGGGCTTGTCTTATTAGCTGTTTAAAAACGGCAGGAGCACCAAGCGTGCTCAGAGACTGCCCCGCTTTTTCTGGATTGGCTCCATGAGCAATAACTGTGTTATTTGCATCAAATAAGATGAAATAGCCATGTTGACCATATTTGGCATTATTAATCAGCTCGACGGCTTCGCTTTGGGCAGCCATAGTGCTGTTTTTACCTTGCTGGACTTGAATGTGATGCGAGTTAATGATGCTAAGCATGGTTGAGAGCTGGGCATCATTTTGTACCCATTTCTCGTTAATCAGGTTGTTACGTTGCTCATTAATCGAAAAACTAGCAAAAACGAAAGTACCAATGGCGGCCAGTATTAACATAAATATAAGCCGTTGTAGTATCGTAAATCGTCTAAGAATCGCGAGCATGATATCCCTTATTATGTTGCGAACTGTTCTTTATGGCCAATATACCTCGTCATGTATCTGAATAAAATCAATAGCCTGTTTATAGGTTTATTATTAGTAAATAATTGATCTAGCTCACGCATTTTTGGCAAGGTTAGTCGATTTTATACCAAGGTATACTTTACTTTTTACCTTCAAACTGAACTGGCAGCAAGATAATGATATGAGGTGATTCAATGGTTTAAGGCTCAAAAGTATGCTGTACAAGCCCTGTGGCGCTAAATTATGATTTAGCTTTGATTTTTAGGGCATTAGCGCGCAGAATTAAGCATTGATTTTTTTTGGAATAAACATAACGATGACACCTCAAGTGATCACCTCCGATGATATTTTATTAAAGCTTTGCCACTCTGTTTCTCATGTACTATCTAGCACCACATCCAGCCCTATATCACATGCGGCTATGATACAAAGTATTAATAAGACCTGCTTAAAACCCGATCTAGGTTGTTTCTCTATTTTTGATGGGGGATTTTCTGGTTTAGTGGTGATCAACTTCTCTGCCAAGGCTGCGATTGAAATTTATCAAGCCTATATGAAACAGATGGGGATGCCAGAATCAGATTTAGCCTTTTCGCACACATCAGATGAGGTGGCCGATATTATGGGCGAATTGATGAATCAGATTTTAGGCGACTTTATCGTCAAGATGAATAAAGAGCTACAAACCTCGATTAATCAAAGCCAGCCTAAAATGCTCACAATTAATAAAGAGCTGACCATCTCAATTGACACTAATTTGGATGAAGCTGTGGCAAGACGCGTGGCGTTTAAAACCGCAGAACATCATATTTTTTATCTTGAATTTGCGATGGATAAAACCGAGTTTATTAAACTGACCGAATTTGAACAGGATGAAGAGCATGATCCCGATGCGCTGTTAGCACAACATAGTCCTGGTGGTTCGGCATCTTGGGCTAAATCGGTAAATCAAGCCGTGGTGGTCGACGATGACGCCGATGACTTAATGAAAGAGCTAGGTATTTAATTGACGCTAGTGATAACCGATATAAGTAAATGCTCTTGCTGGCTAACAGCAAAGCGGCATTGCTAAAAAAGGCATCAACCCTTTCGGGGGGCTGACTAAATTAGTGTGTATGCTTAAGTCTATTTAGCTTAAGCATTTAGTCCATAGAATATGGCGCTTCGAATATGGTGCTTCATTATTATTCCTGTTTATCCACTGTATAACCCCATTGTGCTCAACTCGGTTGATTGTCTGCGTATTTGGCAAAGAAACGCTCAAGGTTAGCTTTTGGCTGCTTCTGTAATGCCGCCATCATAGCAAAACTTGGCGCTTGGCACTGCCAGCGTTGGCATAAGGTGTCGAGAATATGTTGCCATAACAATGCCGTCATCTCTGCATCGGCTAATGCACGGTGAAAGTCACCTTGCTGCTCGATACGATTATGGGCCACTAAGGTGGATAGTTGATGATTACTTGCATCGGGATAAATGCGTCGAGCTACCAACATTGAGCAGGCAAAACGGCCAGAATAGTGGCGGTGTATCCGTGCCAATTCAGCATCAAGAAAGCGCTGGTCGAAACTGGCATTATGTGCGACGAGGTTAGCGTCACCCATGAAGTCGGCAAAGTCATGCATCACAATGTGGCTACTAGGAGCCTCGTTTAACATGGCATTGGTAATGCCTGTGTACTGCTCAATAAAATGAGTGATCCTAAAGCCTGGATTAATCAACTGCTGAAAACGGTCAACAATCACACCTTGCTGTAATTTCACTGCACCAATTTCGATGGCGCGATCACCTTGAGTAGGGGAGAGACCCGTGGTTTCGAAATCCAATACCACGACGCTATTTGCACTGTTCATCTTATTGTTTATCCATTAAAAAATAAAACCCCGACGATTTACATCGTCAGGGTTTTTAAGTTTAAGAATTAACCTAAAAAGTCAAAAATTACTTCTTAGCGTTTCTTTCTTTAACTTCAGCGATCACTTTTTCAGCTACGCTGTTTGGACATGGTGAGTAGTGTGAGAACTCCATAGAGAACTGACCACGACCCGATGTCATTGTACGTAGTGAACCAATGTAACCGAACATTTCTGATAGCGGTACGTCAGCTTTAACACGAACACCAGTTACACCAGCCATTTGGTCTTTGATCATGCCACGACGACGGTTAAGGTCACCAATCACATCACCAACGTTGTCTTCTGGGCTGAATACATCAACTTTCATGATAGGCTCAAGAAGTTGTGCACCGGCTTTAGGCATAGATTGACGGAACGCACCTTTAGCTGCAATTTCGAACGCGATAGCTGACGAGTCAACTGCGTGGAAAGCACCGTCAGTAAGTTCTAGTTCAACGTCAAGCACAGGGAAACCTGCAACAGTACCAGTATTCATCATGCTGGCGAAACCTTTCTCAACAGCAGGCCAGAATTCTTTAGGTACGTTACCACCAACAACTGATGACTTAAATGTAAAGCCAGAGTTTTGCTCACCAGGACGGATAACATAGTCAATTTTACCAAACTGACCAGAACCACCAGATTGCTTCTTGTGCGTGTAGCTATCAGCAACTTCTTTAGTGATAGTTTCACGGTAAGCAACTTGTGGCTCACCCACAATTAGGTCAACGCCGTAAGTACGCTTAAGGATATCAACCTTAATGTCTAGGTGAAGTTCACCCATACCTTTAAGGATGGTTTCGCCTGAGTCTTCGTCAGTCTCTACGCGGAATGATGGATCTTCAGCGATCATCTTACCGATAGCGATACCCATTTTCTCACTGCCGCCTTTATCTTTTGGTGCAACAGCGATAGAGATTACTGGCTCTGGGAATACCATGGCTTCAAGAGTACAAGGGTGCTTAACATCACATAGTGTGTGACCAGTTTGTACGTTCTTCATACCCACGATCGCAATGATGTCACCAGCTTGTGCTGATTCAAGTTCGTTACGCTCATCTGCGTGCATTTCACACATACGACCAATACGTTCAGTCTTACCGGTTGCGCTGTTAAGGATGGTGTCACCCTTCTTAAGCTTACCAGAGTAGATACGTACGAAGGTTAGGGCACCAAAACGGTCATCCATGATCTTGAATGCAAGCGCTTTTAGTGGCTCATCAACTGAAACTAGGGCAACTTCACCAGTTTCGTTACCTTCTTCATCAGTCAGTGGCTGAGGATCAACTTCAGTTGGTGCTGGCAGGTAGTCGACAACTGCGTCAAGAACGAGCTGCATACCTTTGTTTTTGAATGCGCTACCACAGTATGTTGGGAATAGGTCAAGATTACGTGTACCTTTACGGATACAACGCTTGATCTCTTCAATAGACGGCTCTTCGCCTTCCATGTACGCTTCCATCAGATCATCGTCCTGCTCAACAGCAGTTTCGATTAGCATTTCACGGTATTCTTCAACCATGTCAACCATGTCAGCTGGTACGTCTTCGATGGTGTAGTTTTCTGCTTCACCTGAATCGTCCCATACCCATGCTTTACGAGTCAGTAGGTCAACAACACCTTTGAACTCATCTTCGATACCGATTGGTAGAACCATAACTAGTGGCGTAGCCGCTAGTACGTCTTTAGTTTGCTTAACAACGCGTAAGAAGTCAGCACCCATACGGTCTAACTTGTTTACGAAGATGATACGAGCAACACCTGATTCGTTCGCATAACGCCAGTTGGTTTCTGATTGTGGTTCAACACCACCAGAACCACAGAATACACCGATACCACCATCAAGTACTTTAAGAGAGCGATATACTTCTACTGTAAAGTCAACGTGGCCAGGGGTGTCAATAACGTTAAAACGGTGGTCTTTCCAAAAACAACTTACAGCAGCAGACTGAATGGTAATACCACGCTCAGCTTCCTGTTCCATGAAGTCAGTTGTAGATTCACCGTCATGAGTTTCACCGGATTTATGGATTTTACCAGTTAGCTTAAGGATACGCTCAGTTGTAGTAGTTTTACCCGCATCAACGTGAGCAAAGATACCAATGTTTCTGTACTTTGATAAATCAGTCATTTTTCTACTCTATTGGAGTTACGTTCTAAAATTCGGGGGGAAGTATATCAATACTTTTAGAATTGTTTTATAGATTTTTCTTAAAATCATTCAATTTTGCCTAATTAGGTCAACTTTACCCTTTCACATAATTGTTTGTCACCAGCTACAGGCCTTGCCATGCCTTGTGTTGCCGACTTTTTATTCACTTAGTGCCGCGGTTGTTATCACTTATATTTTTTTGTTTAAATGTAAGCCACTTTCAGCACTGAACATTATGTGGGTAACTGTGATACTGCATGAATAGGAGGTGTCTGTAGGAGATTGTGCCAACCGCTGCTACCATAGCGGGCAATCTCACTGCCTAGACAATAAAAGGCAAGGGTGTCACTTATCAGGAGTATTTAGCGTGGCAATTGAACACAGTGAAATCACCGGGCTATTGAGCACGCTTAAGTGCAGAACCAATTTTACCGTTAAAAAAATGACCGAATATATGCTGCCCGAGTTAAAAGAGCCTTTTTATCTCTATGGGGCTGACAAAGATTGTCTATTGGTTATTCGCCCCGCCTATGAAGTGTTTCTTGCCGAGTTATCCGCCCTTGATGGGGTAAAACATAAAGCAGGATTTGTACACCATAGTGAGATGACCCGTTTTCCTAAGCGGGTACAGAAAAGCCTTAACGGTATCCATTATGGTTTGGGGTTTAAATTTACCGATGCAGCCGCATTAACGCGTTTTATCACCCGGTTGATTGCCATTAATCAGGGGCACTAAGTCGATTTTATGATTGGCTCAGTTACGCCCTGTGGAGTGATTGGCAGTAAAGGGTTTTATACACTTGCTGGAGTTCTGTTATAATCAGCGCCACGATTGTGATGCCCGTTTTGATAGACTTGTTGATTAATTAGCAGGGCTACAATCTATTTAGCTAATTTTTGTCCCATTTTGCGTTTAATGCTGCCTTGCAAGGTGCCTTAAAATCAGGTTTAGGACTCACACTGAGATTTTACATGTCATTTTCTACACTTGGGTTTTCTACGCTAGGGCTAGACCCTGCCATCCTTACCGCGCTTAGCGAATTAGACTATTCGACCCCAACGCCTATCCAAGCCGAAGCCATTCCACTGGCCTTAAAAGGCAAAAACTTGATTGCCGCGGCGCAGACAGGTAGCGGTAAAACGGCCAGTTTTGTATTGCCTATTCTGAGCCGTTTAGCTAACGGTGATACGCAACGTAAAAAGCGAGCGCGGGCATTAATCTTGACTCCGACGCGCGAGCTTGCCTTGCAGGTCGATAACCGCATTGCTCAATATGGTAAGTACCTTAATCTTAAATCGATGGCGATTTATGGTGGTGTTGAGTTAGCGGCGCAAAAGCAGCAACTCATCGATGGTGTCGATATTGTGGTGGCTACCCCAGGTCGCTTAAGGGATCTTTACACCCAACGCGCCATTCATTTTGACGAAATCGAGGTGCTAGTACTGGATGAAGCCGACAGGATGCTCGACATGGGCTTTATCGAAGATATTACTAAGATCATCGACAGCTTGCCTCAAGATAGGCAAAACCTGTTGTTTTCCGCGACCCTATCGCGTCAGGTTCGCGAATTGGCAAAAGAGACGGTTCCTAACGCAATTCACTTGTCGGTGACTAAAGATGAATCCGCTAAGCCTAATATTGAGCAGTGGATCACCACTGTGGATAAAGATAAAAAGTCGGCTTTATTGAGTCATCTTATTCAACAGCATAACTGGCCGCAGGCGTTGATCTTTATCGAGACCAAGCATGGCGCGGCTAAATTAGTTAGCCAACTTGAAAAGCGGGGCATAGCAGCCGATTGCATTCACAGTGGCCGTGCTCAGGCGATCCGAGAGCAGATCTTAGCGGACTTCAAGGCGGGTAAGATTAAGTATCTTATCTCCACGGGAATATCTGCCCGTGGTATTGATATTGATAACCTTCCCTTGGTGATTAATTATGACTTGCCTTTTCCTGCCGATGAATATGTCCATCGAATTGGCCGTACCGGTCGTGCTGGTGCTAAAGGGCAGGCGATATCACTCGTCTCTAAAGATGATTTTAAAAATTTATGCATGATTGAGAGCCGCTTGGGTCATTTACTGGAACGTCGCGAAATTGAAGGGTTCACACCGCGTAAGGCCGTGCCAACCTCAATTTTAAATTACCGACCTAAACAGCGTATTGAAGAGGGAACATCGCCCGTTGAGGGCCAAAAAAAGCCACCAAAGGGTAAGGCACGAGCAACGCGCAGCGCTAAAGGGGATAACAATAATGCTGACTCACGCTCTGCATCTTATCAATCGAGCATCAGCAAAGCTAAGTCTACTCAAAAGGCTAAGTCTACCAATAAAGTGGATAAGCCAACTTCAGTGCCAGGCTTTAACCCGTGGACCGATAAATCTTAATATAATACGCCTACTGAAGGCGTTGCTTTAACGTCACCGGCGTCAACTTGGCTCAAGGTTATGCTTGAGCCAAAGATTGCTGATACCGTTAATTGCTAGCAGCTAGCACTTAATACAAGTCGTGACTAACAGACAGATGCTCAATATACGGTGTGAATGGCAATGCTAAGGGCAATGATACGGCCGCCAGCGCTAACCCCTACCACGTTAAGCCGAAGCTCTGATAAACATTATTTATCTCTACCTAACTCGAACTATGCGCGTTGTACTTGCGTAATCACGCGCTAACTCCTATGATCCTCCGGATTTTTATTAACAGGCTTTATCATGCTAAACGCGTCACTATCACCCAGTTCAACCGAATTAGTTATTAATGTACTCACTATGGTGCTCAATGAGGGGAAACCCTTAGACAGAGCTTATTCGCATCATTTCTCTGGGCTAAAGTTAGCGCCTTCAGAACAGGCAAGGATCACCACAGTGGCGGGCGATCTATTACGTCGGTTAAACCTATATTGTTATTTAGCAGATATGGCGCCAGCAGATATTGAGCGCTTAGGTTCACGCTTACTCAATGCTTGGCATATGTTCCATGGGCTCGAGCTGCCAAAATTGCCATATACCTTGACGATAGAGCAAGACGATTTTGACCAGCGTTTAGAGCAGGCCAAGCTTGACTTACCGCTGTTTGATGGCTGTCCTGAGTGGCTTGACGAACTCGGCACAGCACAAATGGGCAGCCTTTGGCCTGCTGAGCGCGCGGCACTAGCTATGGCGCCGCAGCGCTTTTTACGAACCAACTTATTAAAGTGCCAGCCAGAAGAGTTACAGCAAAAATTGGCACGCGAAGGGGTGCAAACACAACGGGTTGATGGTGTAGACACAGCGTTACAAGTGATATCCGACTCGGCACTGTTTCGTACCGATAGCTTTAAAGCAGGATTGTTTGAACAACAAGATGCCGGTTCACAACAGGTTGCGGCAGCTGTGGATGCTAAACCTGGTATGCGCGTCATCGATGCGTGCGCCGGTGCTGGCGGAAAAACCCTGTCGATCGCCGCACAAATGCAAGGTAAGGGACGCTTGTTAGCGATGGATGTCGAGCAGTGGAAACTTGACAGCCTTAAGCAACGCGCTCGCCGCGGTGGCGCGCACAATATCGAAACCCGACTCATTGCCAGCAGCAAAACCATTAAACGTTTAAAACTGACCGCCGACAGAGTATTACTCGATGTGCCTTGTTCTGGCCTTGGGGTACTAAAACGTAATCCCGATGCCAAATGGCGTGACACTCCAGAGCGTTTACCCGTACTCGTGCAACTGCAAAAAGATATTTTGCAAAGTTACAGTCGCATGGTCAAAGTCGATGGCATATTGATTTACGCCACCTGTTCGATAATGCCACAAGAAAATCGTCAGCAAGTGGATGCTTTTTTGGCAGCCAACCCTCACTTTAGCTTTATGGATGATGAGACCATCAGTGTGGCTGAATCTGGCTTCGATGGTTTTTACCTAGCAAGAATGCAGCGTATTGCTGAATAAGCGTGTTTAAAACATCTTATTGGTTTTTGTAGAAGGTGTGTCAGTGCAGCTTCTACAACAACTAACCCTATCGTTATAACGTTGTGCAGTCCTGTTTATCCAAGGCTCAGTATTATTGCTTAAGTCGAAGGCTTAATTTTCACGCTCCGAGCGCATACTCTCATGCTTACTCTATCTGTTTTATTTCAAGATTGAGCTTAGCCTAGCGATAAAGGTCTGATATCTATCCCCTGCGGCGAAATGGGGTGTTTATCGGCTAGGGAAAGTGGGCAAATAATGCTATGATTTGGCCTTTGTCGAAAGATTAATGGCCTGATTATTGGGCTATGGAAGATGTCATTGTTTGCACTAACCCAGGTTTTTGCCCATCAACAAGTTTTCGCGGGATTACAACTGCTATTAGCGGGGCAACTTAACGACGTTAAGCTGTCCGCCACTGAGATAGCAGGGCACTTTACAACCGAGCAAGGGCACTACGCCGCTCATCTCTCACTTGTGCCCAGTGATCGCTTTAGCGGCCATTGCAGCTGCCAAGCTGCCAACTGTACACATATCGCCGCTTTGGCCATCGAACACCTTGCACAGCAAAGCAATAATACCAATGAACGCAGCCGACGCATCGATACGGCAATTCGCTTATTTAAGAGTGAAGCCAATCAAGAGTTTGACCCGTTCCCAGCGATGGCTCGTCACAGGGTATTGTATGTAATTTATGGCGATGAAGGTGCGCTGCGTTTAAGTGTTCATAAAGGCTATTTGAATAAAAATGGCACTTATCAGCTAAGGGATACGTTAGGTTTTGACATCATTGGTAGTGCGCCATTGCCTAAGTATGTTAGCCAAACTGACCAACAGTTATTGTCACTGTTAAAAGCCCAGCTCAGTGGCGATGAGATACTCGCGCAGTTCCAGCAGATAGACTTAACATTACCGCACGGATTAACGAGTGATTTTTATCGCTTACTCTGTGCCTGTGGCCGCAGTTTTTATCAAACATTAACTAAGTCACCTCTGCGCTGTGATGTTCACTATGATGAAGATTATGTCGATACTCACTTTCTTGTCCCTGTCAGTGATCAGGTGTATGTCGAGCCAGTAAGCGGCACAATCGTTATTGATGAGCGTCAAAATGCAGAACTAAACCAGCAACTGCTTGAACACATTGACCGTGACGGAGAATGGCAGCCCTGTATCGAAGTGGTGCGCCACAGTATCGATTTTCCCTGGCAAATGCAGGCGATGCAGCCGTTAGATGTGGCGGTATTTACTATGGTGCATCGCGGCGTAGCGTACTCCTTAGCGCAACTGCTTTATATCGCTTGTGATCACCAGCCCTTATTAGGTCAAATCGCTCAGTATCAACTGCAACTTAATGCGTTACCGCTAGTTAGCCATTGTTTTGAGCCACCCATCGCCATGAGTGTGCAAGCGGGCACGCGGGTGATCCCCGATGATGTTAGCGAACATGCCGTCTTCTTTCGCCAGTTATCATTGGCGGGGTGGCATGTTCATTTTGCCGCTAAAAATCGTTTTGTTAAATTAGCGGCCAATACTTGGTACGCCGAAATTAATACCCCAAATGCCGATTGGTTTGAGCTGAGCTTAGGCGTTGAGGTGGATGGCGAGCGCGTCAATATTCTCCCCTTACTCATTAATCTTATTCGCCAAGGCAAGTTAACCGATAAAGCGGGGCGCGAGCCAGTATCACTGGAGCTCGAGTCGGGTGAAATTTTGATCTTGCCTGCAACCCGAGTTGCGCGGATCTTAAGCGTGCTGGGTGAGTTATTTGACAAGCAACCGCTTAATGAAGCACAACATTTAGCCTTACCGCGTCACCAGTTAGCGCGATTACCTCAGTTAGATGATGCCATGCGCCAAGATTTAACTGACAAGCGCACTAAAGCCCTTAAATGGCTCGGTGCCACTTGGCTGAAGAAACAAGCGCAGGCCTTGACCGCCTATTTACGGGCTAACCCCAAAGCGGCCCCCTTCAGTGCACCGGCAGGGTTACAGGCTGAGCTGCGGCCTTATCAGGCCCAAGGCGTCAGTTGGTTACAGTTTTTAAAACAGCACCATTTTTCCGGGATCTTGGCCGATGATATGGGGCTAGGCAAAACCATCCAGACCTTGTGCAGTTTACTGCTAGATAAACAACAGGGGCTATTAACCGCGCCTGTGCTGATTATCGCACCCACCAGCTTACTGAGTAACTGGCAACGTGAAGCGGCGACCTTCGCGCCGTCATTAACGACCTTAGTCTGGAGTGGACGAGCTAGGCATGAGCAGCTATCTCAGCTTAATAAGGTGGATATGGTGATCACCAGTTACGGGATCTTGGCTCAAGATGCACAGTTGCTGTTAGCTCAGCAATGGTATCAAGTGATTTTAGATGAAGCGCAAACCATCAAAAATAGCCGCAGCCAAGTGACTAAATTGGTTAATAAGTTAAAGACCCAACATCGGCTGTGCCTCACGGGGACACCGATGGAAAATCACTTGGGTGAGCTGTGGTCTTTATTTAACTTTTTGATGCCGGGCTTTCTGGGCACTGCCGCCCAATATCAACGTCAATTTAAGCTGCCGATAGAAAAAGATCAGTGCGATACCGCGCGGCGTAAGTTAGCTCAGCGGATCGCGCCCTTTATGTTGCGCCGCACTAAAGCGGAAGTGGCGACCGAACTGCCAAAGAAAACCGTTATAAATACCCTGATTGAACTTAGCGAAACACAGGCGGATCTGTATGAAACGATTCGGTTAACGGTCGCAGAGCAGTTGCAACTGGCTTTGCTGCAAACCGGGGCCAAGGCTAATCGGTTGGCAATAAGCAATGCACTGTTAAAACTGCGGCAAGTCTGTTGTCATCCCGCCATGCTCAAGCTTGGTAATGTGTCTGATACTCGTCAGCCAACAGAGGTGGAATACCTTGATAAAGGCCATGACAGCGGCGCTAGCGAGGCCGCCGAGGCCAAACTTACCAGCGTAGCTGTTCAGTTAGCTGAGTTGACAGATGACGGGCCACAAGTGTCATCCAAGCTGGCATGGCTTGCCAATAAATTACCTAACATGATTGAAGATGGGCGTAATATCCTTATTTTTTCATCGTTTACCACCATGCTCGATCTCATCGCCGCCCAGCTAAACCAGCAAGGGATCGATTATGAGATGTTAACGGGTAAGAGTCGCCATCGAGATAAAAGCATCGACAGGTTTCGCCGCGGTGAGGTCAATGTGTTTCTTATTAGCCTTAAAGCGGGGGGCTCGGGGCTCAATTTGACCGAGGCAGATGTGGTTATTCATGTCGACCCATGGTGGAATCCTGCGGCCGAAGAGCAAGCCAGCGATCGCGCTTACCGTATTGGTCAGCAAAAGCCCGTGTTTGTGTATAAGTTGATCTGCCAAAATACTGTCGAAGAACGTATTCAACAGCTGCAGCAATCCAAACAAGCATTAGCGCAAAGCATGTACCAAACAGAGAGCCTGTCGGTAGCTGAGATGAACAGTGATGATTGGCTCGCGTTATTGCAACCTATTGATGATGTGCCACCGAGTTAGTATTGGCAATATTGGTCTGTCACTTGGCTCGTTATTTTGGGTTTTAGTTACTTGGTTTTAGTTACTTGGTTTTAGTCACTTGGCTGTTACTTTCTAAGTCACAATGACTCATTCACCTTGTATGGTGATGAGTAACGTGCGCTCGCTGGCATGGTTTCTCGCCTCACACAGGTAGATCCCTTGCCAAGTGCCTAAATTAAACTGGCCGAGGGTGATGGGGACACTCAGCTGAGCTCCTAGCAAGGACGACTTAAGGTGCGCGGGCATATCATCGCTGCCTTCATAGGTGTGGGTATAGTAAGGCGCATTTTCTGGAGCGAGGCGATTAAAATATTGTTCAAAATCCTCGCGTACGCTGGGATCGGCATTTTCGTTCAGGGTCAGTCCGGCCGAGGTATGCTGTAATAGCAGGTGGGCCAGACCAATATTAAGTTTGCGCAGTTCTGGCACGGCAGCCATTATCTCATCGGTTATCAGATGAAATCCGCGTGGCTTACGCGTTAAGATTATCTGTTTTTGTATCCACATGGGGCATTATCTCCTCATCGTATTCAGATGTTTGCTTGTCATCACCATTGCAGACTCTAACTCATTGCAGTCGTAAATGACGATTCTCAACCACTGTCTGATGGCTATCGTAAATGTTTTCTCAATTGCTATTACAACTTATCGCACAATAAAGACCATAAAAAACGCCCCTAAAATTAACTCTTAGGGGCGTTTGTCTTGATCAGCAAGCTAATCGCTTGTCGTTTAAAAGTTGGCTGATTTGGGTGCGCGTGGGAAAGGGATCACATCGCGAATGTTAGACACACCCGTCACATAAGAGACCAAACGCTCAAAACCTAGGCCAAAACCTGCGTGTGGCACAGTGCCATAACGACGCAGATCACGGTACCACCAGTAATCTTCTTTGCTCAGGTTCATTTCAGCAAGACGCATATCGAGCACATCTAAACGCTCTTCACGCTGTGCACCCCCGATGATTTCACCGATGCCTGGCGCCAATACGTCCATCGCGGCAACGGTTTTGCCGTCTTCGTTAAGGCGCATATAGAAGGCTTTAATATCTTTTGGATAGTTCTTCACAACCACTGGGGCTTTGAAGTGTTCTTCAGCCAGATAGCGCTCATGCTCAGATTGCAGATCAATGCCCCATTCAACATTGAAATCAAACTTTTTACCGCAGTTTTTAAGGATCTCAACGGCATCGGTATAGTCAACTTGGGCAAAGTCGCTATTAACGAAGTTTTCTAAGCGTTCAATAACGGTTTTATCGACACGTTGGGCGAAAAAGGCTAAATCATCAGGGCGTTCTTCAAGTACGGCTTTGAAACAGTATTTCAACATGCGCTCGGCTAGACCGGCCACATCATCTAAATCGGCGAAGGCCACTTCAGGCTCGACCATCCAAAATTCAGCAAGGTGACGGCTGGTGTTTGAATTCTCCGCGCGGAAAGTAGGGCCAAAGGTATAGACCTTAGACAAGGCGCTTGCGTAGGTTTCAGCGTTAAGCTGACCCGATACCGTTAAAAAGGCCTCTTTACCGAAAAAGTCTTCTTTATAGTCGACTTTACCGTCATCGGTGCGGGGTAAGTTTTCCATATCCAGGGTGGAAACGCGGAACATTTCACCAGCGCCTTCACAGTCTGATGCGGTGATCAGTGGAGTCGATACCCAGATATAGCCCTCTTCGTTATAAAAACGGTGAATAGCTTGCGACAGACTGTTACGCACGCGCGCTACAGCACCAATAATGTTGGTACGCGGACGCAGGTGAGCTAATTCGCGAAGGTGTTCGATGGAGTGGCGCTTTGCTGCCATGGGGTAGGTATCAGGATCATCCACCCAACCAGTGACTTCAATATTGGATACTTGCAGCTCAAATGCTTGTCCTTGGCCTGGCGATTCTACGACGTCACCAGTCATGACCACAGAACACCCTGTGGTCAGCTTAAGAACCTCTTCGTCATAATTGGCTAAGCTATTTGGCACCACGCCCTGGATTGGGTCAAAACAGGAACCATCATAAACGGCAAGAAAAGAGATGCCGGCTTTGGAATCTCGGCGAGTTCTTACCCAACCGCGCACAGTAACTTGCGAACCAACCGCAAAATCACCTTTAAATACAGAAGCGACAGATGCAATGCTCATTGTTGCTTAGTTCTCCAACGAATCGTTTTATTAAAAATTTTGGAGGTTTATATTACCTTGCTGACGGCTTTTCTCAAGGGAAAAACCACATATAAACACAGTTGACAGTAAATAATCTCTCCTTTAGCCGTTAGGTTGGGTTAAGTCTGTGCAATTATCACCATACCCCGTAGTCGGCTAAGCCATCTTAATGGCATCCAATGGTGTAAAAGGGCAAAAATTGTTAGGCTTAAAATACCACCATCCGATAAATGATGTCATAAAGTGCATCGTTATCTTTCATTGGTGATTGAATGAGTTAGACTCAAGATTAGCCGATTGCTCACGCGATGGAATAAATGGATATCCATAAGCACTGTTAATGGCAGATAAAAAGGCGACTCAATGACAAAAATTAAGGTTTTCCAAATATTATTAGGTTCACTGTCGATCCTTGGCTGGTCGCTGGCCGTTTATGCGCTGCTGTTGTTTGATGCAGCAAGGCCTGATCGCGCGGTTGGTTACTTTATCAGTAAAGGAGCAAGCGTGCGTTTGAGTTGGGATCCTGAAATCACCTTACGACTCGAGTATGTGATTTGGATCTGCGCCGCCATTAGTCTGTTTAATTTAGGCTTTAATTTTTATGTGGCGAATCGTAGTCGCATGGGGTACTGGTTTAATATTCCGCTATTGCTGCTAACGTCGACTGCGGCAGGGCTTTACCTAAGCTTTATGATTTAACCAAGGTGGATTTTATATTGCTGAGGTGAACGCCATAACGCTGCAGATGTGCAGCCTTTATTACTTATGGTAGCGTCTATGCTGTTAAGTAAGAGATTATCAATCGGAGCGGATTTGAGTTCAGCGGTGAGTGAATTCAGTAGTCAGTCAACCTAGCATCCCATTTCATCGTTACTAAGCTGACGACACATTTTGTCAATCATCGCCGCAGTGGCTCCCCAAATCATATGCTGATTATAGGGAATAAAATACACTGGGTAACTTATCCCTCGGCGAGTAAATCGCTTCATGACGCGGTTATCTGGGTTTAATAAGAATGACAGCGGCACAGTAAAGAGCTCATCCACCTCGCCCGGATCTAAAATAATCTCAAACTCTTGCTTAATAATGCCGACAATGGGGGCGATGGTAAAACCCGTTAAAGTATTAAACATGGGGTATTGCCCCAACACTTGCACATTATCTTGTGGCAGGGCGATCTCCTCAAAGGCTTCGCGCAGCGCAGTCGCAGTATAATCCACATCTTGCGCTTCTACTTTTCCGCCGGGGAAACTGATCTGTCCTGGGTGGGCACGCAGGTGAGTCGGGCGCCTAGTTAAGATAAGGTGCAGTTCGTGCTCTTTTTCGATTAGCCCCACCAACACCGCCGCTTCACGCAGCGAGCGAGTGATTATTGGGGCGTTATCTTCGGGCAACAGCTGCAGGGCGTAGCGCTGCTTAAACTCGTCCAGTGTCATGACTCTTCGCTAAAACAGGGAGGATCTTACTTACCTTATCATAGCTCTCTTGATATTCGGCATCCACTTGCGAGTCAGCCACAATACCGCCACCGGCCCAGCAATATAAACGCTGATGTTCAGCCACTAAAGTGCGAATGGTGATGCTAGTATCCATTTGCCCATCTTGACTCAGATAGCCGATGGAGCCACAGTAGAGGCTGCGTCTTGAGGGTTCGAGTTCTTCAATGATCGCCATCGCCCTAATTTTGGGCGCGCCAGTGATCGAACCGCCCGGAAATGCGGCGCGCAGCAGATCGCTAGCATGATAGCCCACATCGAGTGTTGCAGTGACTGTGCTGACTAAGTGATGCACCGCCGGAAAGCTTTCGATGGCAAACAGGCTCGGCACGTTAACACTACCAGGTTTGGCCACTTTACCTATGTCGTTGCGCAGCAGGTCGACAATCATTAGGTTTTCGGCGCGATCTTTCTCTGAGTTGGCGAGTTGCGCCGCAGCATCACGGTCAGCAATGGGATCGGCTGCTCGGGGTAAGGTGCCCTTAATGGGTTTAGTTTGAATTTGATCTTCGCGTAGTTGAATAAAACGCTCAGGCGATATAGACAATAAGGCATGGTGTGCTAGGCGTATAAACGCTGAAAAGGGCGCACCATTGCTTTGGCGCAGGGTTTGGTAGGCTAGCCACTCATCCCCCTGATAATTGGCCATAAAGCGCTGGGTAAGATTAATTTGATAGCAATCACCACTGTGTAGATAAGCTTGCACTGCATTAAATTTAGCGTGGTAGTCCGTTACATCGATTTGTGCTTGCCAGTCGCTCGTCAGCGCAAAAGGGGCGTGGCTTGGCATGCTGGCTAATGCTTGCTCAATCTGAGCTAGTTGCCATTGTAGCTGCGCCTCACCGTAATAATGCACCATTGACCATTGTTGGGTATGAGAGTCAAAAATCAGCGCCCAAGGATAAATGCCGACATTCATCTCAGGTAGGTCTATATCTTTTTCTGCAATGTTGGGCAAGGATTCTAAGCGCCGGCCCAAATCATAACTAAAGGCGCCGACGGCGCCGCCACTGAATGGCAAGTGGCAGGTTTTAGACTCGGGAAAATACCGTTTAATTAGCTGCTTAAGCAAGGCAAAGGGATCGGCATTGCTGTGCTCTACACCAGGTTCACTCTTAAACTGTGGCTGCTGCATAGCGCTGGTTTGCGGTAAATGAGTGATAAGCGTGGTGTCGCCTTGGGTGACTAAGGTGGCGATAGGATCGATACAAATGATGTCGTAACGGGCATCGACATGTTCGGCATTGGCCGAGTCGAGCAGTATGGCCCAAGGACGCTGAGAAAAATGGCTAAATACCTCGGTGGTAGCGTATTTCCACGGTAAGGTTTTTACTGCAACACCTTGAGTAGACGAATAAACCATCAATTAACCTTTGTAAAATGTGATGTTCCCCTAAAAGTCGCGAAAGAGTATCATATTGTGACTGGATTCAAAAAAATAGCCGACCCTGTCACAGGGCATGAATAACTAAACTGCAACCAAGGAAACGTCTGTGAGTATAGAACAGCCCATCATTAAGCAAGCGGATCTTATCGAAAGCATCGCCGATGCATTGCAATATATCTCTTATTACCACCCAAAAGACTTTGTCGATGCCATGGCCGAGGCTTATGAGAAAGAAGAGAGCGCGGCGGCTAAAGATGCGATCGCTCAGATTTTGATTAACTCTCGTATGTCGGCCGAAGGCAAACGTCCACTATGTCAAGATACGGGTATTGTCACCTGTTTCGTTAAAGTGGGCATGGGCGTTCAGTGGGACAAGACCGACATGACAGTGCAGCAGATGGTCGATGAAGGCGTTCGCCGTGCTTATACCAATCCTGACAATCCACTGCGAGCCTCGATAGTGGCCGATCCTGCTGGCAGCCGTAAAAATACCCGTGATAACACCCCATCGGTTGTGCATATCGATATGGTACCTGGCAATCATGTTGAAGTGGCCATTGCCGCTAAAGGCGGTGGATCGGAAAACAAATCTAAGATGGTGATGTTAAACCCATCGGATGATATCGCCGCATGGGTCGAAAAAACCTTACCGACCATGGGCGCTGGCTGGTGTCCACCGGGTATGCTTGGCATAGGCATTGGTGGCACCGCCGAGAAAGCCGCTGTGATGGCCAAAGAATCATTAATGGATCCGGTCGATATACATGAGTTACAGGCGCGCGGCGCCGAAACCACCGAAGAAAAGCTGCGCCTTGAGATCTTCGAGCGTGCTAACAAGTTAGGCATCGGCGCGCAGGGGCTCGGCGGGTTAACCACAGTGCTCGACATTAAAATTAAATCGGCGCCAACCCATGCGGCATCAAAACCTGTGGTGATGATCCCAAACTGCGCCGCCACACGCCACGTGCACTTTCATCTTGATGGTACAGGCCCTGCAGAGCTCACGCCGCCATCACTAGCCGATTGGCCAGAGATCACCCGTGAAGCGGGCGAAGATGTGCGCCGTGTCAACCTTGATACCGTGACCCAAGCCGATATTGAGCAGTGGAAGAGCGGTGATGTGCTTTTACTCAACGGAAAAATGCTTACTGGTCGCGATGCGGCACACAAGCGCATTCAAACATTGATAGAAAGTGGCGAAGGCTTGCCAGAAGGTGTCGACTTTACCGGTAAATTTATCTACTACGTTGGCCCAGTCGATCCTGTTGGCAACGAAGTGGTTGGCCCAGCAGGACCCACAACCGCAACCCGCATGGATAAATTTACCGATCTTATGCTGGATAAAACCGGGCTTATGGGCATGATAGGTAAAGCTGAGCGTGGCCCTGCAACCGTTGAGTCGATTAAGAAGCATAAAGCCGTTTATTTAATGGCGGTGGGCGGTGCAGCATATTTAGTATCCAAAGCGATTAAGAAGTCACGAGTCGTAGCATTTGAAGATTTAGGGATGGAAGCCATCTATGAATTTGATGTGCAAGATATGCCTGTCACTGTCGCCGTGGACAGTGATGGTGTCAATGCCCACGAAACTGGCCCGGCAATGTGGAAAGTCAAGTTAAGCTAATAGGAGAGTCGAACGCCAGCTTATGTCACAGCATCAATGTGTCAAGCCAGTGTTAGTTTTTCGCGGTACTTATTGATCATCGTTAGGCACATTAAGTACAGATTCGCTACAGGTGCGAGTCACTTGTGTTAGTCACTTGTATTAACCAAGTAACTAAAAATGGGGGGTAGGCAACTTGCCTAATCCCCCATTTTTGTTTAGTGTGCTTGCGCATATACATTCTCAGGTCGGGTTAATTCCGGCGTTCATTTGAAAAAGATGATAATAACAATGAAAAAAACTGCACTCATATTAGCCTTAGCAACTGCCGGCATGACATTTGGCAGCAATGCCGCGTCACCAGAGCCTTTTACGGTTCAACATCTGGTCAAAATGAATAAACTGCATTCGACTGCCTTGTCTAATGATGGCGTTAAAATCGTTTATGCTGTTAAAAAAATTGATGAAAAGGGTGAGGCACAATCAGACCTCTACATTCAATCGTTAGACGGTTCTCAGCCTGTGAAGCAGCTGACCTCGGCGCCAGGTACAGAGCACAGCGTTGCTTTTAGTCACGACGATAAAAAAATCTATTTCCTAGCTGCCCGTGATGGTAGTTCACAGCTATATGAGCTTGCGCTTGATGGTGGTGAAGCCAAACAGATTTCTAAATTACCATTGGATGTTGAAGGCTTTAAGCTATCGCAAGATAGCCAGCAAGTCGTGCTTAATATGCGTGTATTTCCACAATGTGAACAGCTAAGTTGCACGGCCGATAAGTTGGCCGCCGAGGCTGAACGCAGCTCGACAGGGCGCGAGTATAAACAGTTGATGGTGCGTCATTGGGATACTTGGGGCGACCATACCCGTAGCCACCTATTTGTGGCTAAACTCGATGGTAAGCCCATTACGGCGCCTATCGATGTGACCCAAGGCTTAGATACCGAAACACCACCTAAACCTTTTTCAGGTATGGAAGAGGTGACCTTTACCCCTGACGGTAAATTTGTGGTTTATAGCGCTAAAGCGCCAAGCTCATCTCAAGCATGGCAAACCAACTACGATTTATGGCAAGTGCCAGTGTCTGGCGGTGAGGCAAAAAACCTGACCGAGGCGAATAAAGCCTGGGATGCGCAGCCGACCTTCTCGGCCGATGGCCGTTATATGGCTTATCTAGCCATGAGCAAACCGGGTTTTGAAGCCGACCGTTACCGCATCATGTTACGCGATACGGTGACCAATCAAGAGAAAGAGGTCGCGCCACTGTGGGATCGTAGTCCCAGCTCATTAACCTTTGCTCCAGACAATCGCACCCTGTATGTGACAGCTCAGGATGTGGGTCAGGTAAGTATTTTTGAGGTAAATACTCAGTTTGGCGATGTTAAGACTATCTACAACGAAGGCAGCAACAGCCTAGTTGGTGTGACATCAGATCGCATCGTCTTTAATCATAAAAGTTTAGTGGAGCCGGGCGATCTTTATAGCGTGGCACTCGACGGGCAGCAACTTAACCGACTCACACAAGTTAACGAGGCTAAGCTCTCGAAAATTAAATTTGGTGAATATCAGCAGTTCAGTTTTAAAGGCTGGAACAATGAAGATGTTTACGGTTACTGGATAAAACCGACTAATTACAAAGCGGGGACTAAATATCCAATCGCCTTCTTAGTGCATGGTGGTCCACAAGGCTCATTTGGTAATGGCTTCAGCAGCCGCTGGAATGCACAGCTTTGGGCGGGAGCGGGCTATGGCGTGGTGATGATCGATTTCCACGGCTCTACCGGTTATGGGCAGGCCTTTACCGACTCAATCACACAGGATTGGGGTGGTAAACCGTTAGAAGATCTGCAAAAAGGACTCGCGGCGGTCACCCAGCAGCAACCTTGGTTAGATGCCGATAAGGCTTGTGCACTTGGCGGCTCCTACGGCGGCTACATGATGAACTGGATCCAAGGCAACTGGAATGACGGTTTCAAGTGTCTCGTTAACCACGCGGGCTTATTTGATATGCGCTCTATGTACTATGTGACAGAAGAGCTGTGGTTCCCCGAATATGAATTCGGTGGCCCTTACCAAGATAATAAAGAGTTGTATGAGAAGTTTAATCCGGTGAACTATGTCGATAACTGGCAGACTCCTATGCTGGTTATTCACGGTGAAAAAGATTTCCGTGTCCCTTATGGACAAGGCTTAGCGGCATTTAGTTTTATGCAGCGTAAAGGTATCCCGTCAGAGCTACTGATTTATCCTGATGAAAATCACTGGATCTTAAACCCGGACAATCTAGAGCAATGGTACGCGAATGTATTAGGTTGGATGGATCGCTGGACACAAAAGTAACCTTTTGAGCCCGTGCACAATAAAGCCAGAACATCTGTTCTGGCTTTATTATATCTATTGTTAATCAAGCCTAAGCCTTAAAAATGGCTCTGGATGACGTACCCAGATATCATTGTGCTGATGGCTTGGCATCAAAAAAGCTTATCCATCGTTTAGCTTGGGTATCCCCATAGGGGGGCCTTGAGCTTGCCGCTACTCGCTGCATGCGATGAATATATTATCCCTTCGCCAATCATTAACTCAATGATTTTACTATTACATCCACTACCAATAAGCGGTATTATCGGATTGTTATTATCGAACTAAGTCGCCTGGTAAACTCAGCCCTGATAAGGAGATTCAAATGAGTAATTTGCGTGAGCAAGTGTGGCGTTGGTATGTGCAAGGAGAGATTGCTGCAGAGCAGATGCCTAAGGCGTTAATGTTGGCGGGACAGTCCCACGCTGCGGTCGACTGGCGCGAGAAGATAAGCCAATTATTACTTTGGTTTGGCGTGCTGTTTTTGGCTGTCGGAGTGATCATTTTCTTGGCTTTTAATTGGCAAAACTTAGGTAAATTCGGCAAGTTTGCCCTGGTACAAGCGCTGCTACTGATTTGTTCGTGTAGTTACGGTTGGTTTCGCTGGCAAGAACGAGACACTCACGCCGAGGGTTTGGGGGCAACCAAAGCCAACGCGAGCTTACTGGGATTAAGTTTTATGATTGGCGCTTTGCTCGCACTTGTTGGGCAAACCTATCAAACTGGCGCAGATCCTTGGCAACTGTTTGCGATTTGGTCACTGTGTCTGTTGCCACTGGTATGGTTGGCGGGCTTTGATCTGCTCTGGTTAAAGCTGTTGCTCTTGAGCAATGCCAGTGTGGCGTTGTATTTTTCGACCTGGCCGCAAACGCTATGGTGGTTCGATGCTGATATTTTCCCTTTAGTGGTGATCAGTGTCTGTAACGGCTTAGGCTATCTCTTTTTCTATGGCGCAACCACCTTGGGCTTCAGTCGCTGTAATGCTCCTATCACTCAATCACTCACTGTGGTCATCGCATTGAGCGCACTCACTTGGTATGGCTGTTGGCAAGCTGCCGATATGACAAACAAGGCTTCGTTCGCTTTTTATTGGTTATATGCCCTAGCGATATTGGTCTTATCGCGTTTTGTATTACAGCAATTATTTCCCTTAGCCATAGTGTGTTTTAGTGCTATTGCAGTCAGCACGGTATGGCTCACCACGCAGCTGTTTATAGGAGCGAATGATGAAATGAATATGTTTCTGCTGCTAAGCCTATATGTTGTCGGCTGCACTACGATGGCATCGGTTTGGTTGACTAAGGTGCGTGGATTATTTAATGGCGTGCAGTCGAGTCAGGAGGCGTGAAAATGACAACTGCAAAGGAACAATTATGGCAATCACTGCAGCAGACTAATTGTGTCAATGTGGACACGCCAATGCCAAAGGATCCGTTTATGTCCCCTTGGTACCTCGCCTTATTAGAAGGGGGCGCAGGATGGATAGCTGCCATGTTTTTATTGGGCTTTGTGGGCAGTTTTATGGCACTCGTGGTGACTGAAAGCATAGCGCCAGGAGTATTGACTATCGGGAGCGTCTTTGTGTTGTTGGGCCTCTTCTTTGATCGTCAATCGACTCGCCAGCAGGTGTTTATGTCACAGTTGGCTTTGGTGTTAGGCTTATGCGGTTTACTCTGTATAGGCTGGGGGCTATGGGAAGTACTGGATTATCACAATAGGCTGGCTTGGTTTATCAGTTTCGGTGCACTGCTGAGTATTCATAGTCTTTTTATCAATAATCGCTTGAGCGTGCTGCTTAATGGCATAGGTATTGGTGGGTGTATCACAGGTATCTTGTATCAATGGCAATGGATGAACCTATTGCCGTTGGTGATGTTAGTGCTTGCGATAATATTGTGCCTGAGTTTAGAGCGTTTTGGGGCATATTATGGCCGTATCTGTTATTTGTGCTACGGGTTGATATGCTGGACCTTAATGACACAAGGTGTACTTATTCTTGGCGTGTCGCAAGTCGATTTTTTTAATGATGCGATTAGTGAGTTATCGATTTGGGCTTGGTTGCTGCCTTGGTTCGTCAGTGTGTTTGCGAGTGTTGTTATCGTTAAGTCTATCTTCAATAAAAGGCAAGCGTCATTAAGAACGCCAGCGGGTTACGCTGCAATGGTTGGTGTTTTATTCATTGGTTTTTTGGCCATACCGCTATCGGGGTTAAGCAGTGCAGTGCTATTTTTGTTGCTGGGTTTGCAGCTGCATAATCGGGTGTTTACGAGTTTGGCTCTCGTCAGTATCCCGCTGTTTATTTGTGCTTATTACTATTCTCTTACAGTTTCATTATTAGAAAAATCCCTATTATTAATGGCATTAGGTGTGGTGTTATTGTTTGCTCGCTGGGGCGTAAATCGTTACCTCTCACGGTCTACGAGACTGATCACGCAGGAGGCGTTATGACATCATTCAATCGAGTTAAATGGAATATTGCGCTGGTGGCGGTGTTAAGTGCTAGCCTACTCATACTCGTAAACTGGGATATTATTACGCGCGAAGCTTGGCTTGCTAAAGGGGAAGTGGTGCGTCTCGAGCTTGCGCCTGTCGATCCTCGCTCGTTAATGCAGGGTGACTATATGACGCTGAATTATCAGATCACGGCTCCGATCCGCACTGCTACGGCTGAACAAAACCTCAATGGCTATGTGCGCGTTAGGCGTGATCCTAATTTGGTGGCACAGTTTATCGGCTTTGAAACCCGCTATCTCGATAAGACGGCCTTAGCGGATAACGAGTTGTTACTGCAAGTGAGAGTGCGCCACGGCCAAGTAAAATTGGCCACCAATGCCTATTTTTTTGAAGAGGGCAAAGGTAAGCATTTTGCTGCGGCGAAATACGGCGAGTTTCGAGTCAACCATAATGGCGAGCTGCTGCTCGATGCCTTGCTCGATCAACATTTACAAAAGTTATAAGCTGAACCACAGTGAGGTTAGGGATGTATTATCTCTAACCCTCTGGATAGGCATTATAACTTATTTAAAGTGCGTGTTGTCGCTGGTTGTTTATCTTTCCCATGGGGATTGAGGGAGACGAGGGAAGTCGACAGCAAAGCTTAGTCGCTAAACGTATGGTGCACCTTATCCCAGTTATCTGACGACTTAAAGCCCTATGCTGAATAGTGAGACGATCAATCTAACGGTATGCCTTCATTAATTCGATACCAACCGGTTAGGCTGTAACGGTCTTTATGGGATGGCAGCACTTCATGAGGAAAACGTTCACTTAAAAAAATCACCATGGTGCCAAAGCGGGGTTCTACAGTTTCAAAAGGTGTGGTTTCATCGGCTTGGTACATTAGCAACTCTCCGCCATCCCCTGGTTGCCAGTTGGGGTTCAAATAGAGAATTGACGTCAGTTTTCGATTTGATTGGCCTTTAAAGGCATCCACGTGACGCTTATAAAATGCGCCCGGTTCATAATAGGCAAACATGGTTTCGTAATCGAACAAGCCTAAGAAAAAATAGCGATTAACCGCTTGGCGAAGTTGTTCTGACCAATCGAAATAGGTCGAGGCGAAGCTCATGGATTTATTTAACCAGCAGATTTTATCGCCGCGGATGGTGTCTATCACCTGTTGTGTTTTATGGCGACCAATTGCCGCGGGCTTAAACGCACTGGTGTCTAGTTGGGTTAAATTGTCCAGCAAGGGGGTGAGTACCGTCAAGGGGAACAGGTCTGGCAATACAACGTAGCCTTTAGCGGCGATGTTATCGCAGATGTCGTCAAAAATATTTGGGGGCAGTTGCATGTTGGCTTGTGAGTTCAATGATTCAAGTTTCAGTATGACGCGGTAAGGCGTTATAGACCAGTTACGCTTATTTACCTATTGAATAATTTTTATAGTGTAGACAAAAAATTTTAATCAGTAGTTCTCACATGAAAAAGGCGCCTAAGTAAGGGCGCCTAATGGCTAAATAAAAATCGTGTGCCGTGCATTAAATGAAGTTAACGCGCGTCTTGTTACGTTAGTTATCTTGATAGTCTTTGCCGTAAAAGCTAGCAATAAACAATTGCTTGATTTCACTAATTAATGGGTATCTTGGGTTCGCTCCCGTGCATTGGTCGTCAAATGCGGCTTCGGAGAGTTCGTCAAGTTTAGCTAAGAAGTCGGCTTCGTTGACGCCCGCTGCTTGGATAGAATCAGGAATGCCAATCGTCTTCTTAAGTTGACTGATTTTCTCGAGCAAAGCTTCCACTTTTTGCGCATCGCTATCACCGGTTAATTTGAGATGTTCAGCCACCTTGGCATAGCGGCAAAGGGCCTTAGGACGATCGTACTGACTAAAAGCGGCCTGTTTGGTGGGCAAGTCGGTAGCGTTAAATCGAATCACATTGTTTATCAGCAGTGCATTGGCTAATCCATGGGCTAAGTGAAATTCAGCGCCTAATTTGTGGGCCATAGAGTGACACACGCCTAAGAAAGCGTTAGCAAAGGCGATACCCGCTATGGTCGCGCCGT
This sequence comes from Shewanella algidipiscicola, assembly GCF_900380485.1. NCBI lineage: Bacteria > Pseudomonadati > Pseudomonadota > Gammaproteobacteria > Alteromonadales > Shewanellaceae > Shewanella > Shewanella algidipiscicola. Next base: position 44,636 of record NZ_OXJV01000017.1, on the reverse strand, counting down.
TATGCACTTTTTCACGTGCGATTGGTGCGTCCGCACCTAAAATATAGGCGTCGGGAAGGTGTTCAAACAGCAGCGCTAACGCCTGAAGTGCTTGACCATCGCTATATTCATTGGCCATCACGCTGACATAGGCTTCCAATGCATGGGTGATCGCATCTATCCCCCCAAAGGCGGTTAACGACTTTGGCATATCCATTACTAAATTAGGGTCAACGATGGCCATGTTTGGGGTGAGTTGATAATCGGCTATGGGGTATTTCATACCGGTTTTCTCATCGGTGACGACCGCAAAGGGGGTCACTTCTGAACCTGTGCCTGAGGTCGTGGGGACAGCGACCATCATGGCTTTTTTGCCTAATGTCGGGAATTTATAGATACGCTTACGAATATCCATAAAGCGCAGCGCAAGATCGGTAAAATCCACATCAGGATGCTCATACATGACCCAGATTATTTTAGCGGCGTCCATAGGCGAGCCACCGCCCAGAGCGATAATGACATCTGGCTGAAAACTTTGTGCCATCTTGGCGCCTTGATTCACAATCGCCAAAGTCGGATCGGCTTCGACATCATAAAATACTTCGGTTTCAAGGCCTTGAGCTTTAAGGATCTTAAGGGTTTCATCGCAGTAACCATGATTAAATAAATACTTATCTGTGATGATTAAGGCGCGTTTCTTATCGCTCAGTTCTTCAAGGGCGATCGGTAAACTGCCACGACGGAAATAGATAGATGAGGGGAGTTTATGCCACAACATATTTTCAGCTCGCTTAGCCACGGTTTTTTTATTGATCAGGTGACTTGGGCCGACGTTCTCTGAAATGGAATTGCCTCCCCATGAGCCACAACCTAAGGTCAATGATGGCGCTAATTTAAAATTATACAGATCGCCAATTCCGCCTTGTGATGCCGGAGTGTTAATTAAGATCCGCGCCGTTTTCATTCTAAAACCAAAGGCTTTGACTCGCTCATCTTGCGTATCTTGATCGGTATACAGCCCAGAAGTATGGCCGATGCCGCCCAGCGTCACTAAGGCTTCAGCCTTATCCATCGCTTGATTAAAATCATCGGCGCGATACATGGCCAGTAAAGGAGAGAGTTTTTCATGGGCAAAGGCTTCTAATGCCGAGATCTCGCTGACTTCACCTATCAACACCTTAGTCGATGCTGGCACCTTAATGTTGGCCATGGCTGCGATCGTTGCCGCACTTTGGCCGACGATGTCGGCATTGAGCGCGCCTTTGTTAAGGATCACTTTCTGCATCGCTTTGGTCTCTTTGACTGACAAGATATATCCACCATGGCTGGCAAAGCGCTGTTTGACACTGTCATAAATGGCATCGACCACAATCACTGCTTGCTCGGATGCACATACCACACCGTTATCGAAGGTTTTGGACATTAATATTGAGCTAACGGCGCGTTTTATATCGGCGGTTTCGTCGATCACAATGGGGGTATTACCTGCACCGACACCGATAGCGGGTTTACCCGAAGAGTAGGCGGCTTTCACCATACCCGGGCCACCGGTGGCAAGAATAAGGTTGACCTTATCGTGGGTCATTAGTTGATTTGATAAGGCGACACTGGGCTCATCAACCCAGCCAATAATATCGGCCGGGGCACCTGCAGCAATGGCGGCATCCAATACCATTTTTGCAGCCTTTATGGTGGAGGCTTTAGCGCGTGGATGGGGCGAAAATATGATACCGTTACGGGTTTTAAGGCTAATTAAGGCTTTAAAAATTGCGGTAGACGTTGGGTTTGTGGTGGGCACCACTGCACAAATTAAGCCCACGGGCTCGGCTATGGTGATGGTGCCAAAGGTTGGATCTTCGGCTAAGATGCCGCAGGTCTTATCATCTTTATATTTATTGTAAATATATTCAGAGGCAAAGTGATTTTTGATCACCTTATCTTCTAACACTCCCATCGCTGTTTCTGTCACGGCCATTTTGGCTAAGCTGATCCGCGCATCGGCAGCGGCAAGCGCCGCAGCGCGAAAGATATGATCGACCTGTTGCTGACTATAGTTGGCATATTGGGCTTGGGCCTTAGCGACCCTTGCCACCAGTAAGTTGAGTTCCTGTTGATTGTTGACCGTCATAGTGAGTTCCTTAAGAAAATTTAGCAAAAATGTGGTTTTGCTAAAACTTCTTTGTGAATAAAAATTACATCAATAAGCTTGTAAACACAGTGATCATCACCACAATTAAGCTGTTTTCGTAATAAAATAACAGCTCTGACGACTGCTTGAGCAATGGCCGTTAAATCGGCACCATAAAAACCATGGACTCAAGAACTGATCAATAAGGTATGCATGAGGTAGAAGGGCTTAGGTGTGTAAAGAGGGTATCCCCGTTAAACGCTAGGCATCACATTATATAGAATGATGAGCTTGCAATAAGATCAAAGATATAGCTTCATTATCTTGGCTAGCGATATGTACTATTTACGACTACATTAGAGTGACACTTGCTTATCGATATGATTGATTATGGTGCCGACAGTTCGTAGATAGGGGTATCAAAGCCAAAAAATCGCGATATTTTGATAAAGATGTGAAACACGTTAGAAAATCTCATTTGGCAAATCTGACGGATCATGTACAGTAGCGCCTTTTCTACCAGCAACCTTTTTAACCTAGTTAAAAGTCACTGAGGACATGGCATTGGATTTAACACTTTATGTTAAATTTTTTCTTGGTTTAGTCGCGATTATCAATCCGATTGGCCTGTTACCGGTTTTCGTTAGCTTAACCAGTCACCAGACTGAAGCTGAACGCAATCATACGGGCAAAGTGGCTAATTTTGCCGTAGTGGTGATTTTATTAGTCACTATCGTTGCCGGCCAACATATCTTAAATATGTTCAGCATTTCATTGTCAGCCTTTAGGATAGCCGGTGGATCACTGATAGCCTTAATTGCCATGTCGATGTTACAAGGTAAATTGGGTGAAGTTAAACGTAACCAAGAAGAAGATCGCGAGGCTTCGGGCATGGAGTCGGTTGCGGTTGTGCCGTTAGCCTTACCCTTGATGGCCGGTCCTGGTGCAATTAGTTCGGTGATTGTCACTTCGGCGCGATACGATAGCTTCATGGTACACATCGGCATGGGGATCACTGTGATTATTTTTGGTCTGGTCAGTTTTGCTTTATTTAGAATGGCGCCAGTTATTTTTAAAGTCTTAGGTAAAACAGGGATTAACGTTATCACCCGTTTGATGGGTCTATTAATGTTATCTATCGGTATTGAAGTGATTGCCGCAGGTTTTAAAGGCTTATTTCCCACTTTGATGGGTTAATGGAAAAGGGTTGGATAGGCATTAGGCATTAGCCATGACTCCAGTCTTGTTTGTACTGTTCACTCATCAAAATACCACTATGCAGCGACGTCACCCTTGAGTGACTATCGCTCGCCAGAGATTCCATTCAATAAAAAAACGCGCATCGGCGCGTTTTTTTATTGAGTAAAGCATGCATAGTAAGCAGCTAAATGACAACCAGCATTTACTGTAAATCGATAAGCGAGCCCGCACGTGCACTAAACAGATGTTGATGCAGCCTTGCGGCAAATTCATCTGTCATACCCGAGATATAATCGGCAATGACGCGATGTGCATTGCCGTTATTATCATAGGTAGTTTGCCAACGCTCTTGGGTATTGAGTGGCAGTAGGCGCTGGGGATCTGAGGCAAAGGCTTCAAATAACTCCATCACAATTTGCTGCCCCTTGTATTCTAACATCTGAATTTCTGGTTTACGGATCACCCGTCGGTAGACAAACTGCTTGAGTATATCCAGCGCGTGTTGAAATGCCGGCTCTAATACCGCGTTATAACGCAGCAAAGGCTCATTAAAATCGGAATTGTCATTAATCTCAATGGCAGTGACAAAGCCGTTGACTAGGGTACCGATAGCATCTTTACGTAGATGGTGTTCACAGGCAAATAACTTAGTGCCAATATTAACAAACTCTTGCCTTATCCAGCTGTCATCACTTGCCGCGAGTTTATCGGCCACATCCTCTTGCCACATGGCTTGAGTGACAATGCCCATCACGATGGCATCTTCAAGATCATGGATAGCATAAGCGGTATCATCGGCCAACTCCATGATGGAGCAGTCGAGTGACTTGTATAAGGTGCGTTTGTGCTGATTAGGATCTAAGGTGGTATTAGAGACAAACAGCGCAGCATCATTATTTGATAAGGGCGCGAGTACCCAATCTAAAATGGGCTTATCTTCGTCGAAAATGCCCTTAACAGGCTGCCATTGTGACGGCTTGAGTTGCCGATAACTGTTTACCGTCGGTTTGGGCAGTGACTGATACAGTTGGCTATGACAGGCTGGGTACTTCAATACTCCCAGCAATGTGCGCCGACATAGGTTCATGCCGTAGTGCTCAGTGTAAGGCTCTAATGCGGTTAAAATGCGAAAAGTTTGGCCGTTACCCTCAAAACCGCCGTCGCTGCGCATCATATAGTTCAGCGCGACTTCACCACCGTGGCCAAAGGGCGGATGGCCCAAATCATGCGCCAAACACAAAGATTCTATCAGGCTCATAGAGTCGAGTAGCGAGAGTAGTTCAGGGTATTTTTGTTTTAGCTGGGCGCAGATCCCGGTGCCGATTTGCGACACTTCTAAAGAGTGCGTGAGTCGGGTTCGATAAAAATCATTCATGCCAACCCCCAATACTTGAGTCTTGGCTTGCAGACGCCTAAATGCCGCCGAATGCAATATACGGGCTCTATCGCGTTGATATGGGCTGCGGTGATCGTTACGGCGCTGTTTATCCTCGCCTAAACGTCGCTCATGCCAAAGGCCTGACGTCATACTGGTTCCTTATTAAGCCGGTGTTATTCACGCTTTAGCGCAATCACTACAATAGGCGATTGATATCGTCTAGGTTCAGTTCAAAACTGGGTATATAAGTATCGATAAAATATTTCACAGCAGGGTCGTTATTTTGCGCAAGTGACTCAGATAAACGCCGTTTGGCTGTGTTAAACTCGTGATTACCTGCTCGTTGCTCTTCTAAACACTTGAGGTAAGCACATAAGGTGTCTGCCGACTTAACTATCTGTTTATATTGCTGGTCTATGTTGTCGCTTGTGAGTAGATCACGATAGTCATCTTTAAAATCATCGGGCACCATCTCTAACAGTCGATGTTCAGCAATGGCTTCAATTTTTTTGTATTCAGCTTCAATTTCTTTATTGAAATACTTAACTGGTGTTGGTAAGTCACCGGTTAATATTTCGCTGGCATCATGAAATATCGCCACGGTGGCGGCGCGATCTGGGCTTAAGTCTGTGGCAAATTTATTATTGCTGATAACGACCAAGGCATGTGCCACCATGGCAACCTGCAACGAGTGCTCCTGCACGTTCTCTGAACGGACGTTATACATCAGCGGCCAACGCTGTATTAATTTCATTCTGGCTAAATGGGCAAATAAATGGCTCATACTTCAATCTATTTTCTACGACTTGGATGATTACATTAACACACCCAATGGATTAAAACGTAGAGGGAAGGTGATAAAAAAAGCGATCATATCGATCGCTTTTTAAGTGATGGACTCAGCCAAGTAAGGTATTGTTTAGCATAGTCTATGCGCTTAGAGATCTCACTTAGGCTTGTTAGAGTTATTAGCTGAGTATGGAGTGATCATTGGCGGTAGTTCGCTAAAAAATCACCCAGTTCAGTAATGGCTTTACTTAAATCTTCTTTGTGGGGCAAGAAGACCACTCTGAGATGATCAGGCTCAGGCCAATTGAAGGCGCTACCTTGTACCAGCAGAATTTTTTTCTCTCTCAGTAAATCTAATACCAAGCGTTCATCGTCGCGTAGATTAAACTTTTTCGCATCTAATTTTGCAAAGGCATACAGGGCACCGCGGGGCTTTTTACAGCTCACACCAGGGATCTGATTTAGCATTTCGTAACAGATGTCACGTTGCACAGCCAGTCGCCCTTGAGGCGCCACTAATTCGTTTATGCTTTGATAGCCCCCTAGCGCGGTCTGAATCGCATGCTGATTGGGTACGTTAGAGCATAAGCGCATCGAAGCGAGCATATCTAAGCCTTCAATATAGCTTTTCGCCGCTTTAAGGTTACCCGATAACATCATCCAACCCACTCGAAAACCGGCTGCGCGATACGATTTTGACAAGCCATTGAAGGTCACTGTGAGGATATCATCAGAGAGAGTGGATGCTGGAATATGCACCGCACCATCATATAAAATTTTGTCGTATATCTCATCGGCAAATAAAATGATGTCGTGCTGACGACACAACTCAATCACCTCGAGTAGCAAGGCTTTTGAATACACAGCGCCCGTTGGGTTGTTGGGATTGATTAACACTATGCCGCGGGTGCGACTCGTGATCTTGGCCTTGATATCATCAAGATCGGGAAACCAATCGGACTCTTCATCACATCGATAATGCTGCGCCTTGCCGCCAGACAGATGCACCGCGGCGGTCCATAATGGGTAATCGGGTGAGGGCACTAACACTTCATCGTCGCTATTAAGCAAGCCTTGCATGGCCATAACAATCAGTTCCGACACACCATTGCCTATGTAGATATCTTCGATGTCGACGCCGAATAAGCCTTGGCTTTGGTAATGTTGGACGATCGCTTTACGGGCTGAAAATAACCCTTTAGATTCGCTATAGCCTTGAGCACTGGGTAAATTGAGGATCACGTCGCGGACGATCTCTTCTGGGGCGTCGAAACCAAATGAGGCTGGGTTGCCGATATTAAGTTTTAAGATCCTATGACCTTCATCTTCAAGGCGACGAGCCTCTTTGTGTACCGGTCCTCTAATGTCATAACAGACGGTATCGAGTTTGTTGGACTTAATGATTGGGCGCATCTAAACCTCGTCAATGCTAACAGCGTATTAAAAATGTGGTACTAGCTTAAGTCTGCGAACAATAACGAAAAAATCACTGATTTGAAAGGGGCTAAAAGCAAAAAGACACGCAAAACTCAGCACACACTGCTGTTTATGCGATTTTTGAATAGATCATTTAGATGATTGTACTGGTTGGTGGTAAATAGTGGAGTTTTTATCTAGTTTGTGGCGAGCATATAATAAAAAAGCCAGCATATTATGCTGGCTTAATTGCTACACGTTTAAATAAGATTAAGCGCGTTTTTTGAATTCGTTAGTACGAGTATCGATTTCAATTAAATCGCCAGTCTTAACGAAGTCAGCTACGCTCAGTGTCGCGCCGCCAGCGATAGTTGCAGGCTTCATCACTTTACCTGATGTGTCACCACGAGCAGAAGGCTCAGTGTAAGTTACTTCACGTACGATAGTCGTTGGTAGTTCAACAGAGATCGCTTTGCCTTCGTAGAAGGTCACTTGGCAAATATCTTCCATGCCGTCGACGATATAAGCTGCTGCGTCACCTAGGTTATCCGCTTCAACATCGTACTGGTTGTATTCAGAGTCCATGAATACATACATAGGATCAGCATAGTAAGAGTAGGTGCAATCTAGACGATCTAGAATGATATCGTCCATCTTGTCTTCACCTTTGAAGGTGGTTTCGGTTGTAGAATCTTGCAACACGTTCTTCAACTTCATCTTAACGATAGCCGCGTTACGGCCAGAACGAGTTGTTTCAGTTTTCTGCACAACCCATGGGCTGCCATCTAACATGATCACGTTACCAGGACGGATTTCATGAGCAGTTTTCATTTTACTTTTCCTATTTTAGGTTTTTCTATTTTCAACGCAGTATCTTAGCTATTTTTAACGAACTGAACTAGTCGCGAAGCAAGATCTGTGTCATTTAATGCGTCAATAGGCCATTGTTTTGCGTGTCGCATCATCGGCCTATTGGCTAAATTAAGTGTTTGCCACTGTTCAATCAATGTGGTGGTGTCGTCTTGATTGAAGGCCAAATTCAATGCTGTATAGCCCTTGGCTATTTCAGGGGGCAGATTATGACAATAAAGTTGCAAAAAGGCTCGTAATTTTATTAGGTGATAATCATCTTCTTGGGCATAAATATGCCATATAAAGGGTTTTGCCGCCCATTGAGCCCGCAAAAACGAGTCTTCGCCGCGAACGATGTTGATGTCGCAGCTCCATAACAATCGATCGAAGCCAGTTTGCTCAGTCATCGGCAGGATATGCAGCGTTAGATCACCTAATTCAAATTGCTGGCCAGCACGGGCGTTTGCCAATGCAGGTAACAATTGACTAAGACTGTTTAAACTGCGCCCTAGGGGGATAAGCGCATGGATCTTTTGTGCCGATGTCTGCCATAACTTGCATAAGGCATTGAGGCAGGGTGTCTCGTAGCTAAAGATACTCACCACAGTGTCTTGGGCTGCAATGCCGCTGAGTCCCAGTTGGTTAAACAAATCCAGTTTATTTTGTGGATCTGCCTGCCACTCATCTCTTTGTGTGAATAAGCTGCGCTCACAGATGAGCCCACCAGTTTTAGCGGTAAAGCCTGGGAAGTAGAAATACTTTTTTAAACCACTATGTTGCAGAGATGGCAGCCCATGACAGCCTTCGACCCAATCTTCTGCGCTTAAGTATTCAAGATTAAGCCAAACTGGCGGGCTTTGTTGGCTACTGCGATGGCAAGCTGTGATCGTATCAATCACCGTATCGGGCAGCTCGCAGGCAAAGGCTTCAATCAGTACTGCGCCGCAGCGATACTCAAGATCCAAGGGTTGATGCCATTGCTTGATGGTGACGCCATTAAAAGATTGTATCGCCAGAGTTGGGTTTAGACTGGGTAAAATATGCGAAAAACTGTGCAGATCATCGACCCACAAATTAATTTCAAGTTGATATTCTGCCGCCAATTGCTTAGCAAGGCGCCAAGTGACACCTATGTCACCATAGTTATCGACTACAGCGCAAAAGATATCCCAATGTTGAGGTGTGCTATTGTTATCCATCTTACCGTTGTCTTAGCTATCTACCAGAAAATGTGTCGGTTGAAATTGCAGTTGTTGTTATCAATAGTCATGCACAAAAAAGCGGCTATAAGCCGCTTTTTACATATCTACCGTTATCCCGCTAAGGCAGGATTAATCTTCTAATTCAGCCAGGCACATCTCTTCGTAAATCAGCTTAACCCAAGCATCAACACGCTCTTCGGTTAATTCAGGTTGACGGTCTTCATCGATGCCAAGACCCACAAAATGTTTATCATCGGCTAAGCCTTTAGAGGCTTCAAAGTTATAGCTGTCGGTTGGCCAATGACCAATCACCACTGCGCCACGCGCTTCAACAATGTCGTTAACCATGCCCATCGCATCAAGGAAATATTCGGCGTAGTCTTCTTGATCGCCACAACCAAAAATGGCCACCAGCTTACCGTCAAAGTCAATTTGCTCTAATTCAGGGAAAAAATCATCCCAATCACATTGTGCTTCGCCGTAATACCAAGTGGGAATACCAAAAATGAGGAGATCGTAATCGGCGATCTGCTCTTTAGTACTCTTGGCGATATCTTTAACATCGACCATTTTTTTACCCAGTTTCTTCTGGATCATTTTGGCGACGGCTTCGGTGTTACCTGTGTCACTGCCGAAAAAAAGACCTACAGTTGCCATTGTCTTTCCTTTATCTAGTTCATTAATTTATTGATGCAAATTTGCAATGTATTCAGCGATCAACCTGCTGCTGCAAAATTGACTCGATTAACTGGCTGCGGCTGATGTTACTGGCCAATGCCTTTTCATTCAAGGCGTCATACAAATCTTGTGACACCTTTAACTCTATACGTTTTAAACCATTAGCCCTGTCGCGCTGAATTTGATTGCGCTTATTGACCTTTAACTGTTGCTCTCTGGATAACGGATTACTGCGAGGACGACCTCGACGCTTTTCAGTAGCAAACAGGTCTATCGTTGTTCTGTCAGATGATTCTTTTGCCATTGAAACTACATGTTAACCAATGCCTGAGCCTTCCCAGGACATCTGTATTAATCCTTTTGCTATAAATCCGGCGCAGCCGAGAAACAAAACCAGCCATACAATATAACGGCCAAACTTCGGGACCTTTCCCTGTTTTAGCACATCATGTATCGCCATACCTATGAAGAAAAATATCGCTGCAAAGAACAGATTTAAGCCTAAAGCCTCTATCTGTTCCATATACTGAGATAACATTGCTGCGTTCCCTCAGGTTAAAAAAAGAGGCGCGAATATACCATAGTTAATGACGGCCTGCTATACGATTTACGCAACGCCATTTGAAAATTATTACTGACTTCTTAATTTACAATCATCGCAGTTATGTGGTTAATGCTCTTATGATTAGTGATCATTTTGAGCAATAAACTCACTAACAATACGGTTAAAAATGGCCGGTTTTTGTGCATGTAACCAATGCCCCGTCCCCGCGATAGTTTTGGCTTGAATTGCAGGGAACTGATTGAGAAAGGCTTGCCTGTGTTCGGCTAAAACATAATCTGAATCTGCGCCGCGAATACACAGACTTGGCCCTGTGTAGGGGACGGGCAGAGTATTTGCTGATGCAGAATCATTAAAGGGCCAGCCAATAAGCTCCGCGTAACAGGCTTGCAGTCCGGCAAGGTTCATCTTCCAACTAAATCCAACATCAGACTTTTGTAAGTTTTTCAGTAAAAACAGTGCGGTACCTTCGTCAATGCCAGCCTCTGTCAATTGCCCCAACGCCTGGGCCCGATTGGTTAATTGGCTTACATCTAGGCTTGTTAAGCCGGCAAACACGCTCTGATGTCGAGGTTGATAGGCCACAGGGGCAATGTCGGCCGCGGTCATACTGATAACGCGTTCGGGATAACGCAGTGCGGTTGCCATGGCAATTTTACCGCCCATCGAGTGGCCAACAAAATGAGCCGCTTCAATAGATAGTTCATCCAATAGGTCAACTATCGCCTTAGCCAAGCTGAGGTAATCCATCTGCTGCCAATGGGGGCTGAGGCCATGATTCGGCACATCAAGGCGGATCACTTGATGATTAGCTAAGGCTGTCCCCAATGCTTTGAGGTTATCGAGGTTACCAAACAGGCCATGAATAAGGATGACTGGAGACCCTTGGCCAGTGACGACATAATTGACAGTAGACATAAGTGTGCGGTGTTGAAAATTTGCACCAAATTGTGCCTGCAAACGGGGTTAAATAACAGCACTATCCCGTGATGCTTGGCTTAGCTGCATGGTTTTTCACCGATTGGGCGACAATTTGCAGTGTAACTGGCTATATAGATCAAATTTAGCCACACAGGCCTTTATTCCCTGAGGGCAGATAGCATACACTTGAGAGGATCTGACAAATGGGTGTATGGATCGATAAGCAAACAATAATAATGGGTTAATTTTCACTGTTTAAGGAAGATTTTGGTCATGAAATATATTGAGATTGATGAAGAGTTGTATCGCCATATCGCAAGCAAAACTGAGCGCATAGGGGAGAGTGCTTCAGAGATCCTCCGTCGACTACTGGGCTTAGATATTGAGCGCGTCAATGTTGAAGCCGTTGCTACGCCGCCACCTGAAAAGATCAGTCAACCTGGCATGGACAGACAACAAGAAATGGCCAGCTCTGCTACCGCGCGTGTTGATGAAACCACGGTACCGGCTATCTCATTATCAACCTTGGTTAACCAACTAACGGATACTGAGGCGTTAGCGCAACAAAAAGGTGCTGTGGGTCGCTTCTTATTTAGTTTAGAAACCGTTTATAAAGCAATGCCACAGCAATTTGATCAAGTGTTGCAAATTCAAGGCCGCGACCGTCTCTATTTTGCCACTTCTAAGGCGTCATTGCTTAAAGCCAGTAAGTCAGCCAACCCGAAAGAGATCGGCCAAAGCGGTTTTTGGGTAACCACCAATAATAATACTGCTAAAAAACGCACTATTTTAAGTGAAGTATTAACTCAGTTCGGGGTTGACCCAGAGCAAGTTGAACTGATTGTGAACCAAATTTAAGCGCTACACTTTACACGTTTGACAGCTTATCTGCGATAACATCGTAAAGCATTTAAAATCATCGGATATATTTAGTTGGCTCAAGCTTGTGTATTACCGTTTGTAAATTAATATCTTATTAATTCAGTGAATTGCCATAGCAATACAGATAGTGAGCTTGAAGCTTGGCATCGTATTTTCACCCTCAAAGATCAGAAACAGGATTCAATTTTGGCGATAGATAAACGGGCAGGACTTGCTGCAGCACAAATGGACTTGGTTAATATCCCTAAATTGATGAGCCATTATTATCGATTGTCTCCCGACGTCAATATCGACTCACAACGGGTTAGTTTTGGTACCTCAGGCCATCGTGGTTGCGCCTTTGCTAAGAGTTTTAATGAAAAGCATATTTTGGCCATAGTTCAAGCTGTGGTCGATTATCGTCAACAAGCTGAGATAACAGGCCCCATGTTAGTTGGCATCGATACCCATGCGTTATCACAAGCGGCGTTTGTGACCACCTTAGAAGTGTTAAGCGGCAACGCGGTAACCGCACGAGTGGCAGCCCATGATGAATTTACGCCAACGCCGGTGATATCCCATGGGATTGTTCGGGCGAACCGCGCTAAATCAAAACCGGGCGCGGCATTAACCGATGGCTTAATCATCACCCCATCCCATAACCCGCCACAAGATGGCGGTATTAAATATAATCCTCCCCATGGGGGGCCTGCAGAAGGTGAGATAACCGCCTGGATTGAAGCGCGCGCGAATCAGTATCTGGCTAAACAGCTTGAGGGCGTTAAACGGCTCACCTATGCATTGGCGACCAACACCAGTTTAATTCAGCCTGTCGACTTTATGACGGCTTATGTGGATAGCCTTGACGATGTTATCGATATGCAGGCCATCAGCCGTGCAGGAGTTAGAATTGGTGTCGATCCATTAGGGGGGGCAGGGATTCATTACTGGGACAAAATTGCTAAGCGCTATCAACTCGATATTACCTTGGTCAATGACAAGGTCGATCCCAGCTTTAGCTTTATGCCGCTAGATAAAGATGGCAAGATCCGTATGGACTGCTCATCCCCCTATGCCATGGCAGGCTTGCTGGCCCATCAACATGAGTTTGATATCTGTGTAGGTAATGATCCCGATTATGATCGTCACGGTATTGTGTGCCCGAGCACCGGCTTAATGAACCCTAATCACTTCCTCGCGGTGGCAATCGAATATTTACTCACCCATCGTCCGCAGTGGGCTGACAGCTTAGCCATCGGCAAAACCTTGGTCTCCAGCGCGATGATCGATAAGGTATGCCTTGAGCTAGGTCGACCATTGTGTGAAGTACCGGTGGGCTTTAAGTGGTTTGTTGATGGCCTGAGTGAGTCCACATTGGCCTTTGGCGGTGAAGAGAGTGCTGGCGCGGCATTTTTGCAACGTGATGGCCGCACTTGGTGTAGTGATAAAGATGGTTTTATTATGGCCTTGCTGGCGGCAGAGATCGTAGCGGTAACGGGGCAGACACCTGCGCAGCGTTATCAGCAGATGGTTGAGCGTCACGGCGAGAGTTTTTATCAGCGCATCGATTCGCCAGTAACGCCCAAACGCAAAGCCAAATTTAATCAATTAATCACCCAAAGTGTCACTTGTGAGTTATTGGGAAGTGATACCTTGGCGGGCGATGCCATTACCGCTATCTTAACTTATGCTCCAGGCAATCAGGCGCCAATTGGGGGGGTAAAGGTGGTGACGGCGAATGGCTGGTTTGCTGCGCGCCCCTCGGGTACCGAAGCCTTGTTTAAGCTCTATGGTGAGAGCTTTGTATCGGCCGAGCATCTTGAGCAACTATTAGCGCAAGCGCAGCTGATGATAGAGACTATGCTGTCGGCATAACGGCCATTGCTTAAGACGGTCACATAAAAGGCGGTCAACATAAAAAAAGCCAGCATCTCGCTGGCTTTTTTGTTGCGTCGTTAAACCGTCATCGACTTGCCTAAATCCTTTAAGATTGTGGCTCAGGCTGTAGAACTGTGGGTGACATTGCAGTATCTCCTGTCGATTTTGGCTGAAATAACGCCTTAATATCTTCAATCATCAGATAAAGGCAGGGGATCAATATCAAGGTGACTACGGTCGCAAATAACACCCCAAAGGCTAAGGATACCGCCATAGGGATCACCATCTGCGCCTGCATGCTGGTCTCTGTCATGATAGGCACTAAGCCGATAAAGGTGGTCAGCGAGGTCAGTAAAATCGCCCTAAAGCGGCGACAGCCAGCATTGATCACCGCGACTTTCATCGCCACGCCGTTTTGGCGTGAGCGGTTGATGTAATCCACCATCACCAAAGAGTCGTTAACCACCACCCCAGCGGCGGCAATAATCCCAAACAGTGACAAGGCACTTAAATCTATCCCTAAGATCATATGCCCCAGAACTGAGCCAATTACCCCAAACGGGATCACCGACATGATCATAAAGGGTTGCAAGTACGACTTTAACGGCACGGCAAGCAAGCTGTAGATCACCAAGAGCGAAATGACAAAGTCGCGTTGCTGAGTACTGGCGCTTTCCATCTGCTCTTGAATATTACCTGACACTTCACTCTTCACTCTTGGGTATTGCTTCAATAAGTCAGGAATAAAGTTATCACGAATATCTTGCGCTAATTTAAAGGGTTCAGCCTGCGCAGCATCGACGGTAGCCCACACATTGATGGTGCGATTACCGTTTTCGCGGCGAATGCCATTCACCCCTTGAGTGATTTCGATTTCAGCCAGCTCTGATAGCGGGATCTCTGCGCCTTGGGGCGTCTGGATCATCACCTCTGTCACATGGGTTATCGCATTACGTTGCGCCTCTGGATAGCGCAGCATCACCTTTATCTCCTCGCCGTTACGTAAAATCCGCTGTGCCTCCATCCCATAAAAACTGGCACTCACTTGGGCGGCAATATCAGCTAACGTTAAGCCGACACTGTTAGCGAGGGGTTTAAGCTTAAACTGCACCTCTTTAGCACTGGATTGGCGGCTATCATTCACATCGCCGACCCCTTTTAAGGTGTTCAATTTCGCTTTTAACGCCAAGGCCGCTGCGACGAGCTGCGCGTCATCTTTCCCCTCTAAACGAAAGCTAATGTCACCGTCATCACGGCCGCCACCAAATAAATTATCTTGTATGGTAAAGGACTTGACCCCGGCAATGGTGGGCATGGCTTGTCGCCAACGCTCGGCAAGGGCAAAGGTATCCATTGGCCTCAGTTCAGGGTCGACCAACTTGGTCATGATATTGGCACTGGTACGGCCTTCAAGATCAACCTGCATATCGGCTATCATTCTTTGCCCATATTCGGCTTCTATGGCTTTATCCACATCATATAAGGCTTGTTCGATAGCGAGCGCGGCCGCCAGAGTTGCTTTCTCCGAGGCATCAACATTCATCTCAACATTGACCCGCGGGAAATCATGGGGGATCTTAGGCTGACCTACATAGCGGATAATGCCACCAGAGTAGAGCCCAGCGCAGATTAAGATAAAACTGATAAACAGCATGATGACGGCGTAGCGATACTTTACTGCTAAGGTTAATGATGGATGATACCAATGGCGTATCACATATTGTAAGCCGTTATCGACTCGGGATTGCAGCGCGTTGACCGCCAATCTAAGCAAGTCGAGCGGCTTTTTAGAGCCGGGGTTAACAATGGTTTTAGGTTTCATGCGGGCTAAGTGTGCGGGTAAAATGAGCTTAGACTCCACCAGAGAGAATAGCAGACACAAGATCACCACATAGCCAATAGATTGGCCAAATGCGGAGGAGGGGCCATCATCGAGCGTAATAGGCAAAAATGCCGCAATGGTGGTCAATACGCCAAAGGTTGCAGGCATGGCGACCCGTTTCACTCCGCGGATCACATTGTCGATATTTTGCCCATGTTTTTCACATTCAGTATGGGCACTTTCTCCCATCACAATGGCATCATCGACCACAATCCCCAGCACTAAGATAAAGGCAAAGAGGCTAATGACATTAATGGTGACATCGATCATCGCCATGGGCATAAATAGTAAAGTGCCAAGGAAACACACCGGCAGCCCCATCATGACCCAAAACGCTAAACGTACCCGTAAAAACAGCGCCAGCATGATAAATACCAAGACGGCGCCACTCTTCATGCTGTCGAGCATCAGGTCGAGCCGGCCCTCAAGGTAGTAGGTCATATCGACCCAAGTTTCTAACTTGAGCCCTCCTGGCAAGGTTTGCTGTTTATCGTTAACATATTGCTTAACGACTTTGGCCACATCGGTCATGCTCTGATCGTTTGATGCGCCAATAAAGAAAGTGACCGAGTTTTTGCCGTTAAATTTTGAGTATTGGATCCCTTCTTCAAAACCGTCGATAACGGTGGCCACATCCCCAAGCAACACATTAGTGCCATCTTCTAAGGTGATCAGCGGCAGGTTTTCAAATTCATAGCCCACATACGCCTGATTTTGTACCCTGAGATTGATATAACCGTTTTCCGCTTTAATTTGCCCAGCGGACATATTGCGCGAATAACCGCGCACTGCGCTTGCGACATCGTTAAAGGTCAGGTTATATTCACGCAGCCTATCTTTGCTGACCTCGATGGCAACTTCATAGCCTAAACCACCATAAAAATCAGTGATATTAACCAGCGGCAATTGCATCAGCTCATCGTGAATTTTTTCACCAAGCTCTTTTAATTGTTTAGGTGAAACGTCACCATACAAGCTGATGTAAAACACCTCTTGCCTTAACTTGATGCGCTCAACACGTGGGCGCTCCATGCCATCTTGTCTCCATAAGAAGACAATGATACGGACGTATTAACTTTAAGGTTGGAATGTTAGCCTAATGGCGTAATTGATAAAGTCTAATAATGTAAACAGGTGTGTAACAAGTTGGCAACTATGACTGAGCAGTTCAGCTGGCTCAATATGTGGCGGCTTAACGATGCAGAGTAAGAACTAGATTATTGTGATCAATAGCCTCAGCTTGACAAGAATGGTTACAACAGAGCCAGCGCTTGGCGGGTCATCATGTCACTAAAACGATGTCGCTTATGGTGTGATGGTGCCCAGCCTGCTAAAAATCGTTCAAAATCAGCCCAAGCAAAAGGCAATAGTTGTTGCCATTCACAGATAGCTGCATCGATCACTGCCCCCGTTAAGGTAGCACTAGCTGACTTGCGAAATTGACTAAAGTAATGTTCCATGAGCTCGTCATAATGTGTAAAGAGCATGGCTTCGTCCAAGCAGCTGCCTAAGAGGTAGATAACATCTTTAACCCCGCAACCTTTACCGACATATTGAAAGTCTAAGGCGGCAACACTCACGTTTGCACCGTGTTCAGCGGCATCATTGCGAAAGCAAAAGTTAGCCACTTTGGCATCGCCATGCACTAAAGTGTGAAATTGAGCTTGGTTGAGCCGAACATCAATGGCGTGCGCTGCTTGTTTAAGCGCGCCGTCATCCATAGCGGCATATTCTTGCATACGTGTGGCCAGATACCAGTAGGTGCCTTGAGGCCATAACCCTGCTGGCCACTCCTTTGTGGGGTTATGGATAATAAATTGACCATGGAACGCCGCGAGCCAACTTAACACCGCCTTGGTTTGTGTAACCGTTAATGACTGATAACGCAGTGGATAGCCGGCAGTCCTTATATTACTGCTATCCAAATCACTGAGGACCATAACCGACTCGTTAGTATTATGACCTTGGTAGTGGGCAATATAAGTTGGCATTGGCGTGGCTGGCCCACACAAGTGCGCCCAGTGTCGATACCAATCTGCTTCAACTTGATAGGAGTGCATCTTACGTTGGTGAGCGATCGCATTATGCCACTGATAGGTATGGTCAACGTCAAGCGGGGGACTAATATACTTTACAATGACACTGCGTGGTTTTGCGTTGATCTGCAGTTGATAACGGGCGATTTCACCATAACCACTCCATAAGGTTTGTAGACTCGCCACTTTTACCACTTGAGTGGCATCTAATGTCGATGCTAAATATTGGCAAATATCCAAAACAGAGGACCATCTAAAAAAATAAGAGGCTTATTGTGGCAAAAACATCTTTAGGTTAACAGAGGCGTTAACGCTAAATTAGATAGCATCTTGGTAAATACCAAATGTCATAAGGCGTTTTTTTGAAACCCACAACGTGAAAAAGTAGACAGCATAAGGAAGGGCATATGAGTCAACATATAGTGATCACCGGCGCCAATCGAGGCATTGGATTAGGATTTGTTAACCATTACCTCAAACAAGGCATGCGTGTCACCGCGTGTTGCCGTGCGCCGCAACACGCCGATGCATTGCAGCGTTTAAGTCAACAGTATTCACAATTAAGCTTGGTGAGACTGGATATTACCGTTAAAGCCGAGATGAATGCGTTTATTGATAGCCTTGTTGGAGAACCAATCGATCTGCTGATTAATAATGCCGGTGACTATGGTCCTAAAGGGGTCACATTTGGCCATTGTGACGAGCAAGAGTGGCTTAAGGTGATGCAAGTTAATGCCATCGCCCCCATCATGCTGACACAAGCCTGTTATCCGTTATTAAAGCAAAGCAGGCAGAGTAAAGTGATTTTCATCTCCTCTAAAATGGGCAGTATTGCCGATAATAATAGTGGCGGGGCATACCTGTATCGCTCATCTAAGGCGGCGCTTAATGCCGCTGTAAAAAGTCTCGCCATTGATTTGCATGCTGATGGTATCGCCTGTGCTGTATATCATCCTGGCTGGGTACAAACCGCTATGGGAGGCCCTAATGCGCTTATCAGTGTAAAGGACTCTGTCGCGGGCTTAAGCCATTGTATCGACAAGTTAGTATTAACTGGTAGTGGTGGCTTTTATAATTATGATGGTAATCCACTGCCTTGGTAAGCAAGTTATACACACGAGCTGAGATGGCGATGCTGTAAAGCTCAGCCGGGCATCAACCCATACATTCAATATGCGAGTCAATGTAGGGCATTGAAAGCTTCGCTTGTTAAGTCTTGGGCGGTAGAGGTATTGTTAACGCTCTAGATTTGGTACAATTTAGGACCGCATGCAATTTGGATGAGATGTTATATAATTTTTTATTGTCATTTTCGTAGGTTTACATTTTCTCATCGTAAAAAGGTCTGGTTATGAAACATGTTGTAGATAAAATGCTCGATAAACATGATGGTTTAGTGCATTCAGAAGGAGTGAAAATTCTTTCTCATACTCAAAGAGAAACCGACGAGTGGGTACAACATACGGTAATGATTGAAGGCTGCGATGCACCGTTTAAATTTAAGCGCACTAAAAAATACCGTAGTTTACAAGGACAGAAGGTGAATATGACCTACTACCCTGAGGTTGAAACAGTTGCTGGGCTGGAATTTGAGGTGATGAAAGTCGTGCGGATAAAACGCTTTTAAATACATTTAAACCTTATCAACTGCTAAGGTCATGACTTTTAAATTATTATTGGTTAATCGCTACCGATAAGATTGTGAGGCGCAGGTTGATCAACGGGGATATCGGCCCCCATTTCCCCCTCGGCCGGTTTATTTTCGAGTGCAATTTTTATCTAAATTCAATGTATGCTCAATCGTTACAGTAACTCTATATATTGCCTCATCTATACTGGCTGAATAACGTTTACAAAAGCCATACACTCATCTGTCTCTTCGCCACTAAAGTAACGATCTGCTAGGTAACTGATATTAAGTAGCTTCATCAAATGATGAGCAGTGACTCTTTGCGAAACGCTTGGCTGGTGGATCGGTTGTCAGAATGCATGAAATGAAAAAGGAGCCTAATGGCTCCTTTTATATGTTTATTAACTTATCTAACCCCTAACTTATTTAATCCCAATAGCGGTTAGTGAGGCTTACTTATCACTTGGCATTCATCAGGGCAACGGCGTTATCTAACATGCGGTTGCTAAAGCCCCACTCGTTATCGTACCAAGCCATTACCTTGACTAGGCGACCATTTACGCGAGTCTGCGTTGCATCAAAATTAGATGAGTAAGGGTTATGGTTAAAATCGATAGAAACCAGTGGCTCATGATTAACCGCTAATACTTCACTCATTGGTGCAACACTGGCTGCTTTTTCGATGATGGCATTGATCTCTTCAACCGTGGTATCACGGGCTGCGATGAAAGACAGATCGACCAATGATACGTTTACCGTAGGTACGCGCACTGCGAGTCCATCAAATTTGCCTGCTAATTCTGGTACTACAAGGCCAACAGCCGCCGCTGCCCCCGTTTTTGTTGGGATCATCGACATAGCCGCAGCACGGGCACGGCGTAAATCAGTGTGATACACGTCTGATAAACGTTGATCATTGGTATAAGCGTGAATTGTGGTCATCAGACCCGACTCGATACCAATTTCGTCATTTAACGGCTTAGCAAAAGGTGCTAGGCAGTTTGTGGTGCAAGACGCATTGGAAATTACCGTCATATCTGGAGTAATAATGTCATTATTGACGCCGTATACGACAGTCGCATCGACATTTTTACCTGGGGCAGAAATAATCACTTTCTTCGCGCCCGCAGTTAGATGCGGTTGCACCGCTTCTTTAGACGTAAAAATACCTGTACATTCAAATACTACATCGATATTTAACTCTGCCCATGGTAGCTTGCCTGGATCACGTTCAGAGAAGGTGAGGATTTTATCTTGGTTTACATAGATAGCCTCATCATCATGCTCGACCTTGGCATTAAAACGGCCATGTACAGAATCGTACTTGGTGAGGTGAGCATTAATAGAAGCATCGCCTAAATCGTTAATGGCAACGATTTGGATTGGATAGTCTTTTTCGCTTTCATAAAGCGCGCGAAGTATGTTTCTACCGATACGGCCATAGCCGTTAATTGCAACGCGGATAGTCATCTCATATCCCTCAAGTAAATGTATAAAAGTAATCTGGTAGTAAAATTACCAAAATGACAGCTATCGTCAAGCGATATCGGCTGATATCGGTTAAATAGCGTAACAATTTCGCAGTTTTCTATACAAAGATCAGGTTTTTTACAGAAAAATGGGCTTAACCTGTAAAAAAAATACTATATATTACGAATATATTGTCAACAAAACGGGTCGACAAGTCACTTTATCACCTTTCATTGCGCATTAGGGTGCAATTGCTGTCGAATATCACTAGAAGCGTAGTCGCCTCGGTTAAGATGCACAACTAGGGTTTGTGCTTGCTCTGTTAAGACGGCCTCAAGCTGTTTATTACCATTAACTAAGGCACTCATTTTTTGCGCCGAGGCGGTATTGTCGGTCATTAAGACGTTGGCCTTAGAAAACAGGTAGGTTTTTTCTAAATCGCCTTGCTGCTGATAAAGGCTAGCGAGTCCCAATAGCCAGTCAGGATTAAACTGCTCAGGGCTGGTGGTCTCTAACAAATTAAAATACAGCGTCATTGCCTTTTGGTTATCTGATTTTTGATAGTAGGCGGCCAATTGCGCCAAAATCAGTGGATCGCTTATTTTGCCTGCGCGCTCAGCCTGAATCACTCGTGCCTGTGCCTGTACATCGCTTAAACGGGTCCAGTGGTAAAACGACAAATAGATGTCGGGATTATTTTTGGTTGTGGCTTGCAGTTGCGAGAGATTTTGCGCGCTGACACCAAAGGCTTTGGCGCGATCATTTGTACGCTCTGGATGCAAAATATGTTGAACACCTGCAGCCAGTTCGATGCATTTGTTGTAATTTTCTAGGTTGATCAGCTGTTGATAAACTTGCTCACCAGAGGGCGACGGGCTGTTTTTTAAGACATAGCGTTGCTTGATCAAGTCTGCTTTTTCATATTTACACCAACTATCGCGATGTAAATCGTCACAAAGCTCAGGATTATTTTTACAAATGGTGGTGGTATTAACACCATTATCACAGCCGAAAAGGGTGAAAACGCTTAAAACCGACAATAATGGTGTAATGATTACAAATTTTATACGCAATTCGAGTTCCTTTGGTGATTTTATCTAATATTATTACACGTTTACGGAAAATATCTTACTAGATCGAAAGCCGTGTTTTCATTACAATAGCGCCGACCAACAAGGGGGATTTTGTACTGATAAGACTAGATTATTGGGCTTTTCTCTTTGTTACTCAAATATTTCTACAAATAAAGTAGTTAAAGTGAGATAAAGGATCTGTAAATGACCGCTGATAAACACCTACAAAGTTGGCAAGAACGTTTTGAAATGGCAGAGGCGATGCAGCCTCTGTTGGGTAAGCTGTACCGTAATCAAGGTGTAGAAGTCGTTCTATACGGTAAACCCCTTCTTAATGCTTCGACTATCGAAATCATTAAATCCCATCGTTTAGTACGCCGTCATGTTGGCGAAAAACTCAGATTGCGTGAAAGCTTCCCGTTTGTAGAAGCACTTAGCAAGCTTGCTGTAAAGCAATGCAAAGTTGATATCGGTAAATTAGCGGTCAACTACTGGCGTGAACACCAAGATGCAAGCCAGATTGAAGCCTATATGAGCCAAGAATTGGCAAGTGCCATCGATCATGAAGATACACAGCAAGCGCGTGATGTGGTGTTGTATGGTTTTGGTCGTATAGGACGCCTATTAGCGCGTCTATTGATTGAAAGAACGGGTGTGAGCAACAAATTATGTTTACGTGCTATTGTGCTTCGCGGTGGTCGTAAGGGCGATTTAGAAAAACGTGCCAGCTTATTGCGTCGTGACTCAGTTCATGGACCTTTTAATGGATCGGTAGAAGTCGATGAAGATAACAATGCCATTATTGCCAACGGTACTTATATTCAAGTCATCTACGCTAACTCTCCCGATGAAATTGATTACACTCAATATGGCATTAATAATGCGCTAGTGGTCGACAACACCGGGATTTGGAAAGATGAAGACGGTTTAGGCCTTCATCTTAAATCGAAAGGTGCGGCAAAAGTATTGCTTACCGCTCCCGCGAAGGGGGCCATTAAGAATATCGTTTATGGCGTCAATGAGAATGATATTTTAGATGAGGACACTATCGTATCGGCGGCAAGTTGCACGACTAATGCGATAACGCCAGTACTCAAAGCGGTCAATGACAAGTACGGCATTGTTAATGGTCACGTTGAAACGATCCATTCGTATACTAACGACCAAAACTTAATTGATAACTATCATAAAGCAGACCGTCGTGGCCGCAGCGCACCATTAAATATGGTGATCACCGAAACAGGTGCCGCCAAAGCGGTGGCTAAAGCGCTCCCGGTTTTAGCTGGTAAGCTTACGGGCAACGCTATTCGTGTGCCTACGCCTAATGTCTCTATGGCGATCATCAGCCTAAACCTTAATGGCGAAACTAACAAAGAAGATATGAACGAGTATCTTCGTAAAGTTGCCTTATCGTCTGAATTACAAAACCAAGTTGATTTTACCGAGTCAACTGAAATTGTGTCGTCAGACTTGGTTGGTTCTCGTTACGCGGGTGTCGTTGATTCACAAGCCACGATTGCCGAAGGTAACCGTACTATCTTATATGTATGGTACGACAATGAATTTGGCTACAGCTGTCAGGTTGTAGGCGTAATGCAAAAGATGTTGGGCTTACAATATCAGTCATTGCCTAACCTTTAACTCATTAGTTAAGCATCATAAAAACGCCTGAGTCTTTGATTCAGGCGTTTTTTTATGCGGTTATTAACTTGGGTTGGTTAACAAAAAACCACAGCGACCAATATTGCAGCAACCAATTAATTAATCTCGATTATTGCAAAATTTAGCGTTGACTCTTGGGCTTAAATCGGTAGAATGCCATTCCGCAGTCAGGGGAAAGCTTCTTAACTAGAACTTGATTGAGATTGAAAGCATTAAGACCTGCGACATTAGCTCAGTTGGTAGAGCGATACCTTGCCAAGGTATAGGTCATCGGTTCGAACCCGATATGTCGCTCCAATCTTAACGATTGGCCTTAACGCCTTCGATATAAGGCGCGATGGCAGAATGGCTATGCTGCGGATTGCAAATCCGTCGATCTCGGTTCGACTCCGGGTCGCGCCTCCACTTTAAGTTTTAGCGCAATAGCGGTAAAACGCACACATTGCCCGTGTGGTGGAATCGGTAGACACAAGGGATTTAAAATCCCTCGCTGAATAAGCGTGCCAGTTCAAGTCTGGCCACGGGTACCATCTTAAGATGACAAAAAAGCCTCAACTTAGTTGAGGCTTTTTTGTTTGCGTCAATCTGCTTAGCCATAAAATGCCATGGAAAACAGTGATAGAGTGTCATCGCTAGGCAATTAACCGATCGTAAAAATTTTGGCTATATACTGAAATATCGATAGTTATTAGCCAAAAAAATGAGATAAACCTTATCGCAACGCAAAAAAACAGATGCTGATGAAAATCCGCTATGAAGCCGTCGTCGACAATGGTATAAATGGCGGCGAACTCCCTACATTTACTCTAATTTTTAGGAATGCTGTCATGATATTTAACCAGGTAGAACTGGCTCCTGCCGATCCCATTCTTGGCCTTACCGATGCTTTTAAAGCCGACCCACGTTCAGATAAAGTTAATTTGGGAGTAGGGATCTATAAGGATGAGTCAGGTCAAACTCCTATTCTTAAGTCGGTTAAATTAGCAGAGCAAAAACTGCTTGATAATGAAACAAGTAAAAGTTACCTAGGTATCGATGGCGTACAGGCTTATAACAGCGCGGTACAAACATTGCTTTTTGGTGAGCAACATCAAGTATTGCAACAACAACGTACCGTGACCGCGCAGGCGCCAGGCGGTACAGGTTCTCTACGAGTGGCTGCTGAATTTGTGGCACGTAATACTGACTCAAATACCATTTGGGTCAGTAATCCTACATGGGCGAACCACAACAATATTTTTCAATCTGCGCAGCTGCAAGTGAAACAGTATCGCTATTATGATGCGCCATCTCATAGCATGGATTTTGACGCTATGCTGGCTGATTTAGCCACCGCAAAAGCAGGGGACTTAGTGCTGTTGCATGGCTGTTGTCATAACCCAACGGGTATCGATCTTAATCAGAGCCAATGGCAAGCCGTTGCTGAGTTATGTTTACAAAAAGAATTAGTACCCTTATTTGATTTCGCCTACCAAGGGTTTGGTGATGGTGTTGAAGAAGATGCCCAAGGGTTACGTTTGGTGGCCGATATCGTTCCTGAACTGATTGTGGCTAACTCATTTTCTAAAAACTTCGGCCTCTATAACGAGCGTATCGGTGCTGTTACGTTAGTAGCGAAAGATCAAGACACAGCTAAAACGGCATTTAGTCAGGTGAAGAGCACTATTCGAGGTAATTATTCCAATCCTCCGGCTCATGGCGCGCTGATCGTGGCCACCATTTTAGGTGACAATGAATTAAGAGCGATGTGGGAAGCTGAACTACAACAGATGCGTGAACGTATCGCCCAGATGAGGGTTCTGTTTGTTGATACCCTAAAAAGCGTGGGCGTTAGCCAAGATTTCAGCTTTATTTCGACGCAAAATGGGATGTTTAGCTTCTCGGGACTGAACAAAGCACAAGTCGAACGTTTACGAGAGGAGTTTGGTATTTATATTGTGGGCTCTGGCCGTATCAGTGTGGCGGGGATGACCCGTGACAATATGCCTGCAATTTGTCACGCTATCGCGCAAGTGGTGTAAATTAGCGCAAGGCTAAGTACTGATCCCATGTGCTCTTCATAAAACGGTTATCGCCTTATGCGTTAACCGTTTTTTATCGTCAGTATGGTGTTTTTTGCGAATATGAGAGTGTGGTGCTAACCCCTTAAGATTCGAGCGCAGGAAGCTGAGTGATAAAGGAGATAGCTTCAGCTAAGGCGCTGCGATCATGTAGGCCTACATGATGCTTACTGCGTAGCGGGAAATAGGTGATATTACCGTCAGTATGGCACTGTTCACCATGACATAACACATGATTGACGACTTTATTGCCTAGCACTTGTTCGCACCAATGTAAGCGCTTTTCGAGATTAAAATTCACCGTTGATGACGGCTCGGCAGTTAAGTTATCGATAAAAATCACCTTGGCGTTACTGTTTGCCAAAGCTTCGCTTAAGATAGGCAGTAATAATGGCGGCATGATACTGGTGAGAAAACTACCAGGGCCTAAAATAATCAAATCGGCGGCTTTTATCGCATCACAGGCTTCGGCGGTTGCTTCAACCATTGGTTCAAGTGATAAAGCGATAGGCGACTCCTGCATGCCATCGACCTCCACTTCGCCCAGAATCTTAGTACCACAAGATTGTATGGCGACTAAATGGGTGGGCTCTTCAGACATTGGGATCACTTGGGTTTCGATATTGAGCAGCTTACGGATCAAGTTAACCGCATCGAGAGGGCGGACACAAAGTTCATCGAGCGCCAATAAAATTAGGTTGCCAAGGTTATGGTTGTTCAACTCATGCTGGCTACTGAAGCGGTATTCAAATAATAGCGAGCCTACAGATGGCCGCGATGCCAGTTGTGATAAACAATTGCGTAAATCTCCCCATGCAATGCAATCTTGCTGCTGTCTTAATCGTCCCGTTGAGCCACCATTATCAGTGGTGGCCACAATGCCTGTCAGCCTAGGGCCTAAAAATGATAATGCAGATAGCACTCGTCCCAACCCATGACCGCC
Organism: Shewanella algidipiscicola; assembly: GCF_900380485.1. NCBI lineage: Bacteria > Pseudomonadati > Pseudomonadota > Gammaproteobacteria > Alteromonadales > Shewanellaceae > Shewanella > Shewanella algidipiscicola. Next base: position 18,036 of record NZ_OXJV01000017.1, on the reverse strand, counting down.
ACCAATGGCAACCACATTTGTAAATTGATTAAGTGCATAGTTGTGCATGCGGGTTTTTCCTTCCTGAATCCCCAATATATCGCCACATATTATAGCGAATAATGTCTTGGGGCATAGTGGTTTTGTTTCGTGGCATAGATCGCATATAATCACCTCCTAAACCCTTAAAAGAGTTAGCAATTTGAAAACAGGTAGTGTGAATAAAGTTATCATAGCGTTGGCTGTTGTGGTGGCGTCCCTATTGGCGGTTAAGCTCTTGTTGGTTGATCTGCAACCAAGCGAAGAGGGCAGCCAAGGCCAGCTGTTAAAAAATAAGCGTCAATACAGCCAGATCCCGGATTTTGAAGCGATTGCCGATGTGGCTGAAAAGAAAAAAGCCTTCTTTGATTTCTTACGCCCTGCAGTACAGCACCACAACAATATTATTGCAGAAGAGCGCAAGTTTCTGCTCGCCTCACTACAACATCTCGTAGATGGTGAAGTGCTTTCTGAAGCGGAGCTGTTTCGTATTCAGCAATTAGCCAGTAAATACCAATACAGTATGCGCAGCGTGACTGTTAATAATCTTAATCAGTTACTTAGACGGGTCGACATTATCCCCGAAGACTTGGTATTAATTCAGGCTGCCAATGAAACAGGTTGGGGCAGTAGCCGCTTTGCCAAAGAAGGGCTCAACTTTTTTGGTCAATGGTGCTTTAGAAAAGGTTGTGGTCTAGTGCCACAATCACGCAGTGAAGGAATGAGCCATGAAGTCGCCGTTTTTAACAGTGTCGATGACTCTGTTGGATCTTACATGCGTAATTTAAATTCGAACGCTGCTTATTCGCTATTACGATCTATCCGAGCCGATCTGCGTGCACAAGGGGAGCCCATTAGGGCTGACAAATTAGTGTATGGTTTGCTCAATTATTCTGAACGGCAAGAAGCTTATATCGAAGAATTACTCGATATGTTACGTCACAATAATCAATTTTTGGTGGAAAATTATGAACAAGGCTCTGCTGTTTAGTTGCCTATTACTTGGCAGTATGACTGCCCAAGCAACGCCGATATCGCTGGAATATCAGGGTTTTTATCAACGTCTTAAACAGGTGAATAAAGGCCATTATCCGCTGATTGAGTTAACTTTTTCAGTACCTAAAGCACAAGGCTGTGTGATAAAAAATGGCTATATTGCAACCGAAAAAGAGCAGTTCCCATTAACCATTACTGACTCGCAGCGCATTTTTCTTCCTTATGATGACAGGCTTAAATCGGACAGGGCATTAGTGCATTTAGAGATGGAAAATGACGCTAGCCAATGTGGTATTGCCATGCAAATACGCGCCAAGCAAACGCAGCCGCAATATCAACAAGCTGACTTAGTCATGTTGCAAGCACAAATGGATGATCTACTGCATACCATGCAAGGCTTCCCTATGCGTTATTTTACTGACGATATTCGCGGACTTAATTTTGAATTTGATCAAGCTGCGACGGTAAAGATTAATGGCGAAACCATTGGCTTTGATGGTGTTTTTCGTTTGTCTCGAGAGCGTATCAATCAGCTAGATAGCATTAGCTTCGATCGACGCCCAGATGTCGTAAGCCCTTGGGTAAGCTCTAGCGATAAATAACAGATAGGTGTTATTCATCCCTTTACTGGCTGTTTTATAGAGAGTTCACCCTCGATAACAGCTCAAAATGACAGACATAAAAAAACCTCCATCGGAGGTTTTTTTATGTCACGCTCTGACCATTAAATGCTAAGGCGTATATGTACTGACAACCTCAATTTTTAAAGCATCGGTATTGCGCTTCGCCGCATCTAAGTCGATATGACCGTTATTGGCAATATCGAGAAAATCAAAGGCGGGCAGATCTGACTCGGCCACATCGCCTTTCATCGGAGCGTCTGGATCACGTGTCAGCGAGCTAAAGTCGAACTGTGCTCTGTCGACACCCTGTGATGGGCTGGTATTTTGCATAGCGGTAAAAATAGTTTCGATACGGCCAGGAAACTGTTTGTCCCAGGTGCTGAGCATCTCTTTTACCGCCGCGCGTTTAAGGTTTTCTTGTGAACCACACAAGTTACAAGGGATGATAGGAAACCCTTTTAAGCCTGCGTACTCGGCAATGTCTTTCTCTCGACTGTACGCCAAGGGACGAATAACCACGTTAGCGCCATCATCTGAGAGTAATTTAGGTGGCATGGCTTTTAGTTTGCCCGCATAAAACATGTTTAAAAACAGGGTTTCGATAATGTCGTCGCGGTGGTGGCCAAGGGCAATTTTATTGGCACCTATCTGCTGCGCGAAGCCGTATAAGGTGCCTCGGCGTAAGCGACTGCACAAAGAGCAGGTAGTTTTACCTTCAGGGATCTTATCTTTAACGATAGAGAAGGTGTCTTTTTCAAGAATATGATACGGCACATTCAACGTATCGAGATACGCTGGCAAAATATCTTCAGGGAAACCCGGTTGCTTTTGATCAAGGTTGACCGCGACCAGTTTAAAAGAGATCGGCGCACGCTGCTGTAGATTAAGTAAAATGTCGAGCATGGCGTAACTGTCTTTGCCACCCGAAAGACAGCACATGACAGTATCACCGTCTTCAATCATATTGTAATCAGCGATAGCGCTACCCACTTCACGTCTAAGACGCTTCTGTAGCTTATTTAACCGTGTGGTCTGTTTTTTTAAGAGAGTATCATCAGACATAATAAAAAACGCGCCTAGTATCATCAAATTCTGGGCGCGTAGTATAGCTTAAATCAATTGTCTAAAGAAGCGGTGCGTTAGTTGTTACTCATCTTCAAGCGGCGACTTGTAACCATCTGGTTTGACAGCTAATAGATCACAATTAATGCTGTCGATTACATGCTCCGCGGTATTACCAATTAATGCGGCCGAAAATCCAGTACGACCAACGGTGCCAAGGATCACCAGTTCCGCATCGAGTTGCTCAGCCAGCTCAGGGATCACATCTTCAGGTAACCCTTCTTTAACATGACAGAAATCGGTTGAGATGCCATATTGGCTGGCCAAGTGCCAAACTCGTTGTTCATGCTGCATGCGAATGGTTTCGCTATAGGTATGTGCATCAAAGTCGGGCAGTTCAATCGCTAAGTTTACCGGTGTGCCGGGATAACCATTAACGAGGTGCACTTTAGCGTCAAACTTCTTGGCTAAGTCTTGGGCGTGTTCGATTATCTTGCCGTTAAGGGTTTGATGATCGTCATCTTCTGATGCCACGTTGATGGCACACAGTATCTTACCAGCCACTGGCCAGTCATGTTCTTTAACGAGCAGCACGGGCACGGGCGCTTTACGCATTAAGTGCCAGTCGGTTGGGGTAAAGATCACCGATTTAAGCTTATCATGCTGATGCGTACCTTTGACGATTAAGTCAAACTTACCTTCGATTGAGTGCAGGATGATGCTTTCGAACGGGCGGTTATGCCACACAACCTCACTCTGAATGTCGATACCACTGTCTTTGTATTGCAACAAAATATCGGCTAACCAGGCTTGTCGTTGAGCTATCACGCCTTGACGCATGGCTTCACGTTCTTGGCCCGATAAGATGGAGGTCATCTCGTAGGAAAAATCGAAAATAGACAAGAATACCGTAATGGCGGCCTTGTTTTTTATGGCAAGTTTAACCGCTCTTGCGAGTGCAGGTTGTTCATCGTTTGTAGGGTCCACTACAACAAGGATTTTATGATAGTCCTTCATAGATCATTCCTTTATCTGACGTTGTAATTTAATAATGGTCGATAACGGGTAAATTGCCTTGTCTTAGATCAACTTTACCCATTAAAACGCTTATTTAGCGACCGATTCTATTGTTACCGGCTAGCTTATTAAGGGATTCAAAATCGATGATAGTAATATATTTTCCTTTTACTTCAATCAATTCTGATTTTTGAAAACGACCCAGTAGTCGGCTAATAGTTTCGACAGTCAAGCCGAGATAGTTGCCGATATCACCGCGGGTCATGGTTAAGCGAAACTCTTTAGGAGAGAACCCACGGTTACCAAAACGGTTTGCGAGATTACTGATAAAAGCGGCGAGGCGCTCTTCGGCATTTTTCTTACTCAATAGTAAGATCATCTCTTGGTCGCTTTGAATTTCATTACTCATTAAGCGCATGATCTGCTGACGTAATTTAGGCATGGTGCCAGATAAATCGTCAAGGGTTTCATAGGGGATTTCACACACCATTGAGGTTTCTAATGCTTGGGCGAAACTCTGATGAATTTGTGAGTGAATACCGTCAAAACCAATCACGTCGCCAGCCAAATGAAAACCAGTGATCTGCTCATCGCCTTGCTCGGTAATGGTGAAACTTTTAATGGTACCTGAGCGAATGGCATAGAGAGATTTTAGTGCGTCGCCAGATTTAAAAATCTGCTCACCTTTTTGGATAGGCTTTTTACGCTCAATGATATCGTCGAGCTGATCTAATTCATTGTTATTTAATGTGAAAGGTATGCAAAGGCTACCCATACTACAGTCATGACAATGTATAGCGCATCCCGGGGCTGCCGAACGACGATTTTTAATGGTATCCGTCATAATGTCTCTCGAATTTCACAGTTATGCCCATGTTAAACTAATTTAATAGTGTGAGCTAGTTTAGCTGCGCAATTGCAATATACAAAGTGTGTATACCAAAGCCAACTAACAAAAAGCCGCTGATCATACGCACCGAGTTTCGTAACACGAATTGGGCAAATACTTGCGCCGCGACACCAGCACTGAATAGCGCTGGCAGGGTACCTAGTCCAAATGCTGCCATGATCAGCGCCCCTTGTTGCGCCGAATTTGCCGCGACTGCCCAGGTCAAGGTGCTGTAAACCAAACCACAAGGTAACCATCCCCAGATTAAGCCGGCCACAAAAGCTTGTTTTAAACTTTTAATGGGCAGTAAGCGATTAGCTATGGGGCCTAATACTTGCCAAACCCGTTTTCCGAGCCGCTCGACTTGCACAACGCCAGACCAGATTTTGGCGATATATAATCCGGTAGCAATCATCATGACTCCGGCTAAAATACGCATACTCAGCAAATAGATATCTAAACTAAACAGGGTACTGAGTAAGCTGGCCGAGCCACCAATTAAGGCGCCAGCTAGGGTATAACTGAGGATACGTCCGGCATTATAACTGACAATAAATTGCAGTTTACCAACCAGTACATTGCCTTTAGTTTGCGTGGGCATCTGCTGTGATATCGCCCCCACGAGTCCACCACACATACCGATACAATGACCTGCGCCCATTAACCCGACCAAAAAGGCACCAGTAACAGTAAAATCGATCACTGCGGTTTGCTCTCATCGTCTTTTGGCGTTGACGGTTTTACGTCATCATCAAATAAAATCGATACGCTTTGGCGATCAAGATCATCAAACTGCTCAGATTTTACTGCCCAGAAAAAAATCCCCACGGCAATAAGCACAAACAACATCGCAATGGGAATTAACACATAGATAATACTCATACTCGTACCTTCAATAGTCTAAGGCTGTTCGCCACGACAATAAGTGAACTGGCTGACATGCCAATGGCTGCAATATAGGGCAAAACGTGACCCGTAACCGCTAACGGAATAATAAACAAGTTGTAGCCCAAGGCCCAAAGGAGATTTTGTTTAATGATTTTGTCTGTTAATTTGGCAATCGCCATCGCATCGGTAAAGCGGGCGAGTTGATCGCTTAATAAAATCAGATCGGCACTGTTTTTGGTTATGGCTGCGCCGCTGCCCATGGCAACTGATAAGTTGGCGCCAGCCAATACAGGTGCATCGTTAATGCCATCGCCAAACATGGCCACTTGTTGTGTTTGTTGCAAGTGTTGAATTAGGCGCAGTTTATCCTGCGGCTTCAGCGCTTTATGCACATTGGTTATGCCCATGGCTTGAGCAATTTCATCAACATGAGCCGAGCTATCGCCACTGGCAATGCTCACATTGCAGCCCGATCCACGTAGCTTGTTAACGGTTACCAAGGCATCGGGGCGAATGTTATCAATCAATTCGAAACTGGCTATGAGCTGATTATCGCGGCTAAGGTATACGCATTGCTGTGTGCTAGGGGGACAGTCAATACCAAGACGCTGGTGTATGAAATCAGCACTGCCAATAATAAAGTGCTGTTGATTTATCGCCCCTTCGATGCCACACCCTGCAAAATTACGCCCATTATCGACCCGAACATCATCGGCGCGATAAGGTTCAAAGGCTCGGGCAATGGGGTGCAGTGACGTGGACTCTAGGGCCGCCGCTAACGCTAATGCTTGCGTTTGGGTAATGTCACTGTGTAACCGAGTGTTAGCCACCGTCAGACTGCCACAGGTGAGGGTACCGGTTTTATCAAACACTACATGATTAATTAGCGGCAGCTTTTCAAACACTCCAGGTTTACGTGCCACAACTCCCATTCGGGTAAATAATCCTGTAGCACAAGTGATCGCGGTAGGCGTTGCGAGCGCAAGCGCGCAGGGACAAGTTGCTACCAGTACTGATAAAGTGACCCAAAAAGCATCTTCAGGCCAATAGGCCTTCCACACTAAATAGGTTAACAAGGCGATGATTAAAATCGTCCAGGTAAAATAATTTGAGATGGTATCAACGTGTAGCGCGACTGTGGGTTTATTATTGGATGCGGCTTCTTGCAGTCGAATGATCTCAGCGACTAATTGATCTTGTCCGATGGCGGTGACACGCACCTTAATAGGGTGGTCTATATTGATTGTGCCAGCAAATACTTGGCTCGATACACGTTTAGTCACAGGCATCTGCTCGCCAGTTAACATAGCTTCGTTTACACTACTGCTTCCTTCAATAATATCACCATCGGCACTGATGGCTTCCCCCGGTTTAATGAGGATAATGTCGCCAATGCGTAAACGTTTCGCCGGGACTTCCTTGTGCTGGCCGTCCACATCCACTAAATGCGCAGTTAAGGGGATTAGTTTGTGTAAGTTGTTGGAGCTGACGGACGCTTTTTGTCGCGCGTTTTGTTCAAGGTAGCGCCCCAACAGCAAGAAGAAGGTGAACATGCTGACCGATTCAAAATAGACCTCTCCTTGACCACTGACGGTCGCAATACAACTGGCAATATAGGCACCGCAAATAGCAATCGACACCGACACGTCCATATTTAGCCGCCCCGATAACATAGACCGAATGGCACTAAAATAGAAAGGTTGCGCCGAGTAAAACACCACTGGCGCGGCAAACATCATGCTTACCCAGCGGAAATAGTCACGGTATTCGACATCGAGATCGGTAAAGTATTCTGAATACAGGGCGAGGGCGAACATCATCACCTGCATGGTGGCAAAGCCAGCTAGCCCGAGTCTTAATAAAAACTTACGGCTATTTTTTTTGGTTTGGATCTCTTCATCATCGACTTGGTAAGGGGCTGCTTGATAGCCGATATTACTGATTAAATTAAGGATATTACTGAGTTTAATGCGGTTATCATCCCATGAAACAAAAGCGCGTTCGGTGGTGGTGTTGACCGCGATGCTTACAATCCCATCGACCGATTTTAACTTATGCTCTATTAGCCATGCACAAGCCGCGCAGGTGATACCGTCTATGGTTAACGAAACCTGACTGATATTGTCCTGATGGTGGACAAAGTCTTGCTGCACTTCTTTAAGATCAAAAGCTGAATTGACGTTTAACTCTTCCGGCACCAGTGCCGTTTGTTTGTTACCCGGTTCGGTGCGATAGCGATAATAATTGCTCAATCCCGCATCGATGATAGCCTTTGATACCGCTTGGCAACCAGGGCAGCACATAGGTTGCGGCATATTATCTATCATAGAGATAAATTGTGAGCCAGTTAATACTGGCTCACCGCAATGAAAACACTCAGGGGTATTCATGATAAAGCTAATTTAACCAGTATTGGGCATCGTCTTTAAGGTCAAGGCGTTGTTGAATACGCCAGGTTTGATCGAATCCTTCGAGTCTGACTTCCCATGCACCAGAAATAGGTTCTGCCAACTTAATACGGTAAACCTGATTGCCATCGGCTGTTGCCACTTGACTAAAATCGTGTTGTTTTAAGGTTGGGTGGAAAAACGATATGCTTAATGCTGCCAAATAAGCCTCACCACCGTGTTGTACAATACGGATTTCATCGTCATTTACTAACATCTCAAACTGCAAACCTAATTGTTTAGCGTGCTTAATTTTACGCAGATCCATATTGATGGCTTTACCATCTTTATAGTAATCCTCTGAGACGAGTGAGTCTTGCGTATCGATGGCGACCATCAGCAAATTAACGCTGGCAATGACGGCGCACAAGGGCAAAATAATAAGAAACCAAGGCCAAAATTGTTTATACCAAACTTGCGGTGTATTCATGAAAACTACCTGTTTAATTTGTTGAGCTCATTTTACCGATAATTGAGTAAAAGCACAGCTAAAAAAAAGGCCTCGAGCATCTCGAGGCCTTGATGTTACCTATATGTAACTACTTGTTTGACAAGCTATAAACGTAAGCTGTGATCACGTGAACTTTCTCTTCACCTAAAACGTCTTTCCATGCTGGCATTACACCAGAACGGCCGTTTTTGATGCTTTCGACTATCACACCACGACTACCACCATATAACCAAGCAGAGTCAGTCAGGTTAGGGGCACCCATAAACTTGTTACCGGTACCGTCCATGCCATGGCAAGCAAAACAGCCTTTCATGAATGAGCCTTGACCTTGAGCTGCAAGTGCGGCGTCGTGTTCACGACCAGAAAGCTTAACCACATACTCAGCTAATCCTTCAAGTTCACTATCATCGATAGGTAACCCCCCTTTAGGCGGCATCATACCGTGACGACCATTCATCAGTGTCGTTTTGATAGTGGCTAAATCACCACCGTATAACCAAGCATTATCTGTTAGGTTAGGAAAACCAGTACTACCACGGGCATCACTACCATGACATTGTGCGCAGTTTTGTAGGAAGAGGCGACCACCGACTTTCAATGCATCTTCATCTTTAACCAACTCTTCCAATGGGGTTGCAAGGTATGCAGCGAAGATAGGGCCAAACTTTTCGTCAGCTTGCTTCACTTCTTGGTCATACTGTACCCAACGGCCTTCTTTCACTGCTAGTTCAATCGCGGCTGCAGAATCAGCTTTAATGCCATTCTCTGTACCAATACTTTGGTTTGAGCTTGACCAACCGAGTAACCCTTTATAGTTACCAAGACCTGGATAGAGGGCAAGGTAAATCACACTAATGACGATAGTCAGATAAAACATATAACTCCACCACTTTGGTAGTGGGTTATTGAGCTCTTCAATACCGTCAAAGGCATGGCCCATTGACTTGCCTTCTTCAACACCCGTGGTGTTTTTAGAGACGAGTCTTAATAGGATAAAACATCCTGCGATTACCACGATTGTGAGTACGGTAATCCAAATACTCCAGAAGCTACTCATCATCACTTATGCTCTCCTGAGTCCTTGCTTTTCTCGTCATCCGAGAAAACAAGGTTAGCGGCTTCGTCAAATTGATTCTTACGACGACCGCTATAAGCCCACGCAAAAATACCGACAAACGTCAACATAACAACAATGGTGATAATCCCTTGTATTGTGCCGTAATCCATATTTATGCCTCCAATTTATTTCAGTGCGTGACCTAACGACTGTAGGTATGCGATCAGTGCTTGCATCTCTGTCTTGCCTTCAACCGCTTTTTGAGCATTGTCGACATCTTCTTGAGTGTAAGGCACACCGAAACCACGGAACACTTCCATCTTTTTAGCCGTTAACTTACCGTCAAGTACGTTTTCAGCTAACCATGGGAACCCAGGCATATTTGACTGAGGTACCACGGCACGAGGATCGATTAAGTGCACTTCGTGCCACTTGTCACTGTAACGTCCGCCTACACGAGCAAGATCAGGGCCAGTACGTTTAGAACCCCAAAGGAATGGGTGTTCCCACACTGACTCACCCGCTACAGAGTAGTGCCCATAACGTTCAGTTTCTGCACGTAATGGACGGATCATTTGACTGTGACAACCAACACAACCTTCGCGGATATAAATATCACGGCCTTCAAGCTCTAGCGCTGTGTAAGGGCGTAATCCATCAACAGGTTCAGTGGTATCTTTTTGAAAAAGTAGAGGAGTGATCTGTACCAAGCCACCGAAACTAATTGCAATAACGGTAAAGATGCCTAGCAGACCGATGTTTTTCTCAACTATCTCATGATTAAATTTCATCTAATCTACCCCTTATGCTTCAGCAAGTGCTGGCAAAGATTCTTTCGGTGCTTTTACGGTCTTGAACACGTTATATGCCATTAACAGCATACCAGTTACAAAGAACACGCCACCTAAGAAACGAACAAAGTAGAATGGATACGATGCTTCCAAACCTTCAACAAAGCTGTAGGTCAAGGTACCGTCAGAGTTAACTGCACGCCACATAAGACCTTGCATCACACCCGAGATCCACATAGATACGATGTAAAGTACGGTACCGATAGTTGCCAACCAGAAATGCACGTTGATCAACTGAGTGCTGTACATACGGCCGTGACCATAAACAGAAGGAATCAAGTGATATAACGACCCAATAGAGACCATTGCTACCCAACCCAGTGCACCAGAGTGAACGTGACCAATAGTCCAGTCAGTGTAGTGAGAAAGGGCGTTAACTGTCTTAATCGCCATCATTGGACCTTCAAAGGTAGACATACCATAGAAAGACAATGAAACCACAAGGAAGCGTAGGATAGGATCGGTTCTTAACTTATGCCAAGCACCTGATAGCGTCATGATACCGTTGATCATACCACCCCAAGAAGGCGCGAATAGAATAAGCGACATCACCATACCCAGTGATTGTGTCCAATCAGGCAGCGCAGTGTAGTGAAGGTGGTGAGGACCTGCCCAAATATACAATGCAATCAATGCCCAAAAGTGAACAATAGATAAACGGTATGAGTAAACAGGACGACCTGCTTGCTTAGGCACGAAGTAGTACATCATACCTAAGAAACCAGCTGTCAGTAGGAAACCTACCGCGTTATGTCCATACCACCACTGAACCATGGCATCAACTGCGCCAGAGTAGAGTGAATATGATTTGAACATGCTCACTGGTATCGCCATAGAGTTAACTATATGCAGCACGGCTACCGTAATAATGAAGGCACCAAAGAACCAGTTCGCGACATAAATGTGTGAGGTTGTTCTTTTTACGATGGTGCCAAAGAATACAATCGCATATGTTACCCAAACGATGGCAATAGCGATATCGATAGGCCATTCTAATTCTGCATACTCTTTAGTACTGGTTAAGCCCAGTGGCAGAGTAATCACGGCTGATAAAATGATGGCTTGCCACCCCCAGAAGGTAAATGCAGCTAATTTAGGTGCAAATAAACGGGTTTGACAGGTGCGCTGAACGACATAGTAAGATGTTGCAAAAAGTGCTGAAGTACCGAACGCGAAAATCACAGCGTTTGTGTGCAGAGGTCGAAGACGACTGTACGTTAGCCATGGAGTATCAAAGTTCAGTTGTGGCCATATTAACTGGGCCGCGATCAATACACCGATTGACATACCAACGATTCCCCACAAAACTGTGGTTAATGCAAATTGGCGGACAACGGTGTAATTGTAATCAGCGCCTTGAGGCTGGGAATGATTCATCATATTGCTTCCACTGCTTATTACTTGTACTTATTGTTAGAGTAAAGCGACACTTTACCCGTTAGAAAATGACGTTAACAAGCCTGTTTCCTACGAAACAAACTTGATTGAGTCAACGTGTTGCTCAACATTAATGCAAATTAATGTTAAGTATCGCAATGATACTTGAGCAATATCAAAAAAGATAGGAATTATGCGGCATGCAACATTGATCCAGATCAAAGTCCCCGTATAGAATGTAAACACTATGATTCAGAAGGTTAAAAATTGTGCTAAACAAGCAAATAACTCGCATTTTTATCTCAACTATATCCATGCTAAATATCGTCCTACTAACGGCATGCTCTGAAGGTGACAATAGTACTGTTATTGCTCAAAATGCTGCTAAAAACTCAGTATTTTCAATAGACGATAGCTTGTGTCAATTCGCACAAGCGCCTTGTCAACAAACAATAAATGGTATTGATATAAGCCTAAGTATCACACCTGAGATGACCCCCAGTGAAAAACCGTTAACGGTATCATTAACCTTTTCTGAACCGGTGCAATTATTGGGCGCTCGAGTCGAAGGTAGAGACATGTTTATGGGGGTTATTCCGTTAAATTTAACTGAAACCGCAGAAAGTCGCTATAATGGTACCTTAGTCTATGGCTCGTGTAGTAGTAATTACATGGTTTGGCGGATGTTTGTTAGCTTTAACGTTAAGGGACAACAACAGCATGTAATGTTCGACTTTTTGGCCGACAATCACCCTGTCGATAATGCACGCTAAGCCATGTTTCGTAGATTGACCATTATCATGAGTACGGCTAACGACGAAACATAAGCTCAGGCCTTGTTCGCTGTAAGCAGCGTACTAATTTGCTGTTGGGATTTAATATTGGGTAAGTAAAGCACGATAAGCTTATTGTCCTGTGTAAAGCTTTGATTCGATGTTTTCCGTTTAATCTAAATACTCTAATTGATTAATTAAATTAAGCATATTAAATGCATGACTCATGATAAAATCAGCGGTAACACTTGCTACACTCTTCAAGTAATTTGTTAATGCCAAATAATCACGCTCAATCAATCACATCATTGCCAACCGTATTGCCTTTATTTGAGTCAAAAGACTTTCTCGAACAAGGCAATCCCATTATTAATCAACATATCACGGCATTGAGTATTAATGGCATTGAAGATGCGGGCTTTATTTATGAGCTCTCTTGCGATCTATTATTTTCTCTACGTGACAATGAAAACAGCTATAAAAGCTATCGTAGTGAACTCAGCTGCTTTTTACATTGGTGTTTTGATGTCGTTAAACAATCACCCGCGCAGATTTCACGCCGAGATATTGACAAATTTGTCGCCTATTGCCAACAGCCACCTAAAGCGCTTATTGGCTATTATAATGTGGCGCAATTTAAACTTGATAAAGCAACGGGACAGCGTCTACCTAATCCGCTTTGGCGACCCTTTGTCGGTAAAAAGCAACTTGGCGTCGAACAAAATTATGAGTTGAGTGACAATGCTTTAAAAACCAAAATGGCAATTTTATCATCCTACTATGGTTTTTTAATGGCCGAAGATTATTGTGAGCGTAATCCTGCACAAGCTTGGTTGAATCACTCGCGATTTGCCAAAAAACATAAATTTTTAGTCAATCATGACGATATCGACAGCTTGGCTTTTACCGAACTGCAATGGTCATATGTCATTAGCAGTGTGGAAGGGCTTGCCCAAACCTCACCAGAGACTCATCAACGCAGTTTATTTTTAATAAAACTCATCTATTCCTGTTATTTACGAGTATCAGATGTCAGCGCAAGAGCTGGATACAGCCCCATCATGGGGCAATTTACTCAGAATAAACAAACGGGTATTTGGCGCTTTAATATTCCGCAGAGCAAAGGGGGCAAACAGCGTTCGGTGCCTTTATCCAATGCATTACTCGCAGCATTAATCCAATACAGGCAATATTTAGGTTTAAGCGATCTACCAAGTTCTAATGAACAAACGCCACTATTTGTACGTCATCGCGCTGCTGGCCGAGGTAGAGAAAGCGGACTGATCAACGCTAATCTTGGTATTCGCCAGGTGAGGGAGGAAGTGCAAAAAATCATCGAGTATAGTGCCGACTGCGCCGAAGCTGATGGTATGATAGAAGATGCCAAAGCGATGCGATTATTAAGTGTGCACAACATACGTCATACCGGGATCACGCACGATATTAATTTACACGGCAGACCGTTATCACATGTGCAAGCCGATGCCGGACATGAAAGTATTGATACCACATCGCAATATTTACACACCAGTCAATCGGATCGCCATCAAAGTGCAGCGAATAAACCGATAGATACCTTATCGGGAATAAAATAAGCTAAATGAGGAGGGGAGCTGCGTTGTTAGGTTAGACGGCCTAATCAACATAGTCAGCTATTTCACTTATGGTTGATAGGCACCGATATTTTGAGTAGTAATCTAGAGCACATTGCGAGAGCTGTTTCATCCATTAATTTGATTATCATCGAATAAAGTCCAACTTTATTTCATTTTTACAAAAGAGGGCTAGGGCAGTCCAATGATACGTTTGTATGCCTTATTAGTCATAAATAACAACTAAGGTTATTAAAACGCATCAAACCAAAACGGTCTAACCTTTCCGAGTTTATCTTTAGAGTCTTATTATCCTTCACGAGAAATGAAGGCTGCTTGCAAATAATAGCGAGCAGGAGAGTATGCACTGAAATACATAAATATAAATGTTATTATGGATTAAGTATTGCTTTTATACGCCAAGATTCAGCATTGCTGTTAAAAATGGTTGCTTTATAAAACATTAATAAATAAAGCCATAAAAATCGTATATCTCTTTTTCATTCAGCCATTTTAATCAGTGATATACAAGAGTTAGGACTTGTTGTAAGAATAGTTAACTCAATATTCAAACTGATGTTTTAATGCCGATAAGTATCATTATCGGCACTAAAGGTTAATATTTAAGGGGGCTTTATTGGAACACTATTATCCCGTGGTTGTCTCAATCTACTTAGCTATCTTTCATTAAAACAAATAATAAAAGTCAGAAACTTACTGCTAATATATTTACTACTAATGTAAAGGTGGCTATGTGTAAGCGTTAATTACGTTATCTGTATTAATCACTTTAGTTGTGAACATTAGTGTCATAATTAATGAAATACATTACAGATGATTTTTGATATTAGTTTGCAATGTATCAACCTAAAAATATTAAATTGTGGCTATTACTATATCAGTGAAAAATGATGATTGATTCAACGATCACATTTTAAATCGTAATATAAGCATGAATAAATTTTTATTTATTCCTTTTATAAAATCAGCTTAATTGTGTTACCAGTGTCATAGTCAAACGATAACACTCATTAATCGCTCAGTACAGGTTAACGTATTTGGTGGCTTAAAAATAAGTGTAATAGCTTAAAATTAAGGCGTCGCTACGTGCATAAAACAAATCTGTGTGGGTAAACCTACGCTAGATTTCGCGTAGCGACGCGTTGAAAATGTGTCTTGGCACTCAGTTGATGGCCAACAGATTAACGTTCTCCACAGTGTTGATGACAAGAAATGCTGTTAAACGAAATTAATTGACCAAACGCCTTAGACATTAGATGTGTTCATAGCTCATTTGCGGTATTCAACTAATGTGATTCCAGCGGATTACTACTGAGTGATTCGGTTAATGGTCATGGTCACAGACAATTATCGGTAGCATTGATCTATCTAAACACTCAATGTTGCGTCGCTTGGCAGCCCAACAACCAAACCAATAAAAGTTGTTTGACTCGATAGCGTTAAGGTAATTATGCCTGACCGATGTTTATATATGGTAAGGCGCTATCTATCGACTCATGATTTAAACCATGACTTATGGACTTTTTTTAAAATGTAATGCCAATTACCACTACACAATTCCATTTCTACAGCCTTACACTTAGATGCGCACAATGTATATTATGTTAAATACAGTATCGAAATGATATTGACTTTCAGTAACTTACATAGACCAAATATAAACCCCTGTCACAATGCGCATTTAAAACCATTAGTTGTTAAATCGCAAACTATTCACAATAAAGCATCTCTAGTCGTTAATTATCTCATTTTTACTGTCCTTTTCTGTTATAACCAGAACGTAACAAAAAGATATTTGTTATGTGAAATTATTATAATAAAAGGAAGTTTTTATGCTGTTTAATTTCAGGAACGCGCACAATTATTTATATACCTACTCTCATAGCCTCAAATTTAAAGTGTTATTCAAAGATGATCCGCACTTAATTTGTGATTACTTTTCAGTGACAAAGGCCACGGCTTACCGCTGGATTGCGGCGGGACAGCCCTCTAATAGCACTGCGCTACGGTTGCTTGATATTGCCGCTAGCGGTTTTATGCCATGCAATAACCATTGGGACGGCTTTTTTATCTTTGGGGGGTCGTTAGTTACGCCCGGGGGTTATGTGGTCCAGGCATGGGAACTTGATGTAATGTGCGAGACGTTAGATCGTGTGCCTGCTGCTGATAAACTGATCGCTAAGCCGAGAAACTTTAAGCCCTGGCGCGATAGAGAACCCGATTTTGTTAAGCGGTTTCATTCTGGGAAGTAATAAAAAAGCCGCACAATGGCGGCTTTTCTAAATCTGGACTGGTTGTATCTTTTTTAGCGTGCCGTTCTTTGCGGCTCGATATAACGCTTTATTCGCGTCAATTAGCTTATGAGCTTTTTTTAACTTAAGATTTTGTCGAGTCTCAGTGTTTTCAATTTGCTTTTTCGTAGACATACAAACACCCTCCTAACTCTTCTTCATTAACTACAATTCTAACATAGTTTAACTTAGCCGCATAACGATCAGCAACTCTGGAATACAGGCTACCATGTTTTTCTGTCATCGGGGTAAAAATGTAAACAGGATCATCGGCTATTTTTTCGTGTAATACGATACAGTCAAATACTGCTTTTACCGCTCTAAAGGCTGGATTTGTCGCATTTGCCAGCTCTGGCGGAATTATAGCTTTAAGCATTGCATGTTCTTGCTCTGCTTCGTCATCTTCATTTATCGGTATATAAGCAGAAAACTTAACTACAACGGCATTTTCATCGGGTACCCTACCAGTTAATTGTTCTATTACTTCAGGTGTATTTTCTGGGATTGACTCAGAATTTACAGCGTGAAAGTAGCAAATAAACTTTTCGTTGTGAACTTTGAAAGGTATAACCATATACCCATCAGCTTCATACGCTGCGGAACCCACGCCCTCAGTAACCCCATCCAACTCTTCAAAAATGAAATCTAAATTCATAAGCGTCCTTACTAGTAGAAGTGGTCAATTTAGCAAATTAGTAAAAGCAAAAAAAGTAATAATTGCTTGTTATACCTTGAAAATCTTCACCAAGCCCCAAGATCTAATTATGACGTTAATCAAATTTAAATAGGAAAAATCAAAATGATCAGAAAGACAGATTTTGTTATGACACACAAGCCGCTAATCGAACGCGAAGTAGAAGAAGTCATTAACCTACTATCTCCGCAGCTTGAACAGTCTGGCTGTGCAAGAATGGATTTAACATTGGAATCTACAGGAGCGGCGGGAGAAAAAGTTTTGGCGCTTGTTAATAGTAGAATCAAAGCAATGGGTTGGACTATGACTCATGATTTCAACCCATTTACTGAAAAATGTATAATTGAAATTGTTTAATTATAAAGCCCCTCTGGGGCTTATTTTTAACGGCGCTTTACCCAACCAGCTGCAACAAGTACCAGTGCGCCCAGAATAAATAATAACGCTGAGCTTGGCTGTACTTTAACGACTACGGGGTCGGGCGTCCTTACATCGACGGCAAAGTTAGTGGGCAGATTGTCGAACATAGCGTTCCCCCTCGCGTTCTTTGACTTCTAACGCTACTACGCGTTTATCAATGTCGGTGATGAGCTTGGTTAGGCTCTCTTTTTGGCCTGACTGGTAAGCCCCTAATATCTTAGACACTTAACTGTTTCTCAAAGTACTGCTTTTCGAACTGCACAGGAGACAGTCCATTATTACTACCATGACGACGCACTGGATTATAGAAATATTCGATATAGTTAAATATTTCTGAGCGAGCTTCATCTCTGTTTTTATAGATTTTTCTCTTAACTCTATCTTTCTTCAGCAACGAGAAAAAGCTTTCCGCGACGGCATTATCATGACAGTTTCCTCGTCGACTCATACTGGCTTCTAAATTGTGCTCTTTTAAGAAGCTACGCCAATCAGAGCAGGTATATTGCACTCCCTGGTCGGAATGTATCAGCACTTTAGATTTCGGTGAACGTCGCCAGATGGCCATTAAT
>NZ_OXJV01000012.1:0-642110 GCF_900380485.1 Shewanella algidipiscicola | reverse complement strand
AAGTTAGCCGGTCCTTCTTCTGCGAGTAACGTCACACCTAAACGCTATTAACGCTTAAGCTTTCCTCCTCGCTGAAAGTGCTTTACAACCCGAAGGCCTTCTTCACACACGCGGCATGGCTGCATCAGGCTTGCGCCCATTGTGCAATATTCCCCACTGCTGCCTCCCGTAGGAGTCTGGGCCGTGTCTCAGTCCCAGTGTGGCTGATCATCCTCTCAGAACAGCTAGGGATCGTCGCCTTGGTGAGCCATTACCTCACCAACTAGCTAATCCCACCTAGGTACATCCAATCGCAGAAGGCCCGAAGGTCCCCTCTTTTCCCCCGTAGGGCGTATGCGGTATTAGCAGTCGTTTCCAACTGTTATCCCCCTCGACTGGGCAGTTCCCTAGGCATTACTCACCCGTCCGCCGCTCGTCAGCAAATTAGCAAGCTAATTCCTGTTACCGCTCGACTTGCATGTGTTAGGCCTGCCGCCAGCGTTCAATCTGAGCCATGATCAAACTCTTCAATTAAAGTTTTGGTGAAACCCGAAGGTTTCGGCTCAATGAATTCTGATTCCGTTTCAAAGACTCGGAAGAATCTTAAAAACGTTGTACATATTGCTATGAACACTCATTGTTACATTGATTTAATTCTTTGATTGCCAACCCGAAAGTTAGGCAATTTCGATTAACTCAACACCTGTGAGTGTCCACACAGATTTCTTGTTTCATCTTGTTAAAGAGCGTTGCTAACATGAGAGAATCAATCTTTCATTTAGCGGCCGTTGACGCTAGGTCGTTGGCTTAGGGATGCGTATTCTACACCTCCCGTTGTTGGCGTCAAGTGCTTATTTTAAGAAGTTTTCCAAGCGATGATTTCTTAAACAGAAGTCATCAATCGAAGCCCTTATAAAGCGCTTATCACCTGAATCAAATCTCCGAAGAGATTAACTCGCATCTCTTTGTTAAAAGAGAGACTGACTTAGCTGCAAGTCCCGTACTACCTAGGTAGTTGGCCTGCTGTGCCGTGTCAGTGGATGCGCATTATAGGCAGTTCTCAGATGGGCGCAAGGGCTTTTTACGTATTAAATCACGCTCGCACACTTTTCAAACAAAAACCGATAAAATCGCTCTATAAAAGCCACTTCCCCACTCAAGATGCTCAATTATCATGCGATAAATGGCTCGGTATTTAACGAGGCATTGCTGAGCGGGAAGATAAGTCTGGCACAGATTGATTCACTTTGCAGAAAATGTGTAAAAATTTGCCAAAAATTATTTATCGTGTCGATAGATTACTGAGCGTCGATGATAGGTGCGCCATTGTTAGTCTGCCTATCGTCTACATCGTAGGTACTAAAAGCTATGCTTTAGATATCAAGCTTAGCGTAGTGCAGCTTCACATTAGTATGATGTGCCCACCGCCATCTTCATCAACATCAAAAATAAGCCTAGGCTAAACGCCCTTTTAGCTTCCCTCCCTCTGACTCGGCATCCCTTAGGGGCTTTTGCATACAGGCACAGAAAAAGGGAAGTGGATTTGTTCGATTGAACATGGTCCTAATAAACAATTGGACCATTTTGCCCCCTATATTTTGCCCCTTATTTAAGTACGGGTTCATTTCAGTGGCTAAGTTGCGTCAACGAAGCGGTCACATTTGCTGTTTAACTTAATGTTATTTAAGTTTTGCATATCCTTAACAGCAGCGTTATCTTGACTCGGTAGAAGCTATTTTTGCCTCACGTTGATAATCTATTTAACTGGCAAGAAGCGTATATTTCGTGTAGGTATATTAAAATTAGGTATCCACAAGTGCTTATTATGGATAGCAAGATGATTAAAATTCGGTATCACGCACTATTACTTACACTAATATTGAGCCCTGCGGTGTTCGCGACAACCATTTACAAGTGGGTTGATGAAAATGGGGTGACTCATTACAGCCAACAGGTTCCGCCAGATAGGCCATCTGAAACATTGTATAGCGAAGATATAGAACAGCAAAAAGTAGGATTTATTGCGCCAAAAGAGACTGAAGTTAGCGTGCCAACTAAAAACCCACAACAAACCGCAGCAGAAGCAATAGTGCGACAAGATAAAGCACAAGCAAAAGCGATTTGTAGCAATGCTAAACATCAACTCAACCTACTTAACACCCACACCAGACTGACACGAAGAAATGCACAAACAGGTGATATGGAGAGAATGACGGAAGAACAAAGGCAAGCTGCCATGTCGGCGCAACAAGAGAAAATCAGCCTATTTTGTATAAAATAAGCTGACTTGCACTATGCTCACTTAAGCTAAGCTCAATCTATGACGTTCCCACACTATACATAGAGCGGCTAATGCCATCCTCACAAGCCTTAACGCCTGAACGCCAACCTTTATCAAATTCAGTTAGTCCATCGAGGACGGGATCTTTCATTGACTCGACGTCAACATTATTAGCGGGGTTAATCTTCACAGTTACCGCGCTACGACAGCCGATATTGTAACCATAATGATACAAGCTATCATATTCGACATTACCGACCCCTATATAAGTTGCACTTGTTAACGACTCGGGCGCCGTACCGGATGAGGTGCTACACCCAGTTAATGCAAGAGCTATTCCTAATGATAAGATTAATTTGATATTCATTCATCACTCCTTCAGTGCAATGGCGTCCAACATGCCGTAAGTATAGCGGTGACGATATAAGGTAAGACACCATTAATCGGAATATCCACTCGATGATGGCTTAACTCTGTGACAACTCGATTAAACTTATTAATAACAAATCGAGTTGACACTACGAAGCAAAACACTATTAGCAAGGTAGTTGATGTTTATAGTGATTGCAAAATCACTAGGGTAAAATCCTCAATTTAATAATTACTTTACGGGCTCACATTTCCATACCAGCGTTTCCTTGTTAAGGATGACAAATTACTGGGCGATGAAGCCAATAAAAAAGCCCGAACTCAATATAATAAGTTCGGGCTTTTCGGTTGGAGAGGCTAACAAGTCAATTTAGCGATGGTACTGACTATTGATTAACACCTCTTACGCATCGTTATTGAGTAAAGGTTAACTCACCACCGGCGCTGCCAATATGAATTGGCTTACCTGGGATTAACTCGCCTCGTAATAGACGCTGCGCTAATGGGTTTTCAACCTCTTGCTGCAATGCACGTTTTAATGGGCGCGCACCATAGACAGGATCGAAACCAGCCTGGGCAATTAACGCCAATGCGTCATCACTTATCTCTAATTCAAAGTCCTTATCTGCAAGACGAGCGCGAAGATTATCAATTTGAATCTTAGCAATATGTGCAATGTGTTCTGACTCTAACGGATGGAACACGACACTCTCGTCAATACGGTTAAGGAACTCAGGCCTAAAGCTATGGGTCACGACATTCATGACTTCAGTTTTCATTTCGGCATACGTTGCGACACCAAAACGTTCTTGAATAATGTCTGAACCTAAGTTCGATGTCATGATGACCACAGTATTACGGAAATCAACCGTACGACCTTGTCCATCGGTCAAACGACCATCATCAAGCACCTGTAACAAGATGTTGAATACATCAGGATGCGCTTTCTCAACCTCATCGAGTAAGATAACCGAGTAAGGCTTACGTCTGACCGCTTCGGTTAAGTAGCCACCCTCTTCATAACCCACATATCCTGGAGGCGCCCCCACTAAACGTGATACTGAATGCTTCTCCATAAATTCCGACATGTCGATTCGCACCATCGCCGCTTCGGTATCAAACAAAAACTTCGCGAGCGATTTGCACAGTTCAGTCTTACCCACACCCGTTGGTCCGAGGAATAAGAATGAACCAATGGGGCGATTAGGATCCGCAAGACCTGCGCGGCTACGACGGATAGCATTAGCAACGGCATTAACGGCCTCATTTTGACCAATAACCCGTGTATGCAACGCATCTTCCATCTGTAAGAGCTTCTCCTTCTCGCCTTCAAGCATCTTAGACACTGGAATACCTGTGGCCTTTGAGAGCACCTCAGCGATCTCGACATCGGTCACTTTGTTACGCAACAAGGTCATATCTTGCATTTCAGCTTGAGAAGCTAAATCAAGTTGCTTTTCAAGCTCAGGAATACGGCCATATTGTAGCTCTGACATTCGGGTTAAATCCCCTGCACGACGCGCTACTTCCATATCCATTCTAGCCTGTTCGAGTTCGGCTTTAATATGCTGAGTACCAGCCAAGGCTGCTTTCTCGGTATGCCAAATCTCAGTAAGCTCTGCAACTTTCTCTTCAACTTCTCGTAGCTCACTGCGCAGCGTACTTAGGCGACGTAAACTCGCTTCATCGTTCTCTTTACTCAACGCTTGCTCTTCGAGCTTAAGCTGAATCGCCCGACGCTCAAGTCTATCTAGCGGCTCAGGTTTTGAGTCGATCTGAATACGAATACTCGATGCAGCCTCATCAATTAAGTCGATCGCCTTATCCGGTAATTTACGATCCGAGATATAACGATGAGACATGCTCGCCGCCGCCACAATCGCCGGATCGGTGATCTCTACATGATGATGCAATTCGTAACGCTCTTTGAGTCCACGCAAAATCGCGATAGTGTCTTCCACGCTAGGCTCATCGACCAACACTTTTTGGAAACGACGCTCAAGCGCGGCATCTTTTTCAATATATTGACGATACTCATCTAACGTTGTTGCACCGACGCAGTGTAAATCACCACGGGCTAACGCAGGTTTTAACATGTTACCGGCATCCATGGCACCATCGCCTTTACCGGCGCCGACCATGGTGTGCAACTCATCGATAAACAGAATAACCTGACCTTCTTCTTGTGCAAGCTCGTTAAGTACCGCCTTTAAGCGCTCTTCAAACTCACCACGATATTTAGCCCCTGCAATCAATGCGCCCATATCGAGCGACAATACCCGCTTATTTTTGATCCCTTCGGGCACTTCACCGTTAATGATACGTTGTGCCAAGCCTTCGACAATCGCCGTTTTACCCACACCAGGCTCACCAATCAAGACTGGGTTGTTTTTGCTACGACGCTGCAGCACTTGGATAGTACGACGGATCTCATCATCACGGCCAATAACAGGATCGAGCTTACCTTGCTCGGCGCGCTCAGTTAAATCTACAGTGAACTTTTTCAATGCCTGACGCTGATCTTCCGCATTAGGATCATCAATATTTTTACCAGAGCGAATTTGCAATATGGTTTGCTCCAACAACTCTTTGGTCGCACCAGACTTTTTAAGGCACTGTGCCAATGCATCACTGCCTTCGATGGCAGCCAACACAAAGAGTTCACTTGAAATAAATTTATCATTGCGCTTTTGCGCTAATTTATCGCATAGGTTTAGTAAGCGAATTAACGCCTGCGATAACTGAATATCGCCACCAGTACCTTCAACTTGAGGTAATCGCTCAAGCTCTTGGTTTAATGATGAACGAAGTGTACTCACCGAAATCCCTGCTTGAGTCAGCAAAGGATGGATAGAGCCACTATCTTGATTAAGCAATG
Organism: Shewanella algidipiscicola; assembly: GCF_900380485.1. Taxonomy (NCBI): domain Bacteria; kingdom Pseudomonadati; phylum Pseudomonadota; class Gammaproteobacteria; order Alteromonadales; family Shewanellaceae; genus Shewanella; species Shewanella algidipiscicola. The sequence continues at coordinate 636,603 of NZ_OXJV01000012.1, read as the reverse complement.
CCATCATTAAATGAATAGGTTCAATGAACTGATGGTCACGTCCCAACGCTAATGATTGAGCATCGGAGATGGCTATCTGAAATTTATTTGTCATACGATCAAGCCGCATACAACCTCCTAAAACTAACGAATGAAGTTAACCTTCAGTATTTTGTTAATTTAAAGATGGGGGCTTTTTTGCTTAATTCAAGCTTAACCAGATTCACAAAGGTCAAAAAATGCTACTTTTCTAACCAGATCAAGGAAGCCATTCGGCCGGTAACAGACTCGCGGCGATAGGAGAAATAACGTTGCTTCAAGGTATAAGTACAATCGGGTAAGCAAAACAGGCGTGCAACACCCGCTTGCTCAATCCGATAGCGTGCGATCCCTTGTAGATCACCCATATACTTATGTCCGCGAGGGCTAAAAAACAAGGTTGTTTGCAGATGTTTAGCGATAAATTGCTGCCTGACGTCATCACCAACTTCAAAGGCTGTAGCACCAATACAGGGCCCTAGGTAAACCAATAGCTGATCGGCAGGCGCATCAAATTGTGCTATCGCAGCTTCAATAATGCCATCGCACAAGCCGCGCCAACCAGCATGTACAGCAGCCACTTGCGTAGCCTGTTTATCGCAAATAAGCACCGGCAGGCAATCTGCAGTCAGAACGGCACAAACATGATTAGTACTTTGGCAAAAACTGCCGTCGGCAACTCGTTGTTGATCATTATCAAGATCGACCACTTTGGCACCATGCACCTGCTCCAACCAAGCTGGCTCACATGGCAGTGCTAATGCGCTTCTAATAATAGCGCGATTTTGCATAACATCGGTGAGCGAGTCACCCACGTGGGTACCGAGATTAAGACTATCGAAAGGCGGCTGGCTTACACCACCCTGTCTCTGGGTGAAGGCGAGCTTCACCCCTTTAGGTATAAGCCAGTCTGATGGTAGCATTAATAATCGGTCGGATGCGCTTTGGTATCTTCACGCAACGCTCGAGTCAATTGCACCATATCATCAGGCACTGGCGCCTGCCAGCTCATGATTTCACACGTAAATGGATGAGCTAGCTCAAGCCTGATCGCATGTAGCGCTTGGCGCTTAAAGCCCATGTAGATCTCGAAAAACTCAGGCGTCACCCCTTTAGGCGGACGCGGACGGCCAGCGTAAACCGGATCGCCCACTAATACGTGACCAATATGGGCCATATGCACGCGGATCTGATGCGTACGACCAGATTCAAGGCGCAATCTCAAGCGCGTATGAGCTCGAAACTTTTCGGCGACACGATAATGGGTCACCGCTGGCTTACCGTTATGTACCACAGCCATGTGAGTACGCTTAGTCGGATGGCGGTCAATAGGCTCATCCACAGTGCCACCCGAAATAAGGGTGCCCTGTACTATCGCTTCATATTCGCGAACGATTTCTCGTGCTTGTAATGCCGCCACTAAATGAGTTTGCGCTTCCACCGTCTTAGCCACCACCATTAATCCTGTGGTGTCTTTATCGAGACGATGTACAATCCCCGCTCTTGGCACCAACTCAATCTCAGGGCAGTAATGCAATAACGCATTAAGCAAGGTACCGTCACTGTTGCCAGCTCCTGGATGCACCACTAAACCGGCTGGCTTATTGATAACCAAAATATGGTCATCTTCATAGACTATATTTAAATCAATAGCTTGTGCTTCAGCTTTCGTTTCTTCGTGCAGCGTAGCTTGCACTTCAATCTCTTGGCCTTCGAGTACTTTTTCTCGAGGCTTAGTTTGCACTACACCGTCGACACTGACAGCGCCTGCCTGTATCCACTCTTTGATGCGTGTGCGAGAATAATCAGGGAACATTTCGGCCAAAGTTTGATCCAATCTTTGACCAGTTTGTGTTGCTGTTATCTCGCTTTTTAGATTAATCTCTTGTGTCATAGGAACCGTACCCGCGTTTTGGGGTCCAAAATAATGTGCTATCTGTTACAATCGGATTGTTTCTATTTTATCCTGAAATGGAAAAATTCTTAACTACAACTTAAAAAGAATCGAATTCAAGTATGCATAATTTTGCCAAAGGCGCTGCTGTCGCCTTGTTATCACTGGCCCTCGCGGCTTGCAGTAGTAGTCCAGAAGATGATATCGAACTGACTAAATCATCCCCTGAAGTGCTTTATTCACAAGCTAGAACGTCAATGGAGTTAGGCAACTACAGTAAAGCTGTGCGCTCATTGGAAGCGTTGGACTCTCGTTATCCGTTCGGCCCACACAAAACTCAAGTGCAATTAGACCTGATTTACGCATATTACAAACTGGACGATCCCGCTTCTGGTATCGCCAATATCGATCGCTTTATTCGCTTAAACCCCACCCATAAAGATATAGATTACGTCTATTATATGCGTGGACTCGTCAATATGCAGTCAGATAATTACATGTTTCATGACATGCTAAATATTGACAGGACAGATAGAGACCCAAAAGCGGCGCAAGATGCCTTTAAAGATTTTGACCGTTTGATAAAGTCGTATCCTAACAGTAAATACGCTGCTGATGCGCAAAAACGTATGCAATTTTTAAAAAATCGTCTGGCAAAGTACTCAGTGGCCGTCGCCGAGTACTATATCAAGATGAATGCATGGAGCGCTGCGGCAGTGAGAGCGCAAACCGTGATGGAATCGTATCCTGGTACACCTCACACAGAGCGCGCCTTAGAGATCATGGCAACGGCTTATGAGGAACTTGGACAAGAGCAACTTAAAGAGCATGTGTTATTGGTGATGCAAAGCAACTTTCCTGATAATCAATTAGTCAAATAACTACTGATATATTAACGCTCTGGCTGACATCAACGGTGAACCGACTCATCAACGGTAAACCGATTGATGTCAGCCTTAAATTACACATCTTTAGCCCCCCCACACACTTTGTCTCTTTTTGACGCGTAAAGCCCACTGTTTTAAATTAAGCCCTAAGGTTACGCACATCACTAAAGAGCGACCTTGCACTGCCTTGTCAGTGTCCCCTACCGATTACAACATAGCGTTACGCCCGATAACGTCTCTCACAGTTACTATTCGTTAAGTGCGACCACCTATTTAACATCTTCGCTTATCTTCCGTGCTAGTTAAAACCATGTTGAATGACAATCTAAGCACTAGGGCCTGTTGATCTTTCAAGGTTGTTTTTGCAGCGAGTTGCTGGGTATTTATACAAGGCAGAAGCTTTGTAGTGTAGTTATTCCACATAAAAAGCTGAGAACGCAGTAAAAATACCCAACAAACGCTGCCCGAAGGGTTCGGCTAAAAACGTTTTACTCTTTGTTAAGTGAATTTTGCTTAGATGACTAGGCTGCAATCCACTCGCCTCGATTAAAACGTTTTTGTCTAGAACAAAATTCAACCAACAAAGATCAACAGGCCCTAATACTAAGTCACTTAAACTCCCGCCCTACTGAGACCAAGCTGATTATCTAACTTACATCTGCGATTAACCATGCGAACATCCTTCTCGTTGGATACCCTAATCCTATTTAACAGGCCTCGTTTAACACCATAGTGGCATCCCGCAAAACCTCACACTAACTTAAATACGGTTTTAAAATCATAATTGCGACAATAAAGTACGTTTCGTGCAAAACTTATTCAAACGGAAGCTTTTGAAGCATATTTTCAATAAATGGGTTGACTCAAATCCCGAAAAGCTATTTAATGCACCCCGTCGCCCGAATAGCTCAGTCGGTAGAGCAGAGGATTGAAAATCCTCGTGTCCCTGGTTCGATTCCGGGTTCGGGCACCAAATTTAATTAGGTGCTGCGGCAACTAAACAAAAAAGCCTCGCAATGCGAGGCTTTTTTGTTTCTATAGATTTTAAAAACTGTCGTTAATTTAGTAGTGTACAAAGAGTTGTGCAGTGACCTAGTGTCGATTAAAAGTGCTCTTAAATAGGTATCTAACACGAGTCCCCAACATCCTCGCTAAGCTTCCAGAGCTATCATCTAAGCTCTCTAGACCATAACTCAAATTATCTCAGCCTAAACTCTCTTGCGCATCACCTGAACCATCTCAGTGAATCGCCACCATCTAAGCTATTTCCCCCCTAAACCTGTCTTACCTTGGTTTAGGGGGTTAAAACAACAGGGCCAAGATGAAACATCTTGGCCCTGTTGTTTTGCTGCTAGCGTAAAAATTAAATCTTAAATAAGCTTACCGCCTGGTAAAGCGCTTCGGTACGTGCACGCACTTCATCCGAAGCATTGGCATTTTCTTGCGCTGCTGTTGCTGAGTCTGCGGCGATATCGCGAATGATCACCACGTTTTGGTTCACTTCTGAGGCCACCGCACTCTGCTCTTCGATAGCGGCCGCAATTTGTGTGCTCATATCCATAATGTTGGTTACATCGGCATTAATTTGTTCTAGTAAAGCGCCAGCATTTGCCGCCTCAGCAGCACTTTCACTACCTTGCTTTTGAGTCGATTCCATTAACTCTACAATCGAGCGCGTGCGCGATTGTAAGGTTTCAATAATCCCAGAAATCTCCTCTGTCGACTCTTGGGTGCGCATGGCTAAACTTCTAACCTCATCGGCTACGACCGCAAAGCCACGGCCTTGCTCACCAGCTCTAGCCGCCTCAATGGCGGCGTTCAACGCTAGTAGGTTAGTTTGATCGGCAATGCCTCTGATCACATCAAGGACGCTGCCAATGGTTTCGCTGTCTTTTTCAAGATCGGCCACCACTTGCACTGAGCCATTGAGTTGCTCTGCCAATGCTTGAATTTTTTCGATAGTCTGCACCACACCCACTTGTCCCTGCTGCGCATTATTATGGGTATTGCTGGCACGCTCTGCGGCCAATTCAGTATTATTAGCGATTTCATCAATAGTGGCGCCCATTTCAGTGATTGCAGTGGCAACCATATCGGTTTCATTCAACTGGCGACTCACCCCTTCAGATGCGCGAATGGAGTTTTCAGATAGTTCTTTACACGAACGATTAACCATATCAACAGAATCTAACACCTGCTTAATCAGCTGCTGTAATGAATTGACCATACTATTAAAATGAATACCAATCTGGCTTATCTCATCACCTAAAGTGGTATCACAACGTAGAGTCAGATCTTTAGTTTCTTCGATTTGCGAAATAGCCTCGCTGATCTTTTTAACAGGATCCATTATGCTGCGAATAATGGCCAGAGTGAAACCAACTAAGATTATGGTGATCAAAATAAACACGACAATGCCTATGGTAGTCGCGCGGCTCTGCGCGCTATCAATCGCCTCAAGAGATTGCTTTTTCAACACCACTAAATCATCTTCAGCCTTAGCAATACTTTCTCTTAAGAGCTCCATTTGACCATCTTCTTTGCTCAAGCCAAGCTCAGTTTCAGTGTCGACTAACATCTTAAATCTAGTTTGATAGCCATCAAGCAATCGAATGAGTTGCGACTGGACATGACTTTCTAACATCGAATCACTGACCTGCTGCTTTAATTTGCCTAGATTAGTATTGAACTTATCAACGTAACTCACATCACGACGCAGCATGAAATCTTTTTCATTACGTCTAAGCTGCAACATAGTCACCATCATTTCAGCTTCATTGTATTGCTCAACTAATGATTCAACTTGGTGCACCGCACTGCGCAGTGCGCCATATAAACCATCCTTGGGATGTAAACCTATTTTTTGCTGTAAATTTACAATATCAATAAATACAGCCTCATAGCGCTCTACGCTTTGTTTAAAACCATCTAACGTTGCAGCAGAGATACCATAATGTTCGAACGTCTCATTGAGTGCATGCAGAGTACTGTCTAACTGACTCGCGTTTACTTTATGTTTATCTAGGTAGCTCAAGTCTAAACGCACAAAAAAATCTTTTTCATCTTTGCGTAGGCTAAGCACTTCTTTTTCCAACTCAATCACTCTCTGAGCTGCGTGCGAAAGATCGTCAAGCGTATCGCCTGAATATAGCTGTAAACCAAACATCGCAATAACCGAACAGATAGACACTGCGGCACTAGCAAGCAATTTGTGGCGAATGAGCATAGAGAAAGGATCCTTAAAGTAAATTGGCTGAGCAATGTTAGCTTGATTAACTTAATCGACTATCAACACACTTGAATAAAGGCTGTAACCCTTTAGCGATTATAGTTTATATCGGCCAAGCAACGATGTTTCTTAACCCCTGACAGACTAACCGCTGTAGATTTAAACAAATTCACCATAGATAAGACCGAAAAGGAGACGCTTCAAAAACGGTTCATCGCGGCTTTCCGAGAAGAGCCGCTTTTATTTTCATAAAGAAGTAATCCGTATCTCTGTATCCATAACTCATTCTTTTGATTAGCTTGATCTTGTTATTGCTCCCTTCCAAGATACATGTATTTAAATGATATGAAGCCGAAGCCACTATTCCATCAAGGTACAGTTTTAGCTTTATAGCAAAGTTTATGAGTGGCCTTATACCAATCAGTATAAATCGCTCAGCGAGAATTTAACGCTTATAAGGCAAGGCAGCGAGTGAAGAGCATAGTTGTTCTACGGTCAAACTCGTTAACACTGCATCAAAAGCTCTAAAACTCGCCTGTTAGGCGTGTTTTGGGCTGCCAACTTCTGCGCTGAACGGCCCCACAAGGGAACAGCCATTCCGTCGTCCATTCGCCTTGAATTAGTTATCAAAAAACACGCTGAGTAGATCACTTTCTTATACTAATTGGTATTACTCCGCTTTCATGGACTTGTTGCCACCATACTCCCAAAGGTCTTTGGCTTGTTTTTCCGAGTCGCAGTACCAGAGCTCTTTAAGTTGAGCACCAAGCAAGTAAGTCACCATTAAATCACGGTTAATCGCAAGTATTTCATCCAGATAGCTTTGTTGCTTGGTATTTAATTTCTCTCTATTTTTCAGTAGCACCCAGCGCGAGCGCTTAACCCAACGATGTGCACTTCTGTCATCTTTAAGTTGATTGGCTTGATCTACTCGAACTCTATCCATAATCTCTAGGTTAAAAGCGGTGCTCATATCCATTGCTATAACTTCGATATTTTGAGTATGTTCTCCAAGCGTCTCAAAGAAGGGACGTATGTCTTTGCGGCTTCAACCTAGACTAATCCAAAGCACTTGATACGTTTATGCTTCTGCGATGACAGTGGCGTAACGATGGCCTTTGAATATGGCGAACTCGTCCATGACCAGTTCGCGCAAACGCCCCCAGGAACCTCAGGTACGACACGTTTCAGACGTTGCTTATCTATTTCTTTGATGGTATGCCAGAGCACTCCAGTAAGCTCTGAAATATGTTTGATGGGTAGCAAAGGTAATAACTTCTCAATGTAATCAATTAGCCGATTAGTGAGGCGAGAATATGGCTTAACCACAAGAACAGCATGGAGCGGAGTCAGGAATTAAGGTGATAGAAATTAATGTGTCAGTTTTATAAGACTTTACGATCTGAAAGCCTTCCCATGAACTACCGTTTTTGTTTTCAGTTCCCGCTAACCTACGAAGAACCTTTTTTACGTAAAAAATAGCAAGTCGAGCCCATCTATCAACCATGGTGCACTAGCTCCAGCCACAGTTAGGCGAGTGGCGACCACTATGTCTATCTTGCGATAAGGTAAAAACGATACGGTAACTGGCGATTTGATATGAGCTCATTTAATCATCATTTGCTCTGAACTATGCCATAAAAAAGCCACCTTAAAAACAATAAGATGGCTTACATTACAGCAACTTAACTAATCAGAAATTACTTTTCCATGCCATGACAATCGGCACATTCTGTAATGGTCAATTCTGGAGTGTGTAGCTCCATGTCGACGGTGTGGGCATCGCTCATACCATGACAATCGTTACATGTAGCCAATGTTGCTTCGGCCTCTTGGTGTACCGTCAAATCGACTTTCTCATGACACTCAGTACAATCGAGTGCTGCTGCTGAACCAGCAAAGAGTAAGGCGGCAACAATAGCGAGATATTTCATAGTGGCTCCTAGAGTCAGTGGCAATGGCCAAACTGACAAAATAGTGAAATAAAGGTGACGCTCAATTTAGCTTTTACAGCGAACCTAAATTTTCGCTAAGGTTAAACACCTACTAAAAAAGCAAATTGCTGCGAACCGATAAACCTAGACTTACCGATCAGCATTAACTGAAACTTAAAAGTAACAACAATCGGAGTAAAATGCTAATAGCATCAAACGCTAAAGCTCAACTTTGTGATGACTGTCAATATGATTTACACAAAGTAAACCACACTAACCATCTGGACGCGAGTGGATAAAAATCTTGCTAGAGCCAACGCCGCCGACCCGACACAGTTAGCCTTTATCAAGTCCATCCAAACTTAAATACCACGCGAGGACACGCCATGATCGCCCCCAAATGCCCCTTAACGATACACGCCCAATAAAAAAGCTGCCCTTGAGCAGCTTTTATCATATCGAAACACAATTGATTAGAATGAGGTACGCTTATAACGGCGGTAATCGGCCGTCCAAAAATTCCCCTCAATCGCTTGTAGCAACAATTCATCGCTGCAAGGCAGTGCATGGCCTTGCTCAACGGCAACCTTAGCCACCGCAAACGCAATATGCTTACTCACCTGATGAATATCCTCCAGCTTAGGCAGTAATGAACCATGCCCCTGTATCGCCAGCGGTGAACATTCGGCTAACGCACGGCTCGAGGCCATAAGCATTTCATTGCTGACGCGTTTCGCGCCAGAAGCCAACACCCCAAGGCCAATACCTGGGAAGATATAACTGTTATTGCACTGAGCAATTTCAAAGGTTTGCTCGTCAATGACCACAGGTTCGAATGGGCTGCCTGTGGCAACCAATGCTTCACCTTTAGTCCAATGCAAAATGTCTTTTGGCGTTGCTTCAACACGACTAGTTGGATTTGACAACGGAAAGATGATCGGGCGCGCACAATGACTGTGCATCGCTTTGATGATCTCTTCACTAAATAATCCCGGCGCGCCTGACACTCCAATCAATACGGTCGGCTTACCATTGTGCATCACGTCCAACAATGAAATGTTTTCATTCTCGGTCGTCCAGCTATCCACCAACGCAGACTTCTGAGCCAAGGTTTGCTGGAATGGCAATAAGTTAGGCATGTTGTCTTGCAGCAAGCCCCAACGGTCAACCATGAACACCTGCTGACGAGCCTGCTCATCAGAAATACCTTCAGAGACCATCTGCGCCACAATCGCCTCGGCGATACCACAGCCGGCGCTGCCTGCACCAAGAAACGCAATGCGTTGCTGACTCAACTGAGTATTAGCAGCCTTACAGGCAGCCAGTAATGAACCGACTGCCACTGCCGCAGTGCCTTGAATATCGTCATTAAAACAGCAATATTGGTCTTTATAACGCTCCAGTAATGGCATGGCATTCTTTTGCGCAAAATCTTCAAATTGGATCAATGCATCTGGCCAGCGACGATGTACAGCTTGCATAAAGGCTTCAACAAATTCGGCATATTCTTCGCCGCCAATACGCTGATTACGCCAACCCATATACATAGGATCTTCAAGCAGATGCGGATTATCCGTGCCTACATCCAACGTAATTGGCAAGGTATATGCTGGGCTGATCCCACCACAACTGGTATACAAGGAGAGTTTACCAATGGGGATCCCCATACCACCAATGCCTTGGTCGCCAAGACCTAAGATACGCTCACCATCGGTGACCACAATAATTTTCACTTTTTGGCGAGTCGAGTTATTCAAAATATCATCGATACGGTCTTTATGAGGATAAGAGACAAACAGACCCCGATTACGACGATAGTTTTTTGAAAAACGCTCACACGCCATCCCCACCGTAGGGGTGTAGATGATAGGCATCATCTCGGTAATGTGATTTTGCACCAAGCGATAAAATAGGGTTTCGTTGGTGTCTTGAATGTTTCTCAAATAGATATGTCTATCGAGATCATTGCTGAAGTTTTTATATTGGTCGTAGGCACGCGACGCTTGTTCTTCAATTGTTTCGATAACATGAGGCAGTAGGCCCTCAAGGTTAAAGAAAATACGCTCCTCTTCGGTAAACGCACTGCCTTTATTGATAAGAGGCGCCTCCAAAATGGCTGGGCCGGCAAAAGGAAGATATAGCGGGCGTTTATTATCGTCCATTGGTAACCTTTATTGTATGTGAAATAGTGGATTGACTGTCGTTCGAATGCGGCAAGATTACCACAAAGTGTGATCTTTGTTGTCCTTTTAGCGGTGGATTTTTGATTATTTTATCCTTACCTTTGTTTTAAACATCCTACTTTGGCCCACAAAAAAGCACAGCCTAGGCTGTGCTTCCAATATGACTGATTTAAGCTCACTTACCACGATATTTAATCGATAACCCAGTAAGGAAGTTACGCAACACCTGATCACCACACTCTTTAAAGTGCTTATGGCCAGGCTTTCTAAACAAAGCACCTAACTCTGACTTACTCATGCTGAAGTCTGCCAAGGCAAGCGTGTTGATGATATCTTCTTCACGCATCTCAAGTGCGACTCGAAGCTTCTTGAATATCAGGTTATTGTTTAACTGCGACACGGGTTCAGGGATCTCAGCGCCCTCTTTTAACCCCCGCTTCTCGATGATCAAGCCATCAAGGAACAGACAAAGGGTCTTATCGTTACACGGTTTATAACCCTCTTCTGACTCTTTCTTAAGCATGTCGAGCAGTTCTTCTTGGGTAATCTCATGTTTTACCTTGGCAAAAATCTTAATCATTTTCGCATTTTGGTAGTCAAACACAAAACGTAAACGGCGTAATATATCGTTGTTAATCATAATCGAATGTCTTTACCTTTTGGATTGCGCGGCTGCGCGATCATCTTAGAGGCGTATTATAACCGAGTTTTACCCTTTACTAAGCGGTTTTTTCACCATTTTTGGCTCATCAAGCCGTCGATATTTCACCTGCGTATATACATTGGAGTCAAGCCGACAAGAAAAACGATTATCCTAATATTTTCCAATAGATAAATAAGCCGGCAAAGCCCAGCAAATACCCCATACCCAACCAAGATAATAAACGCATTTTTGTGCCATAACGATCCGCCACTGCCAAGCGTTCACTGGTCATCAAACGGTAATTGAGCCACGCAAAAATAAGGGTCGTCATAAACGCTAACGTCATCACAAACTGCAATAATGGCAGCAAGGCGCCTTTGAAAAATAAGATGATCCCCAGCCCCAATAGACTTACTCCGACCATGATAGCCGTTAGCCAGGCACTGCTTTTGTCGTTTGATTGCTGCACCAATAATTGCCAACCTAACGCTAAAGTTCGACTGTAACCATCGATCACTGTCACTGTCGTGCTGAAAATACACAGCAGGGCCACAATGGTGATTAAATAACGACTTTCACTGCCAAGAACTTGGCTATAAAGGGTTATGAGCTGGTCAGCAAATTGAGCGCCAGAGGCGGAAAAGTGCTCACCGCTGCCGTGCATCACCAAGGTCCCTAAGGATAAAAACACCACCGCCAACACCGCTGTAGTGGCATAACCTAAATTAAAATCGAACAGGGCTTGCGCTTGAGTCACTCTTTGCTGCTTTTGCTTTTCTAATAACCACAATGAATTCCAACAACTGACCTCAATAGGCGCGGGCATCCAGCCCATCATCGCCACCAAAAAGCCCACATGGGCCCAATCCCATGGCGAAGGTGACACAAATCCGTCAACTATCATTGGCTCAGCATTAAACGCTAATGCGGCTGCCGTTAAGGTGGTAATGGTTAACACCAACATGACCACCTTGGTCACCTTATCAAGCAGTTGATAATGCCCCAATATCAGCATGAGCAAGCTAGAGGCTAAAACGATGAACGCCAAGATATCGATAGACAAGGGAATAAACAAAGTGAGCATCGCCGCCGTTAACATCGCCACCCCGGCGGTGCTAGCAATGGCAGCAAGGGTATTGAGCACAGTAAACAGCAATAGGTAGCGCCTGCCTTGCTGCAGGTAACCATGCAGCAGGCTCTCGCCAGTAGCGGCGGTATAACGCGCTCCCGCCGCAAAAAATGGATACTTAAGTAAATTAACCGCCACGATCACCCAAGCTAGCTGCCAACCAAATTCGGCGCCAGCGCGGGTTGAGGCGACCAAATGCGATGCACCAATGGCAGCTGCCGCCATTAACAACCCGGGGCCTGTGGCTTTGAGTACGCGATTGACTCGCCCAAGTGGGCCAATGGCCGCCACGGTTTGGGTACTATTCATAGTGTATTTATCCGTTTATCGGTAATTTAATCATTAAGGTTTAAAAATAATCGTTATCAATCGAAATACACTCAGTTATTAGCTACATGAGTTACCATGCTCCGTCTATAACACATTGTTTATTTCAGACCTTTTATAAGAAACAGTTTATCAGAGATTGTCCATCACATTTTCTCACTAACCTACCATTGGACAGTAAAGCCACAATGTTATAGCTAGCCGCTACATAAACCCTGAACATCAAGTTTATAGCTGATTCACTGCAGTCCCCTAGAAAACTTAACGCGATAACACCGTACAACAACTCAATAAGATACCAATTCTTCATTCGCTCGCCACTTAGCCTGATCGCCTATTGACATTAAGTTCCTAGTCGCTAAATTAGATAACTCAAATCAAACAAAAAAACAACAATTAAACAACAACCAGACAGTAGACAGCAATCCGAAGTCTGGCAGTCACTTAGTTGTCGTCAGTCACTGAATTAATACTATAAAAACATCATTAGGGAAGATCATGAAAAGACCTCAAACTTGGCCAAGCGCTTGCGCTATTGCCATTACAATCGCACTGACTCCTCACGCCTACGCTGCTGATGACACAGTTGAACGTATCGAAGTAACAGGTTCTCGCATTAAACGTACCGACATCGAAGGTCCATCACCGATCCAATCGATCAATAAAGATGATATCGCCAACATGGGCTTCGATAATCTGCAGCAATTACTTGAGCGCATGCCAGCCAACGGCGCCGGGGCATTTTCTACCCGCGGTAATAGCCAAGACTCTACTGCCAATGGCGCTGCGTCTATCAGCCTTCGCGGCCTAGGTCCTGATGCCACACTTGTATTAATTAATGGCCGCCGGGTATCTGTCAGTTCATTTGCTGAAGGGATCACTAACTCCTTTGTCGATATTAACAATATCCCGGTTTCATCCATTGAGCGTATCGATATCTTAAAAGATGGGGCTTCTGCCATTTACGGCTCTGATGCGATAGCTGGCGTAGTTAACATCGTGTTGAAAAAAGATATCGAAGGCATTGAGCTTAACTTAGGTTATGGTGATGCATCCGACACAGGGTACAACGAGCAAACCGCGAGTTTAGTGTGGGGCACCAAGTCGGACCAAGGCAGCGCCTCAATCATTCTTGATTATTTTAAAAACGACACCCTAGCTGCCGATGAACTCGGCCGTTTAGGTACCGCAGATCAAAGCCCATACGGTGGCGAAGACTTCCGCTCTTCTCGTGGTTTCCCGGGGTACTTTTATGTTGATGGCGTAAAAACTATCGATCCTGACTGTCCAGCTGATAGCGCCACAGCAGGCGGAAGTTGTTTGTTTGATTATGGTCCTTATAACTTAACCATTCCGGCTGCGGAGCGCGTTGGAGCTATCGCCCAATTTGACTACCACTTTAATGATGAGTTAACCGCTTTCCTCGAAATTGCCGCTCAACATAACACCTCAGAAGCGGGCGGCGCACCGACCCCGTTAGATGAAGATGCAGGACTGACGGTTCCCGGTAGCCACCCTGATAACCCTTGGGGCAAAGATATTCAAATTGGCCGCTTCCGCACTGTTGATGCGGGTGCTCGCAGCTGGGATATTGAATCCGACTCGCTACGTTTGGTGGCCGGACTTCGCGGTAACATTAATGATTGGGATTGGGAAGTCTCGGCCCAAAAAGGGCGCAGCGAATCGACCCAAAAAGGCGATCGTTCGCAAGGTTGGGTGAGAACCGACTTCTTGCAAGCAGAAATCGACGCAGGTAACTACAACCCTTTTGGTGGCACAATCAATTCACAAGAGGTTATTGATAGAATAACCACTAGTTTAGTGCGCCAAGGTGTATCTCACCTTACTGCCTATGATGCCAGCATTACAGGCCATGCCTTTACACTAGCCGAGCGTGACGTGATGATGGCTGCGGGGGTCGAATACCGCGAAGAAGATGTCAGCGATATTCCCGATGATCAATTTCAACGAGGCTTAATCTTCGGTACCGAAGCCGTCTCCGCTCAAGCCGATCGCGATCAATACGCAGCTTATGTTGAATTTTCGATTCCGCTGACCGATAACTTTGAGCTGCAACTAGCTGGCCGCTATGACCATTACAGTGATTTTGGTTCAACCACTAACCCTAAAGTGGCATTCCAATGGGGAATTAGTGATGAAGTTACCGCTCGCGCTTCTTGGTCAACCGGCTTTCGTGCTCCCTCTCTGGCACAAATTGGCTTAGGTCCATCACAAGAAAGTAGCTTTTTTATTGATACCTATCGCTGCGCTGCCGACAACGTCGATTGCACCGCATTAGATTACAATACCGAGTTTTCGGGTAACGCCAACCTTGAGGCCGAAGAGTCTGAAACATGGAACGCCGGTCTTATATGGGCACCGAGCCAACAGTTCGACATTGGTTTCGATGTCTATAGCATTACCCAAGATAACAAAATCGATAAGCAGCCTTTAGGCGATCTCTACACTGCCAATTGTAATGATCAAAACAGTACTATTTGTGAACGTTTAGCGCCTCAAGCCGGACAATCACTTGGCCCAATCAGTGTTATCAACTCCAGCTTTATTAACCTCAGCTCGCAAGAAGTGCAAGGCATGGACTTATCAGCCCATTACGGTCTAGAACTAGACGGCTATGGTGACATTAAGTTCGGTTTAGAATACAGCTACTTGCATAATTTCGAAAAAGATAACCTCGATTACACAGGCGAATATAAGTTCCCTAAAAATCGCTGGTTATTAACATCACATTGGGCAATGGATGATTTTGCTGCCAACGTTAATTTCAGCTACATAGGTGAGTTCGAAGATACGCCAGACATTGATTTCGATGGCGTATTGGATTTTGAAACCAACCAATCTCGTATGGTTGAATCACAGCTGCTGGTTGATATGTCAGGCTCTTACCGCTTTAACGATACCGTTAAGCTAACCTTTGGGGTAAATAACGTATTCGATGAAGAACCTCCCTTTGCCATCGGTGATGGTGACACGGATCTCTACGGCTACGTGATCTCGGTTCACAACCCAATGGGACGCTACCTCTACACTAAACTGTCGATGAAGTTCTAATCTCATTAACCTCAAATGGCGCCAAATGGCGCCGTTTTTATATCAAGCACATCGCCCGATTAGCTTACTGCGCCTCCCTCAATCAAGCTTAAACAAATAGCATAGCAACATCATTTCAGACGAAAAAAATGCTAACACCCACTAAAAATAAAGACCCAAAAGCAGCCATAAGGCTCATGCTCACCAGCTTTCCATCATTACCATTAACTGAGCTAAGACGTTTCCAGAAAACGATGACACCTTAATAGAAGCACATTGCAACTTTGACACTCAAGCCTGCTGAAAATAGGTCATCCTCAACGGCGAGGCAATCGACATCGAGCAAGCCCCAACAAAAAATGCCAGTCAGCTAAGCTGACTGGCATTGGTCTTCTGCTTACCTTTACGGTATGAGAGCTAACACTTAAAGCTGGGTGGCCGCCCACTTAGCACGGTTTTCACGGCTCTCTTTAAGCCCCTCTTTTTCGCGATAAGCTTTGTAGGCTTCGACATCCAGAGCGATTAGGGTCACATCGACCTCTAGCACCAACTTGCACTCTTTTTTGATGCGCCATGCCGCGGTGTTATACAGCTCAGTTAATGGCAGCGCACTCAAAAACTCAGGGTTGTATTGGGTATAAATCGCCTGCGTTGGGTACACCACAAAGCTTAAATGTCGCTTGGGTTCTTTTTTAAATAATTCTTCAATACCATCACAGGTGTTAAGCACTTGCATCTCGATGGTTTCATCAAGCTCAAGTAATTTTTTTGCTGCAAGTCCTGATACGTCAGCCTCGCCCGCTTCCCAAGCCAACACTTGCGCTTCGGTCGACTTTGATAGTTCAGCCACTTGCGCTGCGCTTAAACCTAAAGAGTGGCGAAGGTAGGTAATTTCAATCGCATTTAATTCTGCATTTTTCGACATATTGATTTCCAAATTGGGTGCGTAAACATTTATCGTTTTGCTTTTGCAAATATCAGCTAAGGTAAAAAAGCGCTGATAAGGTTAAGCGGCTAAGCTTGAATCCACACATCTTCGGCCCACTGCCAAAACGATTCCCAGCCCTCATCATCGAGCTCACCATCACGCCACAACATCACTTGACCCTCTTGGTCGATACAGTAAAAGTCATCGCCCATCTGACAGATAGCGATATACTCTCGAGGCAGGCCGATAGACCAAGCGTATGAGGTCACCTCGGGCAAATAGGTATGTGCATAAGGATCGCTGGCGGTCACGGGTTCTAGCGTACCGTGGATCACATCACTGGCATACAAGAGGTACTCTTTTAACTCTGCAGGCAGTGGGATCAAAATTTGCTCTTCCACCTCCACCAGCTGTTCAAAGGTGGGTAACTCTAGCGGAACCGGTACGGTTTCACTTAATTCCTGTAGCTGTTCGATCAGATCATGCATGGTTTATTCGCTAGTTATGGGGCTAATGGCGGCAAGTATAATCGCTTTGGCGGGGATTTGTTAAGCCAATTTCGGCCGAGGGCTAATGGGTAAACTCAGCTCAATGACATCGCGGTGGATTATCTGTCGTCGCGACGCCATCGGCTGAGAACAATATGCCGTTGCCAGCTACGCAGCTTGGGCAATGAGGTGGGCACTGTCGATACGTTTATAGTGCAACCATGCCTTGTGATAACACTTATGAGACTGCTGACGTAACTGAGTGATTTTCGCCAGTTCCAATTGGGTCAGAGCACGTTGCTGCTGTTTGGCGTTGGCCTCAATCGTTTGCACTGCTTGATAAATCTGATGCTCCTCACCACTTTTAATCTCAGCAATCGCTTTAAGGTGTAACTGAACCTCGGCAATCATGCCGCTTTGTGGCAGCTGTACCAATAAATTAAGATCGCGATAACCCGATGCTTTAGGCGTGGCAAAGCGGTTTTTAACTTGCACAATCGTCGCCTTGTGTTGCAACGCTTCGAACGCATGCATCAGGCGATGAATATCGCTGGCAACAATACTGGCACGGGCTAAATCGGTAATTTGACTAGCATCACCATTAAACTTAACGGCGACCTTCTGCGCCGCACGCTGATAACTTTTAACCGCCGGCACCATCAGCTCGTAATGCTCTGCCCCATCAAGGCTCTTGAGTATGTCTCGCAACTCTTGCTGCGCCCCCTCGGCTTTGGCGTAAAGTTGTTCTAGATTACTGCTGGTTTGTCGAATGGGTTGCGATGATGTGGTAGGGATGGCGATAAGGCCGGCGAGGTTAGGATGAAATGATTGGCGTGAGATGAAGTTGCTGCGTGGATCTTTTAGATTTACTTGGGGTTCATAACTGGCGGCTAAACCGCTACGGGTCGACAGCAATAACAGGAAAATAATAAAGGTGCGAAATAATCTATTCATAACCATCCTCGGTAACAATCCTAACCTTGAGCCTCTAATCTATCCTCCAATGGCTTAACCCTTGCTGAATGCAAAGTGAATATTGATTCATCTTAACGCACAATAAAACACCACCAATAAAAAGAGCGCGTAATGCGCTCTTTTTATTAATTAAAGTCAAACTTTAAAGCGTGAAACCTATCTGCATAACGGCAGATAGAATAACGCTTAATCTTGCCTTAAAGACTTACCAAATTTTCACCTGCTTTTCAGGCGCGATATACATAGCGTCGCCCTCTTTAACGTTAAAGGTGGTGTAAAACTCGGGCATATTTGACAATGCTCCTATCGCACGGAATTTAGCCGGCGAATGGGGATCGGTTGCCACTCGATTACGCATCGCTTCCTCTTTCATCTTAGCGCGCCAAATTTGGCTAAAGCCGATAAAGAAGCGCTCATCACCACTCAAGCCGTCAATAACAGGCGCTTCTTTGCCATCGAGTGACATCTTGTAAGCCTTATAGGCGATGGTCACCCCCGACAGGTCGCCAATGTTCTCACCCAGCGTTAATTCGCCGTTGACCTTGAGATCATCAAACACCGCATAATTATTGTATTGCTCGACTAGGGCTTTACCACGCACGGCAAACTCTTTTAAGTCTTGCTCTGTCCACCAATCACGCATGTTGCCTTCACCATCAAACTTAGCCCCTTGGTCATCGAAGCCATGGCCCATTTCATGGCCAATTACGGCGCCAATGCCACCATAGTTAACCGCATCATCGGCTGCCATGTTAAAAAATGGCGGTTGTAAGATAGCCGCAGGGAAGACGATTTCATTCATCGTTGGGTTGTAGTAAGCATTAACCGTTTGCGGCGTCATGTGCCACTCCCACTTACGAATCGCTGAGCCAAGTTTTTCTAGCTCTTTATCATGGCTTAAGGTACTGGCGCGCATGGCGTTACCCACTAAGTCATCACTTTTAATGGTCAGCTTAGTGTAATCTTCCCAGCGATCGGGATAGCCGATTTTAGGGTCAAATTTAGCCAACTTATCTTTAGCCGCCACTTTGGTGTCTGGACTCATCCAGCTTAAGTTTTCGATACTTTCGCCGTAGGCGCCGCGCAAGTTTTCAACCAAACCTTGCATGCGCTCTTTAGCTTCAGGAGTAAAGTGACGCTTAACGTACACCTTGCCGACAACTTCACCTAAGACAGAATTCACCGCGCCCACGCCACGCTTCCAACGAGGCTCTTGTTCGGCTTGGCCATTAAGTGTCTTAGCAAAAAACTCAAAATTTTCTTTATCGAGATCTAAGCTTAAATTCCCGGCAAAATGGGTTAATGTCTGCCAAGTCATGTAGGTCTGCCATGTGGCTAAATCATTAGCCTTAAGCACCTCATTGAAGCCTTCAATGAAGCTAGGTTGGTTAATGATAATGTCTGCTTGCTGGTCGGCACCTAAGGTTTTAAGGTAACCGTCCCAGTTGATGTCTGGTGCTAAGGTAGCGAGCTCAGCCACTTGATACAAATTATAGGTCTTAGTGCTATCACGCGTTTCGACCACATCCCAATGACGGCTAGCGATAGCGGTCTCAAGCGCTAACACCTGCTCTGCACTGGCTTTTGGATTAGGTAAGCCTGCCAACGTGAACATTTTTTCAATGTGTTCGACAAACGCTTGACGAATTTTAACGAAGCGCTCTGCCTCGTTAAAATAGTAATCTTTTTCAGGCAAGCTTAAGCCATACTGCCAAATATGGGTGGCATAACGGCTAGAATCTTTGGCGTCGATGTTGATATAAAACGCTAGGGGGGTGCCGCCGCCAATCACTTGGCTATGGGCAAAATACTCGACTAATTCATCTTTGTTTTGCAGTGCGGCAATCTTATCTAGTTCAGCCTGAATAGGCTTTATCCCTAATGCGTTTAAGGTGTCGGTGTCCATGAATGAGCGATACAGATCGGCCACTTTTTGCTCGTCACTGCCCGCGGTAAGGTTAGGCGTGGCTGCCACTTCTTCAATAATGGCTTTAACGTCATCACGAGACTTTTCACGTAAATCATAAAAGGCACCCGTGCTGGTTCGATCGCTTGGGATCTCGGTGTTATTAATCCAGGTACCATTTACATATGAGTAAAAGTCATCTTGCGGACGAACCGATTTGTCAAAGTTAGCAAAGTCGATACCCGACGTCAGCGCTTGTTCTACGGCAACTGCGGCTTCTGTTTTGGCCGTATCTGGCGCACTAACTTCGACGTTATCGCTATTGCAGGCGCTAAGGCCCACGATTAATGAGGCGCAAAGTCCGCCTACGAGCACTTTCTTCATCTGAATTCCTTGGTCTATGCTGATTGAATTATTGTTTTGTCGCTATGTGCATCATTGTGACTATCACGCTAGAGGCCCGCTGTATTACTCACTAGCTCAAATAAATCGTCTACCACAAGCCACACATGTTAAATTGTTTGGGCTAAAGTAAACAAGTTAATCTCCCGATCTAGCGTCGCCATTGCGCCACTTATATGTAACTAAAGGTTTCATATCACAGGTGCCATTTAACCCATAACACTGCCGTTAAAGCGGTTTAATCTCTCTCGCTGGATTGCCGGCGACAAGGGTTTAAGCCGCCACATCTTTGCTCACCACAGCCCCAGCGGCAATCACCGCCTCATTGGCAATCGTCACCCCAGGGAGAATAATCGCCCCACCACCAATCCACACCCGCTCACCAATATAGAGCGCCTTTGCGGTTTCCCATCCCTGCAAGCGGCGCTCGGCATCCAATGGATGGCTGGCGGTGGCATGCGAATTACTACGCTACCCCTTTCCCTTTGGCGACGCTAGCCTCATAATGTCTGCCATTATGATTTTATTGCCGAGTAACCTGTGCGTTTAGACAAATTTATCTGCGAGTCCACCTCTTTAACCCGTTCACTGGCCAAAAAAGCCCTGCATCGAGGCGATGTGACCTGCGATGGCACCATAGTCAAAGACGCCGGTTTTAAAGTGACTCCACACCATCAAATTTGCCTTAATGGTGAAGTCATCTCAGTGATTGGTCCTCGCTTTATCATGCTCAATAAACCAGTCAACACCATCTGCTCAACCATAGATGAAGAGTACCCGTCGGTGCTGAGCCTTATCGATGTCGCCAAACCGGAAGAGCTGCACATTGCTGGTCGCTTAGATGTCGATACCACAGGGCTAGTACTGATCACCAGCGATGGCCAATGGTCACATAAAATCACCTCACCCAAAAAGGAGTGCGGTAAGCGCTATCTAGTGCAGCTGGCCGATCCAATTGGTGAAGCGCTCATTGCCGAGTTTGCCCAAGGCATAGCACTGAGAAATGAAGATGGTCTAACCAAGCCTGCCACCTTAGAGATTATTGACCCGCAACAGGTGCGACTAACAATCACCGAAGGTAAGTATCATCAAGTCAAACGCATGTTTGCCGCTGTAGGCAATAAAGTTGTCGGCTTACACCGCGAATGTGTCGGCCATATCGAACTGGACGAGGCGCTCGCACCTGGCGAGTGGCGCTACTTAACCGCCGCCGAAATCGCCTCGGTTTAACCGCTTATCCCGCCCTAAAAAAACGCCCATCATTAACCGCGTTAATGATGGGCGTTCATTATCTCTTAGTGGCACTCACATGTCGCATCGTCATGGCGACACCTTATCACTCGCCGCCAATCACACTCTTGATGCTGTTAAGTAAGGCTCTGTCGGTACGCGCTTTTTTAAGCTTTTTAGCACTTTCTTTTAATGACGCATCCGATAAACGCGTAAAAATATTGTTGTACTCTTTTTCATCAATGGCTTCATCACTGTCGGCCAGCTCGGCAATATCTTGCGCCACACGACTCAGTTGCAACCAAGCGTTAGCGATATAAAAACCATGAAAATCGGCTTGCGGCAATAATGCACTGGCACTGGCTGGTAGGCCATCCCACACGGCTGCAAATTTTTGGTCTTTATCTTCAATCAATTCCTGACAAAGATTGGCATAAGCTTCCATCAAATTAGCCGGCACCTTATCCATAGGGATAACGCTATTGCAGACGTTTAACGCCACCTGTTGTGCCCGCTGTTGATAGGCTTGGCTCTGATAATTCATATGTTTGTAAACCCTTTAATTAAAATGTCCCACTGATATAGATACCATAGTTATCTTTACCGGCAATCGGGCTGATGGTGATACCTTTATAGGGATCGGTAAAATAGAGTCCCGACACTATGCCAATCGCTGCGCCCGCTAACACATCTTCCAGATAGTGGTTATCACTCGCCACCCGGGTATAACCCACATAACCGGCAGCCACATAAGCCGGGATCGCCCACTGCCAACCATAGCGTTGCTGCACAAAAGTAGCCGCGGCAAAGGTATCGGCGGTGTGTCCAGAGGGAAAAGAGTCATCGCCCGATCCATCTGGACGCTGTTTATCGATAGCATACTTTAAGCCTTCGACCGCCACCCGTGAGACCACGCCGCTTTTGATCAGCTGCCAACTGCCCTGATAATCATCTTCAACGGCAATAGAGGCCCCCAACGTGACCGCAGGTAACAGCAGATGCAATACATCCCCCGACTGTTCAAGGCTAGATGCGCTGCAGTAAGATGAACTCAGCAGCATGACAATACTTGCGCATAATCGTTTCACTATAACTCGCTTAATATAGATATCGGGAAAAGGCTGACTTTATACCTGTCACGTAGACGAAAAGCAAAACTGAGTGCCATAAACCCCATATGAACGGCTCGCCATTGTGCATCGCCCCCCTTACGCAAATGCTGATACTAATTCTGATGCTGACACTAATTGCTGATTAAGCTTGTAAGCCACTCAAGGTGTTGCCACTGCGGCTTAACTGGTATTATGTAGCAGTTAGCCATCATCACTATGTCGATACCATTACCATGCAAACACAGCCAACAGCGCTATCTCAACTCAATAGCAGCCAACTGCAACAACTTGCCATCAAGATAAAGCAGTGGGGCAAAGCGCTCGGATTTGCACAAATAGGCATTACCGACACCGACTTAACCCAAGAAGAGCCCAAGCTACAAGCCTGGCTCGACAAGGGGTATCACGCACAGATGCACTACATGCAGGCCCACGGGATGATGCGAGCCCGCCCGCAAGAACTCCACCCCGGCACCTTAAGGGTTATCTCGGCGAGAATGGATTATTTGCCACCAGAAGCTGGCTTTGCTACCCATTTACGCGACCCGAATATGGCCTATATTTCTCGCTATGCTGGCGGGCGTGATTACCATAAGATGATCCGTAATCGGCTCAAAAAATTGGGTCAACAGATTGAGGCAGAATTAACCAGTTTAGGCATGGAAAAACCCAACTTTCGGCCTTTTGTCGATTCAGCCCCAATTCTTGAGCGACCATTAGCCGAGAAGGCTGGCATTGGCTGGACGGGTAAACACAGCTTGTTGCTCAATCATCAGGCCGGTAGCTGGTTCTTCTTAGGCGAGCTGCTTATCGATCTGCCGCTGCCGATAGATCTGCCTATTCAGGCCGATTGCCAAACCTGCGTCGCCTGCATCAAATCGTGCCCCACCAACGCCATCGTTGAACCCTATGTCGTCGATGGCGGGCGTTGCATCTCTTACCTGACCATCGAACTGCAGGGCGCGATCCCAATCGAATTTCGGCCGCTGATCGGCAACCGTATCTACGGCTGTGACGACTGCCAGCTGGTGTGCCCCGTCAATGCCCAGGCACCATTGACCCAAGAGAGTGACTTTCACACTCGCGACCCACTTAAACACCCGCAATTGCTCACACTGTTTGCTTGGAGTGAAGCCGAGTTTTTACGTTACACCGAAGGCAGTGCCATTCGCCGTATTGGCCATAAGCGCTGGCTTCGTAACATTGCCGTGGCGCTGGGCAATGCGCCGCACTCGGATGACATTATCGCCGCGCTGCGACACAGACGTATAAGCGATGAGGTCGATGAGATGGTAATAGAACATATTGACTGGGCATTAATACAGCAGCAGACAAAAACCAACCCACCAGCCGATAAAGCCTGTACATTAGCGGTACAAACGGTCGCCGCGCAGCACCCTAACCGTAAGACCCAGCGAGTGATCCGCACCATTGAAAAAGGCTTACCAAGAGATGCGTAAGCCTAAATATGAGCCGTGGCGCAAACCACCTATCGCCTGCTTCCGTTATCTGTCAGTATCTAAGGTAAAACCCACCTTAACCGTGACTTGCCAATGGGCAATGAGCCCCTCCTCTAAATGGCCACGGGTCTCAACCACCTCAAACCAACGTAAATGATGTAACGACTGACTCGCTTCGGCGATGGCATTCTTTATCGCTTCATCGGAGCTGATGGGTGAAGATCCGACAAGCTCGATAATCTTATAGGTGTGACTCATAATGATTCTCCCAAGTTAGTTGGTCGTCTACTTTGAGTATAGAAAGCTTTTTTACCTCTGCCCGTGAAAAGCCGACTATCGGCATTAATGGCAAAAATCTCCTAGACTGAAGGCAATGTAAGCGCCATAAATCATCGCCACAGTTCATCTGCATAGGAGCTCGAATGGACAAGCCTATTATTGCCGACAACAAACCCAAGAAAGTCAAATTAGCGCAAGGCAAAGAATACTTTTTTTGTGCCTGTGGCCGCTCTAACAATCAACCATTTTGCGATGGTTCTCATCAGGGTAGCGGCTTTGAGCCCAAAGCATTTACGGCAAAACAAGATGGCGACGCCTACCTGTGCGCCTGCAAGCACACAGGTAATACCCCTTTTTGCGACGGCAGCCATAAGCAATTTACCCAAGAACAAGTCGGCACAGAAGGCCCCGGCATCTCCACGGCGCGGCGCAAGGATGAGATGCCAATCGCCATCGCCACAGCAGAAGAGCCCAGCGTTGCCCTCATCCACCAGCTAGCCAGAGAAGGGCTAAGCATGCTTGGGCATCACGGCCCTATAGTCGCCATGGGCGTGCCGCGCCAACAGTTGCCCCAGTGGGACGCTATCCAAATAATGACCGCGCAGATGGCAACAAAACCGCTATTTGAAGATGAGAAGGTACACACCGAGCTTATCATCGGGCCCGAGGCGCGTAAGCCGCTGCAACTGAGCATCCCCTTATTGGTCTCTGATATGAGTTTTGGCGCCCTGTCTGAAGAAGCGAAAATCGCCTTAGCCAAAGGTGCAGAACTTGCTGGAACAGGCATCTGCTCTGGTGAAGGGGGCATGTTACCTGCCGAGCAAGCGGCCAACTCACGTTATTTTTATGAGCTCGCCAGCGCCAAATTTGGTTATAAAGAGGCGCTATTACACTCGATTCAGGCATTTCATTTTAAAGGTGGCCAAGGCGCTAAAACCGGTACTGGCGGCCACCTACCTGGCATCAAAAATCAGGGAAAAATAGCCGAAGTACGGGGAATAAAAGCCGGTGAAGACGCCATCTCGCCACCGACTTTTCACGACCTGCGCACGGTTAGCGACTTCAAACGTTTTGCCGATCGCGTACGTGAGCTCAGTGGTGGCGTGCCTATCGGTTTTAAACTGAGCGCCAACCATATCGAGCAAGATATCCAGTTTGCCCTCGACGCCAGCGCCGACTACATCATCTTAGATGGCCGCGGTGGTGGCACAGGCGCGGCGCCACAAATATTTCGCGACCATATTAGTGTTCCGACCATCCCGGCACTTGCTCGGGCGCGGCGCTATTTAGACAGCCAGGGCGCTAGCGGGCGCGTCACCTTGATTATCACTGGCGGTCTGCGATTACCGATGGACTTTGTTAAAGCCATGGCCTTGGGCGCCGACGGCGTCGCCATCGCAAACAGCGCGATGCAATCCATTGGCTGTGTGGCCGCGCGAATTTGTAATACCAATAACTGCCCAGCAGGTATCGCCACCCAAGATGCCTCTCTACGCCAGCGACTGAATATCGACACCTCGGCGCGGCAACTGGCCAACTTTCTTGCCGCCTCAACCGAGCTGATGCAGGTGATGGCGCGCGCCTGTGGTCATCATCATCTAAGTGATTTTAACCCTAATGACTTAGCCACATGGCATAGAGAGATGGCGCTGCTATCGGGCATCAACTACGCCGGGATAGCGCCCATAAATGACAGCTAACTGACACAGGTGTTACCTATCAGGCTGTCTCGGCGAGATGAACGGCTTGCTTTTGATGGTATTCATCATACTAAGCGGCAGATGCGCCGCTACCCAAGGTTAAGAAGCCGATGGCGCACATAGCGCCATCGGCTTTAAAGGATCACTGCCATCTTGGGCGGGTTCGCTCAACGCATCAATCAGCCAAGTCTGCGTCTTAGCTCCTGCGTGGCCGTCACCATATTTTGCAGCGCAGGTTCAACTTCATCCCAAGTGCGCGTCTTGAGCCCACAATCTGGATTAACCCACAATTGGCGAACAGGAACTTTAGTCGCCGCCTTGTCGATAAGCGCAACCATCTGCTCGACGCTGGGGATATTTGGGCTATGAATATCATACACGCCTGGGCCTATCTCGTTGGGATAGTCGAAATCTTCGAAGGCATTGAGCAACTCCATATTTGAGCGCGAAGTTTCAATGGTGATCACATCGGCGTCCATGGCGGCAATCGATGCGATGGTGGCATTAAACTCGCTGTAACACATATGGGTGTGGATCTGGGTGTCATCCTTAACGCCGGCGGCGCTGAGTTTAAAGGCGTTTACCGCCCAATCTAAGTAGGTTTGCCACTGTGATTGTTTCAGCGGCAACCCTTCGCGAAATGCCGGTTCATCGATCTGGATAATCTTAATCCCCGCGTTTTGCAGATCAACTACTTCATCACGGATGGCCAAGGCCAGTTGGTTTGCGATCACCTCGCGGCTAATATCTTCGCGGGCAAATGACCAATGTAAGATGGTTACTGGGCCAGTCAGCATCCCTTTGACGGGGTTGTCAGTCAGCGATTGGGCATAGGTGGCCCAGTCTAATGTCATCGGCTTAGGCCGTGAGACATCACCATAAATCAAGGGCGGTTTAACACAACGTGAGCCGTAACTTTGCACCCAACCAAATTGGGTAAAACCAACGCCATCTAACTGTTCACCAAAGTATTCCACCATGTCGTTACGTTCGGCTTCACCATGAACCAACACATCGATACCCAGTTTTAACTGCCTCTGTATGGTGTCGCGAGTAACACCTTGCAACTGGGCAATATATGCCGCTTCGGTCAACTCACCTTTACGCCAACGACTGCGCAGTCCTCGTATGGCAGGGGTTTGTGGGAATGAGCCTATGGTCGTGGTCGGCAGTAAAGGCAAGCGCAGGCGCTGCTGTTGTAATACTTGCCGCAGGGCAAAGCCGCTTTGACGCTCAAAA
Organism: Shewanella algidipiscicola; assembly: GCF_900380485.1. Classification (NCBI taxonomy): domain Bacteria; kingdom Pseudomonadati; phylum Pseudomonadota; class Gammaproteobacteria; order Alteromonadales; family Shewanellaceae; genus Shewanella; species Shewanella algidipiscicola. Next base: position 609,589 of record NZ_OXJV01000012.1, on the reverse strand, counting down.
TCGCCAGTGGTTAACCCAGCGACGCGCTCATTCACCTGCAAATTAGCCGCCTGCTGCCTAGCCTCGCGGCGCGCTCGGCAGCGCTCGGCGGTGGCCCGAGCAGCCTCTGAGTCTGGCTCGATTAATAGGGTACGCAACTGGCTAAGCTCATTGAGTTTTTGTTTGGCAAAACTGAGCTGCTGACGCAGCGCTGTATCGAGCTCGGTTTCCACATCAAGATCCACCGGGCTATGCAGTAACGAGCAAGACGGCGCTAACCAGATCTGCTTGCCTAAATCGGCCACCACAGGGGCAATATCCGCGGCAATCTTATCTAACTCAGCCGCCCAGACATTCCGACCGTTAATCACCCCTAGGCTCAATATTTGCTCGGGCTGTAAACTGCTCGCAAACAACGACAACTGCTCCGGCGCACTGACTAAATCCAGATGAATACCCGCCACTGCTAAATTCGCAATGAGCTCATGGTGATGTGCCACCGAGCCATAATAACTGGCCAGTAACAGCTTAACCTGCGCGCGGCTCAATGAGGCATAGGTTGCGGCAAAGGGCGCTTGCCACTCAGGCGTTAACTCTAACGCTAAGATGGGTTCATCAAGTTGCACCCAGGTCACCCCTTGGGCTTTAAAGCGAGCAAGGATCGCCTGATAAACCTCAATCAATTGGGGTAACAAACTCAACTTATCAAATGCTTGCCCCTCGCATTTTGCCAAGTAGAGGTAAGACAGTGGCCCAAGCAACACAGGTTTCACCTGATGACCCAAGGCTTTGGCCTGCTCCACCTCATCAAACAACTGTTCATAGGCAATACTGAAGGTTTGATTTTGACTCAGCTCGGGCACGATATAGTGATAATTACTATTGAAATACTTTTTCATTTGCGAGGCGCTGCTGGCCGCACCTGTTGGGGCGCGCCCTCGTGCCACTCTAAATAGGGTATCTAAATCCACCTTGTCACCATCACGATGGCGAGCTGGAATAGCATTAATGGTGGCGCTTAAGGTAAGCACCTGATCGTAGTAGGCAAAGTCACCTACTGGCAACAAACTCACCCCCGCATCGGCCTGCCACTGCCAATGAGTTTGCCGTAAAGTGCTGGCCACCTCATGTAGCGCCGCTGGCGTGATCTCTTGGCGCCAATATTGCTCTAACGCAAATTTAAGTTCACGCTGACGCCCAATTCGAGGAAAACCTAATGACGCGATATTGATAGTTTGCATACTGATACCCTTCTAAATGAGATAAGCCAATGAATGATGCCCCTGCACTGACATCACAGCTCAAGCTTGATTAATAATAAATACGCCACAACGAAACAGGCGTCTGGACGTCTAGAAGTTTATTGTGTTAGTCTGTTGGTTCGCAATGGAATTGATTTCAACCCCAACATGAGCAAGATTCATCTGAGGTAAAAATGATAGAGCTTAGGCATTTACGCACATTAGTTGCACTCAAGGAAAGTGGCAGTCTTGCAGGGGCTGCAGAGAAACGCTTTGTCACCCAATCGGCTTTATCCCATCAAATCAAAGAGCTGGAAACTCGGATCAACTCAGCTATCTTTATCCGTAAGAGCAAGCCGCTGTCGTTTACTCAAGAAGGTGTGCGGCTACTGCATCTAGCCGAAGAGATATTGCCTAAGGTGACAGAGACCGAGCTTGATCTTAAAAATGGCCTCAATAGCGACAATACCGATCTGTTTGTCGGGATTGAATGTCACAGCTGTTTTCGCTGGTTAATGCCGGTTATCACTGAGTTTAATGCCAGCTTTCCCCACAGTAATTTAGAGCTATCGAGCCGGCATCTATTTGATTCGCTAACGGCACTCAAGCAGGGGCAATTAGATGTGGTACTGACGTCAGACCCTATTCCAGATCATGATATTACCTATCAGCACCTATTTGATTTTGAAGTAAAACTAATTTGCGCCGCCGATCATCCCCTAGCAACGCAGCCTTTTGTCAGCCCAGCTCATTTAGCCAAGCAAACCTTGCTCACCTACCCAGTGCCGCCCGAACGTTTAGACATTTATCGCCACTTTATGGAGCCGGCGGGCGTACCTATCGCTAAACAAATTCGATGCGATCTCACCTCCATGCTATTGCAACGCATCGCCTGTAAAGATGGCGTCTCCGCCCTCCCCACATGGTCGATTAACCAAGCCCATGGCTTGTCACTTAGTGCGTTACCATTAGGCCGCGACGGCTTAAAACGCCCGCTATTTGGGGCCTATCGCCGCAGCAGTAGCAAAACTCGAGTGGCGCAACACTGGTTGCAGTTAGTGGCAAGCGAGGGCATGGCGAAACAGGATATTCTCAATTAACGCTGAGAAAATAGAGCAGAGAGAATACTCATTTAGATAAACAGCAAAACCTGTTTTGTTATCACACTCAAAACAGGTTTTAGGCTTACTTGCGCTGCGCGCATCGAGGGTTAAAGCGGTTTAAGCAGCTGATTACGCATCGCTAATACTCGGCGTAGAATCAGACCAGGTGAGTCAGTATTACGTGTCTGACGTAAGTTATGCGCTATCATAAACTCTTGACGTAATTCCTCATCTAAGTCGAGTGCCTCAAAAGCATCGAGGGTGAGGGTCTGTTTATGGTTATCAATGATCGATTTAATGATAGACAGGGGTAGAGACTGTTCCGATTCAGCGTTTAAATAGGCAAAGGCAGTTAAGGCGACAATTTCGCCAAACACACTAAACAGCGCCAAGGTTTGCACTTCATCAGGGTCAATATTCACCCCCTCCATTTGGTGTAAACTGTCGACCGATTCTACAGCTATGCTTTCGGTGAGTGTCCAGTAACCGGTCACCAACTTTTTATACAGCTGAGGCAACTCATCCAGTCGCTCTTTGAGATAGAAAGAAAATGCGTAACGATAAATGTTAATTTGGCCTAAACGAACCAAAGCATCTTTGAGAGAGCGGTTTTTAATAGCATCAGCACAAGGGGCTGCGGCCGCATTGCTGCGGTACAGCATGTGAGCCGCTAATGCTGGGTCAGAGGAGACAATATCAATGACATTACGAATATCGCCATCGGCAATAATGGCTTTTTTTAACGGGATAAGAATACCACGGCGACCAATGACCTGCTCTTCATTGCCGATAATCGCACGTACTTGAGTGAATACTTGATGCTCAAGATCTGTCATGAGAAGTTATTAACCTGATTAATCGTTGTGGCAAATCGCCAATTATTACCGTCGAATTTACCCATAAAACGCCCGCTGCGGTCAAGTCGATTTGCCACAAAACGCTACTTTATCGCAAATAAATCGATAATGCTGAGTACGTTAGCCATAAAACCCTATCATGCCGCGCGGAATAGCGTCACGAAATTACAAACCACTAACAAGCGTTACAACTTAACACATTGAATAATCTCGAATCGAAAATAAAAAAGGCATTTTAAATGGCTTTTATCCCGCTAATTGCAGGGTATTGACGTGTAAGAGACTCCCTATATAGCGATAAATAACTTTTATGAGTAAAACTCATGATAAATTTGAGATGAAATCATAATAAGCAATAAGCAAAATTGACGACTTACAATCTCAACATCGTCCGCTCAAATAGCGCCCGCCTGCTGTAAACGTTGATGCAGATGCTCAGCCAACTGACGATAACCGGCATTATTGAGATGAATCGCATCGGATTTCAGTTCGCTCGATTTAAGTAATTCAGCTAACTTATCTTCAATAAGCAGTAAGCCATATTGCTCGCTTAAACGCTTGTAGAGACTAGCAGGTGTCAGCCAAATCCCTTTTTGAGGCACAGCAATTAAAACAATGGCAATATCACGCTGCTGCGCCTGCTCAATCATCTGCGCTAAATTTCGCTCAACTTGCTGCTCACTCATATTACGTAAAAAATCGTTGCCGCCCTCCAGCAATAACACTAAATGAGGTTGGGTGGCATCTAACACCTGTGCAAATCGCTGCGCCCCTTCGCCGCTGGTTTCGCCAGAAATACCCGCATTAACCACCTCAAGGCCGGTTAAGTTAGCCAGAACACTGGGATAATCGGCTCCGGCACTGGCGCCTACGCCTTGGGTGAGGCTGTCGCCAAAGGCCAAAATACGTCCATGCTGCGGTAATGTTGCTAACGTCTCGCCCTTTTGAGGCAGTAGCCAGGCCAGCAACACGATGGCGATGCCCAAGAGTAACCATTTTAATTTCATCTTTTTACTCCTTGTTTATCGCTTTGCCACTCACAAGACTAACCTGTAATGATTAAGTCTGGCTGAATCAATTAAAGGAGTTGTTAAGCCTGGGCCTCACGGGTAATGCTAGCGCTAACATGCACTTACGATAAAATTGCAGCCATAAAAAAAGCCAATCAGTAAATCTGACTGGCTTTATCTTACTTTAAGTCACTTGGCGTGCACGCATTACCGCTTAAAAGCGGTAGCTCGCGGTTAAACGCAGCGCGCGGCCAGTCCCCGAGTAATAACCGTTGCCCCATGCACTGTAATAACCTGCGCTAACATACTCTTCATCAAGCAGGTTATCGACTCGCAAGCTGGCTAACCATGCGCCGCGAGTATAGTTAAGCGCGACATTGGTGAGCAGGTAATCCGCTAGCTTAGGATCAACATTGGCGTTGTCGCCCTCGATAAAGCGCTCCCCCGTATACAGACCTTCAACAAACAGTTGCACATGTTCACTGATATCGTAACTGATATAGCCACGACCCGAATGCTTCGCCACCCAAGAGAGTGACTTACCATCATTAACGCCATCGGTAAATTCGGCATCAATGTAGTTATATTCTAGCCCCAGCAGTACCTGCTGCATGACTTGCCAATCCCAATCTAAACTGACGCCATAACGACGTGATGCATCGGCGTTCACGTTAGCACCAGGGAAACTGCCGCCAGTTGGAGTGTCGGCGCTAGGGTCGAACACAATTTCATCTTCTAGATCGAGGCGATAGGCACTCACTCTCAGTGTTTGCTGCGCTAGCGTCCAGTCCCACCCCGCTTCATAAGAGCGGCCAGTTTGCGGCTTAAGCCCCTTCACATTAGCCGGGGTATAAGCTTGCTCATCAACCTTGGCAAAGCGGAAATTGTCGTCGGCGCGCAGGTAAAAACGCTGAGCGTCCGTGGGGCGATAGTTAATCCCAAGTTCAAACGCATGGGCATCCTGATCCAGCTCAATGCCGCTAGCATAGGCACTGGGATCGCGCAGATCGTCAGTCACCTCAGCATAACGACCACCCACAATGTAACTCACACTTTGAGTCAGTGGCACTGTGGCTTGCACATAGGCACTGGCCTGCTTTTGCACGTTTTCACGGCCACTGCTAAACACCGACTCACCGCGGCTTAAATCGAGCCCGGTCACTAGGGTTAACGGGCCGTTTTCAGTAGTAAAGTTAGCGGTCGCCTTAGGGTTAAATTCCAGCAGTGAGCGCGTATCACGGCGGTTACTGCCCCAGTTATTGAGCCCTGTGATTAAGGTGTCGGCATAATTGATATCCGCCCCAAGCTCCCATTGCTGATTGAGTTGACGCTGGTAGCCCGAACGCAGCGCCGTGGTCATCTCATGCAGATAACTGTCATAGGCACCTAGTGCGCTGGCATCTGATTGGCGTGGGTCTTGTTCAATCTGCTCGAGAGTTAATGCGCCAGCCAATTCTCGACGGTTGTCATAATAACTGCTTTCGGCAAAAAAGTGCTGCACGTCGTCTTGATACTGCAAGCGCCCTAATAACGATGAGGTTTCATTCGCGTTATGGTCACGATAGTTATCCCCTTGGTTATAACTGGCCGCACCATAAAAACGCCAATTAGCGTTTATCGCCCCTGACACATCAACGTTACCTTCATAGGTATCAAAACTGCCCCCTGACAGCTGCACGCTGCCACCACTGCCCTGTGGCGCTTTGGTGATGATGTTAATCACACCACCCACCGCCTGATCGCCATATAGCACGCCCGCACTCCCAGACATGATCTCGATACGCTCAACTTGATTAAGGGCAATGGCGCTAATGCTTGGAGCGGCGATATCGATATTGTTTAGTCGACGTCCATCAATCAAAATTAAGGTATTACTCGCCGCTTGGCTAGCACTAAAGCCCCGCAGAGCAAATACGGCTCCGGTGTTTGAATCGGAAATCTGTATACCGCTTTGACCGCGTAACACTTCGGTTAAACTCGTTGCGCCACTCATCTCAATCGCGGCGGCATCAATCACATTGACGTTAGCAGCAATATTGAGAGGGGTACTGACATTACGACCGATAACGGTAATAGTATCGTCGATATTGATTTGCGCAGAGGTGGCATTTTGCGCTGTCACTGAAAACGCAGAAAAACTTAATAAACCGCCAATTAACAGGGCGATAGCTGTAGGTTGTGTACCCATTTACCTTTAACTCCTAAAAGGAAAACGGGGCAAGAGGTCACGACTTCACGCTATTAAAGCGATATGTAGTCGCATTTCGAGATCTGCCCGCCGAAATCTCAAAATCACCTTAAGGGCCGGTCTCCGGACTGAGGATAGGTATAAACCCAAACTGCGGTTGATACGACAAGACTGAGTTTTTTTAACGCTTGTAGCAAGCGCACTCAGCTTTCACCTTTCACCGTTGCGGGGGCAGTGCCAGCTTTTCACAGGCTTCCCGATTATCCCATTGCGACTGACGCAACTGGGCACCACAAAAGATTGACTCGAATTTGGTTATCTATAAACGGCAATGCACAACTGTTATTCCATACAAAGCGGCATCGCCGTCAAGACCGCGGGCATTATAGACGTCTAAACGGATAAAAGTCTAACAAAGCATGCTAAGTCAGTGTCATACCAACCGCAGTTCCTATTAAGCAAAACGGCACGAGCGACTTGGCCAGTGACATTGCCAACGACAAATTCATCACAAATAAATCACCATACTGACAATAATCACTGTTAACCCTTTATCCTCCCTTGCTACAGACCCTATAATAAACAACCAGTAAGCGATTATTTATCACCAGTCATTGTCGTCATTTCGCCGGGCGTTATCGACTACTCAAATGGAATGAACCTGTGCTAACAAAACTGCGCGCGATGCAAAGCTCCACCCAGATGATAGTGGCCATGTTTGTAGGCTTTGCTGTGGGCTTATTCTTTGGCGAGTCGGTTGGCTGGCTCAGCAATATTGGCACCAGCGTCATTCTGTTAATGCAGATGACAGTGCTGCCCTTTATTTTAGTCTCTCTCATTGGCGGTATCGGCAAACTTAAGCGCACCACTGCCAGTTTAATTTTTAGCCGCGCAGGCGTCATCATGTTGCTGCTGTGGCTTATGGGCTTAGTGCTGGTGGCCCTCATGCCGCTGTCATTTCCTTTTGTTGAAACGGCCTCTTTTTTCAGCACCAGCATTGTCGAGCCCACGACTCCTATCGATTACTTTAAGCTGTATATTCCGGCCAACCCGTTTGAGTCGATGGCGGCAGGCTATGTGCCTGCCATGGTGGTGTTCAGTATCGCCATGGGGCTGGCGCTCATTGGCATGGAAGGGGAAAACAAACGGCTTATCATCACCTTTATGCATACCTGTAGCGAGATATTCTCTAAGATCACTCAGGCGCTGGTACGGGTCTTGCCGATAGGCATTTTTGCCATGTCGGCCTCGGCGGCGGGCACTATGGGAGTCGATGAATTTGCCAGTATGCAGGTGTATCTCATCAGCTATTTTGTACTTTGTTTACTGCTCACTTTCTGGCTGTTGCCGTGGATCATCGCCTCACTCACCCCGGTGACCTATACCCAAGCGCTGCGCATCGCGAAATCGAGCGTGGTCACCGCATTCGCGACCGGCAATATTTTTATCGTGATCCCTGTGATTGTCGACGAATGTAAGCAGATCATGCGCGAGCATGAAAGCCTCAGCGATGACGCCGAAACCCTAATTGAAATTTTGGTGCCCATCGCCTTCACCTTCCCCAACATCGGTAAACTGACGGTCATTTTGTTTGTGCTGTTTGCCGGCTGGTTTAACGGCACTCCGGTGGACATTAGCGACCTGCCGTCGCTGTCAATTAGCGGCCTGCTCTCTTTGTTTGGTAGTGTCTATGTCGCCATCCCCTTTATGTTGGACTTACTGCATCTGCCACAAGATCTGTTTCAACTGTTTGTTATGTCAGGCTTTATTACTGGAAAGTTTAACTCAATAGCCGCCGTAATGTATCTATTTGCCTTAACGCTACTCACGGTATCCCTGTTTGAGCGGCGTTTAAAGCTGCGCCCACCACAACTGCTGAAATTAAGTATTGGCGTCGTCGTAGGAGTCGCCTTGACCTTAGTGGTGAGCCGAGTGGGAATGGGCATGTTGATCCACAGCCCTGATGTCACCAGCGGCGTAATTGCCAATATGCAGGTGGCCGATAAAGTGCCAACTACCGTAAAAAAACAGTTTCCTATCCTTGGCAAAACACCAAGCGCCCCAATCGCCAATGTGCAAACTATCCGCCAACGCGGAGTATTAAAGGTGGGTTACATCCCCAGTAATGTGCCTTTTAGCTACTATAATAATGCCGCCCAACTAGTGGGGTTTGACAGCGCAATGGCCAGTAAACTCGCCGAAGACTTAGGGGTAAAAGTGGAGTTTATTCCTTTTCATAAAGATCACTTGGCCGAGTCACTCAAGGCGGGGTTTTTCGATATTGCCATGTCAGGCTTAGCCATGGATATTAACCAAATGGATGAGCTGAGTTATGTTGACCCTGTGCTCAAATTAAATTTAGCTATCGCCACCAAAGACCATAAGGTCAACAGTTTTAAACGCAAACAATCGATTTTAGCGCTGCAAAATACCACCATCGCCTATGTAGAGCACAGTGACATTATCGAAGAAGCCAAGGCCAACTACCCCAACCTCACCTTTGTTAAAATCGACGGTTATAAAACCTTTTTTAGGCAGAAAGCCGATAACTATGATGCGGTAGTGATCAGCGCCGAAGCGGGATCGGCTTGGACCTTATTCTTCCCCGGTTACGGCATTGCCTTGCTCGAAAGTAAGGTGCAATACCCGGTGGCTTATGCGGTCGCCCAAGACAATCAATCGCTACTCAATTACGTCAATAACTGGCAGAAGCTACGCAAAGTCGATGGCCACCAGCAGCGGCTGTATAACTATTGGATGCTAGGCCAAGGCGCCACAGAAGATAAACCGCGCTGGTCTATCATTCGTGATGTTTTACATTGGGTGGAGTAATTAACGGCCTTATTGGCGCGCTAATGCTTCGCCTAGAGGTTCAAAATAGTTAAGTAGTTGCTGAAAAATCTGCTCGCGGTGCACCAAATCAGGATAGCCACCGGCGTTCGCGAGATCTGAATTTAAGGTTTCATCGACTAAGTAGGGGTTATCGACCTCTGGATGGCTCTCAATACAGGCTTCAAAGGCCCGCGCCATCAACTCGGTTGGCTTAGCAAAATAGTAGCGCTGATACTGTTTATCTAAGGCAACGGCACGGGTCACAAAGTCGTGGCTGTCTTGGCCATCGGCACTTAATAAACAGGTTTGAAATACACAGGCTAAGCGCTGATTTAGCGGATGGTTAATCGGCTCGACATCGGCCAGCCAACAACTACTGGCAAAGGCGATACCAGCGGTACGCACCCGATAGGCTTTCGGCGCAATATAATGGTCAAAGGCATGCCAAAACTCATGGGCAAGCGCCCCCGCACCAGCATTTTTTGCCAGCGCTAACTCTCGGTGAGCTGGCATATAATGGGCTTGAACGCCCATTTGACCACCAGTGCCAAAGGCTAAGTTAAGGCTTTGGCGCAGCCCCATTGCGTTAGGCGGCAGCTTGAGCATGAAGGCCAGATCGGCAAAGGCATCAAAGATCAAGTTAGCCGCCTTATGCTTTTCGTCGGCCTCTACCCAACTGCCAAGGCAAATATGATTAAGACCAAAGACCTCTTTAATGTCATTAAAGCTGACCTGTTCACCACCGCGGTAATCGGGCCCTCGCCTTCGATAGGCTTTACGGCTTAACACTGAATATCCTTCAAATAAAAATCAAATTGTAACAGCGATAGCGCCCAGTAAAAAGCCGCCCTAGTGGCGGCTTGGTATTAATGGCATGACAGCTTATAACAAGCCATTAATTTGCCAATTTTAACTCGACTCTGTCATCGACTAGGTTCATGTTGAAATCAAACTCATCGACACGGATCGCACGCTCACGCTTGAGGTTATAATCTTGCAGCTGCTTATGTTCACCCGGGGTGATGACACCAGCATCAAGCGCGGCATCTAAGGTTAAGGCAAACTTCACGCCGCCTTTAAAGGTGCGTTGTTTCAAGCCCTTTTTCACCTTAGCCAATAGTGGCAAACACGCTATCTTGGCTAAATAAGCCTGCTCGTTAATGTAGTTACCATCGCCGGCTACAGGTTTAACTAGGTGGGTTAGTTGACGCTTAAAGCCAGTATTTAACTGCGCCTGATGAGCCAACTCACGCACGAGGTCATCGTTGATTTTCTTCATCTTAGGTGAGTATGTCACTGTGATGAGTTTCATCAATTGACGCGTCGGCGCCGACGGGAAGTTATCGAGGAAATCCAGCAAGGCTTTTTCTGCATTGCACAAGGCCCAGCGGGTCGCATAATGGAAATACGGCGCGGCCTCGGCGCGGCTCGCGGCAGACACCTTTTGCTCGTAATAACGGATAGCAGCCATTGCCGCATACAGGTAGCTCATGACATCCCCCAAACGGGCAGACAACATCTCAGCCTGCTTGAGCTTGCCACCCAATACCAGTAACGAGAAATCGGCATACACCGCCAGCTTAGAGGCGAGCTTATGAACCGACTTTTCATATTCAATCACCTCACCCAAATCGGAGGTCGCATTAGCCGTAAAAGGCAGCAAACCAAGGCGGAAGGCGCGCAAGCTATTGTTAACGCTATAACCCACCGTTTGCCTAAAGATACGATTAAATGTCTTATCGGCATCGGCGGCATCGCTATGAATCGACTCCACCATGCTTTGCAAATGGGGATGACAGCGCATCACACCTTGACCAAAAATCATCAAGTTACGGGTAAGAATATTGGCACCTTCAACCGTAATCGCGATAGGCTGCGCCACATAACCTGACGCTAGGGTATTTTGTGGGCCACGCTGAATCGCTTTACCCGCCTGAATATCCATCGCCGAGTTCAATACATCACGGCCGATCTCGGTCATATGGTATTTGGCTATAGCGGTAACCACCGATGGTTTTAGCCCAAGGCCAAGGCCTTCGGTGGTCAATACACGCATCGCCTCTTGCAGATAAGTTTTACCCGCGATATCGGCCAGCTTCTCTTGAATCCCCTCAAACTGACCAATGGATAGACCAAACTGCTCACGCACCGCGGCGTATTCAGCCGACGACTTAAATGCCGCCTGACTGACTGACACCCCAAGTGCGGGTAATGAAATACCACGCCCCGCGCCCAAACACGCCACTAGCATCTGCCAACCACGGCCGATATTTTGTTGGCCACCTATGATAAATTCCATCGGAATAAACACGTTTTCGCCGCGAGTCGTGCCGTTATAAAAACGGCATCCCATAGGATCATGGCGATTACCCAGCTGCACGCCAGGATGCGACTTAGGAATAAGCGCACAAGTAATACCAAGCGACTCCTTAGCGCCGAGTAACCCTTGAGGATCTTGCACCTTAAACGCCAAGCCTAGTACTGAAGCGATAGGGGCCAGCGTGATATAGCGTTTATCCCAAGTAACCGACAAGCCTAGCACTTGCTCGCCTTGGTACTCGCCCATAGTGACAGTACCGACGTCTGGGATCCCACCCGCATCCGATCCCGCTTCAGGGCTCGTTAAGGCAAAACAGGGGATCTCTTGACCATTCGCAAGGCGTGGCAACCAATAATCGCGCTGCGCATCGGTGCCGTAATGCATTAATAATTCGCCCGGGCCTAATGAGTTAGGCACCATCACGGTAACCGCAACCGCAGAACTTTTAGCGGCAATGGTGGCGACAATGGTCGAATTGGCATAGGGACTAAATTCCAGCCCGCCATAGGCCTTAGGGATAATTAAAGAGAAAAACTTGTTTTCTTTTAAAAAGTTAAGAATATTGTCAGGCAAGTGAGTACAATTTTGCAGTGCGAAATCATCGACCATTTCGATCAACTGCTGCACAGGGCCATCAAGAAACGCTTGCTCATCGGCTGACAGGCTGACCGCTGGCACAGCGCGCAGGGCGTCGAAATCTGGCATACCTTGATAGATAGATCCTTCTAACCACACATCACCCGCATCGAGCGCTTCTTGTTCTGTTGTAGAAATACTCGGCAGTACTTTTTTAAATTTTGTTCTTATACTCATCTTCAGACTCATCCGACCATTTAATTTATGTGCATTACGTCACAAAATCTACATTAGATCAAACATTCTAAATACAAAAACAGCTCTAACTTAACACTTACAAGTCACTGTTAAGATTAAATATATGCTTTTTCAATACGTTAACGACACATGATTGAAATAAAAAAATTAAACGATCGTTTAATATATACGTTTGAATACAACCTTTATTGACCTAGCTCATGGACATTTCAGCCCTAGAAACGCCCAATGGCCACCTGTTTCATTAATGAAAAAATGCCCGTTTATATTTACTAAATTAGCACTACTTATTGTAAGGATATACGCTTAAATTATCGGCACGAACAATTCCTGCACGATGGGAAAGATCCATTGCTTGTGTAACGGCAACTCGAACATCTCCTTGCCAGTACATAGGTTCCCATGCAGTCAAGTCACTGAATAAGAGAGCGCTTCATGAAGATAGCACTGTTTATCCCCTGTCTGGTTAATCAAATGATGCCCCATGTTGGTATCGCCACCGTTGAATTATTGGAAAAGCTAGGCCATCAGGTGATCTTACCTAAAGGGCAAACCTGCTGCGGCCAACCAATGACCAACTCGGGTTGCTTTGACGAAGCGAAAAAAACCACCCTCAAACTGCTTAATGCCTTTAAAGGCGTTGAGTGCGATGCCATTGTCTGCCCCGCCGCCTCTTGCTTGGTGGCCGCAAAAGAAAACTTCCACGAATTTGACACCAGCCCAGAAGCCCAAGCGGTGATCAACAAGCTGTATGAATTAACCGAGTTTCTTCACGATGTCGCCCCCATCAGCGCCTTTAACAAACCGTTTAACCACAAGATCAGTCTCCAACTGAGCTGCCACGGTATTCGCATGCTCGACTTAGCGACCCCCAGTGAGCAAATGGGGCCACGCACTAATAAGGTTGAAGCGGTACTTAAGGCCATCCCTAATATTGAAATCGTCTATCCCGGCCGTCACGACGAATGCTGCGGCTTTGGCGGTACCTTTGCCGTCGATGAAGGCGCAGTATCGGCTAAGATGGGTAAAGATAAAGCACAAGCACACGCAGAAACCGGCGCTAAATACGCAGTAGGATTCGATCCCTCATGTTTGTTGCACCTAGATGGCATGATCAGACGCCAACAGCTGCCAATCGAAACCTTACATATCGCCCAAGTTATTAACGCCGCGCTTTAGGAGTACATTATGTCTACGAGTCATACTACCGCCTCGCATGCGAAGAAAGGCGAAATCTTTTGCCAAGATGAATCCCGCGTCGATTGGCACTCTAAAGCGTTGTGGGCACTGAGAGAAAAGCGCGACCGCGCCGCTGGCAGCCTGCCGGAATGGGAACAACTGCGACAACTAGGATCTGAGCTTAAACTGCACACCCTTACCCATTTAGGCCAGTACTTAGAAGAGTTTGAACAAAACTGTCAAGCCAACGGCATTCAGGTGCACTGGGCTAAAGATGGTGTGGAACACAACCAGATAGTGCATAAAATTTTGGCCGAAAAGCAGGTCAAAAAACTGGTCAAATCAAAGTCGATGCTCACCGAAGAGTGTCACTTAAACCCCTACCTTGAAAGCCACGGTATTGAGGTTATCGACACCGACTTAGGCGAGCGCATTATTCAGCTTGCCAAGCAGCCACCGTCACACATTGTGGTACCGGCTATCCACCTTAAAAAAGAGGAAGTGGGCGACCTATTTCATGACAAACTCGGCACCGACGCTGGCGCATCAGACCCACTTTACTTAACCCGAGCGGCCCGCGCTCACCTGCGTGAACAATTCCTGTCGGCCGATGCGGCCATGACAGGGGTAAACATGGCCATTGCCAATAAAGGCGCTGTGGTGGTGTGCACTAACGAAGGTAACGCCGATATGGGCGCTAACCTACCTAAGTTGCAGCTGCACTCTATGGGTATCGATAAGGTGGTTCCCGATCTCGACAGCGCCGCCGTACTGCTGCGCACCTTGGCGCGCAATGCAACCGGGCAACCTGTCACCACCTACAGCTCATTTTACCGTGGGCCACAGGCTGACGGCGAGATGCATGTGATCATCGTCGACAATGGTCGCACTAAGATGCTGCAAGATAAAATTTTAGCCGAAGCGCTTAAATGTATCCGCTGTGGCGGCTGCTTAAACACTTGCCCTGTGTATCGCCGCTCTGGTGGCTACAGCTATAACTACACCATTCCAGGCCCTATCGGTATTGCCGTCGGCTCACAACATGACGCCACCAACTCTATGCCTTGGGCGTGTACCTTGTGTGGCAGCTGTACGTATGTGTGCCCCACTAAGGTGCCACTGGATAAGATCATCCACCACCATCGTCGCCTCAAGGCGCAAGCGAAGCAACTGCCTTACGGCAAGAGCAGCTACATGCCACTGGTAGGTAACTTTATGGCCAGCGAAACCATGCTCAACTGTTCGATGAGCGTTGCTCGCACCGCACTGCGGATCTTGCCTGGCGCCCTATTAAAACCCTTCTCGGGTGCATGGGGTAAATACCGCGAATTACCGGTCGCGCCTAACTCCAGTTTCGAAGCCTGGTTTAACAAAAATAGAGGTCAGTAATATGTCAAGCAAACAATCTATCCTGCAGGCGCTTAAAACCGTTGCCGTTGAGCCACAAGCGATGCCGAATATCGATGTGAGCCCCCGTCTTGACGACGTTATTGGCCAGTTTGAAACCAATCTTGCCACTGTGGCTGGCACACTGCACCGCCGCGCTGGGCTCGAAGGCTTACAGGCTAAAGTGGATGAGCTGATAACCCAAGGCTTACAGGTGATCTCTACGGTGGATGGCATCAAAGGCAATCGCGCCGTCCCTGATACCGCCCACGAACTTAAAGATATCGATTATGCGGTGATCCCGGGCGATCTGGCCGTCGCCGAAAACGGTGCGATTTGGGTCAACAACCAAAACCTTGGCCATCGCGTCACCCCCTTTATCTGTGAAAACCTGTTTTTGGTGGTCGAAGCCGACAAAGTGGTTGCCAATATGCACCAAGCCATCAAAAAGATTGGTTTAGATGCGGGCGAGTTTGGTGTGTTTATCGCAGGTCCATCGAAAACCGCCGATATTGAGCAAGCCTTAGTGGTGGGTGCCCATGGGGCATGCAGTTTGAATGTGTATCTAGTTTAAGACCGCGGCGCGATGCGCCCGAGGGCTTAAATTAACATTTATCGGGTCAGCAATTGACCTTCGAGCCAGCTGCCACCGACGCCTCGTCGGTGGCAGTTTTTTTTTATTTACTCGTGCGTTAATCAACTATCCATTTAATCAACTAGCCGTTTAATCAAACAGCTTGCTGGCCTTATCTTGCATAAATTCAATAAACAGTTTGACCTTCAGCGGCTGCTGGCTGCGCTGATGGTACAGCAATGAAATACGCCGCTGCTCGCCACGCCAGTCGGGTAATACCCGCTTTAACGCCCCGCTGGCCAATTGAGGGTTAACAAATAACGATGGACCATACAAGATACCGCCATCATCCACAGTGGCCTTAATCGCCCCATGCAGATCACCAAGGGTCAACTTAGCCGGGCCTTCATAGTAAAAGTCTTCCCCATCGATATGTTTAAGTGACCAGTTAAACAGCGGCCACACTTTTATCAAGCGATGCACAGACAACTGCACCGGATGAGTAATTCTGGGGGCTTGATTCAAATAGCCACTCGAGGCATATAAACCATAATCGAGCACACCGAGTGATTTAGATACCCAAGAAGAGTCGGGCTGCGCGCCGCCGACAATAGCGACATCGACCCCTTCATCAATCAGATCTATGCTGCCGTTATCTTGGGTAATGTGCAGTTGAATATCGGGATAGGCTTTGGAAAACGCGTTAATCGCCTCGATAAAGATCATCGACACTATAGACACAGGTGCGGCGATACGTAAGGTGCCCTCGGGTTTATCTAGGCGCGCTTCGGCACAGCTATCAAACTGGGCCACCACGTTTTGGTAGCGAGCAAATAGCGCGCTCCCCTCTTCGGTCAAACGCAATTTACGCGTACTGCGCATAATGAGCTGAGTATCGAGTAGCGCCTCTAGCTTGGTCAATTTACGACTGACGGTCGACACTGGCATGCTTAACTCTTTAGCCACTTGAGAAAAACCGCCTGCATTGACTAAATGCACAAACAGATGAATAAGTTGCAGCTCTGTACCAACACAACGCGCCATCGAGGCCAACCTTACGCTATAACATCATAATGTGGCGCGCATTATAGCAAATTCCCCCGCGCCACACAGCATTGCTACGTGTCCGTGACAAATGCACCTGCGGTCATCTTCACTACGGGTAATATTAAGACGATGAATATCGCGGCAGTCATTGTTATAATTACGCCACAAAACCGCAGCCAATTTGACTTTAAAGCCACAGTGGCTGGCGTTATCCTTTTGAATACAGATGAGTTTACATCATGGCAAGAACCGCAGCAGCGTTACACATTTTGGTCAAACACAAAGAGCAAGCCGAAGCTATCATGCAGCAATTGGCAAAAGGCGCTAAGTTTGATCTGCTGGCAAAGAAACACTCCACGTGTCCATCGGGCAAAAAAGGCGGCAGCTTGGGCGAATTTAAAAAAGGCCAAATGGTACCGCCGTTTGATAAGGTCTGTTTTAGTGGAGAGCTAATCACGCCCCATCTGGTGAAGACCAAATTCGGCTGGCATGTGGTCAAAGTGCTTTACCGCACTTAATCTCTAATAGCCCAAGTTCAATGGGCTGCAAGCTTAATCTGCCAGTAGCTACGCGGTATTCAAATCGCTAACTTACGATTTAACATCAAACGCTTTCACCTAACACTTAAATCGATAGCCAGCTAAGCACGCCGATGATAGCCTCTGTCGGCGCCTCATCTTGTCACGCTCACCTAGAAGCGATTTATCTTACGAGATAAATCGCAGACGGCCCCATTTAGCGTAGCGGCTGTACTATCAAAGTACTATCGCCAGTACTAACCAAGCACTAACGCCTGTATTAGTGCCTGCACTATCCAACATTACCGGCCTAACATTTCCTGCCTATATTAACGGCGCGATACGCCTCTAAGCCAAGGTGGCTGCACCTTACACGCTCAACTTAATTAGCATAAAAACGAGCAATACTGTATGGTATTTCAACTGATTAGCTTAACCACCTTACTCAGCAACGGCAGTAGCACAGGCATTAGCCAGCGACATACTTTCATCACGCCATGCTCAACACGACAACTCACGTGCATGCCATAAATAGGTCGCCATCGCAGTCAACCCGAAAACAGTAACCATTAGGCTATCGGTTACCCCCTCAACTAGACTCACATAATGGCGACGACACTAAGCTCAGTAACAAAGTGATTTTACCGACCTCGCAATGAAAACTGGATTTTAGCGCGACATTTACCCCACAGGAATAGGTCTCTATGACGCAAAAATTTCATCACCTGATCAACTCACTCGATCAGGCCATGACGCAAAATGATAATGAAACAATACAGACCATATTAGCCAACGCATCGGCCGCCGAAGTGGCCCGCGTGATAGAATCCTTGCCACAAAAAGAACGCCTCGCCTTGTGGCCCATGGTCCCCACTGCTCTCTACGGCAAAATATTATTAGAGCTACACCCAGAGCTACGCCGTCCGTTGATTTCACAAACAGATGAAGATGAGCTTATCGCTAGCCTCAGCGCCATGCAGATGGATGAATTAGCCGATATCGACAGCGACTTGCCCATCACAGTGATCTCGGCCATGGTGCAAGCCATGGACTCACAACGCCGCGAACGGTATGAGCAAGTCAAACACTATCCCGACGAAACCGCTGGCGGCTTAATGGATGTCGACATCACTGCCGTGCGCGCCGATGTCTCGATAAAAGCCGCCCTGCGATACCTGCGCCGCCTAAGGCAACGTGAAGGCACCTTACCCGATCACCTTGACAGTTTAATGGTGGTTGACCGTAACAACATATTGCTCGGTATCGTTCCGTTAAGTCAGCTAGTCTCTAACGAACTGGACCTTAGCGTGCGACAAGTGATGCTCACCGAAGTCACCAGCTTTACCCCATTTACCTCTGACACTGTTGTAGCGCAGGTGTTTAAAGATAAAGACCTTATTTCTGCCCCCGTGGTGGATGAGCAACATAAGCTTATCGGCCGTATTACCGTCGATGATGTCATTGATGTTATCCAAGAGGAGGCCGATAAAGAGGTCTTTTCACGCGCGGGCTTAAACAACCATCCCGATATGTTCGCTCCTGTGCTTCAAAGTTCGGCGCGACGTGCTATCTGGTTAGGCATCAACTTGTTAACCGCCTTTTTAGCCGCTTGGGTCATCGGCCTATTTGAAGCGTCAATTGAAAAAATTGTCGCCCTCGCCGTGTTGATGCCCGTGGTCGCAAGCATGGGAGGAGTTGCTGGCAGTCAAACCCTCACCATGGTGACTCGCGGCTTGGCGCTCAATCAGGTTAACAGCAAAAATATGCTTAAACTGATTGGCCATGAGTTTAGTATCGGCCTA
Source organism: Shewanella algidipiscicola (assembly GCF_900380485.1). Lineage (NCBI taxonomy): Bacteria > Pseudomonadati > Pseudomonadota > Gammaproteobacteria > Alteromonadales > Shewanellaceae > Shewanella > Shewanella algidipiscicola. The sequence goes on along the minus strand of NZ_OXJV01000012.1, from coordinate 590,719 downwards.
TTAAACGGCATGCTGTGGGCGGCTATTGTCGCCATCATCGCCTTTCAGTGGTTTGGCGATTGGCAGTTGGGCTTGGTCTTTGGTTCGGCGATGATTATCGTCTTACTGGCTGGCGTCTTGGCGGGCACTACCATTCCGCCACTGCTTCGCAAAATGGGGGTTGACCCCGCACTCGCAGGCGGTGTGGTGTTAACCACAGTCACCGATGTTGTTGGCTTTTTTGCCTTCCTCGGATTAGCGACGATCGTGATATTGTAGGTGATGTCACCTCACCTTGGGATGAAGGTTTGGCATTTTTTTTAAGTTTACTTGAGCAGCGTTATGCTGAATTTTCACTTATTGAAAGTGTTTGAAGGGCGAACCTTCACTGTTATTAATCGCCTGTCCGGCGGGGAATGTGCAAGCGCTCTTTTGGCTCGGTGAGTGAAGCATAGCTTCGTGCTTATGAACGAGAGACAGGGATTGTCGAACTGGCTTTTAGATAGGGATATCGTTGTGAGCTATCCGTGGAGGCTCTGCGAAATCATCCATGATTTCGAAGGCCAAAACCGCGCTTACACCTATCTCTAACGCTTCTTCGATTGGACTTCATTTGATACGACTAGTGAGTTAAAGGCTAAGAAGCTTTTGCCCCTTTATCATTTAGAACAATTACTCATTCGAACTTTGTGTTTCTGTGTTTACCTTATATTTACTAATGCGGAAAGCAAAAGATAAGGCCCTAGTAACTTGCCTTGTAGTATGCCTTAAAGACTACCACATGGAGCCTTTAGGCCTAATACTTTCTGGTATAAAAGGGTTTCGCTCATGACTATCGGGAATATGAAATTGTACGAAGAAGTTTATCTTAAAAGCTACGTTTACCACCACCTTCGACGAAGAGCCATGTATAGTTCAAGTTAAGATAATTACTATGAAAAAGATGCATAAATCGTTTGATTGGCGCATCGATAATACTAACTTTTAAACATTAACTCATTATTATCAATAGTTTGTAATATATATAAAAGTGCTATGCAGACCTCGTAAACACCTATGCATCTTTTTTATCTGCTAAATTGTCATGTTTAACCTGTATTTTTTGTTAAATAACATATTTACAACAAACACTTACAAGTGATATTTTGACGAAGAGACTTACAAGAAAGCAGGAGGTTATCCTGCTGCTAATCAATAAGCTGTTATGTAGCAATATGAAGTTCGAGAATCATGGATAACTGCAAAAAAGCATATGTAGCTAGTAGGCTACAAGAGACTATCTTGAATAAGATCTTACAAAGGAAGTCTCTCGAAGAACTAATGCCTTGGTATCAAGAAATTTGGGCTCTACCTGGTGCTCCCGTTGAACCTTGTTTTAGTTGTGCAAGCTGTTATGACTATGTTTTTTATAATAAATTGCTTCTTAAGGTTGCCAATCAAAAACAAATAGATCGGAAATCTCTAGAAGTAGAGCTGCATAATTGGAAGAAAACTCAGCTTCACGATGACATTCTTACGTCCTTAAAGAAAAGTAGCAGAACGAAATTTTCATACGAAAAATGTTCACCAAATAGAAAAATCGTTTACTTTGATCAAAACATGTTGTCTGACTATGACAGCGATAGTTCGGTCTATGAAGCAATAAATAAATTAAAGAAAAATTTAGACATCTGCTATAGCCCTTCTCATTTGGAGGAAATAAATAAGACAAGCACTAATGATGATGTGAAAAGGTTATTATCCAAGTTGACTGAGTTGACTGGGAATTTAGTCGTGTTGCCTGGTGAAAATGAAAACTTTTATGCAATAGAAGAACCTCATTACGGCCTTGATAGAGTTAACTTATACCCAGGAAGTACAGAGGCGGTAGAAAGTTTGAAGTTAATGTCTTCCAAAGAGCGGTCTTTATTCCTTAACAAGTATGAGACCGAATATCACAAAAAATCTATAGGTAACAATGATGATATCTTTGAGTGCTTGAGTGATGAAGACTTTCAAGAGCTTTTATTTTTTACTCATTCTTCATTTTCGAGTAAATCTAGTATTAAGGAAAATCAAGGCCGAAACGAGTTTTTGCACGCAGTCTATACTCTTTTTGGTATGCTAGATCTACTTTCTTATAGAGTCGATAGTCAAGAAAGAACAATAAAAAGTAGTGCTCATGATATTGAGCATCTCATTTATGCAAGTGAAGCAAATTATTTTGTCACCAAAGATAAAAAGCTATATATGCGAGCCAAGCAGATTTATAAGTTTCTAGATATAAAAACAATCGTGCTTAATCATCGTGACTACCTAGAAAAATTGGAAGCGGCTACATAACAAGGTGCTGCTGCGGACCAATTTTCCGCTACGCTCCAAACTTGCCGCAGAGCACGGCGTTATACGGTTGGTTTAGTAAGTCCGATTTTGACCCAAAGCGGAAGTTGAAATCATAGTTACTCTGACCTCTTAATTTATAAGGAGTTAAACCATTGATGGTTACCGTATTTAATCAAGTTCAAAACGCAAGCGGTGCTATTTCTCATAATATCGCCAATCTTAGCGATAACAGAGAGCTTCTGTCTCAGAATGTACTCGCTCAAGTTAGAAATTTAGTTGAAGGGGTAGCCGTATTATTTTATAGGGACTCATTAGATGCCGAATTTTCTTATCCGGAAATTAACCCAGCACTGCAGCATATTAGTGGTAATGGAAGGTTAAATTTTGTTTATCGGTTCCATAAGCTACTTCAAAAGGTAGCTTCGCACTACACTTTTGATGGGGATGCATCAGAAAGATTAATGCTCAAATACTATGAATATTTGTATAGAATTAGAGCCGCTGTCTATCAAGACTACTCTCTACAATTAATACCAAACCTTGAATCGTTTCCTGTCGATTTGGATCCTTCTTTATACGAATATCATGAGAAAATAACTGCTAGAATTGAATATTCACGCGGCACTAATTATGTTGGAGATAGAAAAGACCGTTACTATATTCAAAAGAATCGTCCATTTATATTCAATGACCGGATCTACTATGAGGTAACGTTTTGTCGTGCGGTAAATAAGGTAAGCAAGTTTGAGCGAGTAATTGCTTTTACTGAACTTGATATATCGGATAAGTATGCGGTTAATCTAACGCTCAGGCGCGATCAAATTGAAGTACTAGGCCAGGTTATGCCTATTACTTTAATTATTTCATGGGAAGTTTCTATTCGTTCCTGTGAGCTAAAAAACTTCGCCCGTTTACTCGGTCACTCGGTAACAGGGAGTACGTCTTCACAGGAATATCAATATTTAATGAGCTTTTTGACACAAGGTTATCGAAATTTGAATGACCTGATGTGTATGAGTGATCAAAATTACCAACAGGTGAGACTAGGGGCGCTAGTTACAAATAACGCCTCTCAAATATTTGTTTTTTTGGATAGAGCGCGACATATCATTAAAGCATCTCTCCCAGGAGGTAACATTCTTCGCTATCTTCTTTTGAGGATGAACAACCAATTGCTGAAGTCTCAATATAATCGCGACGGATGTGAGCTTCTATCTAATCTAAAATTTTCTTTTAGTAGTATTCCATTTGATAAGATGCCTTTTTGTACATCTCTCCCTAAGCATAATCCGAGGTTTTGGGATCTCTCTGATTGTATCGATATGGTGGGGCGCCAACATGAACTTCTAGCTAGACGTGTTAGAAATAACGTTGAAAGACATGGAGTTTTGTATACCCCAATCGGAGATTTAAGCGAGTTTGGAGATATTGAGGCATTGATAAACGACTTTAATAATCGAATTTATAAAACACATAAAGAAATTCGAAGTTTAGTTTCTGACAAAGGACACGTGTTTATAAATGGCTACGAAGAAGATACTTTCAGTATTATTGAAAGGTTAAAAACATTTTCTTCTCCTGGCATATCAGGATATACCCAAGCAGTAACACGCTGGATAGGTGAGTCAGCTCACAGTATCGATGATACCGTGAAACATCAGGCTTTAACTCAATTATTTAGCGATTCGAAGGTTGCTCTTATATATGGCGCGGCAGGTACAGGTAAATCCACAATGGTTGACCATATTGCTCACTACTTTAGCGATAAGAGAAAGCTATTTTTGGCTCATACGAACCCTGCTAAAGATAACTTAATGCGTAAGGTGACGGCGCAGAATTCTGAGTTTCGAACCGTAAGTAGTGAAATTCATAATGGTCATAACCCTTTCTTACCTGACTATGACCTTCTTGTGATCGATGAGTGCAGCACCGTTAGTAATTCTGATTTTTTGAAGGTATTAGAGAAGAACACCGCAAAATTGATAGTTCTTGTTGGTGATGTGTATCAAATTGAGTCAATACAGTTTGGTAATTGGTTCGAAGTGATTCGCTCTTTTATTCCTAACTCTTCAGTCTTTGAATTAACAACGCCGTTTAGAACGCAGAATAATTATCTATTAGATTTCTGGAATAAAGTTCGAAATATCGATGATGACTTAACTGAAGTTATGGTTAGGCATGGTTATTCGTCGATATTGGACTCGAGTATCTTCCAGTCTCAAGGTAATGACGAAATCATACTGTGTTTAAATTACGATGGTTTGTACGGAATTAATAACATTAATAGGTTTCTTCAAAGTAGTAACCCTAATCAGGCGATAACCTGGGGTGATTCGACTTACAAAGTAGGAGATCCTGTTCTTTTTTATGAATCTGAACGATTTAAACCTGTTATATACAATAACCTAAAAGGTCGAATAATTAGAATTGAGCAGTTTGTTGGCTATATTCAATTTGATATAGAGCTAGATCGTCCGTTGACTGAGTTTGACGTTGCAGGGAATGAATTAGATTGGGTAGAAGGTTCGACTGTTAGGTTCCAAGTTTTTGAAGTAAAGAATAGTGATGACGACGATGACTCATCAAATATTACGATTCCGTTTCAAGTTGCCTACGCGGTATCTATTCATAAAGCGCAAGGGCTTGAATACGATTCTGTTAAAGTGGTCATAACAGATGCTAACGAAGATGATATTTCTCATAGTATCTTTTATACCGCAATTACAAGGACTAGGGAAAATTTGAAGGTTTTTTGGACGCCGGAGACTCAGCAGAAAGTTATCCAGCGTTTGCAAAGAATACCTAGAAATAAGGATGTTGCTTTGATATCAAGTCGGCGAGGTCTTACATCTGTTCGGAATTAATATGATTATTAAAACCGTGGATCAGAGTAACTTGATCTGAACGCCCGCTTATGGACATAGCGAAGTTGATGCAGGTAACGTATAACAAGCGCAAGCAGTCGGAAAAAATGCTCGCTTGCGCTCTCAATTTTCCGCTGTTGCGGGCGTTAACTGTCATAGGAGGTAAAGTGGAAATTAAAGGGATTAAAGTAGAAGCTATATCAAAGTTAGTAAAAGATGTAGTGATAATAGTTTTGGCTGGTGTTGCAATATTAAAAATGATCCAAGCTGATATAGCTTTGAGTTTTAGTGAGCTATCTGCTACAGATTTAGTAGCACTTTTGTTGGCTGTTTTTTCTGTTGGTCTTTCGGCTGCATTCTACTTTGCTGCATCAGGTAGTAGTGAACGCTTTTATTACAACATGCATAAGTTTACTAAAGACACCTCTGTGATATTGGGTGAACTAAAAGAGCAAGTAAAAAGCGTAGACAAGGGGCAGCAAGAGGTTAAGGCTCGAGTTGAGCAATATGGAACCAACGGTGTCGGAACTAACAATGAAGCGTTAGAAACAAAAGAAAAAGAAGTTGTTGATGCTCGTGAAGATATGCATCAATTTATATCAACCTTATTCGAGAACCTTAAATTAGATCAGGCTGAAAAAGATAAGTTAAAGGCAGAATTGGCCTCGAAAGAGCAGCAATTATCAGAGCATGTAAATCAGCTGTCTGAAATTAAGGCGAATATTCTCGAAGAAAAGCTGAGAAAGGTGAAACGTTATTTAGTTGGTCATGTAAGGCGTAGAGCTAAACGACATGACAGTTTTGAAGAGTTGCTTGAAGACCTTATCCCTCGATCAGGCACTCCATTTGAAGAAGATCTAATAAGTCTCGGTTGGTTTGAGCATGGTGAGTTCACCTCTAAAGGCATTGAAGTAATCAGTCAGATGTATGCAGATATATGTGACAGTTAACAAACGCTTCAAGACGGATTCGCAACGCGTGGCATTTTTACCATGCGTTCATTTAAGTGATTCAGGTGGTATGCGGAAACATTGGTATTGCGTTGCTCACCACTTAAGCGGGCGTTAGCCTTACTTGAAAAGTTAGGCATTTGTCGCAATATAAGAGTTTTAATTTACAGGAAGTAATAATGTATAATTTAGGTGATGTTCTCTCTATCCAATATGCTGGGTTTAAACACTACGGTATTTATATTGGAAACAATACTCTAATCCACAATTCAAAAAAATTCTTTAAAGTTGAAGAAATCTCATTAGACGATTTTAAAGACGGGAAAGAACCAAATTTAAGTAGTATAAAATCTTCTAATCCTGAGCTATCAATTCAGCAAGCAAAGAAGTATCTCGGTATTCCATATGGTTTATTTTCTGAAAACTGCGAACATTTTGTACGTGTTGTTTGTGGGTTAGAAAAAGAAAGCACTCAGGTTCAAAAATATTTAATAACAGCTCTTGGTACAAGTGTGTTATTGAAATCAGATAACACTATTGTACAAGCAGCAGGTGGCGCAGCGGCTATAGGTGCCTTACTTACTTCAAGTGAAAAAAGCCCTGTAAAAAATTCAGCAGTACTTGCCTGTTTAGCTGCAGGTGTCGCATTTTTAGCAACGCAAGGCTAACAAGGCGCTTAAACGGAAAAATTACAGTTGGCTCGCGCTTCGCGCAGTTTAGCCTAACTGTATTTTTCCGCTTAGCTTAGCGTTACCATACCAATTACGGCTAAATCGAAGAGAGTGATAAGTCAGTGTAGGTATGGCGGTGGGGGTTGGTGGCATGGCCGCTCTTTGACATCCATGTCACTACGGCATTTGTGAATCCATTCACATCAGATGCCACCGTCGAGCGTATAGGGATATACTTGCAGCGCCCCACCAAAATACCTGCACGAAAGGCATGCTGCAGGCAATGGGTTGCCATAGAAGGTTAACGCTACCATCAAACAATAAAAACCAACTCGACTAAATGCTACAAGCCAAAAAAAGCCAACACCTTCATTCGAAGGCCAAGATATTTTTGTCCAAAAACAATTTTGCTTTTAACGGCTATGTGGATACCAATTACGGCTAAATCGAAGAGATAGATAAGCCGGTGTAGGTATGTCGGTGGGGGTTGGTGGCATGGATGCCACCGTCGAGCGTATAGGGATATACTTGCAGCGCCCCACCGAAATACCTGCACGAAAGGCCTGCGGCAAGCAATTCAAAATGATGAAGGTTAACGCTACCATCAATCAATAAAAACTAACTCGACTAAATGTTACAAGCCCAAAAAAGCCAACACCTTCATTCGAAGGCCAAGATACTTTGTCCAAAAATAATTTAGCTTTTAACGGCTATGTGGATATTAATTACGGCTAAATCGAAGAGAGTGATAACTCGGTGTAGGTATGGCGGTGGGGGTTGGTGGCATGGATGCCACCGTCTAGCGTATAGGGATATACTTGCAGCGCCCCACCGAAATACCTGCACGAAAGGCCTGCGGCAAGCAATTCAAAACAATGTAAGTTAACGCTACCATCAATCAATAAAAACAAACTCGACTAAATGCTACCAACCAAAAATGCCAACACCTTCATTCGAAGGCAAGCACACTTTTGTCCAAAAATAATTTAACTTTTAATACCCAGAATGAAACCTAGTGAGGAGTCACTTAGATAACCACAAAAAACCTACTCATGGGTCTGTGCAACAACTGCCGAGCGTTGCAAGCTAATGACGCCATCGAGGTGAATATCCCGCTGCGGATAGGCAATGACAATCTCATGTTCGTCAAACAGTTGGTAAATTCGAAAACGGATGTCGCTGCGGATCTTACGAATATCGGCTTCAGAATTAGCACACAACCAAAATATACCATCGAAAATTAACGCGTTATCACCAAAATCTTCAAATATGGCAATGGGCGCTGGAGACTTTAAAATATCATCACGTTCATCGAGAGCCTGCTTAATCAAGCGCGCCACTAGCGTCACATCGACGCCATAAGAAACTCCGACCCGCACGGTCGAGCGGGCATTGTTGTCGATTAAGGTCCAATTGGTGACCGTGTTTTCCAGTAAGTGACTATTGGGCACTAACATATGTACCCCGTCGCTACGGCGGATAAGCGTTGAGCGAGTGTTAATACTCTCCACCACCCCTTTGGTTTCACCTATCTCTAAAAAATCACCGATACGGATCGGCCGCTCCCACATTAAAATCCAGCCGCTGATAAAGTTATTAATGATATTTTGCGCGCCGAACCCCACACCAATGGCAACGGCACCAGAGACAAAGGCAAAGGCTTTGATGGGGATATTCAGGATCTCGAGACTGGTGACTAAGATGACCGCAATGGCCACCACCAAATAGATGCGCGAAAACAGATGCACCGCATCGGGTGCGACCTTACGCGATAACAATGACCGCCGGATCAATTTACCAATACGAGTCACCACAAACCAGGCTAACAGCAGCAGTAGTGGCACCTGTAATACCTGCGAAACGGTAATGGGCGAACCGTCATAGGTAAATAACACAAAAGAGAGTAACTCGTTAATACTTTGCCAGCTCATCGGTGCATCCAAGTAATGGTAACGGATACTTGAGTATAACAGCCTGATTTGAAGCTGGTGTTTCAAATCAGACTGATAGCTAATCGGTTAGCGCCTTGCTTTCATAGCACTTACCGCAGGCTTATGGCGCGAATGATGCCGTAATTAGGGGGCTGCTATTAAGGGTTTAATCACCTTATGTTCAATCACGGTCGATAAGATAAACATCACTAGGTAACCACTGCCCAGCGCGAGGATCACCGCCACCACATTGTCGGTTAAACGGGTGTAGCCGTAGTAACTGCCAATCAAGGCTAATATGCCGCTTATTCGAATAAATAAACTGTGTAAAAACAACCCGCGCGCCTTGATATAGGCCAACTGATAGCCATTGAGCATCATAAAAATAAAAAACATCGAAAAGTGCATCAATACCGGGGCGGCCTTGCTATAGGATGCCGGAAACAGCGTATCGACCAACCATTGGCCACATAGCAGCATCGACAAGAAAAAGCTCAGCGAGACCAGTATCGACACCTTATACACCCAGCGCTTGATCAGGCGAACTTGTTCAACTTGCTGCTGGCGCACACACACCGCCAATTCGGGTAACACAAATCGATAAATAGGAAACACAAACAACAAGGTTAAATAAGCGATCACAGGCCGAACCACTACCTGAAAGTCGCCTAACTCATCGACACTAAAGTGGCCGATGGTAAGCAGTACGGTAATGTAGATCATAAACAGGCTAGCGCCGGCCTCCAGCGCCGAGGTAAAACTTTTTTGCATAAAGTTTTTCAAACTGGGAGTCATGCTTACCGACCCTAACGGTGTGGTGGCGATGAGTTTGCGACGCCTCACAAACATGTAGCCAGCCACCGCTAGTGATGACAGCATTAAGCTGTAAAACAGCGAGGCGATGGCGCTCTGGCGCAGCAGGTAGTAACAGATCATAAACGCCACCACCTGCCCTAAGGGTTCTAACCAGGTGACCTTATTTGAAATGTTGTACATACGATACATGGCAATTTGATTGGTAAAATAGACCTTAAGGCCCATCCCCAAAATAATACCCACCAGATGAAAATAGGCCACATCGATATGCAACTTATGCTTAATATAGGGCAGCACCACTCCCCAAGTCAGCAGTACCATCACTATCAAGCTGTATCGAAATAGGTTAGTAATATCTTTATCGTTTTGGGTTTGCGAGTAGCTCACCACCATAGAGGCGCGAAAACCTGTCATCAAAATTAACGACAGCGAAATAATATCAACCACAGTGTGGTACAACGCCAGATCGGCTTTAACCACCCATTGCGCTAACCAAACTTTAAATCCAAATCCAATCGCAATGCTGACAAGTGTCGCCCAAATCCCAGCAACAAAAGCGCTTTTCACGCGCTCAATGGGAGCTAACTGCATGATATCCTCTGACTATGGCGGCGCTGCAATGTTTGATGAATGGCTAATCACCTTGCCAAATCCGCTTAACTACAGCCAACTAAAAAGAGTCTGATAATGAGGCAAGTCGCCAATCAATTTGGCGAGAACATTAACCAAAAACTACAAATAAAAGTGACACAACTAAACACCCGAAAAAAGTCACGCGGTATTTTAGCAAACAATGACTTAGCAAAACGTGAGCTGGCTAAACCCTCATAAAATAAGTTGGCCCTTGTGGCTGCCAATATTTAAGGTAAAAAAACGGCAAGCACATTGAATGGGCTTACCGTTTCATGGCGGCTAAACACTCGCTAAAACCTCTAGCTTGGTTCAAGGCGCTACACCTTATAGATGGCCGCCTTCACTTGGTAGGTTTTAGCAATATCTTGAATCGCTAAAGAAGCTTCAGACAGAGATTGAACCTGCAGCGCCAGTTGGCTAATGGCCTCGGCATTTTGCAAAATATCATGGCCGACATTACCCAGCACATGCGACTGTGAACGTGTTTCATCGGCAACCCGCGAGCTAAGCTGGGCCACCTCACCAATCTGCTCAGACCGCACACCTAACCCTTCGGCAATACGCTGGGTATGCTCAACATTTTCTAAGGTCCGTTTTTGGCCTAAATCCATCGACTCAACCGTTTTTACCATCGACAGGTTAAGTCGGTCGAGCACGGCGGAGATCTCATCGGTCGAGTGGCTGGTGCGCTGTGCGAGGGCCCGCACCTCGTCAGCTACCACGGCAAAACCACGGCCCGACTCGCCCGCGCGGGCGGCTTCAATGGCGGCGTTGAGCGCCAGTAAATTGGTTTGCTCAGAAATACTGCGGATCCCTTGTAGCAAACTGGTGATCGCACTCACATCAGTGGTCAACTCAGTTAGGGAGCCTCTAATTTCGGTGGTATTGGCCTCTAGCAAGCGCATATCTTTCATCACATCCAGAGCACTTTGTCGGTCAGCAATGCTCAAGTCGGCGGCGGATTTGGCTTGCTCGGCAGATAACTGACTGTTGGCCACCACCTCATTAATGCGCGCAATCACATCTTGGGTGGTATAGGAGATGGTTTTGGCTTGTTCATTATAATGGTCGACCTCCTGCAGGGTCTTATCACTGTTAGCGTTTAGCTCGTCGGTGGTGACACTCATCTGCTGGGCAATATCACGATAATCGGCAAATAGCTGCGACAACTGATCTAACATGGAGTTAAAAGCCGATTCGGCGCTGCTGTCTGATGCTAAACGCACCGTAAGATCTTTGTTGTGCGAAATAGACTCGATAGCCATGGCAATGCGTTGATTGGCTAGCGACTCGCGGCGCATAAATGAAGCGATCAACATCAAAATGCTGGTTTCTGCCAAAGCAAATACGGCATGGACGAAGGTGATCATCCAGTTACACTCGCCAGCAAAGATCATGATAGGTATCGACATAAAACTGCCTTGCTGCAACTGGATTGCGGTAAACAGCACATGATGCACAGCGACGGTCAATAAGGCCGCCAGCAGCGGTTGCCAACGCTGATATATTAAAAATACTGCCATAGAGGCAAAAATATGAAAATGCATCTCAATCATCCCCATCTGGGTCTGAATAAGTGCAGCCGATACCGTCATCATCAACACCGCGGCCACTATGCCAAACAAATGGGTGCCTTTAAGCAGCTGATAGGACAGTAATACCAATAACAATATTGCCACTGCACTGATACTGGCAATCAGGGTTAATTGAGCCCCAACGAAACCACTTAAAAATAAAATGGGGATCTGTGCCAGTAAGATACGGAAAATATACAGATCATTTCTCTGGGTGAGATCGACTTGGTGAGGAGTGCTATTCATATGATGTGCTCTTATCATTTTAATAGGGGAGTAAGGTCGGCTAACATCTTTTGTGTCGACAGTTGCCACTGAGTATAAATACGCGCAAGGGTGCCATTTTCTGAAACTAAATAAAGGTTGCCAACATGATTGAGCTGCCCTGATTGTGTGGTTATCTTCTCTCTTAATATCGATTGTAGCTTATCCAGATCCGCTTGTTGCATGCGGGCACTGACGAAGCGAGTCGAGCGTTGATCGATTAACTGCTCACGGATACTTGGGGTATCGGTATCTGGGTCGATGGTGATAAATAAAAACCGCACCGATTTGTCATATGCCCCTTCTTGCTCGGCTAACCAAGTATCTAACTGCATCAACTGACCAATGCGCAGTGGACAGATGTCCGAGCAGCTTAAAAACCCCATAAACAGGTAAGTCGGCCCGTCGTGCCAATCACTAAAATCGTGCCAATCCCCGTCGACAGCTTGCCAACGAAAATCAATCGACTGCGCTTGAGGTTGCAAGCCATAACCGCCGGTGATGCGCTGCGCCATATAAAGCACCAGCGGCACTATCACTAGCGCTACGCTGATCAATATTATTGCAATGAGTGGTTGTCGTCTTAACGCCATAATTAAAAAATCGATATCCCTAAATAAGATATAAGATAGAAGTAGGATAAACATCGGCTTCGGCGCAATAACCGTAAGGACGATGCCATAACGGCCCGTAAAGCTGCCAATTGAACAGCGCGCAATATTATATGAAGCGCAAACAAAAATCGATTCTGAGTGAAGCAAAGTGACGCGTTTTCTTAATTAACTTTCTCTTCCAATTCAATAAGTTTAATACAAGCTAGCCACGAGCGTCCTATAGCGCGAATACCGATAAACACAGCCAAGACAAGCGATAATACTTCGCGATAAACATACCTATAATTAATTACCATTCAAACAATATCTATCTCATAAAATGAATCCAAACTGCTGAAAAATTAGCTAACAACTAGAAATTTTAACTTTAATAGTGTTAAGATAGTTAGACCACTAACTATTAGCACTCTAACTATTTAGCGTGCAGTTAGTGATCATTACCCAACAGGATTCATGCTCAGGAGGGCACAATGTCGTCAGACAATGCAGCGGAAGAAAATCTCATTACCACCATTTTTCATTCTACGAAAACCACAATAAAGGAGGGGATCGAGTTGATGTGTTTGATTGCAATTTTAAGCACCTATCTCTTTGTCATGTTGAAACCCAAGGGGATTCAAAATAACAAAGCGTTAGGAGGTCAATAATCCATGCATTACCTCACTTATGTATCGCTGGCGATCTATTTTATTGCCATGCTCAGCATCGGATTATTCGCTTATAAACGCTCTACCAGCGACGTGTCGGGCTATATCCTCGGAGGACGAAAAGTCAGTCCTCAGGTGACCGCCCTGTCGGCTGGCGCCTCTGATATGAGCGGTTGGATGCTAATGGGTCTGCCAGGCGCTATGTTTTTGGTTGGATTTGAGACTATCTATATTGCACTTGGGCTCTTACTCGGTGCGTTAGTCAATTACTTAATTGTCGCCCCTAAGCTTAGGGTTTATACCGAAGTGGCTGGCGATGCGTTAACCATCCCTGAGTTTTTTGCGAAGCGATTTCATGATCCCAGCAGTAATATCCGTATTATTGCTGCCATCATTATCGTCATTTTCTTTACCCTCTATACCTCAGCTGGCTTAGTGGCGGGCGGAAAACTGTTTGAATCGGCCTTCGATGTGCAATATGAGTTTGGCCTTTTCATCACCTTAGGCGTAGTGGTCGCATATACCTTGCTTGGAGGCTTTTTAGCCGTCAGCCTGACCGACTTTGTGCAAGGCTGTATCATGTTTGTTGCCTTGATTTTGGTGCCCGTTGTGGCCTACCAAGAGTTTACCACTGCCGATAACATGATGAACTTTGCTTATGAGTCGATCCCACATTTTGGTGAGGCGATGCAAAATGTCAGCCTACTTGCGCTGATATCTAGCCTATCTTGGGGCCTGGGCTACTTTGGTCAGCCGCATATTATCGTACGCTTTATGGCAATTCGCTCAGTAGCCGATATTAAAGTAGCCAAGCGAATAGGCATGAGCTGGATGACGGTCACCATTATTGGTGCCTTAGCCACAGGCCTTATCGGTATCGCTTATGCTAATAAGTTTCAATTGAAACTCACCGATCCTGAAACCATCTTTATTGTCTTTTCAGAGATCTTGTTCCACCCAATGATAAGTGGCTTCCTGTTAGCCGCCATTTTAGCCGCCATTATGAGTACCATCTCATCGCAGCTACTAGTGTCGTCAAGTTCACTCACGGAAGATATTTACCGTGTTGTGTCGAAAAAAGAAGCTACCGAAACCGAGATGGTCAAAATGGGTCGCTTCGGCGTCGCCGGTGTCGCCATTGTCGCCAGCTTGTTAGCCATGGATCGCTCTAACAGCATCTTGTCGCTAGTCAGTAACGCTTGGGCAGGATTTGGTGCAGCCTTTGGCCCACTGATCTTGTTTAGCCTGCATAAACAAAGCTTAACCTACAAAGCTGCGATTGCCGGTATCGTTTCGGGTGCGGCCACTGTACTGTTTTGGATTTATGCGCCAGTGCTTGCCGATGGTGAAGCCTTAAGCAGTGTCATGTATGAAATGATCCCAGGCTTTATCGTCAGTAGTTTAGTTATCTGGATCACGAGTATCTTTTCGAAAGATCCTTGTCATAAAACGGTCAAAACATTCAATAAAGCCGGACGTGTACTAGCAGAAGAAAGGTAATTAGGGGAGGCAACATGGCAGATTTACACTGGAAACGCATTGTCGTTAAAGTGGGTAGTGCCTTAATTGCACCCCACAAACAAGGTTGTAGCAGCCACTATCTATTGGGTATCGCACAGTTTATCGCCAACTGTCGCGCCAATGGATGCGAAGTGGTATTGGTCTCATCAGGCTCGGTGGCCGCTGGCTGGCATCGATTTAACGGCATAGATAAGCCGTCAGTATCGGTAAAAAAGGCGATGGCCGCTGCAGGGCAAGCAGACATGATGGCAACGTGGGACAAGTTATTCGACTTTCCCACCGCGCAGCTGTTAGTGACCCATGGCGATTTACGAAATCGTGAACGCTACATCAGCATTAAAAATACCATCTTCAGTTTATTGGAGCATGGCTTGTTGCCTATCATCAACGAGAACGATGCCGTGACCACCGACAAGTTAAAAGTCGGTGATAACGACAACCTCTCGGCGATGGTGGCCGCAGCAGCCGACGCTGATGCGCTGATCATCTGTTCTGATGTAAAGGGTTTGTATACCAAAAACCCAAACATCCACGACGATGCCAAGCTGATAAAGCAGGTCAGCGATATCAATGACAATATCTATTCGATGGCAGGCGGCGCCACCAGTGACGTAGGTACAGGTGGCATGCGCACCAAGATTGAAGCTGCAGAAAAGGCTATCTCTCACGGTATTGAAACCGTGATAGTCAATGGCTTTGACGGCGACACTTTTACCCAGCTGCTTAAAGGGCAAAATCCGGGAACCTTATTTACCCCGTTTGAACACCCAATGCAGGAACATCTGCACTGGATGACCCATACCTCGCAAGCACAGGGAGAGTTGATTGTCGAAAATGATTTCGATGGAAACTTAGACCAACATACACCGCTGACAAGCGACGATGTAGTTGCCGTAACAGGTAACTTTTCCGTTGGGGATACGGTATTAGTGCGCAAAGGCGATGGCACTAAACTGGCGAAAGCCCGATCCAACTACAGCAGTTGTCTACTGAATTTTATTGCGGAACAAGAAGATCGCGACTTTGCCAATGATGTCCAGCAAAAGACCGGCGCGATCATTTCCGACAAAAATATCGCCATATTGGAGTAAATATGAGTTTAATTAAAACCTTATCTCAAGATGCTGCATTAGCAGCACAAACCCTTGCGGTACTCGATGAACAGTTAAAAAATACCGTGCTATTGGATATGGCACGCGCTATTCGTGCCCACAGTTATGAGATCCTCAGCGCTAACATGATCGATCTGGCTAACGCCGATGCCGACAAACTTGGCGCCGCCATGATAGACAGATTAACCCTCAACCCAGAGCGGGTGGAGGCCATGGCAGAAGGCATTGAAACCATTGCCTCACTGCCCGACCCTATCGGTGCCGAGCGCGACATGGGCCAGCGCCCCAATGGCTTAAATATCCGTAAAATGCGCGTGCCACTCGGGGTGGTGTGCATGATCTATGAGGCGCGTCCGAACGTGACTGCCGATGCCGGAGCCTTATGTTTTAAATCGGGCAATGCCGTTGTACTGCGTGGCGGTAAAGAGGCGCTGCAAACCAGTAAGGTGATCGCCTCAATTATGCAAACGGTATTGACTCATTATGGCTTACCGCCAGCATTGATCACCGTGGTGCCCGATCCCGATCGCGCCCTGATGTTAGAGTTGATGCAACAACGCGATTATATCGATGTCATTATCCCTCGAGGCGGCGAAGGTTTAATTAACTTTGTCACCGACAACAGTAAAATACCTGTCATTCAGCATTTTAAAGGTGTTTGTCATCTGTATGTCGATAAAGATGCCGACCTTGATAGTGCCTTAGCCTTACTGCTTAACGGTAAGACCCAGCGCACAGGGGTGTGCAACACCTTAGAAGGCCTACTGGTCCACAAAGAGATTGCCGCCGAGTTTTTACCTAAAGTGGCCTCAGCCTTAGCAGAACATAAGGTAACCATTAATGCCTGTGAACATGCCAGCCCACACTTTGACGCGTGCCAAGTGATAGATGAGCAAGATTTTGGTCAAGAATACTTAGATCTTGAAATCGCCATTCGCCAAGTCAATGACTTCGAGCAGGCTATCGACCACATTAGACGTTTTGGTAGTCACCACACCGAGGTGATCAGCACCCAAAATGAGCTCACTGCCGCCCGTTTTCAGCGCACGGTCGATGCTTCTGTGGTCATGGTTAACGCCTCTTCACGCTTTTCTGATGGCGGCGAACTCGGATTGGGCGCCGAGATAGGCATTGCCACCACCAAACTGCATGCCTATGGTCCCATGGGCATTGAGTCATTGACTACTGAAAAATATTTAGTCAGCGGTGATGGGCAAATACGCGCTTAAGCCCTTCGACTCGGCAATTGATCACCTATTAAAGATGGATTGCCGAGCCGATATCACCGCATCAACATCCCAGCCCACACATCAATTACATAGCCTCAAGGAGACCGTTATCTTTAATCACGACTCACCCTTAGACCCACAATTGCGTATAGCCTTCATCGGTGGCGGTAATATGGCCAAAGCCATCATTGCCGGTTTACTCAAGCATGGTCACTCCAGTCAACACATCTTGGTATGCGCCCCGACTCAGGCAACGCGCAGCGAAATGGTGGAGCAGTTTAATGTGCGAGTGCATCAAGACAATAGTACCGCAGCGGCTTTCGCTGACGTGATTATCTTGGCGGTTAAACCCTTTATTGTGCCGCTAGTATGCGAAGAATTAGCTCCTGTTATTGCACAGCATGATGGTGATAAACTCGTTATTTCGATTGCCGCAGGCGTGAAACAAAACACCATCAGCACTAAGCTTGGCGATCATCAACGGGTGATCTGTGCCATGCCAAATCTGCCCACCGCCATAGGTAAGGGCTTAACCGGCCTGTATGCCCCCAAGCTTAGCCAACAAGCCGATGTCGATACCGCCGACCACCTGATGCGCGCCGTTGGTGACACCGTTTGGCTGCAAGAGGAAAGCCAAATGTCGACCATAGTGGCAACCGCTGGCAGTTCACCAGCGTACTTTTTTCTGTTTTTAGAAGCGATGGAAAAAGCGGCCATTAACCAAGGCTTACCACAAGCGACAGCCACTAAAGCCGTATTGCAAAGTGCCATGGGCGCCATTGCAATGGCGATGGATAGCCAACACGATTTTGCCAAGTTGCGCCGCCAAGTGACCTCACCTAAAGGCACCACAGAGCAAGCCATATTAGCGTTTCAACACGGCGAGCTTGATGCATTAGTCGCTAATGCGATGGACTCTGCCGCCGATCGTGCTAAAGAGCTCTCTCTGGGCTAAACGCCGAGACAGACTCACCACTCATCTTATCGTGGCAAGATAATCGACAGGGCACGAATGCTTCACACTTGTGCCCTTTTGCTATCACGCGATGGCTAACTTAAGTCCGCCTATAATGCTAAGACTAAGCAACCTGCCTAAGCCCCTATTAGGCAGTTAAACGGCAGTGCCATAGACCCAAGGCTTCCCTTATCGCTAGCCGTTTATACACGGCTGATAATATCCATTTTATCGCGGCGGAACACCAACACCCCCGATAAACTGAGTGTCAGCCACTAAACCACTCAAGCCTCGCTGACCATGCACTAGGTTTGAAAGCCACCTAAGCTGCGACTATCTTAATAACAGACACTAGGTCGATAACGTACTCGATAAATGATCTTAGGCTTATGTCGATAACCTAATGGTTAGCCACTGTTTATCAAATCAACTGGATTGTCTAATAAAATAGGAAAGGAAGCATAATGGCTCAGCAACCACTCAATCATATCCCCCAAGAAGCCTTCGATTGGTACGACGAATACGCCCATGGCGTGATAGATAGACGCACCTTTATGAAAAAACTGACCCCCCTTGTCGCTGTAGGTTATTCAATGACCTTGCTCACTTCGGCATTATTACCCAATTATGCTTTGGCTGAGCAGGTCTCCTTTAATGACCCAGACATTAAAGCCAGCTACCAAGAGTTTGACTCGCCTAACGGCCATGGCAAAGGCCGCGGCTATTTAGCCGTGCCTACGCAGCTCACGGGGCCGCTGCCCGTAGTATTAGTGGTGCACGAAAACCGAGGCCTTAACCCCTATGTAAAAGATGTCGTGCGGCGCTTAGCCAAAGCAGGCTTCGTGGCCTTTGCCCCCGATGCGTTATTTCCTCTTGGCGGGTACCTGGGTAACGACGATGAAGGCAGAGCCATGCAAAGCAGATTAGCTAAGGATAAGATTCAGCATGACTTTGTGGCCGCGGCGCGCTTCTTAAAGTCTCATCCATTAAGCAATGAAAAACTCGGTGCGGTGGGTTTCTGTTTTGGTGGCTATATGGTCAATTATTTAGCGGCGGTGGACAGTCAGTTATTGGCCGCCGGAGTGCCCTTTTATGGTACGCCAGCCACGCCTGAGCTACGTAGCAATATCAAGGCGCCCTTACTTATCCAACTGGCAGAGCACGATGACAGGGTTAATCAAACTTGGCCTGAGTATGAGCAAGACCTAAAGCGTATTAACGCCAACTATCAAATGTTTACTTACCCCAATACTCAGCACGGCTTTCATAACGACTCGACTCAACGTTACGATGAACAAAATGCCGAGCTGGCATGGAGTCGCACCTTAAGCTTTTTTAAACAGCACCTCAGCTAAAGAACGCTTAAACTAAAGCACTATGGCTATGAGATCAAAAAAGGCGAAGGGTAATCCCTTCGCCTTTTTTATTGCCACGATAGCACTCACTTACCCCAAGGATTGCTGGGATCTTGTGATGGCGCAGGGCGATTATGACCCGAACGCTTATTCTGTGCATAAGCATCTTGAGCGCGTGGTTTATCTTTACCGTATTGAGGGCGCGTCTTATTTTGCTTCATCGCCTCATAATCGGCAGTGGCTTTAGCGCGCATTTCTGCAATTAACTCAATGGTTAACTCTTGTGGCTTACGAGGCACAATGCCATCGGCAAAGCCGCGCTCTCTGGGCTTGAGTTCAAACTGCGCCGCATCACCTTTTGGCATGCGCTTAAAACGATACAGGTAAAAGCTTTCAACCCGCTCTCTGGCCCACTCAGTTTTTTTTAAAAACTTAAGGCAAGCTGCCATATTAGGATTGGTATTAAAACACTCTAAGCGCAATGCCGCGTATAAAATTTTCCAATCATAAAAATCGACGAGTTCGGTCACCATGGTTTCTAAGCCTAGGCCATGTAATGGGTTGTTTTGTTGCTGTTCAATCATGGAATATCCAACGACCGCCATTGCGGTGTCTACAGTAGTTGCTGCCAAGCTTATGCTCAAGCAGCCGTGAATTAGGGTGTTCGAGCCCTGCCACCGGGCATGATCTCAAATCACAGGCGCCCATTAATCAAAAGGGCTAAAGATAGCTATCGCGTTGATGTTTAGCTCTTGCTTAATGGCTAAAGTACACTGCAACGGACGGTAAATTATATAATTAGAATCACTAGTTATTTCAATTTACGTCTTGTATCAAGCCGCTTACCGTGATCAATGTTGAGTTGGCTACGTTAATTTGGCCGCCATGATACCAAAAAATCGCCCTACAGACCCAGCAAATATTAGGCTTTAAGCCGCAACTAAAAGTAATGTCTGTCTGAGTAGTCATATAACCATTGCGGGCGATACACCACCATAATGGTCACAGCCATACCGTTGAGTAGCGCCTCAGGAAAGCCCAACAAAGGAATTAAGAGTAGATAGTTATCTACCAAGTAATCCCATGGGTAATCACCACTTAACCATAGCCAAGCAGACCAAGCCCCCATATGAAACACCATAGAGAGCAACCCATTGATAAAGGCGGCACAAAAAATATAGATAAACAGATGATGCGGTAAGTGTTGATACACCTTGCTGTAAACGGCATAACAGAGAAACAAAGGTAAGGCGATGGCAACCAATGCATAGAATGCAAAGTCAAACGGTTGCTGCAAAATAAAGGTGGTAAAAAACAGTACGGGCAATAGCGCTATCACAGTGGCCATACGCCAACCAAACATCAACATTAGGGTAACTAGACCTAAAAAATGCAGGTGAATACCATCGGTAATGCTGGCGTCGAGTAACCATAATCCATTAATGGCAAAGGCGGTTAATAACAGCCGTGATTGCAACGCTTTATCGTTGATCAGCGCCTTTATATCAGTGCTGGGCCAAATCGCCCATAACCAAACGAGCAGTAGCAACATCGCCAACAACTGAGCACCGCCCAAATGCCAATCGATATCGCTAAGCCGCTGTAGCAAAAACTCCGTCATGCCCCCTCCCATCAGCGCTAGGCTCCATCATAAACTGAGATACGTCATGACTCAGCTCCTTAGCGCAATATTACTCAGCTGATTATGGCTTAATGCCCCGTTATGCACACACCTGGTTACGGCCTTTTTTCTTGGCCTTATACAAGGCTTTATCGGCCTGCTTCATGCATTGTTCGAAACTTTGATCGGCAAGATGCTCGGCTAACCCAATCGATACGGTAACACTGACGATACGCTGTTTATCGACCGCTTTTTTGTTGCGATTTTTACTGGCGTTACTATTCTGATTAGCCTTACGCTTAGTTTCTCTGAGTACAATGTCGTAATCTTCTATCGATTGCCGCACCGCATCGAGATGCTCGACAACCTGTTTAGCCTGCTTATTCGCAAACACAATCGTAAATTCTTCACCGCCATAACGAAATGCCTTACCCCCACCAGTCACTTGCGACAATTTAACGGCCACTAATTTAAGTACCTGATCACCCACATCATGACCATAGGTATCGTTAAACTTTTTAAAATAATCGATATCGACCATGGCGACTGTGTATTTTCTGCCTAAAGACAAACTAAGATTAAACAGGGCTCGGCGCGAAGGTAAGCCGGTAAGCTCATCGCGATAAGCTAGAAAATACGAGTCAAACAGCACAGTTAATAATAGAAAAACGGCGATCATATTAAGCTGCACCGCCAACGACTGTAAATCAGCAGCGTAATAATGCATCAGCCAGACAATAAAGGTAAGTCCTAGACTCGTATGCACTAAATTGCTGTCTTTAATTAGTTTGACCAACATGACAGCACCAGCTAGAAATACCGGCAATGTGGCTAAACCATTGGCAGACAAGAAAGGCAGATAGCGTTCACGCACCTGCTGCGCCATCCCTGGATAATGCTCCAGTAGAGATAACCATAAATAAGCCGCTAACAAGCTCGCAGCAATAATGCCAAGACGCACCAAAGTATGGACACTGAGCAGGCCTCGGTCTTTAATGAAACAAAACACGGCTGTGATGATCCCGCCGCCAATAAACACCCATTGATAAGTGTCATGACCGAGTAATCCATGTTGGGTTAGCGTATAAAACAGCAACAATAAGCTGGCGATATAACTGAGGCGACTACGATTAAATTGCAGTGCGATCAGCGCCGCAATGGCGAGTAACCAATAGGGCATCACCTGTATGGTATCGAGCCAGTCTACCCAGCGAGCACTAAAATAATCGATGGCACCCAATAACAGGCCGGTGAGCAATAACGGGGCAAGCAGATAGCGGCAAGAGTGATAAAAATGACTCAAAATTTCTCCAATAATCACCATATTCAACATAGAGAATACAGACAAGTAGTTAATACTTCCCTGTAAAATGTGCGGCCCAATTCCCCCCAAACAAAATTCAACGCAGCAAAATAGACAAACTGGACGATGCAACTGACCCAAAGCGACCGTTTCGACTCGGCGCTAAAGTACTGGTGACACTATTAAATGAAATGCCTGTCTGCAATGCCATAGTGCAGCAACACAAAAGCCAGCCTAATGGCTCAATAAAAGCTGAGTCAAATTAGGATCATTATAAGCAATGTGCCGAATTTATAATGCGTTACGCTTCACCTCTTGGGTACTGCTGCCGAGTTAATCATTGAGTACTGCAAGGTTATTTGATACCCACATACAGCAACTGCGCAGGAACACTGACCACAAACATGCTCAAGTGATGTAATACCGAATTAGCTGAAGCCAAGTCTCGTTATGGGCGATGATTCGAAATGAGACACTGTCTAACTGGATAACTTACTTTGTAAAGATTCACTTTTTGACAAAGTAAAACACTCTACAGAAGGCGAATTTAGGCGGTGAAAGCCACAAAGAGGCAAAGCGAAAAAACAAAAAAGGCCAGCAGTATATGCCAGCCTCTATTCTACAAACGTTGCCCATGACTAGGAGTCAGGTGCGCAACGCTAATACCATCTTGGTTACTTAATCTTGTCAAACAAGCCTTTATTGGCTTTCTTTGCCAATTTATCGTTGCGTTTTTCTTTGGCCGATTTTAAAGGTTGTTTCTTGTTTTCTTTACCGCTTTTATGTTCTTTACTCATTTTTCGCTCCAGTGTTTACTGGGGCATCTTAGCTAGGGCTAACCGTTCACAGCTTAGTCATTTTAACGAGCGTTTGATGTCCTGAAGTAAACGTATGTTACTTACTCAATATGCAATACACACTATTAATACAACGCATTAATTTAATTAGTTAAAATTGGTGTGATGTCAGTTTCCTACCTGTGCATTAAGACCCCTCCATACTAGCACTAAACTCAGCAATAAAAACCAGTGATTCATTAGAATAAGTTAAGCTAATGCTAGATGTTACAGTTCTAAGGGAAACGCCAAAAATTGGTCTCATCAACTCAAGCCTTAAGCATGAATCAAGCAATCACTACGAGGTATGAGCCACTGATTCGCTAATACCAAATGCTCAAGAACGGGTTCCAAAGTTTTACCATGCCACATTCAAGCCAAGGGCTTATACCATCCTACAGCTGCTCAGACTAATAACTGATGCTTGTCGAATATCATCCAGCTAATTTTTTCAAAAAACGTCTCAAAAAAATAATACCCTACTACTATCGAGGCAAGCATTAATAATACTCAAAAAACTGCGTCATTAATTTTAAACTATCGTACAAATTACTTAAAAAATATAAAATACACTTAGTATACAAAATCAGACTTGCTTTATTTTTTTAGTTACCATAAGGTATAGATAAGCCGATTGAAAACACACCAGTAATTGACTAAAGACTTGAGTTGACTAAAGTGACGCTTATAAAAATAAAAGTTACTCGCGATCAATAGTTGATTTAACGGTTAGTCATTGAATGTGACAAATAAGCCTGTCGTAAACACAACCCGCTTTAATACAGGTGGTACTTATTTTTCTCTGTTCACGCCGTCACGACAAGATTCAGAATGTGGTCAAGGTGCGGCATGAGATAATGGTATAAAATACCAAGAATATGATTAAAAAATACCAACTTACAGCCATAAAATGTAGAGCGACAGGCTGGCCACTACTAGATGTAGAGTGAATTCTCGATCTAGAAAGTTATAAACACTACCCCGATTAACAGCGACTGGAGATGTAAAAACTATGTTTACCGATGCATTTTCATCACTATCTTTATCTAAAAAGTCAGCTTATCCCTTTTGCTGTAGCTTTTTCACACTGACACGCTTCTCACTTATATTCCCAGTGTAAGCCGGGCGCTAGCAGCGCTCGGCATAACTACAAAAAACTCATTAATATCGATATAAGTCAGCGAACTTATCACCTCGAATTAATCTTTATTCACCTTTAAAATATTAGAGGAAATATGATTCTTTCATTCTTAAAAAACATACTTAAGATATTAACAATAAAAACTGAATCTTATTATTTACAAAATAGTTTTAACGCTTCTTTACGGCCCACAGCGCTAGCGGGGGTTATCGCTAAATTGGATAACCTGCAAGGTGATACTGCGAGCGATAAAATAGGTGTCGGATACCAAGTAAAGCTTGTGAATATGCAAGATCAACAAGAATATCAAATAGAACTGGTCTACCCGCCCAAACACAAACCCTGCGCTGGACGTTTTTCTGTCATTTCAGATTTAGGCGCCAGCTTACTGGGGCTGTCTAAGGGGGAGATGGCACAAGTCAATATTTTAGGCAAACCTGTACTCTTTATGATCACCCAGGTGACGAGTAACAAGAAAGCCCGCACGACTACACCCTAAAGCATGCTCAGCTCCGTGGCACCATGCTTATATTACTCGCTGTTGGTGGCGGCTGGCAGCGAACGTCGATAACCCAGAGCAAAAGGCTTAGGCTGACAAGCTCATGAAGAAGGAGATGTTATTTTGAAGGCATTTATTGGCCGTGAAGATTAATCTAACTTGATAAATCATTAAGCCGTTAACCCCCCCCATTTTTGGGCGACATTTACTCAACAGCATGGCAGCGCTTTTAAGGTAAGCGCCCAAAAATATCATTCGAAGCGATACAGATGTTGTAACGCTCCCATGAGGTTAACCTTAACGATAAGATGGATTAATTTGTATAACGCCTCAATTTAAGCTGGAAATAATAATTGAGCCCAAGCGATCAAAATCGAATAACGGCGCGGTATTTGATGGCGAGTTAAACGTTGGAGTCGATATCCATGAGTAAAGAAAAGGCAAAGAAAGCGCCACAACGCTCATTAAAAGAGAAACGTAAAGATAAACGCGAGCGACAAAAGTCGTCCGACTAGTTTATCGCTGCAAGCATGAAAGTTGTGCTTGAGGCACACGCCTCTTTAAATAGGTAAGTCATCGGAGCCTAACTGATCATTGAGCAATGACTGTTAGGCTCTTTTTATTCGCATTAGCCCCCACCTCTCGCCTGCCTGTAACACTCCACAATGAAGTAATACTCAATTTATCAAAGTGACTGCCAGCCATTAAAGCATCAAGTCGACTTAGGCTTAACTGATTAATACACTAGATTTAACCCTTTGCCTCGATAACCATGAGCTTGACTATACTGATTAAGGCTCATGTAGCACAGGTTCAAATGAGCATTCAGATATTTTACTCACTGGAGCAAATGAAATGAAAAATTTATTAATTGTCTTATTGTGTGCCTTATTCAGTAGCTCGCCTATGGCCAAAGATAGGCTAGAAGTCTATGAAGATTATGAACTTGGCAGCGAGATCATGAGCATTACTACCGTGCGTATCGATCCTAACATGAGCGATGTTTACTTGGCGGGTCTGCGCGAGAGCTGGGTGAAAGCAGCCAAAATTCAAAAAGAGCTTGGTTATATTAAAAATTGGAAAATTTATGGCAGCGACCTTCCCACCAGCGGTGATTTTAACATGCTATTAGTGGTCACCTTCGAGAACTCAAGCGATCTGGAACCTAACAAGCAAAAATACGATGCCTTTATGAAAAAATGGACAGAGACAGATAAAAAAATGTCAGAGGAGATCTCTGCAAAGTACCCCGAAGTGAGAACCCTCACGGGTGAATATCGAATGCGCGAAATTATCCTAAAGTAAACGCACAACATAAATAACGGATAAAAATAGGACTTACCTAATATCGACCTGCCTAGCAATTATACAGGTCGCTTTAGCTCTGTTGATAAACCTCAACAACCCACCCCGCTCACCAACATTAGCGCAAAGCACCTTCTGCTGTGGCCTATCCCTTATAATTTGTGAGCTAAACCACTCAACTTTACATTTCTTTAATTGAATTCACTGTTGAGACTAATTATCATTCTCATAAATTATTTGAGTTTACATAATGGCTTAACCATAAACTGCAATCCTGCTTTTTATGATCGCCTCGTAAAATTAGTCACGGAGAATCTACCAGCGATGCCGCTGTGTAGAACGAGAACAACATGAATCTAGTACCAGCATTAAAGTGGTTTCATAATTGGGTCGGTTTTGCAGTCAGCATCACCATGTTAATCGTATTGATCACAGGAGTGTATTTAGGCAGCGTCGATATCATTAAGCGCCTCGATAACCAAGGGCAAACATTTATGCCCTTATCCACTGAGCAGAAAGCCGCTGCTCTACAGTCGTTATTTGAACGTTACCCTGAAATGACCACGGTACGCTTTCCAACCGAGTATAAGCCCTATATTCAAGCATCGATGCGTGGCAAGTCTATCGCGTTCGATAATCAGCTCAATGAGCTGTCTGTTAGCGCCTCTGCCAATATTCCCTTTTACAGCACTATTTTTTGGTTACATCGTAACTTTTTACTCGGTGATGTAGGTAAGTACACTAACGCTTGGGCGTCACTGCTTGGCGGCGCAATCACCTTAGTCGGTATTTATCTGTGGTGGCGTGTGCGCAAGTCGTTTCGACTAAAACAGAGTATTCCGCGTAACACTCGCTCCAGCAGCTTGGTAAAAAGCCATATACAACTGGGATTATTTATTTCTGTCCCGCTATTTATTTTGTGTGTTAGCGGCTTTTTAATTACCTACAAAGGGCTGTGGATCGATGCTGTAAAATCAGTGCCATCATCGGATATAGCATATCCAGTGAGCCAACAAAGTGATTGGCTCAGCCAATTGAATACCGCGCAGCAATTTTGGCCTGAATCGCAGTTAGTCGCCGTGAGTAAGCCGCGCAACGACAAGGCACCTCAGCTCATCTACAGCATACGCTTCAATAGCCACAACGATGTCTGGTTACGTGAAGCCGACCAAATCAGTATGAATCATCAGCAAGGTATCATTCAAACTGCGCTCAAACACAGCGATAGACCACTTTCGGGTCAAATTGCGACATTTGTGAGACCACTGCATGATGCGCTCAATATGCCCCTGAGCTATGTTGTGCTGATCACCTTAGTATCCTGTGTCGGCACACTGATCTTATCGTTTAGCTTAGTGACTTTTTGTCGTCGCACCTTTAAACGTAAGCGCAGTTATGCACTGAATACTCAGCCTAATGGTTAACGATTAGTGCCACCAGGCTCAGATAGCCGCTCGCTATCTGAGCTTCTTGCTCATCTCCCACTTTTACCGACCTTGCCAACCGCCACTTCCGGCCCAAGAGTGCTATTGTGGCCCATCAGTGGTATGAGTTTGGTATCGCCCATGGACAAGAGGGTCTGTATCAATCTGCAAATATTGTCTTGGCCAATCAGCACATCTACCAATACAAGCACGTTAAGGCTCAGCAGAATAATTCATAAGGTGCGGTAACATATCCCCTAAGCGCTCCAGCCCAGTTCCAACCCAAGAGTCCCTCTTAGCTTAATCTCCCAATAACCTCCTCAGCCCCCCCCTTGGCCGCGTGTTTTTGTAGGTTAAAACTTTGCTAACAATTATACGGTTGACTTTTTTCAACAGTCTTACAAGATAAGTAACATCAATCAACAAGCTACCACCAGCAAGGAAGAATATAAAACGATGAAAAAATCCTTAATTGCCATCGCATTGGCCAGCACTTTTCTCAGTGGCTGTGGCACATCTGATGTGAATACCAGCGATGTAAAAAGTGAAGTCACCACCCCAAGCAAGCAAGCCGAACTGGGCAGCTTTGGTGTCGATTTAACCGCGCGCAATTTAGCCGTTAAACCTGGCGATGACTTCTTTATGTATGCCAGCGGCACTTGGTACGACAACTACCAGATGCCAGCCGATAAGACACGTTATGGTGCATTTACCGCACTAGCCGACCGCAGCGAGAAACAAGTCAAAGAGATCATCGATGATATCGCCGCTCGCGATAACCTTAACGCCGAAGAACAACTGATTGCCGACTTCTATAACGCCTATATGGACACTGAGACCATCAATAAACGTGGTATCACCCCTATCCAGCCCACCTTAGATAGCATTGCGGCTATCGATTCTACCGACGATTTAACAACCCTGTTTGGTCAATCTTGGCTTATCGGCAGCACCTCACCCATTGGTGGTGGAATGTGGTTTAATCGCCTCGACCCCAACCAATATGAGATGTCCATTGGCGCTGGCGGCTTAGGCTTACCCGATCGCTCTTACTATTTAGAAGATAGCGAACGCTTCGTTAATATCCGCAAGGCGTATGTGGCACATATCGCCGATATGCTGGCTTTTGCTGGCATCAAAGATGGCCAAGCGCGCGCCGAGGCGATTTTAGCGTTAGAAACCAAGATGGCCGAAGGCCAATGGCCCAGAGAGAAGCGTCGTAACCGCGACTTGACCCTCAATCAAATTAAACGCGAAGACTTAAGCAAGCAGTATCCAGGTTTTAACTGGGATCGCTATTTTGCCCAAACAGGCTACCAAGTCCCGCAGCTCAATATCTCTCAGCCTGAGCCGGTTAACGCCATGATCGCCTTGATTAATAATGAAGATTTGGCTATCTGGCGTGATTACCTCACCTTCCACACCATCAGTAACAATGCCGAACTATTGTCGGAAGATATTTACGCCACCAGTTTCGATTTTTATGGCAAAACCTTGAGTGGTCAACAAGAGCCTCGTCCACGTTGGAAGCGCGCTGTAGAGCAGATGTCTGGCACGCAGTCACTGGGCTTTGCTATCGGTAAAGTGTACGTGGCGCGCTACTTCCCTGAGTCATCGAAGCAGCAAATGGCCCAATTAGTTGAAAACCTTCGCACCGCCCTAGGTGAGCGCATCGATGGGCTCGACTGGATGGGTGATGAAACCAAAGTCAACGCCCACGCCAAACTCAAAGCCTTCACCCCCAAAATTGGCTATCCAGATGTGTGGCAAGAGTTTGATGGTTTAACCCTAAGTCGCACCGACTTAGTCAGTAACATCACCAATCTCAGAGAGTTTTTTAGAGCCGATAGCGTCGCTAAAGAGCTAGAAAAAACCGACCGTAACCGCTGGGGCATGACGCCACAACGCGTTAACGCCTACTACAATAGCTCGTTTAACGAAATTGTCTTCCCAGCGGCCATCTTACAACCGCCGTTTTTCGATCCTAACGCCGATCCTGCGGTTAACTATGGCGGCATTGGCGCCGTAATTGGTCACGAAATGGGGCATGGCTTCGATGACCAAGGCTCAAAGTCTGACGCTAATGGCATTCAACGTAACTGGTGGACAGATCAAGACCGCGTCGCCTTTGATGCCAAAGCCGATCGTCTTGCTGAGCAATACAGTCAATACGAACCGATCCCAGATAACTTCGTTAATGGCCGCAACAGCCTAGGGGAAAATATCGGCGATGTGGGCGGTTTATCCATGGCCTATCATGCTTACAAGCTTAGCCTAAATGGCAAAGAAGCACCGGTCATCGATGGCCTCACGGGCGATCAACGTTTCTTCTTGGCTTGGGCCCAGGTCTGGAGAGAAAAGCGCACCGAGCAGAGCATGCTCAACCAACTGCGCGGTGGCACTCACGCACCGGGTCGTTATCGCGCACTCGCGCCACGTAATCATGATGCATGGTACAAGGCGTTCGACGTGCAGCCAGGCGATGCGTTATACCTCAGCGAAGAAGAGCGCGTGCGCATTTGGTAATGCCAAGCAAGACCAGCGTAAGCTAAGCAATTGCTGAGCAATATCGCTTATTTACCACACAGCTAAACTAAAATGCCAGTCATAGTGACTGGCATTTTTATAACTTACATACCAGCCCAACTTTGCCCGCATTAACGCCTCACAAATCGCGAAAATCACCTTAACCTCATCTGCGCCACCGCACAGACTTTAATCAGCCTCGGTGGCGTGTGGCGCGGCGGGGATCATTGTTGGCGTTGTCGGCCAAACAGGTATTGGTTTGCAATTTACCCAGTTTGTGATGGATTTTTCCGGTGGCTATATGTTGGTAGCACTGGGACTGGTCAGCATTATGGCCTTAGTGCTGGGGATGGGTCTACCGGTAACGGCGGCATATATTGTGCTGGCCGTGATGGCCGTGCCTATGCTGGGCGACTTTGGCTTACCCCTATTGACTGCCCATCTGATTGTATTTTGGCTGTCACAAACCTCCAATGTCACACCGCCTATCGCGCTGGCGGCCTTCGCTGGTGCCGGTGTGGCAAACGCCAACCCGATGAAGTCATCGGTAGAAGCCTTTAAGTTAGCCGTTGGCCTGTTTATCATCCCCATCATGATGGCTTATACTGACCTACTTAATCCCGATGTTAGTTGGCTAGGCTTTCTATTTGCGATAGCACAAACCAGCACCATCATAGTCGCATTGGCTATCGCTATCGAAGGCTATATGCTGCGTAGGCTGACCCTAATAGAGCGATTGGTGGCCCTGTTTATTGTCCCCTTGGTACTCTTTAATCCATTTAATTTAGGCATAGCTGGTGTCGCAGCATTACTGGTATTGCTAGCCATACAGTGGCAAAGCCGCGATGTGATTAAGCGTTCAGATAATCACTAACCGCCGTTGATGAGCGCGCCAAGGTCATCATGCCTTGTCGCGCTAACGCCTTAACCTAAGATAATGACCTAGAATAAACTTATTGTGATAATTACCGATTTAAGTGGTCGGCGTATAAGTATGGCATCATACTGAAAGTTAACATGCTATCATCAATCATCCGCCACATTTAAGGGGCCAGCCATGTTGGTTACATTTAAGACCAAGTACTATTCTGACATCACCATGTTTGGCGATGTTGCTACCCGTTTACTGCAAATGATGGGACACAGTACCATAGTGCCCGGTGCCATCGCGGCCGCCGATGTCCCCGCTGCATTGCAAAAATTATCGGCGGCTATTTCGGCGCTCCCCACTGTCGATGAAGCCGCTCGCACACAGCTCGATGCCGATAATGAAGAAGAGGAGGACGATGCGCCGGAAGTCAGCTTACGCCACCGCGCCTTACCACTTATCGCCTTACTCGAGTCGGCGCAAGAGTCGCAAAGCTACGTCATGTGGGAATAACACCTTAAATCGGCTCGCAACGGGCCAATTCGGTTAGCAGCATTTCACGCCCCTCACTCTGTACATGAGATAAAAAGGCCTGTGCTATCGCCGAGGGCCGTTTCGACTTTAGCCATAAAAAATACCAATTGGAGTTAATAGGCAAGGATTTCACCCGCAACTGAGCCAGCCCCATATGGCCGCCAAACGTGAGGGTATGGGCTGATAATATACTCACCCCTAAACCAGACATCACCGAATGTTTAATGGCTTCGTTACTCTCAATGGTCATCTTCACATTAAGCTTAACGCCCTGTTGGAGCATGAAGTTTTCGATGGCTAAACGGGTACCTGAACCGTTCTCACGCATTAAAAAAGGCGCCTCACATAACTGGGCTAACGACACCTCCGCTTGCTGCACCAACGGATGCTCTTCGTGGGCAATGGCAACCAGTGGATTATTAAAAAATTCGATGCTCTCGGTATTAAGGTCGCCCGGTGGATGGCTAAAGACATAAAAATCATCAATGCCTTGCTTAAGCCGTTCGATGATCTGTTGGCGGTTACCCACATTTAATTGCACGCTGATATTGGGGTAACGCTTACAAAATGGCCCTAACAGATGCGGAATAAAGTATTTTGCGGTGGTCACCACCGCCAAGCGAAGCGTTCCTGACTTCAACTCCCCCATGTCTGACAACGACATCTCTAAGCGAGAAAAACTGTCTAATACCTCGGTAGCTGTTTTCACCACCTCTAATCCCGCTTCGGTAAACACCACTTTTCTGCCCACGATGTTATACAAAGCCAGCCCGACTACGTCGGCCAGTTTTTTTAATTGCATCGAGATTGTCGGCTGAGTCAGGTGCAATTGCTGCGCGGCGCCACTGACGCTGCCGCTATCATATACCGCTAACAAAATCTCCATCTGCCGCAGGGTGCCTAAATGGGCTTGTAATCTGAGTGACATGGCTGACCTTTATATAGATTTTTATCTATAGAGTAACTAATAAATATCTATTTTTATATATAGCCTGTTTTTGGCAAGATTACCGCATAAATTTGGTGACCGATAGCAATCGGCCGCAAACAAGCGAGGATGGGATGAAACAGATCATTGAACAAATACGACAAGACCGCGCGCTGTTATTTAGTTTACTGGTTGCTACAGGTGTGGGCGCACTTGGCGGCGTAGCTAACATACAGGGCCACAATGGTGGCGGACTGCTTCTGTCTGCTGGCGCGGTTTTCACCCTATGCGCAGTCACTCTTTTCAATCGACTCACCTCATCATCGCGCCGCCAACGTCAGCCTCTGGCGTCAACAACGCAGGTCAAGCTCACCTCTGACTTAAGCGGAAGCTAATATGCAACTCGACATTACCATCGCATTTTTCATCTTAGGAGCGTTAGCCACATTATTGAAATCCAATGTGCAATTTCCTAAGGCGCTCTATCAAGCTTTGACCCTATTCTTATTAATCGCCATCGGCCTAAAAGGTGGCGTAGCGCTCGCCAAATATGGCTCTAGCGCACTATTACCCCAGTCGATGTGGGTCATCGCAATGGGGTTAATATTGCCACTTATCGCCTTTCCCATTTTACGCTTTATCGGCCAACTTAACCGCGCCGATAGCGCCTCAATTGCTGCCCATTATGGCTCGGTAAGCATTGGTACCTATGCGGTCGCGGTGGCATTTTTAGAATCGCAACATATCAGTTATGAAGCCTATTTCCCGCTGTTTGTGGTGTTACTGGAGATCCCTGCGATTGCCGTCGGTATCGCCCTTGCCCAAGAAAAAGGCCAGCAAGTGAAGTGGCGCGTATTACTGCATGAAGTGTTTTGTAATCAAAGCTTAATCCTACTTGTGGGGGCGCTGGTTATGGGTTACTGGGGCGCCGACCGAATAGGCTCTATCACGCCGCTGTTCTTTGACCTGTTCCATGGTGTCTTGGCATTGTTCTTATTAGAGATGGGGATGATGGCGGCCAGTCGAATTCAGGCGCTAAAACAGATGGGCAGCTTTATTCTGGCATTTGGCGTGGCCATGCCCTTAATTGGCGGTTTCATCGGCTGCTTACTGGGGCTCTA
Source organism: Shewanella algidipiscicola (assembly GCF_900380485.1). Taxonomy (NCBI): domain Bacteria; kingdom Pseudomonadati; phylum Pseudomonadota; class Gammaproteobacteria; order Alteromonadales; family Shewanellaceae; genus Shewanella; species Shewanella algidipiscicola. The sequence continues at coordinate 557,176 of NZ_OXJV01000012.1, read as the reverse complement.
TTTAGGGCTGTCCAATGGCGGCGCAATCTTATTGGCCACCTTAGGCGCCAGCGCATCTTATATTGCGGTGCCTGCGGCGATGCGCGTTGCCATTCCCCGGGCCGACCATAGCCTGTCGGTCACCTATTCGTTAGCAATCACCTTCCCGTTCAACGTACTGGTCGGTATCCCCACTTATGCACTATTTACACATTGGTTAACAACTTAAGAGGCAGCAATGACACAAGCTAAAGTCGCAATAATTATGGGCTCACAAAGTGATTGGCCCACCATGAAAAATGCAACCACTGTGCTCGATGCACTAAAGATAAGCTACCACACACAAGTGGTATCGGCGCATCGTACCCCTGAGCGTCTGGTCGAATTTAGCCATAATGCGGCTAAAGAGGGCATAGAGGTGATCATTGCTGGCGCTGGCGGCGCCGCACACCTACCCGGCATGACTGCCGCGATGACCCACCTGCCCGTAATTGCGGTGCCGGTGTCGAGCAAATCTTTAAAAGGGATGGACAGTTTGCTGTCTATCGTGCAAATGCCGAAAGGGGTTGCTGTGGCCACCCAAGCGATTGGCGAGTCGGGTGCCTTTAATGCCGGCCTGATGGCAGCGCAAATATTGGCACTGGGTGATAGCGCTTTAACTCAGCGGCTTATCGATTGGAGAGCTTCACAAACTGCCAGCGTGCCTTTGGAGGTAGAATAATGCGTATTGGCATCATTGGCTGCGGTCAATTAGCCCGCATGCTGGCACTGGCGGGGCTCCCTTTGGGGCTCAAGTTTAGCTTTGTGGCCGATACTGGCAGCGATACGGATTTAAGCTGCGTAGAAGGTTTAGGACTGATTGCCCCATGGCAAGCGGGTGATAACCTTGCAGACCTTTATGATGCCTTAGGTCAGCCTGATGCTTTCACGGTAGAAAAGGAGCAGGTCGACCTCAACTTACTGCACGGCTTAGCCGCTTTTTGCCGTATCGCGCCGAGCGTCAATAGCGTTGCCCATTGCAAAAGCCGTATCGAGGAAAAACAGCTGCTAGCCCAACTGCAGATCCCTAGTGTACCTTTTTGCTACGGTATCGACTTAAACCAAAGCGCCAAAGAGCTTGGTCTACCCATGGTGCTTAAATCCTTACATGACGGCTATGACGGCAAAAACCAGTGGCTAGTCAAAGATGATAGACAACTAGCACAGCTCGCTGCCAGCCCACCCCAAACGGACTATCTGGCAGAGCAGTGGGTAGCGTTTGACCGGGAAGTATCGCTTATCGGTGTGCGCAGCACGACGGGCGACACCCAGTTTTACCCGCTAACCGAAAATGTGCACCATCAAGGGATCTTAGTGCGCTCCATCGCCCCAGCTCAGGGGATAACGCCTCTGATGCAACAAACCGCCGAAGATTATATGCGGGCGATTTTTGACGCCCTGCCCTATGTGGGCGTGTTCGCCATGGAGTTATTTGTGGTGGGAGATAAACTACTGGTTAACGAGCTGGCTCCTAGAGTGCATAACAGCGGCCACTGGACACAGCTAGGCGCCATGACCTGTCAATTTGAAAACCACCTCAGGGCGATAGTAGGTCTGCCGCTAGGGGCAACACAAGCTCAAGGCGCGACGGCAATGCTCAATTTACTGGGCACAGCTGCAGCGCCAAGGGAGGCGCTTACCACCAATGCCAGTTTGCACTGGTATAACAAGACGCCACAACCTCAACGAAAAGTGGGCCATATCAACATTAATGCCTGCGACCATGCGCAATTACAGCAGCAGATCGCACAAGTTGAAGCTCGCTTGTCCCGTTAGCGCCACTCGTCAGACAACGGCGCTTTAGAGCCGTCGCTCAACCACACTTAATGCTGTGGTTGGGCGCCATTTCGGACAATATCTTTACCCGTATCAAACACCTCTTGGGTTACCCAACGGGCAAGCAATAACTTGTGGTTATTGCCAAACACCGCCACAAAGTGACGACCGTCGGCATTATTGGTCGCCATGCCAATCCCAACGACCCCTTCTAAACCTAACCCACCCTGCTCAACAGCGGCAATAAAGCGGCGTAACTCGGTTAAATTGTCGATCACATCGTGTTCATTATTCATCTATTCACTACTCTTATCGTCACAACTGACCTACATTAGCTCAAATGGAGCTGAGGTTCAGTCTGTATCTGTATCACTTTGAGCGGCGTACTTTACCGTAAAGTGGGGGACAATGTGAACTCTCAGTATTGCACTATCATCATTGGCTAAGGCGGCAGAGATTCTATTGCGGCCATTTATCTGCCACTTATAACTAATACTTGGGATCGATAGCCAAGTGTTATAACTAAAAATAACCTTTAGGGGTTTAACTCTGATTAAACATCCCGATATTAACCAGTATCACGCCAGTAAAACCAAGGAAATCACATGACACAGGAATATACGCCCCCCAAAGTATGGACAATGGATAAAGAGAGCGGCGGCAAATGGGCCAGTATTAATCGCCCCGATTCTGGCGCCAGACACCAACAAGCCTTGCCAGTAGGCAAGCATCCTTTGCAACTGCATTCGTTGGCCACCCCTAACGGCCAAAAAGTCACTATCATGCTGGAGGAACTCTTGGCTAAAGGTGTTAGCGCCGCCGAATACGATGCCTACACCATAGATATTGGCGAGGGCGATCAATTCTCATCAGGCTTTGTCGCCATCAACCCCAACTCGAAAATTCCTGCCCTCGTCGATAACTCGGGTGATGAGCCGATAAGAGTGTTTGAGTCGGGCGCCATCTTGCTTTATTTAGCCGACAAATTTGGCCACTTTATCCCTAAAGATCACGCCGCCCGCACTGAGACACTCAATTGGTTATTTTGGCTACAAGGCTCGGCGCCTTACTTGGGTGGCGGGTTCGGCCACTTCTATGCCTATGCGCCTGAAAAATTTGAGTACCCCATCAATCGCTTCACCATGGAAGTGAAACGCCAATTAGACGTGCTAGATAAACAGTTAGCCAATAACACCTACATTGCAGGCGATGAATACAGCATTGCCGATATGGCCATTTGGACTTGGTACGGTAACTTAGTGCTTGGCCATTTATATGATGCCGCCGAATTCTTAGCGGTAGGCTCTTATACTCATGTCGTTCGCTGGGCCAACAATGTCGCCGCCAGACCCGCAGTGCAGCGCGGTCGTATCGTCAACCGCACATGGGGCGAAACGTGGGAGCAACTCGATGAGCGCCACAGCGCCAGCGATATAGACCAAGTGCTAAATCAGCGTCCTTAGGCTAACGTCGCGTGGTTACGCCATGGATCGGTGGCACGTAAGTTGAAACACATCATTAAAAAAGCGAGCCTTAGGCTCGCTTTTTTGGGGTTAAGTATCAACATGTGCTAACGCAGTTAGTCGCGCAGGTCCATGATTAGAGTCCGGCTTTGGCTTTCCGGGCTTGATGCAATTTCTTATAACTTTCAATCAATCGCAGGTGTGGCTCTATGCCTTCAAGCTGCATGCTCGTTTGGGTTAAACCAGAGAAACGTATGTCACCGTTTACCGAGCCAACCACTTGCTCCATCACGGCTTCACCAAACATTCTATTGAAGTTATGGATGAAATCTTCCAGCGCTAACGCTTCGTCTAAGGTCACTTCCAATACCGCATTAACCGCTTGATAGAACAAGCCACGCTCAACCGTATTATCGTTAAACTGCAAGAAGTCGCCCACCAGCTCCAGCGCCTCATCATGAGCACCGAGTGCAAGATAGATAAGGATTTTAAGCTCAATAATGGTGAGCTGGCCCCACACGGTATTTTCATCGAACACGATGCCAATCAGGGTGCGAATATCTGTGTAGTTATCGAGCTGACTCTCTTCAAAACGATTGACTAAATCAACCAGCTCATCATCACTCAAGGTATGCAGGTTTAAGATATCTTCACGGTAATCCAGCGCCTTGTTGGTGTTATCCCAAATCAAATCTTCGACAGGATAAACCTCTGAGTAATCTGGCACTAAAATACGGCAAGCCGACGCGCCGAGTTGATCAAACTCAGCCACGTACACCTCTTTACCTAAGGTTGCTAAGATGCCAAACAACCCTTTAGCTTCCTCTTCGTTGGTGCCAGAGAAATCCCACTCGCAGAAGTCAAAGTCATGCTTGCTGCTAAAGAAGCGCCACGAGATCACCCCAGTCGAGTCGATAAAATGTTCGACAAAGTTTTCTGGCTCACTCACCGCCATGCTGTTAAAGCTCGGCTTAGGCACATCGTTAAGGCCTTCGAAGCTGCGACCTTGTAATAGCTCAGTTAAGCTGCGCTCTAAGGCCACTTCGAAACTCGGATGTGCGCCGAATGACGCAAATACGCCGCCAGTTTTCGGATTCATCAAGGTGACACACATCACCGGGAACTGACCGCCTAATGAGGCATCTTTCACTACAACCGGGAAGCCTTGCTCCTCAAGCCCCTTGATGCCAGCAAGGATACTGGGGTACTTTTCTAACACCTGCATAGGCACATCGGGTAGCACAATTTCTTGCTCGATAATTTGACGCTTAACCGCACGCTCAAAAATCTCTGATAAGCACTGCACTTCGGCTTCTTGCAGGTTGTTACCCGCACTCATACCGTTACTTAAAAACAGGTTTTCGATTAAATTCGACGGGAAATAAACCGTCTCGCCATCGGAGCGACGCGTATAGGGGATGCTGCAGATGCCGCGCTCGATGTTGCCTGAGTTGGTATCGATAAGATGCGAGCCACACAGCTCATCATCGGGATTGTAAATGTCTAAACAATAGTCATCGAGCAGGCCAGCAGGCAGCGCATCGTCATCGGTGAGCGCAAACCATTTCTCGTTGGGGTAATGCACAAACTCGCTGTTGGCGATATCCAAACCGAAGAACTGGTCGTTATAGAAAAAGTTACAGTTTAGGCGCTCAATAAATTCACCTAATGCAGAGCATAATGCGCTCTCTTTGGTCGCCCCTTTACCATTGGTAAAGCACATGGGCGAGGCAGCATCACGAATATGCAACGACCACACATTGGGCACGATATTGCGCCATGATGAGATTTCAATCTTCATTCCAAGATCGGCCAAAATGCCAGTCATATTGGCGATGGTTTGCTCAAGCGGCAGATCTTTACCCAAAATATAGGTGTTCGCTTCGCCATCGGGCTGGCCCATCAACATGGCATTAGCATCGGCGTCGAGATTCTCAACCGTTTCGATTTTGAACTCAGGCCCGGTTTGCACCACTTTTTTCACGGTGCAACGTTCGATAGAGCGTAAGATACCTTGGCGATCTTTATCGGAAATATCATCTGGCAGCTCAACCTGAATTTGAAAAATTTGGTTGTAGCGATCTTCAGGATCCACAATATTGTTTTGTGACAGGCGAATATTGTCGGTGGGAATGTCACGCGCCTTACAATACACCTTAACGAAATAGGCCGCGCAAAGGGCTGATGAAGCTAAGAAATAATCAAAAGGACTAGGGGCAGAACCATCACCTTTGTAACGGATCGGTTGATCGGCGGTAACGGTAAAATCGTCAAACTTGGCTTCAAGTCTGAGATTGTCGAGAAAATTAACTTTGATTTCCATTGAATATATCCAGTGTCGTGCGCGGCCAAGCGGCCAAAAAACTTACATTGAGGTGAATTATCGGTGTTTTTAACCCATTAGTCTTGGGTTAATTACCAAAAAGCCCATTAAGTGAGTTAGCGCTCAGGAAATACAGCGGCTTGGGGGCGTGGGTTAAAGGTTGCGCTCAGATCCGCGCTTCACTAACACAAAGGTGAGGTACATCTTAGTCGATAACGACAGCGCCATGCCGATGGCGACACCTATCGCACTGATAATAATGCCATTAACGCCCATGGCCTCTATCGTTTCGCTAAGGTTATGCACATAAACCCCAACAGCAATAAGGCTAGTACCAAGCACAATGCAACACTTATCTCTATAGGGCTGGCCTTGTTTTGATCGCGTAATATCTAGACAACTTAATATATAACAGTAGTGATAGAAAAATCACGCTGCCACCGACAAACTGCTGCAGCTGTAACTGCTCATCTAACATCCAAATACTCAGCAACATGGTCCAAATCGGCTCTAAAATCATCAGCAGTGCGGCCGTTTCCATAGTCACCTTGTACTGCCCCAAGGTTTGCAATAGGTATCGTACCGATGTCGCGATCACCGTCGATATCATAAACCAAAATAGTAACTGCGCATTTAACTCAAAGGCGACTGTTTTGGTCAATGCCACATACACCAAGCCAACAATCCCAACGACAAACAGTTGAATACAAATCGAATCTAATGGTTTGATATTAAGGCTGATATTTTTGTTTAATACAAAATGAACCGAAAGTAAGGCCGCAGCTAATAGAAAATACCACTGGCTCGGATCAACCTGCCAACCCTTGGTGAGTATCAGTAACATCATGCCACAAATACTCACAGGCAAAGCCAGCCAAAAGGCACGATTGGGCTTAATTTGAAACAACACCCAAGCGACCATGGGGGCAATAATCATCGCCAAACTCATGATAAATGCCCCTTCCGACAAACTTTGGCTCATGGCGACAGCGTGAACCCAAACTTGCAGTGAGACCCCAAGAAAAATACCGACACCGCCAGCGGACAACAAAGATTTGATGTGCAGTTTAACTACACTTTTATAGCAAAAGGGCAATAGCAGCAGGCTGGCGAGCAAGAAGCGAGCGCCGATAAACAGCTCTCCAGGCATATGAATCACAACCATTTTCGATGCGATCCAACCAACAGCAGCTAACAAGGTAGCGATAAATAGATACAACACTCCGCGCATGATGGGGACTCATATAAAGTAAGATTCAGCCTCAATAGCAAGGCTGAAATGGCGACGACATGAAACACCTAAAACCATGATATGGCAAGTTTTTTAATCTAAATTTTGTTCATCTTTATTTGCGTAAATAGCAACCCCATTGCTGTGGTTGCTATTTATTTCACCGCAGATAACCGCTTACCGTCACAGTGGACGGCAAGGTCCCCTGATTATTTAGCATACTCAGGATAATCGGTTAAGCCTTTTTCAGCCCCGCCAAACAAGGTCGCCGGATCGTGCTCAGCCCATGAATAGCCATGCTTGATACGGTCAGGTAGATCAGGGTTGGCCACAAAGGGGCGGCCAAAACCTATCATATCGGCCAAACCGTCATTAAGGGTTTGCTCAGCTTTTTCAGCATCATACTTACCGGCGTAAATTAATACTCCTTTAAAGGCTGCACGTACCGCCTGTTTAAATGACAATGGCGTTTCTGGTGCATCGTCCCAATCCACCTCGGCAATGTGTAAATAGACGATGTTGTATTGATTGAGCAACGCCGCTGCCGCGGTATAGGTTTCAACGGGATTCGCATCAACCGTGCCATTAAGTGATGTAAATGGCGCTAAACGTACCCCAACGCGATCGGCTCCAATGGCATCGACCACCGCCTCGACCACGTCGGCTAAAAAGCGCAGACGATTGTCGACACTGCCACCATATTCATCGGTGCGATTGTTGGCACCAGAGTCGATAAACTGGTTGATTAAATAGCCATTGGCCGCATGCAGCTCGATACCATCAAACCCTGCCTCAATGGCATTGAGCGCCGCTTGACGGTATTCCCCAATCACCTGCTTAATGTCATCTTTGGTCATGGCCCGAGGCTCTACCACATCAACAAAGCCCGGCTCTGCCTTACCATTATCAACAAACACTTTAACGTTTTCGGCCTTAATGGCTGATGAAGAGATGGGCTGAGCCCCGCCGATATTATCGGGATGGGTAACGCGGCCCACATGCCATAACTGGGCAAAAATCACTCCACCTTTAGCATGCACTGCGGTGGTGGTTTTCTTCCAGCCATCAATTTGCGCCTGAGTGTAGATACCAGGAGTCCACGCATAACCTTGGCCCATGGCTGATATTTGAGTACCTTCAGCCACGATTAAGCCTGCCGAAGCACGCTGGGCATAGTAAGTGGCCATGATGTCATTAGCTTCATTGCCCGGTTGGGTCGCACGCGAACGCGTCATCGGCGGCATAACAATCCGGTTAACTAACGTGTAACGACCTAATTGCAAAGGTTGAAATAATGCCTGCTTCATCTTGCTGTACCTCTGTTGGCTAATCCTATGTGCGGCATGAACACTGACACAAGATGCTTGCGTTAACTCCTGTAGGGAGCCTACTGATTTATCAAGCTTTAACTCATATCATGGTGTCGAGACAGAGAATAATTTGCTCATCGATATTCCCAACTGACTTGATAACACACCCGAGCATAGTGTGGCGATTCACTGAATAGCGGCATACTACGCCATGAAAACCAGTCCGCATAATTATCATTTTTTATTTTAATCATTACAATTTATTATTGATAAGCCAAATTCGGCCCACTTAAATAGCCAACAAGAGCTCACTCAGCTCATCTATCACTCTTTATCTTGTGAGGATGCCTCAGGAAACGTTAGCCGATGACGCCGCGCATAGCGGTTAGCCAGAGGCTGAGCACTCAAGCCATGGGCTAAAATACTCAACAGCACAGTGACGGTCACCACAGCATATAAGGTTGCGAATCCCTGCATGCTGCCTATCTCATGCACCACGATCAACACATATAAAATAGAGGCGATGCCTCGCGGACCAAACCAAGCAATAAATAACTTAGTCGATAGATCTAACTCAGTGCCGATAAGGGATAGCACCACAGGCACCATGCGCAGCACGGTCAAACTCAATAGCGCATACAGCACCACTTCCCAGGTGATATAAGCGAGGATAAGGGGCACGAACGCAAGACCAAAAACGAAGAAGCTAATTAACACAAACAGCTCCCCTTCACTCTCGGCAAAATCTTCAATATGATTACGAGTTTTCTCGTAGGTATTGCCCGCATATAAGCCAGCAAAAAAGGCCGCAATAAAGCCATTACCCGACAGCGTTTCGGCAAGATAGAAAGCCAAGACGGCTAAAGCGATGGGAATTAAATTTTGATAACTGGCCTCGGCCAGATTTCGCTTATCGGCCCACACCAATAACTTAGTGCCTGCATAACCCACCACTGTGCCCACTATCGCACCGACACCAATCTGCTGAGCAACATAGACTATCCAGTGTTGCTGCTGACCAGCCTCTGTATCACTTAAGATAAGCGCCACGACAGTCAATAACATAGGGAAAATGATGCCATCATTGAGCCCGCTTTCCACATTAATGCTAGAGCGAACCCACTTAGGAACTTTGGGGTCGGACACCACGGCCTTACCGAGCGCCGCATCGGTTGGGGTCAGCAGTAGAGCCAATAGAAGCAATGTCGTCATGGGTTCATCAGGGAAAATCCACCATGCCGCAGCGGTGCCGAGCACCACAGTGATCGGCAAGCCAATAAATAGCAATCTAGCCGGAACTTGCCATGAACTTCGCAGCAATTTAAGGTCAAGCAGGGCGGCATCGGCAAACAGCACTAATACCAAGGCAAGCTCAACGATCACAGTGACAAATTCAGCATCGATTTCGACCTGAGTTATATGCAATCCTAACGGCGAGAGTAATAGTCCCAGCCCAGTAAACACCATGGGACCTGAGATATTGAGGCGAGACAACCCCTTGGAAATATAACCATATAACAAGACAATCATTGCGATAACTAAAATAACGATATGCTCATCCATGCCTAGCCGGTCCTTAACGTCAATCGATAACTGAGCCTCAAAGCTAACAAAAATGTGGCAATTAAGCTTGCCTTAAATATGACCATAATAGCAATGCAGGGCGACTCAAGCACGCCCTCAAAGGGTGGCCGATATACACAGGGGTAATGCCGACTGGATGCTATTCGCTGTAGTGTGTCGCAGAAGCTACCAAGCGTCGGCGTCAAAGCGCGCCCGCCTGGCTGCAGTGAGAGAGCATTGGGTGAGATGCATCAACTCATTCAAGGTGATGCTAGGGTTGCCCTTAATGAGGCGAGCAAGCTTAACCTGCAAAGGTTCTAGCTTGTCAGCGTGTTGCTGTAAGGCTGTGGTAATTTTTTGCACAAGGTAAGATAACTCAGCACACTCAGATACGTGTAATTGCGATGCCAGCGATTGAATATCAATGGCATCGCCACGCAACTGCCAATTTCTGGAGCGGCGCACACGCTTTAGCTCGCAACCATATTGCTTAGCAACCGCTTGCGCCTTGTTGGCCGCTTCCCTGCCAATCCGATGGATGAGCGCCGGAAGCGGTATGCTGATCTGCTTATCCATAACGGCTTACCTGTTAATCAAGTAAAGGCGCCGTTGACGCGAGCGGTTAAAGTACGACATCAGGTTACCCCCTCAATTTACAACCCGTTTTGGTATTGCAGGAGCGTTGACTCGGGCACTAAGCGCGACAGCTTCGCGCTGGCTTCACTTTGGCCATCGAGCAGGGCTTGAAACTGTTTAATGAGCTCAACCTTGTCAGGAGAGACTCTGTCGCCTGCGCCAATATTGGTCAAATCAATCATAAAGCCATCAAACTTATCACTAAGGTCGTTAATGATGTCGGTATTTAAAAACTGATCTTGGTTATAAATGCTTGGGTAACCTGCTTTTTGCTTGTCGATGGCAAAAGAGTCACCTTTGAGGTTTTTAATACTGGTCGATTTATCGCACGACAACATACAACCGTTATCGATGCGTGGCTTTTCACACCCCACACTCTGTTGGAAAAAACACTGCCGGCTAGCCATCAACAAAATGGGATGATAAATGCTGTAAAGCAGCTTAAAGTCTTTCGGTCTGGCTATCTGCTTAATTTGCTGCCGGTTTATCTCGTTAGAAATAAAGGCGCCGCTGCAGGCCGCTCCTTGCTTAAGTGCCAGCAAAGCGTAAGAGTTGGTGGTATTTAAAAATGGCCCCGCAATCCATTGAATCCCCAACTGCTCGGCATGATACGCAATACCTGTATTGTTGGTGACAATCAGCTTAGGCTTCACTTGTTGCAAAATATTCAGCGCCACATCAAAATCTTTGCCGATTAACACGGGCGGGAACCAAGGAATAAGCCGTGGGTTTTGCAGCAAGAAGTCGACATACTTGGTGCAGCCACGCTTGTAAGCATCGGGCAGCTTAAAATAGATATCGCCATCGGTCACATCGGCCAATGCCACATCGGCTTCATCACAGATAAGCATCGACAGCCCAAGCGGCCCATCGGCTTTAGGATGGTGCTCAAGTTTAGGCAGCTGCACATGTGCAATCATAGCAACCCCTGCATTTAAGTAGCTAAGTAGCTCATTTTTTAACGTGGTTATCTCACGAAACGGAATGCTTAAACCATCGGTTAGCTGCTGAGTGTCAAGCTCGACGAGTTCATAGTTAGCGTTATTAATGCTTTTGAAACGCTTTTCAATCGCTTGCCTATCAACGCTTAACTCCTCGCTCGGTATCATTACACTGCTAGAGGTAAAGACTTGACTGTCGGTTTTAACCGCTTGCCCGGGCAACAGGCTATCACTTTGTTCAGTCACCACCGTTAACCGCAGCGGCCCATCTAGCTCACTGGCAAAGCTCAAGCTAAGCTTGATTTTTTCGATACTCAAATGCGCAATTTTTTCATCAACTGAGCTGGTGATCTGCTGTTTATCCACTTGCAGTTGCTGCTGAGCCGAGTGAATTTGTACCACAGAGATAGACTCGCCTTTTTCGGCTTTGAGTTTATCCACCAAGTGATTGTTAGAGTTATCACGTGGGTTATCAATAAACATCGACTGGTTTAAATCGCCCCGTAAAAACGCATTGGTAAAGTCGCGGTTAAACACCTTATATAAACGTTCGCCATCTTGAGTCAGCTCGCCGGTTGCCACATAGCCGTCAATCTGCTTGCGAAAACTATCGATCACCGTATGCACATAGCTAGCGCCTTTAATGCGCCCTTCCACTTTAAAGGAGTACACACCCGCTTCAATCAAGGCAGGTAAATCAAAAAATGCCGAATTGTCTTTGATATTTAATGGAAAATTATGACCCGACTCGGTAGTTTCATACTCTTCACGGCACGCTTGACTGCAACGGCCACGGTTACCCGAGTTACCCGCGCTGGCCGAGGTTGAATAACATAAACCCGAAAACGCCACGCATAATGACCCATGCACAAACACCTCTAATAAGGTGTCATGCTCTTGGCCGACTTTGGCGAGCGCCGTTATCTCGCGTAAATTAAGCTCGCGCGATAAGTTCACCCGGCTGACACCGAGTTTTTTTAAAAACGGAATTTGCCCCGCATTATGGGTGGTTAGCTGAGTCGATGCATGGATATCAAGGGTCGGAAAGTAGTGACGCAACACATAAAGCAAGCCCATGTCTTGCACTATCACCCCATCTAAGGTGGTGTTGACTAACTTATTCAATAAGTTAAATAAGGTTTTAAATTCTTGCTCTAAGATAACAATATTGAGGGTTAAGAAAATTTGACAATCGTATTGATGGGCAAGTCTGATGATCCCCACAAGTTGATCGAATGAAATATTAGCGGCGCGATTACGGGCGTTAAAGGTATCTAGGCCGCAATACACAGCATCAGCACCGGCAATAATGGCCGCTTTTATGGCCTGCACATCACCACCTGGAGCTAATAATTCAATCTTGGGTTTCATCACTTTAGCGAGTCTCAGTTAAGGTTAAAAGGGGGAATGGTACGCGTATATTTTGCCGATGAATATGGTTAAAGTAGATCAAGTATTAGTAAATCCGTAAATAAGTGATCAAGAGATAGCGTTTAAAATGAATAAAAATAGTAGCTTACCTATTATCTATTCGCTAAGAAATTGCCCCTTCGCCATGCGGGCGAGAATCGCGATTTATAAATCCCAGCTGCCAGTTTTGCTGCGAGACATTATATTAAAAGATAAACCCGCCGAAATGTTAGCGGCATCGCCTAAGGGCACGGTGCCAGTGTTAATCACCCCAAATGGCACTGTGATTGAAGAAAGCCTTGAGGTGATGCTGTGGGCACTGAGCATGAATGACCCAGACGATCTGCTGTTCACAGGGGATGATGAGATGCTCGCTGACATGCAAACTTTAATCTATCGCTTTGATACCGGGTTTAAGCGCTGCCTAGAAAACTACAAATGCGCTAAGCGTTACAGCGAAACCAATATCATCGAACGCCGCGAAGCTTGCCAAGGTTATATCGCCCAGCTGGAGCAACGATTAACCCAGCATCAATACCTAATGGCCAACAGAGAAAGCCTAGCCGACATCGCCTTGCTGCCGTTTATTCGCCAATTTGCCCGCGTCGAGCGCCAATGGTATCTGCAGTCACCCTACCCACACGTTCGCCAATGGTTAACTGATTATCTACAAAGCAACATGTTCAGCAAGGTGATGACCAAGCATGAGTTGTGGCTAACTAACCGCTGTGATGTGCGGCTCGACCCCTAGGCTAATCCACCGCGGCACCCTCAACGCTATGCCCTATCACTATGACGTCACGGATCATATATTTAACCCTAATATTGCTAGGTTAATTTCTTGAGCAAAGGGCCAGTATTGCCTACAATAGCGCACGTTTTATTCATTACAGACAACGATCATGAACGACACTAACACACCAGCCTCACCAGCAGCACAACCCGCCTTACCGGATCGCCTTTCCGTTAATCCTCGTAGCCCACACCATGTGGCAGAGATCTTCGAACACGACATCGGCATTCGTGTTAACGGTAAAGAGCGTTTCGATGTAGAAGAGTATTGCATCAGCGAAGGTTGGGTAAAAATCCCGTCAAAATCCTTAGACCGTCGCGGTCAACCGCTATTGTTGACCGTAAAAGGGACAGTTGAAGCTTTCTATCGTTAAGATATATTTTAAGCGTAAAAACCAAAAATAAGGCCGCATAATATGCGGCCTTATTGATCATCAATCTTGCCTTAACGCAGGATTGAAACGATAAGTAAAAAAATCTAAAAGTGGATAAAAAAAGTTAAGCTAGCCGTTCGCATCAAACTATGGTTCAGAGTTGTTCTCACTAAACATGCCGGCAAACAATGGCTCACCATCAGATGCAAGCCATTACGACTAGCCGACAGCAATGCCTACAACTTAAAGTTAGCCACTACAGCACTCAATTGCTCTCTGGTCGCCGCCAATGATGTAGCGCTGGATAAGGTTGCACTGGCGCTAAGGTTAAGTTCATCGACCATCTCACGAATAGTACTTAAGTTACGATTGATCTCCTCCGATACCGCGCTTTGCTCCTCGGCAGCGGTCGCAATCTGATTACTGAGACCATTGATATCAAACACGTGAGTAACGAGTCCATCGAGGTTGTCGGTGACTAGGGCGGTATCATCGGCCGCCTCTTGGCAACTGCGCTTCGTTTGCTCCATCGCAGCGACCGCCTGTTCAGCCCCACTGCGTAGGCGCTCTAACATAGTATTGATCTCTGAAGTACTCGCTTGGGTACGCGCCGCAAGCGCACGCACTTCATCGGCGACGACAGCAAAACCACGACCCTGTTCACCAGCACGCGCCGCTTCGATGGCCGCATTTAACGCCAACAGATTCGTCTGCTCAGCAATATCACCGATCACATTGAGCACAGAGGCAATTTGACGCGTATTTTCATTCATTTCGCCAATGGTTGTCGCCGCCAAATCCACTTCACCAACTAAGGCGACGACTCTATCGGTCGCCTGCTCTACAGCCACTTTAGATTTATCGGCTTGCGCATTAGCTTGTTGAGTAAATTGCGCCGCAGCGGCAGCATCACCAGCCACATTTTGCGCCGTTGCAGTCATCTCTGTCATGGCAGTCACGACCTGATCGGTTTCAATCGCATGAGTTTGGAGCGCTACGTTATTAGTATTAGATTGCACATTCAGCTGCTCAATTTGGCCTGACATGTGATCCGATGCTTGGGTAATGTCGGAGATAATATTACGCAGATTATCGATAACGCGATCTAGGTTTGCCGCAAGAGAACAAAGCTCATTGTCGCCCTTAATGTGTGTCTTTTGTGTAAGATCACCATTAGCAAGCCTTTCCATCACAAACTTAATCTCATTAACAATCTGCACTAAACGCTTACTCATGAAGAAGGCGCTCAGTAGTGAAGCGACAATGGCAAATAATATTAATCCAAATAAAAGACGCTCGGTAATATCAATCTTATTGCCAGCTTGCGTCCCCAGTTCATGATTACGCACAGTCACAAGAGAGACAAGCTCATCAATTTTTTCACTGACTTTGGGGCCTAATTCACGACGTTCCTGACTCAGTTTAGCCTCAGTTTCAGTCTGTTTAGCAAGCGCAACTTCTTGTCGATAGAGACGAATATATTGGTCAATTTGTGGCTGTAAGGTGAACATTTCACGGGCTTTATTGCCCAGAAAACTGGTCTCAAATTCTGGGAGCTTGGCGACAAGTTTACCAATTTTCTGTTGATGCTTAATAATGCCTTGCTCGTTGTGAACTAGACTCGCTAAACGAATTTCAAAAAATTCTGAACGTATACTAGTAAAGGTTTCAACTAGTTGTGTGTTGTTAACTAAACGATCACTGGTGCTCCCCAGATCGGTAAAACCTCGATAAGATGAAATACCAATGATGATGAGTAAAATACTGGCGATCAGAGAGGGCAAAGCAGTCAGAGTGCTGGTTTTAGCATTATTAAACATAGTGGCCTTAAGGTGTGCGATAAAGGTAGGTTAAAGGTTGATTACGAAAAAACTGTAATAAAACTACTTAAAGTGATTATTTTACAGCCGCAAATGACAGTAATCAAACCTAATAATATAAAAAAAAACCTTCAACAACCTTAAATATCAGCGACTTGGTGTGGATATGTTACAAAGCATACCTTTTTACGTTACGACCATTAAAAGTGAAAATAAACAACAAAAAAATAAGCCTTTGTTTTTTTTATTCAAAAAAACAAGCTGATGCAATATAGAAACAAGCCTCCAACATTGACGCCCACAGAACGAGATCTCGATCACAAATATCGAGATTATTCTAACAATGTATCAAGTGGCGGCACTAAATTGCTTCGCGTAAAGTGACTTCTATCAGCCTCCCACTTTTACCTGTATCAATAGCAAATACACAAATAAGGTCGCTTAATTGATGACTAATATATTGTTATTCATCAAAATTTCACCTAACTACATTCCACAATACAAATTTCAATTTACCACTAATGATGACCAAATATGCAATTCGTTTTTAACTGAATTTGTCGTATACAATAAATACCTGCGCTCGGTAACGTTGGAAAGACAGAGTAATAGTCAGACATACACAATGGCTATTTTCGATAGCGCATCATCTAGGGCCTGTTGATCTTTCAAGGTTGTTTTTGCAGCGAATTGCTGGGTATTTATACAAGGCAGAAGCTTTGTAGTGTAGTTATTCTACATAAAAAGCTGAGAACGCAGTAAAAATACCCAACAAACGCTGCCCGAAGGGTTCGGCTAAAAACGTTTTACTCTTTGTTAAGTGAATTTTGCTTAGATGACTAGGCTGCAATCCACTCGCCTCGATTAAAACGTTTTTGTCTAGAACAAAATTCAACCAGCAAAGATCAACAGGCCCTAGTACTTAGGGGGAGTATCTCAAGCATTGCGCCGCAATAAACAACCCGACTCCATAAACACTATGAGTCAATAAACTCAACCATCGAGCTTTCCATGGTGCAGGAGTTTTACTTGCTGCCATGCCAAATCCAAGGCATGGCTGAATAACAAAAAATGGCAACACTAGCGTTGCAAGCGCAGTTAACAAAGCCGGGAGTAACGTTGGATCGGCTAGCCAAGCAATGCCAAAGACCAACAGATGAGCTACAGAAAAAACCACACCTATCAAGTAATGCAAGAACCAGCCTAACCAAGTTTCCCCCTTAATTGCTGGCGTCACCATGATAGGTCGATGCACCCACTTCCCCCTAAACATAGAGAGCACCCAACGCCCTATGAGTCCATAGTCAAGAGAGGGAATGCGCAGCACATTCCTTTGTAGCCAAGACCATATATCCATAACCACAGTGGCCACGATCCCCACTAAAATGACTTGTAACCAAACCCCAACATCCATCCCTTACTCCCCTTTGTGTTCTTTAGCAAAATTGATATAGTGCTGGCATGTTACAACTTGAAGTCGGCTTTAAGTCAAGGGTAAATTTTATGGATATTGCAGAGGTATCGCGCCTATCTGGATTAGCCCCATCGGCACTGAGATATTATGAAAAAATAGGCTTAATTCAGCCAAATGGTCGAAAAGGGCTTAGGCGTCAATACGCCACAAAAATCATAAACAAGCTGAATCTCATCTCACTTGCGCGTATGGCGGGATTATCATTAAACGAAATAATGACGATGTTTAATGAGTCTGATGAACTATCCATAGACCGCTATTTACTGGCTCAAAAAGCATCAGAGATTGATGTTCAAATTAAGCGATTACAAGCAATACGGGACAGCCTTAACCACGTGGCAAGCTGTCCACAATCGGATCACTTACAATGCCCATCATTTCAACAACTCATGAAATCCGTTAAGCCTTGTTCGCCCTAGGCCCTAGGGTAAACTGTGTAGCGATTGACTATGATGGCCATAACGAGAATATTGTCCATCAACCCTAATTTGCAAGTTGCTATATCATTGTTCACTACAGAAAATGGCGAAAGGTGATGATGCCCAAATAGATATGATTGCAAACGGTTATCCTCCCTATCCAGAAAAGCAGTGGCAGATTTATGGAGAACGCCCACCGATTTGGCATAATTGATGATAATGCTAAGTAAAGTCTATCATGGTGAAAATGAAGCATTATTAGCCAGAGTACCTGACGATGGTGGAACTGCAACAGGGGTTGGGGTTAATGTAGAAACAGACGCGTTTCGATTAAGGCATAGCGAAGGAAATGACGGAAACACCTGCTACGCAGCTTTTTTGCTAATTTAAGAACGAGGTGTTGCTGTTATGACAAATTCTGACAATGACTTCGAATTAACCTATGAAATTTCAATAGCTATTTCAGAGGTATACGGTTTACCCCCATATGGATGTATGAATGACCTAATTTCTTCAGTCTCGCTTCCCTGTGACCAACTTAATTAACATTAGTTACACAGAAACGAGACACAAAGTTTGGCAATGAGTCTAGACCCTTTTTAGCTCTTATGCTTACCTAAACTAAGCCCTTCAGGGTCAGAAAAAGACTTCCAGACCAACAAAGATACCATCGACCTGATTTCTATCCAGCATATAGCGCCGGTAATCTGCCCTTATCCCCCACTGCTCGGCGAACTGATATTGACTACCCAAACCCCAATAAAAATCGATACCTGAGTCATCATAGCTCAGTTCTTGCTGTTGCCACTGGCTGTCGAAGTCACTCTCCCACGCAAAAACACCACCGTTGAGGCTGAAAGACCAGTCGTGGTATCGCCAAAAGCGGTATTCTGCTCCGGCAGTTACCCCAGAGGCCAATTGCGCCCCAAGGTTGGCAAGTGATTGCTGCAAGACCTGTGGGTCGAGTGTGCTGCTGGACAGCGTGAGTGAGGTTTCGCCTAAATCAAGATAGCCAAACTGTAGCGCCCAGACATCATTAGCCTGGTAGTTCAGCGCCACTGACCAGGCGAAATCATCTTTGTCCAACTCCGTCAGTTTGACCTCTGCCGGTAAGGCCTCGTTGATATCTGACTCCGAAAGGCGCGCATGGCTGTACCCCAAGTTGAGGTTCACAGACCAGCGCGCCTGGGCATTGAAACTGACCCCAATTGTCAGTAGTAGCAACAGCGGCAGGCTTGCCAAACGCAGGCTTAAGCGCCTGAATCCTGCCATCAACAGCATTAGTGCCAAGGCCCAGAGGGCCACGGCTCCGCCGGAAGAGCGGTTTTCCACCACAACCTCTTGATAGGCCGTGACGGTCACCACTACCTGAGCGTTTGCCGAGGCGCCGTTACCATCACTGACACTGAAGCTGATGATGTCGGTGCCCGCAAAGCCGGATTTAGGTTGATATTTCAGCGTTTGTGAGGCAGTGATACTGACGCTGCCGGTTTGAGCCGACGCACTTGCCAACGTCAGGCTGTCGCCATCCGGGTCACTGGCAGTGCTCAATACATCCAGCTCTATCGCCGTCCTGTCGTCCGTGCTGGCGCTGCTGTCATTCACCACGGGGGCCCTGTTGTAAAAGACAACCAGTTCGGCATGGCTCATTGCCGTACCACCCATGCCGTCGCTGACGGTATAACTCAGCTGCGCGTTGCCGATAAAGTCCTCCGGCGGCGTGTACATCAAGCTGAGCTTGTCGTCACTGACACTGACCTCACCGATAGAGACACTGGCCTGCACCAGATAGAGGCTGTCGTTATCGGCATCATTATCGTTGGCCAATACGTCCAACAGATGTTGCTGATTCCATGGCAAACTAAAACTGTCAGCTTGGGCTATAGGGGCCTGGTTGGCTGACAGCTTCACGGCAACGCCGCCCGGGTCGACTATGGTGCCATTAGCTTGGCCGTCACCGTCGTTAGGGCCACCATCCTGAATAAACAGTTGCACACACCAATGACCTTCAGTGAGGCCACTCTGCCAGCTGGCATCACCTATCGGTGGACAATATCCGGGTTCTCCCGCGCTGCTAAATACCTGATTGTTGGCATCTGTTACAAACTCCTGCCAGCCGGAAGCGACGTATTTACGGTATTGAGCCTGTGCCGGTATCGCCTGAACTTGCGGGATCACTATGCTGACACTGCCGCCATATTCACTGCCCTCGAGTTCGAAGTCGAACAGACCCCCAACAATTTTCCCTTCACTGTCATCTGGCAACATTGAGCCATCTTCCAGCTCAATACCGTTGTCCAGTTGCTGCAGACTTAGCTGCCCCTTACGGGAGCAGATACCGGGTTGCGCCTCGGCCAGATAGCCATTAGCTCGGCTGAGCTGTTCGGGGATCACATTACAGGGATGTTCGCCCTGCAGATAGGCCGGAATACCGTTACCATCCGGATCGCCATAACCTTCGGCACTATCCGGTAAACGATTGTTGTTGGCGTCTGTTTCCCCAAGAGCCGGTAGCTGTGCCAGCAGCAATAGCTTGAGACTCTTGCTGCTTCCCAGTTGGGGGGAACCATCGTCCATGGCGTTCAATGTCAGCGTCACCCCACCTGGAGACAGCGTTGCGGGGTCGAAGATAAACTCGTTTGCTGAGGCCGAGAGGTTGCTCAGGGTTGGCTCACTGGACCAACTAAGACTGATGTTGTCTGCCGGGTTAGGATCAGCGACTTCTGCCGCTACCGTCACCAAGCCATCCGAGCTGCTTACGCTGGAGCGCATTTCCCCCTGTTGACTGGCACTCAAGCTGAGGTTGGGCGCCAGATTCTCATTACTGATGCGTATTTCTGTGGTGACGTTAAACCCGGGATTTTGACCGTCGTCTAGGGTGATTGTTAGCGATTTTTGTTGCCCGGCGGTCAAGTCGGCAAAAACATTGAACTCCAGGCTGGTGGACATTCCCTGACTCAAGAGCAGGCTTCCGCTTGCGAGGTCATGGTGACCTGCAATCGCATCGCCGCTGACACTGTAGCGGATCTCCAGCGGATACTCGGGGGCCGAGCCGTTGAGTAAAACCGGCACCTGCACTTGAGTGAAGTTGGCGACAGTTTTCGAGGCTCCCAGGTTAATCCTAGGGTACACGGTAACCAACTGCGACGCTGTGGCACTTACCCCCTTACCATCTGTGGTTTTCCAGTAAGCCAAATGTTGGCCGGGAGCAAAAAACGGGAAGCCGTTCAACAAGGATACCGGAATGGGGTTGTCATCGCTGTCGATGGCGCCGACTCGACCCAAGTTTACCCGGGTAAACAGACCTGTGGCGTTGGCCGTGACATCGGCCGGGATATTGATGACAGGGGCTTCTGGATTACTGCCTTCTATGCTGAAGCTCACCTTGGCACTGTCATAAAACTCTCCGTCCGTGATGCTGTAGCTGAGTCGCACCTGACCATTGAAGTTTTCCGGCACTATCAGTTGCAGCTTATCTCCCAATACAGTAGCAGTGCCCAGGCTGGTGCCGATATCCACAATCGTCAGCGTATCGTCATCCGGGTCACTGTCGTTGGCCAGTACATCGAGCAAATAACTATTTTCCTGGCTGAAGGCTTGGGTTATCCGGTCGTGGTTGGCCTGTGGCGCTTGATTGACAGCCTTTACTTCCACACTAAAGGGCGCCAAATCTGTACTGAGCGCACCATCCGAGACTCGGATAATGATGTTGTCACTAACGCCTACATGCTCTCGCAGTGGAGTACCACTGAGCTCGCCGCTTGCCGTGTTGAAACTGGCCCAGGCCGGTTTGTTGCTGATACTGAACGTCAGAGGATCCTGATCCGGATCTGTGGCCGTGGGAGTAAAGCTGTAATAGCTATCCTGATCTACGCTGCTGGCTGGAGTACCTGAAATACTGGGAGCCTTGTTATTCGGCTCCGGGGTTACAGTATTGGAGGGACTTGAGGCTGGGCCTGTGCCTGCGATGTTGCTGGCGCTGACGGTAAAGCTGTAGCCGGTGCCGTTGCTCAGACCGCTAACTGTCAGCGGTGAGGCGGTGCCGCTGGTGGTGAAACCAACCGGGCTTGAGGTGACGGTATAGCCGCTTATCGCCGCGCCACCACTGCTGACGGGAGCACTGAAGCTGATCGTTGCGCTGGCATCGGCAGCGACAGCGCTAACAGACGTTGGCGCGCCGGGCACCACGGCATTAACTGTAAAGCTCTGGGTCACGGTGGGCGCCGCATTGTAGCTGCTGTTCCCGGCTTGATCGGCGTTGATACTGCAGCTGCCAGAGGTGACGAAGGTTAAGGTACCGGAGGCCGTGATGTTACAGACCCCAGTGGTAGTGGAGCTGAACACCGGGGTTAACCCTGAGCTGGCGGTGGCCGCAAGGGTTGGTGTGGTACCAAAACTCTGCGCCCCCGGGTTGCTGAAGCTAATGCTCTGACTTACCTTGGGGGTCACCGTATTGGAGGGGGTCGAGGCCAGGCCCGTACCCGCTGTGTTGCTGGCACTGACAGTAAAGCTATAGTCGGTGCCGTTGCTCAGGCCGCTAACTGTTAATGGCGATCCGGCGCCGCTGGCGGTAATCCCACCCGGGGTTGAGGTGACGGTATAGCCGCTGATCGCAGCGCCGCCGGTACTTACGGGGGCGCTGAAACTGACTGTGGCGCTGGCGTCAGAGGCAACGGCGTTGACAGACGTCGGTGCTCCGGGCACCACGGCATTGACAGTAAAGCTCTGGGTCACGGTTGGCGCAGCATTGTAGCTGCTATCCCCAGCTTGGTCGGCATCAATACTGCAATTACCCGTGGTGACAAAGGTTAATGCGCCGGAGGCCGTGATGGTACAGACCCCTGTGGTACTGGAGCTAAACACAGGTGTTAGCCCTGAGCTGGCGGTGGCTGTGAGTGTGAGCGCGCTGCCAAAGCTCTGCGCCCCCGGGTTGCTGAAGCTGATACTCTGGTTTACCTTGGGGGTCACAGTATTGGATGGGCTTGAGGCCGGGCCCGTGCCTGCGGTGTTGCTGGCACTGACAGTAAAGCTATAGTCGGTGCCGTTGCTCAGGCCGCTAACTGTTAATGGCGATCCGGCGCCGCTGGCGGTAATCCCACCCGGGGTTGAGGTGACGGTATAGCCGTTGATCGCAGCGCCGCCGGTACTTGCGGGGGCGCTGAAACTGACTGTGGCGCTGGCGTCAGAGGCAACGGCGTTGACAGACGTCGGCGCACCGGGCACCAAGGCGTGAACCATGAAACTCCGGGTCACTGTGGGCGCCGCATTGTAGCTGCTGTCTCCGGCTTGGTCTGCATCGATAGTGCAATTACCCGCGGTGACAAAGGTTAAGGTGCCGGAGGCCGTAATGGTACAGACCCCAGTGGTACTGGAGCTGAACCCAGGCGTCAGCCCTGAGCTAGCCGTGGCCGCAAGGGTTGGCGTGGTGCCAAAATTCTGTGCCCCCGGATTATTGAAGCTGATGGTCTGGTTTGCCTTTGGAACTACCGAGTTGGATGGCGCGGATGGCAAACTTGTGCCCACGGCATTGATGGCCTGCACTGTAAAGGTATAACTCGTGCCGTTGGTCAGGCCTGCAACCCCTATCGGCGAGTTGGCATCGCTGGCGGTGATCCCGCCTGGAGATGAAGTCACTTGGTATGAGGTAATCGCGGAACCGCCATCACTTGCCGGCGCCGAGAAGTTGACCACGGCTTGACCATCCAAGGCAGATGCCGTGCCTATGATGGGGGCACCGGGAACCGTCGGGACGGCAACAGTATGAACATCGCCAGAGGTGTAGGCTGCCGGCCCACTGTTGGCCTGAGCATCGTTGATGTTGGTTGCTGCTTTCAGATCCAGGCGCAGCGAACCGTTACCGCTGATATTGTTGATAGTTACAGTAACGCTGGTGCCTGAGCTGGCGGATACCGACGCAATGTTACCGGCCGCACTACCTGTGGGAGTCAGACTGAAGTCGTCGGTCGAGATATTATTGGCCAGCTCATTGAAACTAACTGTGTAACTGATGCTGGTTGCGGTATCTGCGGGTGAGCCATCAACAGTCATGCCGATCACTTCCGGAGGAAGGTCATCCACCACTGTGATGCTAAAAACTTTTTCAAATGTGGCATTGCCTGAATCTGTCGTCTGCACCCGGATGCTATAACTACCGCCGGTCAAGGCTGACGCATTGTTAGCCCTAAGGGAATCACCACTGATATTGAAACTGCCATTGCTGGTGTCACCACTACCGGCAATCAAGGCATAGCTGAAGCTGTCACCGACATTGGCATCCGTGGTGGTCAATGTGCCCACTACCGCATTGCTGCCGCTACTTTGGTTGACTGAAGTGTTGGAAAGCGTGATGTCAGTTGGGCTTTGATTACCGGTGAATGCTCCAGTGACACCCAATGTAACACCACTGCTGTTTCCCTGGAATATGGAACCATTGGTTTGGCTGTCATTGACAACTGTGCCGCTGGTCTCATTAAGTTTCCAGTAGCCAATCAAGCCGGTTTCATTGCCCGCCAGCTCGAGCTGGCGGTTATTTTGAATTTCGGTTTGAGTCCGCGCCGTACTCCAAAGGCGGATATCATCTATTTTGCCGGTAAAGTTGTTTACCGCAGCATGATTTTGAAGACCGGCGACCAGATTATTGACGTTAAACGATTGATAATCAGGCACTATATTATTACCACCCATGTCTGGGATGCCACTACCATAGGATTGGCCATTGACATAAAAACTCCATTGGCCGCTATCGAAGACAAAGGCGAAGTGATACCAAGTGTTGATACTGAGCGTGATAGGGGTGCTCTGGGTTAAATTAGCAAAATCG
The DNA here is from genome assembly GCF_900380485.1 of Shewanella algidipiscicola. Lineage (NCBI taxonomy): Bacteria > Pseudomonadati > Pseudomonadota > Gammaproteobacteria > Alteromonadales > Shewanellaceae > Shewanella > Shewanella algidipiscicola. The sequence goes on along the minus strand of NZ_OXJV01000012.1, from coordinate 532,806 downwards.
TTACTCAAATCCACAGTCAATGCGCCATTGACGAGAACAAAGCCGCCCGCGTCGACAGCACCGGTAATATCCATCAGATTGATAATGCCTGAAACGCTGGGAAGGTTAGTCCAGAGCTCCAGGGTAAAGGCGCTGTCATTGGAGAGTGCAGAGGCGGCATTGGTGAGGGTAACGACATCACCGTCAGAGAGTTCATACGCAGTGCTAGACAATAGCGTATTAAATCCTCTCACATCACCGGAAAACAATGTCCTGTCAGCAATGGTCGAGGAGGTGGAATATTCGAGTTGCCAATCACCGCCAAGACGTTTGTTGCCTGTGGCGTTGGTAGATGCCAATACGGGGCGGGCTAAAATCGAGGCCAGATTATCGACAAAGGCTTTACCCTTTGCGTCTTGGGCCAGGTTACAGGCATAGAGGTAGAGAGGGGCACTCGGCAGTAGCAGTTGATCCAACTGGGAGGCCAGTTCCTGCGGCGACAGCGTTTGACCTGCCAGTTGTATTTCGCCATTTTGGCCATGAGTAATCAGGTGAATGTTAGAATAGCGTTGGCCCTGTTCCACCAGTGGTGAGAGGTCAGCAAGCCGTAGAATAGATTGAGTGTTATGCCATTGGGCTGAGGAATGTGTTAACAAAGTTTGATATTGAGGTAGAGATGCGTCAACTACCAACAATTCTAGTGATGTGGGCTTGGTTGAGGCTATTGCTGAGTTTTGGAGAGATAGTAACGGAAATAGCAACAACACCACCAGGCTTAATATCCGTATTAAAGAAGTCATGGTTTTCCCTACCCTAAATTGTCTGGATGTATCTGTATAAACTCAACGCCAGCCGTAAATCGAATCCCGGCGGCGTTGACCTTGGTATTTTTATGGTCTGGGTGGATAAAGGCCTTGTAAGGCAATGATGAAGTTCACCACGGTTAACGGCTGGCGCAAATCGACAGGGGCATTATTGCCCGTTGTGTTCGTATTTCCCTCAAAACTGACTGGTGACGGTTGCATACTGGTGTCCGCCGTGGTGCTGTATGCCTCTAAAGCACTGAGACCGCTGGCAATTTTTGCCGGTACTGTGTTGGGACCAGGCTCATCAATGGTGCCGCTGCCGGTGGATGCCAGAGGGCTGACACTGGCATTGATCTGGTTTGAGTGAAGGGCGTGACTATGGGCGGGCAACTGAACCGTCGTCAGATTGGTTTTCTCGATTCCAAGCGTCTGCCCTTGCTTGTATAAACTAGTGCCTAGACTCTGGCCAAAGCTGACGGGGACTCTGCCGCGAAGGTCTGGCAGCTGGAATGTGGTGCGCCCATCACCGCCGTATGTCGTGCCTAATATTGAATATAATGCTTGATGACTTGAAATACTCAACATTTGTCCGGCGCACAGTGCCCAGCCAACGGGGGCAAAGTTGAAGCCCACCATGCGGATCTCGCCTAAATAATTCTCTTCCATGAAATAATCTCCTTTAAAATAAAAACTTAGCAAATACAAACCTCTCCCCTATTGGTTACGTCGATATGTTTCGAGGTATCACAGAAGAATATTCACCAACTTCTTACAACATAGTGAAACACAAAATCAACAAATTACAAACACAAACATCAAAAAAGAGATGATCCAGCTATAGCTGGCATCTTGAACGTTAAGTTGGGCGGCCATAATTTATCGCCTTTCATATTCACTAAGCGGCATCATTAAGTTAACCCATAAAAACCTTCTTAAGCTGGGTTGTATTTCGTTGTGGCTAACATGAAAGTTGGACGCTACGTAATGAGGTTAAAAAGTGTTTGCTACATCTCACAAACTTATACCAGTGACAGAATACCCGCTACCAATCCCAGCAATAGCAATGGCGATAGTGCCAAAATTGACAAAACTACACAGCACAAGTGATAAAATCATTTGTGTGCGCTCAAACATTGGTTGTCCGGTAGCTGCAACTAATGTGTCACCGTTCAGGTAGAGAGCCAAATTCATATAAGCCAAAAATGCGTTGATCACGTTTTTTGACCAATAAAAGAACCCGCTAATTGGCTTCGTTCCAAGGTAACCCCATTAACCACGCCTCTGATGCAAAAAATAGCCTAAGATCATTTACAGACTTAAAGATTTAATGCCAAACCTGCCGCCAATCATACCGTTCATCAAGGCAACCAAACTGACGAATGAAAACAACATAGCCCCTACCACCGCAAGGCTAATGACTGACCACTCACGGTACCAGACGTCACAGCATCTATGAGCTCACGAGGCTTATTTTTTTCTATAACCTCAAGCTCGTTATCAGTAACCTTTTCTACTTGTGGGATCAGCAACTTGACAAATATTAGGTCAGCAGGGGCTGTCATAATAATTGTGTCAGCGAAGACAAGTTTCTCATCCCTTCCATTATGTCCATCAAATGCATAACATCTATCTTTAACCAAATGACTTTGTTACATTTAAAGTCAAGTGTAATGCTAAAGTTTAATTCATGTTTTTATTCGTTCTAGGAGAAAGTGTGGCAAGAGCACTTGTAATATTTATCGTATTGACCCTCTTACCCATATTTTCAGCGAGCGGAAAAGACTTAAGGTTTGCTGTTGTTCCCAAGTTTTACAGCACTTTTTTTGATCAAAGTGGCAATGGCTGTAAAGAGGCTGCAGCTCAAATAGCGGGGGTGGAATGCATATATCGAGGACCAAAAGTCGCCAATGTAAGAATGCAAGATCGCATCATAGAACAGCTGATCGATGAGGGGGTAGACGGTATTGCGGTAGCGGTGACGCAATCAAAATTTCTCGCAGAAAATAGCCTACAAAAAGCGAAAAAAGCGGGCATCCCTATTATCACCTATGACTCTGATTTTGATATCTCCCCCCAAAACAACTATCACAGCTTGCGTTTAGCTTACATAGGAACCGACAATTTTGAATTAGGTAAGGCGCTAGGTGAAGAGTTAAAAAAACTTCGTCCCAATGGTGGAACTCTGGTAATTCAAACGGGACGACCAGACTCGCCCAATTTAAATCAGAGAATTATGGGCATACGTTCGGCACTATCGGGCAAAAGCTATGACGCAGCTCCTGGGCTATTACTTAAAAACGATCGTGGATGGACTGAGGTGCGCGAGCCATTTTCGAATTTTGACCAGCTAACACAGGCCGTTAAACAGATGGAGTCGGTTATGAAAGGTAAGCCAATAAAAGCCGATTCCTTTATTGCAGTTGGAGGCTGGCCGCAAAATAATGTCGACCTTTACCGCAGCATGATCACCCCCTTCAAAGATAAAATTGATAACAAAGAGGTGATCATTATTATGACCGACGCAGCCCCCCGCCAGTTAACCATATTACAAGAGCAGCTGGCTCATATAAATATTGGTCAAAACCCCTATGAAATGGGACGAAAAGCGATATTGACTCTACATAAAATTGTCACAAAACAACAATATGACAAAATGATTTACACCCCAATGAGGTTTTGCACCCAGCAAAACTATGATACGTGCGCTAAGCTCCAGCCGATGGAAGCTATGGCCAATTAGCGGCGTAGCAGGCCACCTACCAATAAGTTTAAATCGCCCCAACAGGTCGCTTTTTCATTCTGACCACAGCAAATGGTTCGCTCAAAGCCTTTCTGTTTAGATAACTGGTTTAGGCAACAGGGTAACGCTTACCGAGCCCAAATAATGCGTCGCAGTCGCAAGACCCAAAGCCACTCGCTATTGACTCGGTTATGCTATTAAGGCGCTAAATGGTGGTTGATTTATCGCTGTTCGCCATAGAGAATAGCGCCTAGATAAATTAATGCATTCAGCACTATAAAATAGGAGCTCCAACTCGATGATGACAAAATGGGCGATACGTTTTTTACAGATGGCCGAGCTCGTAGCATCTTGGAGTAAAGATCCCTCCACCCAAGTGGGCGCAGTGATCACCGAAAACAATCGCATCGTCTCTTTAGGTTTTAACGGCTACCCCCACGGCATATCTGATAGCGCCGAAACCGACAACCGTGAGATGAAACTGCTTAAAACCCTGCACGCCGAAGAGAACGCCATTCTCCACGCCAAGCGCGATTTAAGTAGCTGCGAGATCTGGGTGACCCACTTCCCCTGCCCTAACTGCGCCGCCAAAATCATCCAAACCGGACTGCGCGCCGTGCATAGCCCACAACCCAGCGATGACTTTCTGTCGCGCTGGGGCGACAAAATTAAAGTCAGCCAAGAGATGTTTGAGCAAGCTGGCGTTCAAGTCGATTGGATGCAGGTGGCGTCATCACAACCAGAGTGATATTTGTCATCATCACACAAGTAGATTAATGGCAATAAAATCTAAGGAGCTAATGGGATTAGCCCTTCTAAGCTAAGAAAAGTTGATGAAAATAAGATCCAATACCTCAAAAGCCCGCTAAGCAAGTGATCGAAGGAAAAGTGGATAGTATCTCTGGGCAGTGGTCGTTAGTACACACACCAATGGCTATTTCTCTTGCTTTCCTTGCTATTGACTCCCTCGACCTACTTAGGCATGCGCTTTAAACACTGGGATATATGACATACTGGATGAACTAGAAGATGCTAGTGCCGACAATGTCGTCGAATAAACACGGCATAACCCTAGGCGTTATTACCCAGACGTTAAAACCCACCTAAACCGTTAATATCGTTGCTCACAGGCTCTAACACCTCTTGTTGATGAGACCGCACGACCTAAACACTTAATTTTACAATTGGAAAAATCTAAGTATTCGAATTCATAACAAATCTCGTTTATTATCGATAAAACCAACAGAACACCAATGCGCTTTCAACGGCAACCAATAAGAATATTGGAGCAATAAGATGAATCTTAACAATTTCGCACTCGCAGCGGTGTTTCTTGCTTTGGTTGGATGCTCGGCCAACAACCAAGTATCCACAACGTCTAATCAACATCTATCCCAGCAACAAGCGTTTGAGCGCACCATTCGTCCAATAGATAGCAACGGAAATAGCAGTGCATCAGCGACTACGCTGACAGTTCGAATGAGTGCCTATCGCGTGCCCGCAGTGAGTATTACAGTATTTGATAATAACCAGATTATTTGGTCTAAAGGATACGGCAAAGCAGATATAAAATTAGACCGTAACACAACAAGCAATACGCTTTTTCAGGCCGCCTCCATTTCAAAGGCGGTTACCAGTGTTGGGGCATTTAAAATGATAGAGCATGGTGACTTTGCACTTGATGAAGACGTGAACTTAAAACTGAAACGTTGGCAAGTGCCAGACAATCAATTTACCCAACACCAAAAAGTCACGCCAAGTAGAATTATGAGCCATACATCAGGGCTGAATGTCTCTGGGTTCGAAGGCTATAACACAGCCCAGACCACCCCCTCGGTCGTTGAAATATTACAAGGAAGTGAACTTAGTAACTCCCCAGCCGTTAGGGTCTTTCAAACACCAGGAGCATCGGAGCACTACTCTGGCGGCGGCATGACAGTCCTGCAATTATTGATGGAGGATACCAGTAGGCAAGCCTTCGCGTCATTAATGGAGCAATTAATACTACAGCCCTTGGATATGAGCCAAAGTGCCTTCGAATTACACCTGCCTGAAAGACGCCAAAGCCAAATTGCCAAAGGTTATAATAGCCAAGGAAAAATGATTGCAGGCGGTTACCATCTCTATCCAGAGAAGGCGGCGGCAGGTTTGTGGAGCACGCCCAAAGATTTAGCAAAATTTATGCTAGCGCTGGGTAAAGCCTATCGCGGCGAAGATGAAGCCTTGTTGTCACAAGAGTCCGCCAAGACAATGTTAACCAGAGTCCCAGGCGCAGGAGGCACAGGCATAGGTATTGACGGTAAAGCAGACGCCTTTCGGTTTAGACATAGCGGAGGCAACGCCGGATACACCTGCTATGCGGTATCTTTTGCTGACTCGGGGCGCGGATTTGTTGTCATGACCAACTCGGACAACGGCTTTCAACTCATCCATGAGATTTCAAGAGCCATGTCAGAGACCTACAACTGGCCTGCTATGTGGATGCGTGAATAATATGTTTACGCTCACCTAACGGTGAGGCACTGATAAGTAAAACCATATCGACATTGTTCAACAAGACTTGCACTACCAATCACCACGATAGCGTTCACTCTCATAGTGCTTCTGACGTAGATAGCCAACCGACACCTCGCGCCACTTAATCCCTATCGAGCTCAGACCGTCACAGATCTCATCAATCCGCGTATCCAGATAAATATCCATGGTGTCATCATCCAGACACTTAGGATTGCCAAGATCTATCTCTTGCTGTGGATGTACCACCATAAAAAACTCTGTGCCTGGATATCTCAGGTAATCGAAGTAATTGTGGATAATCGTCTCGACCCGCTTCATGTCTTCGACCTGTATGGCAAAATAGACATCCAACTCCTGAGCGCGCCCAGTGGTATCTAACTCCCGCGCGCGGCGAATAGGATCTATACTAAGCCCAATCTTGATCTGATTGAGGTTTTCGGGCTCACGCATCACATAGACAAACCCAGGTCCATGGGGATCATTGTTGTTAGAAATTCGCATAAAGCTCCTACATATTTAATTAAATGACTAGGGCCTGTTGATCTTTGCTGGTTGAATTTTGTTCAAGACAAAAACGTTTTAATCGAGGCGAGTGGATTGCAGCCTAGTCATCTAAGCAAAATTCACTTAACAAAGAGTAAAACGTTTTTAGCCGAACCCTTCGGGCAGCGTTTGTTGCTCATTTCTACTGCGTTCTCAGCTTTTTATGTAGAATAACTACACCACAAAGCTTCTGCCTTGTATAAATACCCAACAACTCGCTGCAAAAATAACCTTGAAAGATCAACAGGCCCTAGTTTTCAATGAGTTTACTCCAGCGAAGACAAAGATACACATTACTTCATCACAGAATACAAGCCAAAATGACAGGACTATAGGCCAAAACACAAGGCATTCATCAATAAAATCTGATAACCAGTCACAATTAGACTAGGGCCTGTTACTTTTTATACCGAGTCAATGTATGTTATTTTGCATATTCTTTATATCATTAACCATTGATATAGGCTTATATCTGCTCAAGGAAGAACATAACTGATCTGTTTGCCAATATCGCCGCTATCGTCATTCTGCTCTCGAGTATGTTTGTGGTGTTAGGCGTGATGTATCTACCCGAATTCAACTTCGAAGTACACACTCTCTAAAATTGTCACGATTGAACCTGTCCCATGCTTGCCCAATACGGTATCGATTTCCCAATCACCGAAACGCTCACGAGTATCAACAATGGCAGGTCTAGATTCGATAGATACAGCCAGCTACTCCTTTACATAGCCCTTTAATACATCATCAATAATGATGTTAAGGGATGTTATTCCGGCCCCTGTGATATACCAAGCTTCAGGATCTACAAAGATGATGTTCCCCATCTTCCAAGCATTCGTCTCACGCAAGAGAGGGTTATCTATGGACTGTTTATCCAATACTGGGCTTCGCTCCATGACTGCGGTTCTGTCTACCACGTAAATGATGTCAGGATTGTTTTCAAGAATGAATTCGCTTGACACGGGTTGGCCATGCAATCCCATCTGCTCTGATAAGCTAGCTGGTTTAACCCCTAGCACACTGTAAATGAACCCATACCGAGAACGAATACCTAAGAATCGAAAAGCACCATTATTATGTAACACCACGAGTGCTTTCTCAGGCCTATCCTGAATAACCATTCTGGCGGCTTGGATCTTACTTTCCAGTTCATCCACTTTATGTTTTGCCAAGGTTTGCTTATCAAATACTTTCCCCAGCACCAACAAGTGGTGTTTGACTATATCAAAGTAATCGCTGTTGCTGTCTTGATAATCAATATCCAAATGAATGGTCGGAGCCAAATTCGAAAGCGCCTGATAATGATTTGCCTGAATAGATGACATCAGCACCAAATCGGGTTTAAGTGCATAAATACGTTCCATATTGGGCTGAACTATCGCTCCTAAATCGACAATATCACTGTTGTTATAATCATTTAGAAAGTGTGGAATAAAATCTTTTGGCATACCGGCAACAGGGATGCCCAGCTGTTCGAGATAATCGACTTCATTCATATCGAGGGCCGCAACGCGTACAGGGCGTTTTGTTATAACTGTAGTGCCCAACTTATGGGTTATTTCAACAGGTGTAAAACTTGACTCGCTAGTATCAGACATTGCAAGAATCGTCTGCTGTACTGGCTCGCTTTTATTGTCGCAGGCCAGCAAAAAAGCCGAGCTAAATAAAAGAATCGCCATTACTTTAGTACCGCTTTTAGATTTCGACGTCACTTGTATTCTCCTTGTAAATTGAAGTTGAAATAGTTACATACTGTTCCTTGGCTTGTTTTCAGCACTTCAAGATCCAGTTCGTACAGTGCTTTTAACCTTTGTGCTGTAACAACCTCCTCAACGGGTCCTTCGCAATGCACAGCGCCTTGCTTCATGCCGACAATATAGTCGGAGTAATTAGCCGCAAAATTGATATCGTGAACCACTAACACTACCGTTCGCTTGAAGTCGTCGCACAGGTGACGAAGCGCCCGCATTATGCTAACAGCATGCTTCATATCAAGATTATTGAGCGGTTCATCTAACAATAGATAATTCGTTTGCTGTGCAATCGCCATTGCCAGAAAGGCCATTTGGCGTTGTCCGCCGCTAAGCTCATCGATAAATGCATTAGCTAATGACTGTAAGTCTAAAAACGACAGAGCTTCATCAATGGCACAATGATCTGCCTTTGTGAGTGTGCCTCGACTATAGGGAAAGCGACCAAATGTAACTAACTCCCTCACTGTCAGGCGTAAATTAAGGCTGTTAAACTGACGCATAGTCGCCACTTGCTTGGCGTAATCCTTCAGGGGAATGTTGTGGATAGCAGTACCTTTGAGTAATACCTCGCCCTGCTGGATATTCAGTAACCGACCAATCGACATCAATAAGGTACTTTTGCCAGCGCCGTTGGGGCCAATGAGTGATGTAATCTGATGTTCGGGAAATTGCGTGGTAACATTTTTAAGCACAGGTTTCGCGCCATAAGAATGATGTAAGTTATTGACGGTAATCACACTGCGCTCCGAGGTTTAAGAATTAATACAAAGAAATAGGCACCACAAAATAAGTTAATTAACAGCCCAACACTGGTTTGATAATTAAACAGGTGCTCAACAAGTATTTGTGCGATCAGAAAAACTGAGATAGCAACGGCGCATCCTGTTATCAAGGTAAATGAGTGCGACGGATGCCTTGCCAGTGTATAGGCCATATTCGCGACAAATATCCCCATAAAGGCCGTAGGCCCTACTAAGCTGGTTGATATTGCGACCAATACCGCGATAAGGCCTAATAACAGGCGGACCACTTTTTGATAATCAATACCGAGAGAAATTGCTTGCTCTCGCCCCATCAGTAATACATCGAGCACAGCTCGCGATCTCCAAGCGACAATACACACGGCACCGACAAGCACTAAAGAAATAAGTAATTGCTCTGGTTGAGCGCGGTTGAACGACGCTAGGCTATAGCTCTGGAAAATTGAAAATTCACCAGGACTGATAGAGTATTGGATTAACTGAGTAAAACTGCCTAACACCACAGTGAGTACTAAGCCAACAAGCAGTAGGAAGAACACATCATGTCGATCGCCGCTAAATAGCCAGCGGTGAATCGCCATTGAGTAAAGCAACATCACTACGACTGAAATAAAGAAATTGCTGTTAGCGGTGATCAAAATACTGCTGCCCGTCCCTAAGATAAGGATCAGCAGTGCCTGCAAAATCAAGTAAACCCCTTCATACCCCATGATAGATGGCGTTAAAATTCGATTTCCGGCTAAGGTCTGAAACAGTATCGAGGAAAACGCAATACAGACACCACCAAGGCAAATTGTACCCAAACGCACCAATCGATTAGGTATGACATAGTCAAAATCAAAACCTGAGCCCATCAATAAAAATGTGACAGCTAATATTACAAGCAGCCCCCAACTCAAAAAATGCCATGCACTGTTTTTCATTTGATTTTCCAAACGATAACTAAAAAGATGAGCCCACCTAAACAGCTTGCCGTTAGACCTATAGGAATTTCAAACGGATATAAAATAAGCCGACCAAGTAGGTCACAGATAATCAATAGCGTTGCGCCAGCAAAGGCGATAATAGGCAAAGTGCGTTTTAAATTATCGCCGTAACGCATAGCGACAAGGTTAGGAATAATTAAACCAATAAATGGAATACTTCCGACTGTGATAACGGTGGTGGCTATTGTTAGGGAAACCAGTACTAACCCTAAGATAACTAGACTGAAATAACTCAGTCCTAGTGTGGTAGCTAAGCCTTCGCCCATTCCTACAATGGTAAAGCGCTGTGCATAAAGGTAGGTCAGCATGACTATGGGAAGGATCAGATAGATGATTTCGTAGTTACCTTGCACGATTTTTGAAAAATCACCCAGCATCCATCCCTGCATACTCTGCATCATATTGTTTTGATAGGCATAAAGTTCCGCTATCGCACTGAGTACACTGCCAAACATAATCCCAATAATTGGAATGAGCACTGGACTCTTATACCGAATACCACGAATAATCAGAATAAAGACTAAACTCGCAAGCAGGCAAAAAACCAAAGCTCCTAACATTCTGGCGGTGACACCCATACTTGGAGCATGAATGATTGAAATTAATATGCCTAGTTTGGCGGCATCAAGCCCGCCACAAGTAGCAGGTTCAACAAACTTGTTTTGCACAATCTGCTGCAATATCACGCCACAGACAGCGAGCCCTGCGCCTGAGCAAACCAAGGCAAAAAGCCGTGGCAGACGACTTGCAGATAACACCAACCAGACATCATCCGAAAACGTCAGCAACTGCGTCACAGAAACATACTTTGCACCTAGTTGCAATGAGGCAAAACAAAGCACAAAAAAGCACGTCAGTGCATAAATTACCTTCACTATCTAATACTTCCTATACGCAATAAATCTTTTACTAATCTGCTGCCACTATGAAATGTTCATATCGACGCACTATGTTTTAACCTTATCGGCTCCCCCTGCCTTTTGGGCATGGGTAACGGCAATACCTGCTAACACTAAGTCACGTTTTCTCTCCCACCATCTGCGTGCGCCGACCTTCATGATGTCTACCATCGCATTTATCTGCTCAGTTTTATCAGGGAGCTTGGTGGCTTCATCTTCCCAAATAGCAATAATTCGTTCTTTACGCATTCGGCCATCGGCTTCTGGTTTAGTGGTTGACCACCATCCAAAAAAACACTCCCCCACCATGTCAACTAAGATATCGACGGCAAGCACTGCCTCATCAAGAGAGAAGCCTTTGTGTTGCAGCTTTTCGACCGATTCAGCAAAAGAACGTATACCCGATGACGGCGTCACACTGGCTTGATGGATAGATTCAGCGAGGCCAGGGTGACGCTCATATAGTGTCCAAATGGCATCGGTCAATATGATCAATTCACTCCGCCAATCTGTGGCTGCTGGCGCTCGCCAGTCCAACTCATTAATTGCAAGCTCAGCAGCAATAGAGATAACGTCATTTCGACCTGCTACGTGATGGTATAGGGAAGAGTGATCGACCTTTAAATGTGCTGCTATAGCTGGAATGGTCGCTTGATCAATCCCAATCTCCAACGCAGCTCTGGCGATAGCCTCACGAGAAATACGACTAGGCCTGCCACGCTGGCGTTTTTGAGAAGGTTGATCCGGTACTTGTGTCATATCGATAAGGTTTCCAAGGCAAAAAAGCCATTCTAACCGCTCTTGCTATCCGCTGCATGGCAATACTCAATACAGCGGGTAGCAAGCTAGCCGCTAAAACTTCGCCCTAACGCCTACGCCTATTTCTCGTGGTTCAAGTAAATATGCATCCACGCCTCCAGTACTTCTGTCAGCCGTTTTTGCCACAGGTGCACGTTCATCGAGTAAATTGCGTGCATAAACAAAGGCTTCAAAATATTGGTTAATTTGATAGGAAGAATTCAGGTTTACCGTTGTGTAAGACCCCACTCTTAACTCAGGCTCATTAGTATCCGTTGAAAAATATCCATCCGTATGACGTACATCACCGCTCACTTTAATGGCACCTGTGATGGTATAGTCAAACCCTATATTGAACATATATCCTGGCGCTTTACTAAACTCGTTACCGACAAACTCATCGCCACGGTAGTCATTAAACTCACTTATCTCAGTATCAAGCAAACCCAATCCACCATATAAGTTAAAACTATTGGATACTTTAAAATTCCAATCTAATTCAACTCCATAGCTTTGCGCTTCATCGGCATTAACAATGACAGATCCAAAGGGACGCCCATCTAGGTAGTCAGTAACTGAACGTTGTGAATCCTTAAAGCGGGTATAAAAGAGATTGCTATTTATGATCAAACGTTGTTCAAGCAGATCAATACGGGTAAAAAGCTCATAGTTCCATGCCGACTCAGCATCGAATGTATAATATTCGCCACCGCGGAAGTTGATGCCTGTGCCACCAGGAATATTGCCTTCACTGATCATAGCGCCGATTAAGATGTTATCTGTCAGATCATATGACAGGGCAACCTTAGGTAACAAAGCCGTAAACGTCTCTTCATATTGATGGTGCACGCCTGGGATGTAGCTGGCAAAACCATCGTGACTAATTTCATCAGACTGATAACGAAGTGCGCTGGTGAATGCCCACTTAGGTGAGAAGCGCCATATGACTTCACCGTAGGGGGCAAAACTGGTATGCCTCAGATCGGCGTCGGCATTACCAAATACGTTGTTCAGCCTGTTATTCGTTTTGTCATCCCAGTAGAAGATACCGGCAACCCCACTAAACTCTGAACTCTTGTCACCAAAGTTCAGCCTTATATCATTCGAAAAGTTTTCATAATCCCGTTTTGCGATCCCTTGATAAGGTGCCGCGAAGTGATAATCAAACTGCCCTTCTGAATACTGCAGTTGGTTATGCAACTTCATCCCATTGTCGAACACATATTCAAGATCAAAAATCCCGACATGATTACTGACTTCTTGATTGTCCTGAAAAATTGAACGATTTTCTAAGTCATCATAGGGTTCTGATACCACCTCGTTTCTGGGACGTTTAGCCTCAGTGGAAGAATAAGTTAGCATGGCAGAAAAGTTGCTGTATTTTTCGGGTTCCCATAGCAACTTCGCCCGTAGATTTTGGTTTTTAAACTCAAAATCCAAATCATGGGCTGTAAATTTTGGGTTAACGTAATCAACAAAGGTATCTCTAGCGCTGTAATCTGCGCTAATTCTTGCGGCAAAGTCATTACTTAGCGCACCGGACGCCATGACCGAAAAGCGCTGCTTATTCCGACTGCCATAAAGTGCTTGCGCTGCAAATTCTGGCGTATAAGTGGGGTTATGGGTATGGATCACTACAGCGCCAGCAATACTGTTGGCTCCTTGACTGGTCGTTTGCGGACCACGGTAGACTTCAATAGACGATACATCCCACACGCCTGCGGCGCCTAAATCCAGTTCTGCGGGGCTCAGATATTTACCATCAACACTGATAGTTGCCCCTGGCACAGGCTTAGATAAATAGGCATTACCCGCTGCTACAGGCCCTTTGGTATCCGTTCCGCGGATAATGGGCGCATCGGTATTTCCAGCATAAATTAAATTTGGTGTACCGCCGAGAATTTCAGAAATCGTTGATTGGTCAGCATTTTTCCTCAACTGTTCTTCAGTGATGACCGTCACTGAACTCGCCGTTTCTTTCAACGTTCGCTCGATTTTCTGACCGTAAACGGTAATGACTTCAATGTTTCCCGCTGCATCTTGTTGCTGGGATTGCTTATCTGGAGCAGTTCCACTGTCAGCAATAGTTGAGCCGGAAATAGCGCTCAGCCCCAGCGCAAGAGAACCGATAACCCACTTTGATTGTGGGTAAAACTTACCAAATCGGGGCATGTTTAATAACTCCTTATATGAAAGATTTGTTGCCAATGAGAATAATTATCAATTATATTATCGCCGTTCAAAATATTTATCAACACCATGTTGATAAATAAAAATGACCGCTTAATATGATCGCCATCTCATGATGGTTCAATTTTTATGAAACAAGGAATTTGGCTCGTGGATGTTCATTTGCCCATAAAATCTGGCACTCAGACTATTTTTTACTCTGCAATATCAAGACTTCATTACTTAATTTGGCTTGTGCTAAACACGCATTCCAGACAGAAGCCCAGCCTGATCCACTTAGATTTTTTAGGAGAACATTAAAATGCAGTTACTTTTCAGTCCCCATTCAAAACTAGCTTTGGCATTACGTCCGGTGATCCCCGCACTCACTATCGGAACATTACTAGCGGCTGGTACCGGCGTGATGGCACTAAGTGCACTCTGGTGCGTAATACAGCTTATTGCTGGGCATCATTCATTTTGGTTAGCGGGGGCGATCATATTTTGGATATTGTCGGCACTGCTTTCTGGTAGCGCCTCTTGGATTAATCACAATGCTGAGGCGCAATTTTCTGGAAGATTAAAGCGTGATGTTGCAGCGCATCTTGTTAGGCTGCCACCAAGTACTTTAGCAAAATATAAGGGCGAAAAGTTAAAGCGATTAATGGTCGATGACATAGCGTCATTACATCATATGATCGCACATTTACCCTCAGAGTTAGCGACCTTTATCATTGTCCCTGCCATTACTATCGGCTTGCTAATCTTAAGCGCGGGCCTAGTATCATTACTTGCCCTTATCCCAGGCCTCGTCGCCGCGCTTTTCTATTTGGTGGTAGTCCCAAGGCTTGCTGCAAAACAGGGTGAAGCACGAGCTAATGTGATGGAAAATATCACTACTGCAGTGGACGATTACTCGCGTGGTGCACCAGTATTTAGAATTTATGGCGATCAAACTGGCGCAATAGCCGACTACCAAAAGGCAACTAAGCATTTTATTGAGGAGATTATTGAGCGAGTAAGCAAGGTATCCACTTCAGTCGCAGTGACTACATCACTACTACAGGCTGTTTGCACTTTTGCGATTGTCTATGCCATCGGGTATGAATGGCCCCCAGAAAAACTTGCTGCAGCCTTGTTCTTCAGTCTGGCCATTGTCACGCCAGCCCTAAAGCTCGGGCATGGGCTTGATTATCTCACCACGGGCCGCGCTGCAGCTCAGCGACTAACGGATTTTCTTGAGCAGTCGAGAGTCCCTGTTGGTAGCGGTAATATTGATCTTAATACACCTATGCCGCTCAACCTCACCGATGTCGTGCCTTCACTGTCTACAAGCAGTAAAACAATGCCAATTAACTACCAATTTAGATCTGGCAGAGTTACGGCAGTTACAGGGATCAGTGGTGTTGGCAAATCCACATTACTGCGCTTATTAGCTGGCATGGAGCCATTACATGCCGGAGATATTCTACTCGCTGGTATTGCACTCAATAAGTTGGATGAAGCCTCAATTAATCGCGCGATCATGCTATTACCGCAAAGTGCGGGACTACTAGCAACCTCCATCGCCGACAATCTCGCGCTCACCGCATCTAATGCCACGGATGAAGATTACTTAGTGGCATTACACTGCGCACAATTGGATAAACCCTTAAATACTCATGCAAGCACCTTGTCTGGTGGTGAAATACAACGGGTTAATCTTGCTCGTGTGTTTCTTTCACCCGCTCGCGTGATATTACTTGATGAACCCACATCGGCCCTAGACAACGAAACGGCATTTAACGTGTTCACAGCGCTAAGCCATCACGCAAAAACAAACCATAAAACAATCGTGATGATCACCCATGACTTAACGCTTTCCGAGCTGGCAGATGACAAGATCACACTCAAGCATGAGCACATGGAAGGAGAAGACCAATGATAAATTATCCTCAAGATTACGCAGCCATAAAACACTTAATACCTGTTGCTTGCGGTTGGGCTGTGGCGGCCATATTAGAGGCCGCATGCTACATTCAACTGGCTTTAGCCATTATTGAACAGCAAACACCACAAAAAGTGCTATCCATTGCCGCGATAACCATACTCACCACAATACTGGCTTCGCGTTCAGGTTTTTGGGCTGGCGCAAGGTTAGCCAATGCGCTCTACCGTGCCTTAGGCACGACCATGCAACAAGCTAAACTCTCTTGGTTTACACCCAGCGTCAGGACACTGCTCATAGAAACTGTCTCTCGGAGTATTCCAGGCTTTATGAGCATTCCGGCACATCAATTTCAGATATTTATTCATGCACCGCTTATTCCGATTTGCATTACTTTTGGCATCGGCTTGATCGGTAGCATACCTCTGGTAATGATGTTGGCGAGTTTATTGCTCTTATCATTTGTGATTCAGAGTATGGCGCAACGGACCCTTGCCCGCGCAGATATGGACCGAAACAATGTTGAACTGGCAGCGAATCAATCCACTATTGAACTTATAGATCACGTAGAGTTACTCCGTACAGCAGCAGGATACTATCGTGCGACCGAGCGTTTAGAGCAAAACTGGCAGGCACAAGAAATCGCATTGGGTCGAACTAATCGCGCCGCCGCTATAGCAACATTACTGTCAGCTATCGCCAGCATTTTACCTATTGCCGGCATGGCTCTCTATCTCGTGTTATCAGGCGTAAACAATTCGACAATGCTGCTCGCTGTCTTGATGTTGACCATGCGTGCGTCAGCGCCGCTTGAGACTCTCGCTGTGGCCGCAATAGGCATTAATGATCAGTTAGCGGCGATTAAACACTATCGACAAGCCACTAATGCGCCAACGCTCAAAGAGCCAAGCCAAGCGCAACAAAAAACACCGCACAATCATACAATCGAACTGAATAATGTAACATTTCCGCCTGCGGTGCAAAATATCAATGCCACTATCGAGCCTGGTGAACGCGTGTTGATTTGTGGCCCGAGTGGTTCAGGTAAAACCAGCTTACTTAAGCTATTGATGCGCTTTGATGATCCCACCCTAGGCCTGATCACTTTGGGCAAGGTGCCGCTCACGTCAATCCCTACTTCTGAACTTGCTCGCTTTTTCGCCTATGTGCCACAAGTTCCACTCATCTTTACAGGCACCATTGCCAGTAATATTCGCATTGGTAACCCTGATGCCGACGATCAAGCCGTAGATATAGCAGCACGCCAAGTGGCACTGGATGAAGTATTAGACAGATCAGAACTGGGCATATACCAAGAAGTCGGCTTACAAGGTGCGGGGTTATCGGGAGGAGAACGCCAAAGGCTGGCCTTAGCACGTGCACTTATCAAAAATGCATCGATTCTGATAATGGATGAGGCCACCTCGGCATTGGATGAGGAGACAGAAAAGCGCGTTGCCAAAGCTATTTGCGAACAAAGATGCACATTGGTTGCCGTTTCGCACCGAAACCAATCAGTTTGGCAGCCAACTCACATTATAGAATTTGATCAACCGCTTGCCTTAAAGTAAGAATTGCTTTGTGCATTAGAAATACCGAATTAAAGCTATCCAACCTATTGTTTTTCTTTACCCAAGCTTCTAATGATGAATGTATTACTACCGAGATGACGAAAGTCATTTCGGTACTGCATTAGCTGAAAGTGCAAAGTATCGTGAGCATCGTTATAGAACTAACCAAGAGCTCATCGCATATTTAAGCCTAGTATCCGTCTCATTCAATCAAAATCTCACTTAATAGAGGTTTTCTGAATATCAACTATAGGCGGATGCCTCTCCCACACTTATTCGATGATCAGATTAATAAAAATCCCCACAGAATATAAGCGTCATAAAAAAGAAATGGCAGCACATTTAACAAAGATCAAAGGACGGCTATGTGAGGTAAAAGTAAGAGTAAGACAAATACGATGTGAGGCAGCGTAAATCGATATCATGTTTACACTGGCTCACTTTCCGCTTTATCTATTACCCGCGCCACCATTGCCCCGTACAACTAAAGTCACTTAGTTAAGTCTTATCACAGTAAGGTTAAACCGCCAGCACTTAGATATTGATACAAGCCATTATTTTTAATGAGAAAAATTTAGTGGGAATTTGACGTGAGTAATGGCGTTATTGCCGATGACAAGGCCAGTCTAAGGCTCTTATCAGGAGTTAACGGGTATCAAACTCTTTACGAAAAGTGTTGCATAAAACGAGGTTTAAGGCTGCATTATCGAGGTTAAGTAACCATTACTCAGACAAAGCAATGAGGCCATGCTTGAGTCCTACCGCATTAGCCACCGCAATTAATCTGGCCTTTATCCCCTGCTCGATACCAACACCGCCCCGCGCCAAATCATCGACGGCAATAAAAGCCGTGGTCGTTAGCTTGCTGCTGTCATACTGGTAGGCATAACCCGATTCGACTCTCCAACGCTTTTCAAGATCGACTGCTGGGCTTTCTTCACCCTTTTCACTCTCTGCCTGTATGCCCGCTTGTGTGTCCGCTTGTGCGCTTGTCAGATGCTCGGCTTTCTCTGCTAGCGATCGAACCAAGGTAAAGTTAAAAGACAAGATGAACGCTTCATTACTGTACCAATCCGCTTTTAGCGCCTGAAAATTTAACCACATCTCCAGCTGGGTCAACAAGGGGTTAAGCGAACTGGAAAATTGGCCATCGGCCGCTACCGTAATGGGAAATCCTTGCTGCATATTTATATTTGCCCTTTTACCTTTTTTGCCTTTGTTGTTAGCGCTGATTTTGCTTTTCCATAGGCGGTTAGCCTTGGGTCACGCTGGCGATAAGTGTCGATTTTGCTAGCTAACCATCCTAGATGCAACCCCGACCAAGCATAAGCTGGCAGATTCATTACCGTGCTGCACTGCTATTAAAAATCAGAGCCAAAAAGGCAGGGCAGCCATATCCTTTGTCTTTTTATATTCACTAAGCGGCAGCATTAAATTAGTCCATAAAAAACAACCCAGCCTAAGCTGGGTTGTTGTTCGTTGCGACTAACCTGACTGCTGGGCGCTACGCCATAAGGTTAAATAGGGTTTACTGCACCTAAAAAACTTATACCAGAGACATAAATAACCCGGCGATGGTGGCAGCCATTAGATTTGACAAAATACCCGCGACCAGCGCCTTTAAGCCGAGACTGACAATTTCAGAGCGACGCTCAGGCACCAGACTACCAATCCCTGCTATGGCGATGGCGATAGTGCCAAAATTGGCAAAACCGCACAGCGCAAATGACAAGATCACTTGTGTGCGCTCAGACATTGGTTGTCCGGTAGCTGCAACTAATGTGTCACCGGTCAGGTAGGGAGCCAAATTGATATAAGCAAAAAATTCGTTGATCACAATTTTTTGGCCAATAAAAGAACCCGCTAACATGGCTTCGTTCCAAGGTATCCCCATTAACCACGCAACAGGAGCAAACAAATAGCCTAAGATCATTTGCAGGCTTAAAGATTCAATGCCAAACCAGCCACCTATGCCACCAATCATACCGTTCATCAAGGCAACCAAACTGACGAATGAGAACAGCATAGCCCCTACCGCCAAGGCTAATGACAAGCCACTCATGGTGCCCGAGGTCGCGGCATCTATGACATTACGAGGCTTATCTTCTTCAGTAACCTCAAGCTCGTTATCGGTAACGTTTTCTGTTTGTGGGATCAGCAACTTGGCAAATAGTAGGCCACCAGGAGCTGCCATAAAAGAGGCCGCCAATAGGTATTCCATCTTAATACCTAGCTGGGCATAGCCAGCCAGCATGGTACCGGCAATCGAGGCGAGTCCGCCGCACATAACGGCAAACAGTTCAGAACGGGTCATTTGAGGAATATAAGGCTTAATTAAGAGTGGTGCCTCGGTTACCCCCAAAAAGATGTTAGCTCCGGCCGACATTGATTCAGCTTTGCTGGTGTTTAGCAGCTTTTGTAGCGCGCCTCCGACCCATTTAACAACTAACTGCATTACCCCTAAATAATAGAGAACAGCTGAAATCGCTGAGAAAAACACCATGATTGGCAGTACCCTAAAGGCAATGACAAAACCACCTGAACCAAACAGTTCATACATTTTATCACTGACTAGGCCGCCGAAAATAAATGACATGCCCTCATTACTATAACCAATAACATTCGAGACAGCCTCCGCCATATTTAAAATTACAGACTGACCAACAGATGAGTACATAACAAATGCACCCAAGGTTAATTGCAGCAAAAACGCTACACCGACTGTTCTATAATTAATTTTTTTACGGTTTTCAGAGGCAATATATGCCACAAGCAATAGTGAAACGATGCCTAAAATACTAACTAAGATTTGCATTAATTTAATCCGGAAATTATAAACAAACAAAACTGGACTTTATTATTAAATAAAGTCCACAAATAAATAGTTATAAACATGCTCAGTGCTAACTCAGTTTGAAATAGCACATTAATTAGCCTGCTAATTTGATTTATTTAATGCGTTAATTATATTTAGCACAAAACATTGGCAATCAACGGCCGTTTGAGGCTCAAAATCTTGACCATGCTGATCGGTGTTAGACAATACACGAATACTGACAAATGGGATTTTATAGGCTTCGGCAACCATAGCGGCTGCTGACGTCTCCATCTCTTCAATGGCCGTATTAAAATGTTGATGGAACCAGTTTATCCGGTCTACCTCTCGGTTCCACTCATCACCCGTACCAATCACACCTGTGACCACTTGCCCCTTGTCATAGGTGTGAGCCAAGGACATTGCCAGCTCAACCAAGGCTGAGTCCGCCTTAAAGTGATTGTGTTTAACTACTTGGCCGTTTTCGCGCAAATACATTGTCATATCAAAGTTTTGCCAGTTGGCTGGGTGCATCCCCTGACCTTTCTCTGTGTACTCAGTCTTGTAAGAGCCCATGTTAAAACTACTGGTGCCAACCACTATATCGCCACGAAATAACTTAGGATCATGCCCACCTGCTGTGCCTTGGTTGATGATGAGCCTTGGCTGATAATGCTCCATAGCCAAAGTTGTCGCCGCCGCAGCATTAGCTAAACCGATTTCGGTTCGAGAAACCACTACCGACTGACCATTAATTTGGCCTTGCCAGAAAGTCCATGACCCAAACGTTTTTACTGTCACTTGATCGAGAGCTTCAACCAACGTTTCAATTTCTACGTCCATCGCCCCTTGAACCAAAATAGGACGTTGGGAGGAAGTATAATCATGATTTGTCATATAAATGTATTCAAAGCTGAAAGTGCGCGGATATTATCAATGCTTAGCAGAGGGAGCAACGAAACAAAGTGTGAGCAACTTGTTACTGGAATTTTTATAAAAATAGTTAATTAGCGTTACTGAATGTAACCGTCGAAATATCAACTCTTGTTTTATAAGGAATTTAATTATCATCGATTTAATATTAAGCTAAAGCTAATTTTACAAACTAACAATGACAAAACACAGTGTTCGCCATAACACCTAATGCATGGCATCTTGGTGTACTCCATTTGGTTTAGTTGTAGTAGCTCTGCTTTTAGCCACTTTGCGGGTGTCTATGCTTCCTGATGATTTCATATCAATTTTTCGGACAAAACAGTGCGCTTAAGCATTGCAATAAACAGAAAAAATAGCGTAATGTATAACCAATAAAAAAAACAAACGCAGGCCAAGCTCTTAATCCAATAAGAGAACGCCTTTCAGGGAAGAAGAAGCCAATCATTCGCTTGTAAAGCCTGTTCATTTGAACCACAGAAGTACAAAGTGAAAGCTTACTCTGACCCATTTAATTCCAAGTATTACAAAAGGAATAACATTAGTGGCAATTAACCATGTAATCATCCATGAAGTAAAGCGTGACGAAGATGGGGAAGCAGTAAGTGAGAACCTTAGATCCACAGAAAATAATGCTGTAGGTTTAGCTGGATCACTGACAGATAGTCTTATTACATTATTTTCTCATTCAACTTTGAACATTGGAGAATTCGCAGTAGATGGGGATAACAGTTTAATCCCACCATTTGAGCAAGGAATTAAAAACCATTACCAAAATCTCAATTGTAGAGACTTTGTTGAGATGACACGTAGAATGGCATCAAGGTATGCACAAATTATGCGCAGACCGAACTTACAATCAGTAAAAGGTGGTCTACTTGTTTTTTACGAATACGAAAGTTACGGTAAAACTTGGTTAGCACTTGCTGTATTACAAAGATCTGAAGGTTATAATGCTTCCCCAACCCTTGAGCTAGAGCCCTCTCAAATAATTGACATAAACAAGCTTCACCTTGGTGCTGCGATTAACTTAACCGACTGGGAAGAAGACTTATCTAATCGGTACATCAAGTTTAAGACGGGAACCGCTGCTGAAGTAAGAGATTATTTTGAAGAATATATTGGCTGTCAAAGAGATAAGCAAGCGGCAATTTTAGAAACTAAAAACCTTAAAAAGGCAGTTCAAGATTACGCTCAAAATTCACTTAATTTAAGTGAAGTTGATACGCAACAAAAAATTGA
This sequence comes from Shewanella algidipiscicola, assembly GCF_900380485.1. Lineage (NCBI taxonomy): Bacteria > Pseudomonadati > Pseudomonadota > Gammaproteobacteria > Alteromonadales > Shewanellaceae > Shewanella > Shewanella algidipiscicola. The sequence continues at coordinate 510,363 of NZ_OXJV01000012.1, read as the reverse complement.
TGATGCTCACGGGTTCATTAAAGAGAAGCTACAATCTGGTAAGGAAGTGAAGCTATCCGATTTAGCTAATCGAGTATTCCCTGAAAGCCCTGATGACTTTTTAACTGTAGCTAGAAATACTTATGATGTAGGTGAAGAAATTGCTATTAGTAATGCGGAGCTAAAAAAATATCTGAGGATTTCCGGTAAGGCTGGCGGTGTGTCGATAAGCTTTGATAGGAACCTGTTAGGAAGTCAGGTTATTTATAGTGATGATTGTAAGCTTACATTTAATGAAATCCCTGCGACATTAAAAGCAGAGATCACCGAAGAGCTAAACAGTAGAAGACAAAGTAACTAATGGATCTACAAACCCTTAATACATATAACGACATAAGAAAATTGATGGAAGCTTGTGAGTTTTCACAGGGCCATTATGTGTCCGGGTTTGTAGAACTAACAAAAGAAAACATTGATAAGCTAGTAACACTTGTCGGAAGTGAGCTTTGCTCCGCAGGAATTGAACTGTATAGCGGTGATGACTCTAAAGCTCATAGAGAGTTGCCTACTTTTCAATTTGAAGAAAAGTTTGCCAATTTTAAAGTGAAAGTCGAACTTGTTACTCTAAAAGTTCACGATCAATACTTTATTGGTGATAACTGGAATAAGTTATTATCTTACTCTAACTACGTTTTAAATCCTGTTGAATTAGTTTTTGTTGCAAACGAAATGACTGTTCATAGTCATCTTACACCGTCAGAAATATTTACTCGTTATCAAAATGCTGCAAAAGTTTGCCAGTTAATTAAACAAGTGGCGAATGACGTAACAGCATCAGAAGATTATCTTGTTATCTTTGGTCAAAGTTTATCCATTAATTTTGCTATTGATGAAACAGCATTAGCTTATGATATTGACCCAGAATCATTGGAAGAGCTGCTTTCTAGAGATTTGCATAAAGAGGCTAAAACAGGACTAGTTAGAGAAGCTCTTGTTGCCTTTTTGAAAAATATTGATAAGGCCAAAAGGTTTACTTACTTATTGACTCACTTTAATGCATTTGCAACTCAGCTTCTCGCAAGTTATGAGCAATATGTGAACAACTATTCTTTTGACAAAGTAAGACGTGAGCATCAAGAAAAGAAAACAGAATACATTTGTAAAATAAATAAGGTCTTCGATGATGTTGCTACTAAAACATTTGCTATTCCTGCAGGTGTTTGGCTTGCAGCAAGCAAGATTGAAGAAGGTGGCTTAGGATCGCTAATATTTTACAAGAACATAGTTTTTGTATTAATAGTCTTTGTTTTAGCGGTTATCGTTTGCCTAAATTTACTAGGGCAATTTAGCAGTTTGTCTGCAATTAAAAATGAATATACACCACTATTTGAAAGGTTGAAAAAAGAAAAAGGCATTGATGGCTCTGAGGTTGATACATACCTTGATGATTTAAAAACAAGATACAATATAGTTTGGTATAAACTGGCTACCTCAATGTTTGTTGCCGTTACTATGTTTATAATTGTTATAGCTTTAGTCTGTTATGCAACGAATTAAACTCATGTCTAACTTTCCTACCAATGAATAACCGGGTTAAAGAAACTATTCACCCAAAACAAAAAAAGCGAACCAATCGGTTCGCTTTTTTACTTTATAAATAGCTAAACTTCAATGAAGCCAGCTACTCATAATGGCGTTACTGCCGATGATAAGACAAGGAAGTTTGAGGTTTTCGCCGCGGAGTTGACTGGTGTCAATGAGCAGCGAAAAGCTTAAGCTGAAGCCGTATTATCGAGGCCAAGTAGCCATTATCTTTATTCGTAGTCAGATAAAGGTGCACAAGAACACATCAGATTACGGTCGCCGTAAACATCGTCGATACGGTTAACCGTTGGCCAGAACTTGTTCGCCTTAACTGCAGCACTTGGGAATACCGCCAGTTCACGGCTGTACGGACGTGAGTCAAACTCGCTATCCATGATGTCAGCCATGGTGTGCGGCGCGTTGTGCAGTGGATTGTTGTCCACTGGCCACTCGCCAGCTTCGACTCGGGCGATTTCGCCGCGAATTGAGATCATCGCATCGATGAATCTGTCTAGCTCGACTTTAGACTCAGATTCCGTTGGCTCAATCATTAAGGTGCCTGCAACCGGGAAGCTCATGGTTGGCGCGTGGAAACCATAGTCGTTTAGACGCTTAGCGATATCCATTTCTGTGACGCCAGAAGCATCTTTAAGCGGACGCAGATCTATGATGCACTCGTGAGCCACGCGATCATTACGGCCTGTGTACAGCACAGGGTAATGGGCTGATAGCTTCTTCATCATGTAGTTAGCGTTAAGCAGTGCCACTTGAGTCGATTGTCTTAAGCCTTGGAAACCCAATAACTTAATGTACATCCAAGTGATAGGCAAAATGCTGGCGCTACCATATGGTGCAGCCGATACTGCGCCGTTGTTGTCTGATTCGCGGCCATGTTTAACCACGGTGTGACCCGCAACAAAAGGCGCAAGGTGAGCCTTAACACCAATAGGGCCCATACCGGGTCCGCCGCCGCCATGTGGGATCGCGAAGGTTTTATGTAGGTTAAGGTGCGATACATCGGCGCCGATGAAACCAGGAGTCGTTAAGCCCACCTGCGCGTTCATGTTAGCTCCGTCTAGGTAGACTTGGCCGCCATGGCTGTGAATGACGTCGCAGATCTCGCGCACGGTCTCTTCATACACACCGTGGGTCGATGGGTAGGTGATCATGATGCAAGAAAGGTTATCGGCCACTTCGGCGGCTTTGGCTTTCAAGTCTTCCATGTCGACGTTACCGGCTTTATCGCACGCGGTCACCACCACTTTCATGCCTGCAAGCTGGGCTGAAGCTGGGTTAGTACCGTGAGCCGATTGTGGGATAAGACAGATATTTCTGTGCGCATCGCCACGGGATTCATGGTACTTCTTAATGGCTAATAGACCCGCGTATTCGCCCTGTGCGCCTGAGTTAGGCTGTAGGCAAACGGCGTCATAACCTGTGATATCAACAAGCCATGCAGACAACTGCTCGAGCAGCTCTCCATAACCTTGAGCTTGGTCTTGTGGGCAGAATGGGTGCATATTGCCAAACTCGGCCCAACTGACTGGCATCATCTCGGTGGCGGCATTTAGCTTCATGGTGCATGAGCCTAGCGAGATCATCGAGTGGTTTAGGGCTAAGTCTTTGTTTTCGAGACGCTTGATATAACGCATCATCTCGGTTTCGCTGTGGTAGCGATTAAAAGTTGGATGAGTCAAGATAGCGTCGGTGCGCACCAACTCAGCTGGTATTGAACTATTGCCATTGGCGACGATGTCGGCATCCATTGCAGCAACGTCTAAGCCATGACCTTCACCTAAAATCACATCAAATAGCTGAGCGATATCGGCACGAGTGGTAGGCTCAGAGATGCTGACCCCAAGAATGCCATCACTATCGACACGCAAGTTAAGCTCTGCCGCGACCGAACGCGCTATCACAGCGGCGCTGTCGGCGACCTTAAATGACAGGGTATCGAACCAAGTGTTGTTAACCAGCTCGACGCCTTTGGCTTTAAGGCCTGCGGCTAAGATATCAGTTAAGCGGTTGATACGCTGTGCAATCGTTTTTAGCCCTTGTGGGCCATGGTATACGGCGTAGAACGAAGCCATGTTGGCCAAGAGTACCTGTGCTGTACAGATGTTTGAGTTGGCTTTTTCGCGGCGAATATGTTGCTCACGGGTTTGCATCGCCATACGCAGCGCGCGGTTACCGCGTGCATCTTGCGACACCCCAATAATACGACCCGGCAGTGACCGCTTGTGCTCGTCACGCGAGACGAAGAATGCGGCGTGTGGGCCGCCAAAGCCCATGGGCACGCCAAAACGCTGGGCGCTACCAAAAACCACATCGGCGCCCATGGCTCCTGGTGATTTAAGCATCACTAGCGACATGATGTCGGCGGCGACGGTCACGACCGCTTTTTTCTCTTTTAGTGCAGCAAAAAGCGCAGTGAAATCGCGAATTTGACCGTGACGGTTAGTGTATTGGAATAGTGCGCCAAACAGATCGTAGTTAACGGCATCTTCGGCAGGGCCGGTGACAATTTCAAAGCCAAAACACTCGGCGCGGGTTTTCACCACATCGAGGGTTTGCGGGAACACATCATCGGCAACAAAAAAGATATTGGCTTTCTTGGCCTTAGAGACACGTTTCGCCAGCGCCATGGCTTCGGCTGCTGCGGTGGCTTCGTCTAGCAATGAAGCTGAGGCTAAATCAAGACCGGTTAGGTCCATCGACACCTGCTGGAAGTTTAAAATGGCTTCTAGACGACCTTGAGCGATCTCTGGCTGATATGGAGTGTACGCGGTGTACCAACCTGGGTTTTCAAACACATTACGCTGGATAACACTTGGCACTAGCGTGCCGTGGTAACCCATACCTATGTAGCTTTTAAACACCTTGTTTTTATCGGCAATGGCGCGAATCGCGGCCATACCTTCGGCTTCGCCACATGCTGGGCTAACAGCAAGGTCGCGGCCTAGACGAATCGACTCAGGTACGATCTGCTGTGTTAAATCTTCTAAAGATTCTGCACCAACGAAGTTCAACATCTCTTGCTGTTCTGCGCTGTCCGGTCCTATGTGGCGACGGATAAAGAGTTCGTGCTGCTCTAACTGAGTGAGAGTTTCTGTGGTCATGATAAACCTAGTTCCATATTTGCCAGTATCCTGCCTGTAGGGGGCGGTGTTACCGGTCTCATTTTTAATGTAGGGCGGTATAACGAAAAACCCCATGTCGTTTAGGCATGGGGCTTTAGGGGCTCGACGCTTACTCTTCGTCGATAACTTCTTGATACCCTTCGGCATCAAGTAGGCTGTCAACTTCAGACTCGTCAGATGGCATCACGCGGAAGAACCAACCGTCGCCGTATGCGTCGCTGTTAACGAGCTCTGGAGAATCTTCTAATGATTCGTTGACGGCAATCACTTCGCCAGAAATTGGCGCGTAGATATCAGAGGCGGCTTTAACCGACTCGGCCACGGCGCAGTCTTCACCGGCGGTGACTGTGTCACCCACTTCTGGTAGCTCAACAAATACCATGTCACCTAGCAGCTCTTGGGCGTGCTCACTGATGCCGACAGTGTAAGAACCGTCTGCTTCTTTGCGGATCCATTCGTGTGAAGAAGCGTACTTTAGTTCAGCTGGAATATTGCTCATTATTTTTAATCCTTTTTCCGTAATACTCAATTTTGACTAATCAGACAATGTGTAAGTTAAGCTAAAAAATTAGAATACTTGTTTACCGTTACGCACAAAGCCAGGGGCTATGACTTTAACAGGCACGCGCTTTTTACGCATCTCTACTTCTGCGACATCGCCAACAGAATTGGGCAAGCGTGCCATGGCAATAGAATAGCCTAAGGTCGGAGAGAATGTACCGCTTGTGATAACCCCTTGCTGCTCTTCGCCGTTCGCATCGGTAAAGAACACGGCCATCCCCGGGCGAATCACCCCTTTGGCTTCCATCACTAGGCCCACTTGCTTATGGGTACCCGCCGCTTTGATGGCACTTAATGCTTCGCGGCCAATAAAGTCACGATCACTTGGCTCCCAGGCAATAGTCCATGCCATATTGGCTTCGAGCGGGTTAACGCTTTCGTCCATGTCTAGGCCATATAAGTTCATACCCGCTTCTAAACGCAGGGTATCACGCGCGCCTAAGCCACATGGCTTAACGCCGTTATCCAGTAGCGCTTGCCACAATGCACCCGCTTCCTCTTGTGGCACAATGATCTCGTAGCCCGCTTCACCTGTGTAACCTGTGGTAGCAATAAACAGTGACCCCGACTGCACCCCAAAGAAAGGTTTCATCCCCTCTACGGCGGCGTTTTGCTCGGCGGTAAACACGCTGGCAGCTTTCGCCTTGGCGTTAGGGCCTTGCACGGCAATCATCGCCAACTCTGGACGTTCGGTAATGGTGACATCAAAGCCCTTCACTTGCTCAGCAATCCAAGCGAGGTCTTTTTCACGGGTCGCAGAGTTAACCACAATACGGTAATGGGTGTCGTCGAGATAATAGGTAATGAGGTCGTCGATAAGGCCAGCATTGTGGTCTAGCATACCGCAGTAAAGCGCTTTACCCGGTACGGTGAGTTTGGCAACGTCGTTTGCCAACAGTTTACGCAGAAATTCACAGGCTTGAGTGCCAATTACGTCAACCACTGTCATATGAGAGACGTCAAACATACCTGCGTCTTGACGTACAGCATGGTGCTCTTCGATTTGAGAGCCGTAGTTAATCGGCATTTCCCAACCGTGGAAGTCGACCATCTTGGCATTAGATTCCAAGTGCTTGTTAAAGAGTACAGTTTTATTAGCCATTATTATCTCTTCTTTATGCCCTTTTCGGGTCTTACCTGACGGCGACAACATGGCTGAAATACATTGATAACTGGACTCACCGAGAGGCTCGGATAAGATCCCGTTTCCACCTGTGGTTTTAGCTATGCGACACCTAGGTGTGCTTTATTTATAGACACACCTGAACGTAGGGTACGTTGGGTCAGGATGTGATTGCAAAGATGAATTTTTGCATCAATTGCGTCGAATATGATGCATCGACTGTGTCGCCTGCTAAGACGGGTCAATGGTATCAAAATGCGGCGAAATTATACCTTGCGTCACAGTTTTGTATATAAGAGATTTTTCTAATCCGACCCCATTTAGCATTACTTTTCCTTATGCGTTAATTGTAGCTTTTTTACAGCATCAAAAAACAACACCACAAAAACACTATAAACCACTGTATTTAAATAAAAAGTAAATCTAATTTATTTTCAGCGATGCTTATTTACACAGGGCTGGCAGACGGTTTTTATTGCCCATCGCCTGTTGCATAAACAGTGTTTTCACAGGAGAAAAATTATCAACCAAATTAAGCCCCAAATCTCGCAGTGCTTGTTTCACTGGGTTCGCCCCATCGAAGAGGCGCTTAAAGCCTTCCATTGCGGCAATCATCTCCAGCGCATCGGCTTTACGCCAACGTTCAAGGGCGCGTAAATTGGCATAGTCGCCCAAATCTTTACCCGTACGCTTAAGCTCACTCAGGGTTTCGATAATGGCCGCAGCATCAAGAAACCCAAGGTTAACCCCCTGCCCCGCCAATGGATGTATGGTATGAGCCGCGTCGCCTGCCAGCAATAAGCGGTGGCGGGCAAAGTGGCGCGCATAACGCATGCGCAGTGGAAAAGCCTGTGGCTCGCTTTCGAGCTTGCACATGCCTAGCTTACCGTCGAAAGCCGCGGTAAGGCTGCGCTCAAACTGCACCGCATCGCCGTCGAGTAAGGCTTGTGCCTTTGTTGGCGGCACCGACCAGACGATAGAGCAGAGGTTAGCTTCAAACAGGGGTAAAAAGGCCAATGGGCCATCTTGTAAAAACACCTGCCGTGCAGTGTCATTGTGAGGCAATTCGGTGCGCACCGTAGCGACAATGGCGTGGTGGCCATAATCCCAAAAGGTCATCGGGATCTTGCACTGTTCGCGCACCCAAGAGTTGGCTCCATCGGCGCCTATCACGAGGGCCGCCGACAGGTTATCGCCATTGTCTAAGGTGAGCCATGCTTCGCGCTCGCCAAAGGCAATTTTGTCGAGGCGGCGGTTTTCAAGATGGGTTATCTCATCAAGCTCGGCCGCACGGCTAGCCAGTGCGTGGCTGATATTGTCATTTTCAATGATGCTGCCTAAGGTTTGCTCGCTGATACTGTGGGCGTCGAAACCAATTTTACCTAGGCCGTCTTTGTCCCACACCGCCATTTTTTGGTATGGCCCCATGCGCGCCTCATCGACATAGGCCCAAGCACCAAGGTGGGTAAGCAAACGTTGACTGGCCTTGTTAATCGCACTGACGCGCATACGCGCCTCGCCCGACACGGCTTGGGTTTCACCAGCATCGATAACCACCACCCGCAGCGACTCCATCGCTAAGCCGATGGCCGTGGCCAGTCCCACCATACCACCGCCAACAATGGCTACATCATAGGTTTGAGTGCTGAACATAGAGGTATCCTTTATCGCTACGAGGCTGAAGTTGTAGGGGATTTCCATCCCATGGCTTGGCGGGCAATGGGCGTTTTTAGCGGCGGACACCACGACAAGAGGCGCAGCCCTATATTACGTCCGGCCACCAGCGGCCAGTGTTGATTAGAGAAGCCGCGCACCAAAAACTCGACATTGTTAATGGTCGATGCCCTGTCTTGACTGCGCTGAGCTAAATAGTGATGGGTCAGCTTAGCGCCGCCAAGATCGTCTCCAGCTAATAGCGCGCCGCGCACCGCATCGATAACGCAGACTAAATCACGCAGCCCAAGGTTAAACCCTTGACCGGCAATAGGGTGTAAGGTTTGGGCGGCGTTACCAATAAATAGGGTGCGCTGATAGATAGGCCGCGGCATTGACGACAACTTAAGCGGATAAGCGTGGCGCTCTCCAACCTCGATAAATTGCCCTGATCGATAGCCAAAGGCCTGCTGCAAACTGGCTAAGAAGGTCGATTTAGAGCAGGTTAACATTTGCTGCGCCATGGCGGGCGACAATGCCCACACTAAAGACATGCGAGCCTGACCATCAACATTGGCCATAGGCAGCAAGGCTAATGGGCCTGAGTCGGTAAAGCGCTCATAAGCCCATTGCCCATGGGGCTTGTCGATGCCGATATTCGCCACCACCGCCACCTGCTCGAAATCCACTTGCTCAAGGGGCAAGGCAAAGTCACGTCTGACGACCGAGTTAAGCCCATCGGCAGCCACCACCAGCTTAGCGCTGAGTTCGCGACCATCATCAAGCAGCAAATAATTGGCGTCGATATCGGCGCGAATGCTGGCTAACTTAGCCGGGCAATACAGGCTAATCTGCTGTTTCTCTAAGAGTTCAAATAACGCGGCGCCTACACGCTCTAGCTCGACCACTTGCCCTAAGTAAGGCAGGTGAAAGTCGCTAGCATTGAGGGTGGTCATGCCGAAATGACCACGATCGGACACGTGAATGTTGCCGATTGGGGTGCCCAAATGCGCCAATTCAGGCCAGATGCCTAATCGGGTCAGCTCAAAAATAGAGCCTTGCGCTATGGCGATTGAGCGGGCGTCAAAACCGGGATGCAGACCACCGGGACGGCTGGCTTCAATCAAAGCGACCTTTAACGGACGCTTGAGCTCCTGCGCCAGTTTGGCTAGCCCTAAGGCTAACGTGGCACCGGCCATGGCGCCGCCAACAATGGCGATATCAAAATCAACTGTGGTCTGAGACGCGGTCATTCAGTTTCTCTATTTAGGCAGATACTTAGCGGCACCTGCCGTGACTTTTGCTGTTGGCAATCTTAATGAATTTTAGGGTCTTGATCTGTGATCTCACTCGGCTGTGGGCCAAATTCGGCGTAGCACAGCAGTGCCGCCATGCGCGAAAACTCCATCAGCTCTATGTAGGCCGCCTCAGACTCATCATCGTCGGCCACGTCAAATTCTACCAGGGCGATTTCGGCCAGATCATTGATCACCTCTTTGACATCTTTAGAGGCGCGATTGAGTTTAGGCTGCACAATCGCCAACCCCGTTAAGAAGCTTTGTACCCATAACGAGAGTGCTTCAACCCGCTTATTAAGCGGCTCCTCCTCTTCGGGAGCCATTGGCGTAAAGCCAAAGTCGGCATCGGTGATCCGCGCCACAGTATCTTGGTAGAGCTCTTCGAGCAGTTGAGTCAGCGATGGCGGCGGTAATTGGCCATCATTAATTAACTCTAATAGTGACTTTAACCATTCGCTTTTCGCTTGCCCCACTCCGCCACAAATAAGCCCCACTAGCGAACCATGAACTTCTACCGGATGTTGAGCAATTTCAGCGCCATTGAGCTCGGCTAATAGACTATCGATACTTAAAGAGGGAGGCGTTGCCATAACTAATTTCCAATCATATTTTATCTGTACACATGCTAGCAGAATTGACCACATCGACCAAGATTAAAAACGTGACCTAGATGCCACGCATTAAGCCCAACTGGCTTGCTTATTGATGGTGAAAAAAACGACATAATGGCTAAGGCCTATTGGCGAGATTTTCACCATAAACGACGCGATTTAGCACCATTTATCGCACAAGGCGCCTGTGATTGGTTATCTAAACAACATTTAATCTAACAAAGTGTTATTAGCACCCAAGTGTTATTGCACTTTAAGATACAGACCGATATAGTCCGCTCAACAACACGATAAAAGGATCTACATCAGCAAATGAGTAGCCATGCTATAGAGATTAGCTTATTAGGCCGGACCTACTCCATCGCTTGCCCTATAGGTCAAGAAGATGCTTTGCGTCATGTAGCGGCAAAACTGGAAAAACAGTTAAGCACCCTTCGTACCCGCACCAACAATTTGAGTCGGGAAGAGATTGCCATCATGGCCGCATTGAATATCGGCTATGAACTGTTAGAAGAACAGAAGAAAAATCAAGATTATATAAAGCAGATGGATGATAAAATTGGTCTGCTACAGTCGACCTTAGAAAGTGCGCTAGTTGAGCGCTCAACTAAAGAAGACTAAGCTAGTTGATGCATTAATTAGCTGATACTCACTGAGTATCGATACAACGTTTTTGCTCCCTGTGGTGTGCGTGAGTCGGTTATGTCCCTGTGCCGATATTTACAAACTCAGGGTGAATGTTTTAATGACATTGCGCAAGCTCGGCTCGAACCGAGAAGCCTTAGGAGTTAATCATTTACCCGCCTTGAACCTACGGTTCAAGGGCTACACCGGTAACGGCACCTTGGGGAGCAATTCAAATAATTAAGCCATCGCCTTAACCTGCGGTGGCTTTTTTACACCAGCAAGTTACCCACCTTGAAACGCTTATGGGTTCAAGGGCTACACAGGTAACAACGCCTTGGGGAGCAATTTAAATAATTAAGCCATCGCCTTAACCTGCGGTGGCTTTTTTACACCTGTTGCATCACAAACTAAGGCACTCAGCAAATTACCCATCTTGAAACGCTTATGGGTTCAAGGGCTACACAGGTAACAACGCCTTGGGGAGCAATTTAAATAATTAAGCCATCGCCTTAACCTGCGGTGGCTTTTTTACACCTGTTGCATCACAAACTAAGGCACTCAGCAAATTACCCATCTTGAAGCGCTTATGGTTTGAGAATACTTTATCCATTGAATCGATAGCCTGCCTGACGCTACACTGAGCGCTCAGCCTAACGGCCACACTTTACAGAGCAGCGGTTAACCAGACATTTTACAGGAAGTATGCCATTGAGACCCCTATTGTCATCCACTACACCTATGCTTATCTCACGCCAAACGCTGCGCGCTCAAGTGCGAGCAGCCCGTAAAGCCCTTTCCATTGAGCAGCAGAACCAGTTTGCCAACCAAGCGTGCCAACGAGCCATACAGTTGATCACCGAGCGCGGCGTAAAAAGGTTGGCACTGTATTTGGCAAATGATGGTGAACTCGATACCCAGCCCTTAATTGACGCCCTGTGGCAACGAGGGATTGAGGTGTATCTACCTAGATTGCATCCCTTTTCGCCAGGCAACCTTATCTTTCTCGCCTATCGAGTCGACTCCCCATTAATCAAAAACCGCCTCGGTATACTCGAACCCAAGCTGGCGATCACTCAGATGCGTCTGCCCCATCAACTGGATATGGTGATCACCCCATTAGTGGCCTTTGATGCCAATGGTAATCGTATGGGCATGGGCGGAGGGTACTATGACCGTACCCTTGCCTATTGGCCGCTCATGGGCAAACCATTACCTGTAGGTTATGCCCATGACTGCCAGCAAGTCAGCCACTTACCTTGTGAGCATTGGGACGTGCCCTTGCCTATGATTATTACCCCAACGCGCATAGTGAATGGTGCGTAACTAGCATTAAAGCAGAGAGCAAGCATCTCTTGAATTTGATAAATACCGAACAAATATAATGTATTACATCGTCATTGACCTTTAAGGAGTTTTTATGAAGCCACAGCTGATCTTATTCGGCGCGCTAACTCTCGCCGCTTGCAACCCAGAATCCCCCGCTCCGGCAGCACCTACAGCGTCAGAGATCACCAGCGAGTCTGCGGTATCCATCGGCGACAATAGCCAAAATGCCTTAGATTGGCCGGGAGAATACTCGGGCGTACTGCCTTGCGCCAGTTGTGGCGGGATAGAGACGCACTTAGTGCTCAATGCCGATCTTAGTTATCGTTTAACGCAGCGTTATCTAGGAGAGTCTGACGAGCCGATTATCGAGGAGGGTAACTTTACTTGGAACGAACGAGGCAGCGCGATTAGCCTAACTAACGATGCAACTCCTATGCAGTTTCAAGTCGGCGAGAACCAATTATTTATGCTAGATCAAGACGGCAAACGGATCACTGGAGCCTTAGCCGAGCATTACCGCCTAGCAAAAAACCAATAATAAGGTAAAGATGGCGAGCGCATACTATGATGGACACTGAATACGGGTGCTGAAGCGACAGAATGCAATTGTCACAACGTAAGGCGCTAAGGTATTACCTTTGCGCCTTTAATCTTAAATCAAACCTTAACCTATCGAATAAAAGGATGTAATCAAACCAATCGTTCACAGCAACTTACATCTTACACCAGAGTTTTTCACAGGGCATTTCACCAACCATTTTTTCAAAACCTGGGCAGTGCTGCACAAAATATTGTGCTTCTTGGCACGAGGTCATCTGTAAACATTGCTTACGGGTATCACAACTAAAATTGGCGTTGGGCAGTATTTGCTTGCCAATGTAGTGCTCAGAACCTGCCGGAAATAATCCTGCTGGCGGTTGAGTCCCGTCGGCACTAAGCTCGTAATTGATCATCAATAGATAAAGTAAACTGGCTAACACCAGCGCACATACCACCAGTCCAACCTTAAGCTGCCAACTTATGGTATCTATGCCAATCGAGTTAATAGGATTATCGAAAGGTGAGGTGAGTTTGATGGGATGACCTAAGTCTATCTCTCCCTTGATCACCTTGATGCCGCGAAGTCTATCTTTCCACTGGCGATAAACAACGGCCTGCCCTTCTTGAGGTGTATGCTCATAAGGTAGTAAATTAGCGCCGAGTATGCGCAGTTCATCTGACCCATCATCTGGGGCGATAAAACCCACTCTTTGTTCATTATTCCAACGAACAAGCGTTCCTCGCTTCGTCCTGATATCCATATTCACGCCCATCTAAGCCATCTTAGCTTATTAATAAAACCCTAGGGTTAAACTTATTGGCAGTGGTTAACTTGTCATTACGAGCAAATTAAGTCACTGGCCTATCGATTAATACCCAATGGTGAGTTTTAACAGGTTCATATAATAAGTGAATTAAAGTCGCTACAACATCACAGCCAATAGCGTAGCACAGGCTCCACTGTAACTCACTATTTCCAGCATCAACCATTGATTAACCGCAGTAATTTAACCCGATAATTCGCTACTTGAAATTGATTCAAACCCTCACCAAGCGTTAAACATCCTTTGCCTAACTCATGATGACAATACAGATAAATATAATGACCTATTAGCCTGACGGCAAGTAGGAATTATCTCTGTTGATGCCAATGCGTTAGACTTGCCAGTCGATAACGGGTTGCCCGTGTTGCAAAAGTAACTCATTGATTTTAGAGAAATGAGCACAACCGAAAAAACCACGATACGCCGATAACGGCGAAGGGTGTGGCCCCGTTAGCTTTTGGTGATGCCCTTGAGTGATCCACTTCGCTTTTTTAATCGCATGGGCTCCCCACAACACAAATATGATTGGTTGTGGCTGGGCATTAAGCAGTGCTAAGGCATTATCGGTAAAGGTTTCCCAGCCCGCTTTCGCATGAGAGTGCGCTTTACCCTGCTCAACCGTTAATACCGTATTTAACATCAATACGCCTTGGGCAGCCCACTGGCGTAAATCACCATGATTAGGCAGGCTAAATCCGGGAATGTCCGTCGCTAGCTCTTTGTAGATATTAACTAATGAAGGTGGCGTCTTAATGCCTGGCTTTACCGAAAAGCATAAACCGTGGGCTTGCCCTGCACCATGGTAAGGGTCCTGCCCAATCAACACCACGCTCACCTTGTTCAGTGGCGTTAAGTTAAAGGCATTAAATACCTCATCATCACTAGGATAAATGGCTTTACCCACAGCGCGCTCGGTCGCAACAAAATCTTGCAGCTGAATAAAATAGTCCAATTGTGACTGCTGCAGAATAAAGTCATCCCAGTTTGCGATATGATCCATACTCTTCTCTTTAAGTTAAAAAACGATTAAAATTAATTACTAATGTATCATTTGCCATAACGCCCTATAGCTGCAAACGTTTAAAGCGCTATGAATGGCCCGCCTGCAACTTTATTTTTATTAGGACGTATCCACCATGAAATCTCAAAAGCAACAGCCTGGTTTTACCTTAATTGAGCTCGTCGTGGTGATTATCGTGTTAGGGGTACTGGCGATCACCGCCCTACCTAAATTTTTAAATGTCTCTCAAGACGCTCAAATTGCCAGCGTAAAAGCCACAGGCGGTGCATTTAAAGCGGGAATTAACCTTGCTCATGCCGTTTGGGCCACCCGTGTAGGCTCAGGCCCAGCTGAAAACCTGCCCACTTTTGGAGAGGCTGAATCGGGCCAGATGGATTTTAATGCCGCGGGATGGCCTGCTCAACACTATTTCACCGATAACGAGTCCTCTCCCTCACTCGATAATGTCGAAGATTGTATTTCCGTATGGCAAACCCTTTACCAAGGCGATGAGCCTAGCGTGTCGAGCTTCGATAGCAGTGAGAAGACAGATTACAAAGCCAATTATATTGCCATTAATCAGTGCCGTTATGAGTTTAATAACAATAAAGACTTAAGCATCTATTACGACTCTCGCAATGGCCAAGTGGTCGTCGACAGCGATCCGAACAACTAATACACCTTAACTTGGAGGAATAGTGAAGAATTGAGACAAGCGATCAATCACGGCAATTTGCCAATTTGATCTCATAAAGCCACATTCAATGATTCACTGTTGGCTAATTTAAGTTAATATCCGCCTATTACATTCACTCAATCGTGAGCCAACAGCATGTCAGAACAGCAAAAAGAAACCACTATTTTTGAATTAGCCGATCAATTTATTGCCCTTGCTAACGAGCTTAGCGGCCAAGAGCAAGATGTCGGTAAAGTCGGCACGGCGCTGCGTTTTGCGGCCGCTCGTTTTAATGCATTTGAAGCATCAATCAAATCATCTAATTTAGCAGCTGAAAAAAACAATGCACTAGAGTGGTTTAGCAAAGAATACCGCGATATGTTAAATGACAATCTCGATGACCACATTAATACTCAGTCACCCGCCCAGAGCGAGCCTGTGAAAGATGAAGCGGTGCAAGTCTTTAAAGGCTAATCACCCGATGTAACCTTGTATGCCATCGCCTTGCTGCTAAGGTAAGCGGTGGCATAGTTAATCGGGTTAAGTTAACTCATGATTAAGTTTACGATTTCTCCGCCATAACCCCCACAACGATATCCCCCTAGCACTTTGCCCATTTCTCACTATTTATACAATGTGCGCTTGCAAAGCAAACGGTTTCAGGGAGCTTAAATCGTAACGAGTACCCTGATAGCCAATAAAATCAGCACGACACCAGAGAGCCTATCTATGGTGCGCGCATTCGCCCGTAATTTGGGTAACACTGACCGATGCGACAGCAGTAATGCAATTAAGGTATACCAGAGCCCATCGACCACCAATGGCGTTAACACGATTAAAGATTGCCCCCAGAGGTTATCGGCCGCTAACACAAATTGACTAAACAGCGCCAAAAAAAACAGCATAATCTTAGGGTTAAACAGTGAAATAGCCAGCCCGTCACGCGCGGCGGTAAGGGTGCTAGTGGCTTTGCCTGCCGAGAGCTTGTCCGACATCCCCCCCTTAGAACGCAACGCCTGCACGCCGATATAGGCTAAATAGAGCGCGCCTAAAATGGCAATGCCATTAAACACCAGCGGCGCTTGCTTAAGTAACACCCCAAGGCCAAGCAAAGTGACCAAGGCATACACCCCAATGCCAATAGAGTGCGCCCACGCGCAGACAATCCCCTTAGCACGGCCGCCACCTAAGGTATGCCGCACCACCATAGCTAAACTTGGCCCGGGCGACATGGCGCCCAAACAACAGATGGCCAGCAAACCTAGCCAAGCACTCACACTCATCCTGCTTCCTCTATTAAAGCTCGATTATTGATTTAATATCATTTGGTTAATTCGATAGCCCTGAGTAACACTTACCCGTTTATCTGCCTTGGCATCGCAAGCCGGCAGCTTACAAACATTCAGCCATAGGTGCAAAAGATCTGTGATGTACTGATTATTTCAATTCAGGCGTTGATGTTTGCTAGACTAGCCTCATCAATCACTTTCACTGGTTATCATGCACACCATCCTCACTATCAGCGCGCTCACACTAAGCTTGCTTATTGGCTTGATTATTTTTCTTAGCGTTAAAAAAGCACGCGGCACCCAGATCCCAACAGCGGTACTGCTATTACTGCTATGTTTTACCGCAATCAACGCCGCCGTGACCTATTTTATTTACCCACGCGAAGACATTAACGCCTATAAACAATTGATATGGCAACCCTTAGTCGCAAAAGAGATACCCGCGCTGGTTAAGCAGGGCAATGCGGTATTTGTCGATGTCAGCGCCGATTGGTGCATTATCTGCAAAGGCAATAAAGACCGCGTGTTGCATCGTGAGGCGGTGGTCAAGTTACTCAAGCGCGATAATATGGTATTGATGCTGGGCGACTTAACCCGAAGCGACCCCGTGATTGAGGCTTTTTTAGCTCAGCATAATGCCTATGGTATCCCCTTTACGATACTCTTTAGCCCTCAATATCCCCAAGGCATAGCGTTATCGCGCGTACTCGATTACCACGAGGTACTGAGCCTATTACGGGCGCATTGATACGGGGCGACTAATTAATGGTAAGATAACAGTCTTGCAAGATAAAAAGTCGCGATATCTCGTGAGCTGAAGTACACTGTTGTTCAAGTTGATTTCTGCTGCGAGTATCTTTATGTGTTCATCCTCTTTAGCGCCCACTAGCGAAGCTCATGTGGACTTTCTGCCCGAAAACAAATTATTGCTAAATGCCGTGGGCGAAGGGATCTACGGCTTTGATTTAGCAGGCAATGCGGTATTTATCAATCCTGCAGCCGAGCGCATGACCGGCTGGACAGCACAAGAGCTGCTGGGTAAAAATATTCACAACCACCATCATCACAGCCATGCCGATGGTAGCCATTATCCTCAAGAAGATTGTCCCATCTACAACACCATGCACGACGGTATTGCACGGGAGATCAGTCATGAACTGTTTTGGCGTAAAGATGGCAGCAGTTTTCCGGTACATTACACCACAACCCCAGTGTATAAGCAGCAACAGCTGATCGGTGTAGTCGCGATATTTCGCGACATTAGCATGCAGAAACAAACCGAAGACTCACTGCGCCAGGCATTAGAGCAGGTGCAGGCCTTATCGGAAAAGTTGGCCAGCGAAAACGATTACCTGCAAATGGAATTGGCTAGCCACACGGGCGATGTGAGTATCTCTGGTGAAAGCGAACCGATTTTACGCCTTATTCAACAAATTAAGCTGGTCGCCAATACCAATAGTACAGTGCTAATCAGCGGCGAAAATGGCACAGGTAAAGAGCTGGTCGCACGCAATATTCATAAACTCAGCGAACGCAGTGATAAGCCTCTGGTGAGCGTCAACTGCGCCGCATTTTCACCCACCTTGCTGGAAAGTGAACTGTTTGGCCATGAAAAAGGCGCGTTTACCGGGGCAACGACTCGGCGCAAGGGGCGATTCGAATTGGCTCACCAAGGCACCTTGTTTCTCGATGAGGTTGCCGAATTGTCCCTCGAGGCCCAATCTAAGCTGTTAAGAGTATTGCAAGAGCAAGAGTTTGAGCGGGTCGGCAGTAGCACGACCATTAAGGTGGATATTCGCCTAGTGACTGCGACCCACCACGACTTACTTAAACGTGTGCAGCAGGGGCTATTTCGGATGGATCTCTATTATCGCCTTAATGTGTTTCCGCTGCATGTGCCGCCATTGCGTGAGCGTTTACAGGATATCCCCACCTTAGTGAGCCATATCGTCGCCAACCTCAATAAAAAACTCGGCAAAAAAATTAAAGGGGTCAGTAATAAAGGCTTGAGCCACCTGATGGCCTACAGTTGGCCGGGGAATGTAAGGGAGCTGCAAAATGTGATAGAGCGCCAGAGTATTTTGTCTCAGGGACAGGTATTACAAATTCCCGCCCTGCAAGTCGATACCGCCAATGCGGTGTCGACACACGGACAAACCTTAGAGCAAGTGGAAGCCGCCCATATTCGCCGCACCCTACAACAGTTAGGTTGGCGTATTTCCGGGGCGCAGGGTGCCGCTCAAGTGCTGGGATTACCGGCCAGTACCCTACGCTCGCGTATGAAAAAGCTCAATATTCACCGACCAAGTTAAGGTTAACGCCTGCCTCTTTTTTCGCGATATATCGACAAAGCGCGATATATCGCGATCCCGGTCAATTTAACTCAAAAAAAATAACTTATTATCAATAGGTTAAATAATATGTAAATTGGTGCTGAACTTGCAAATACCGCGATACTTTTTCCAATATGTATAGCGCGGAACCTTAATCATGACACAAAGTGTGAACTCACGGTCCACCTCAACCCCGGCCAATTCGGCCACTTCGTCAAATGGCGAACCGATAGCGGTGACCTTTATCCCCAGCGAAAAGGGCAAGATCCATATCAAAGAGCAAAAAGGTGACTTTCAACGACTGCGAACCGGCCTCAACAGCCTGTTGATCTTATGTTTCTTCTTAGTGCCTTTCATTCGTTACCAAGGCCAGCAAGCTATTTTATTTGATGTAGAAAACCAGCAGTTTAATTTTTTTGGCACGACACTATGGCCACAAGATTTTACCCTAATGGCGTGGGTATTTATTATTGCCGCATTTTTACTGTTTTTTATTACCGTATTTTGGGGGCGGGTATGGTGTGGCTATTTTTGCCCGCAAACCAGTTGGAGCTTTATGTTTGTCTGGGTGGAAAAGCAGATAGAGGGCAACAGCAATAAACGTTACGCCTTAGATAAAGCCCCCTGGAGTCTCAATAAGCTCACCAAGCGGGTTAGCAAACACCTAATATGGGGCTTAATGGCACTGCTTACTGGCTGTGGATTTATCGCCTATTTCGTGCCCGCAAGCAGCTTATATCCACAAATTTTTACTCTCAATGGCAGTTTTTGGGTAACGGCCTGGGTATGGTTTTTTGCCCTGTGTACCTATATCAACGCCGGTTTTATGCGCGAATTGATGTGCTTACATTGTTGCCCCTACTCACGCTTTCAATCGGCCATGTTCGACAGTAATACCTTGACTGTGACCTATAATGCCCAACGTGGTGAGTCTCGCGGCCCCAGAAAACGCAA
The DNA here is from genome assembly GCF_900380485.1 of Shewanella algidipiscicola. Taxonomy (NCBI): domain Bacteria; kingdom Pseudomonadati; phylum Pseudomonadota; class Gammaproteobacteria; order Alteromonadales; family Shewanellaceae; genus Shewanella; species Shewanella algidipiscicola. Next base: position 490,845 of record NZ_OXJV01000012.1, on the reverse strand, counting down.
ACAAACCACCCAACTTGGCGATTGTGTCGATTGCAATTTATGCGTCGATGTGTGCCCAACGGGAATCGATATTCGTAATGGCTTACAGTATGAATGCATTAACTGCGGTGCCTGTGTTGACGCCTGCAATCAAACCATGGATAAGTTCGGCTATGAGCGTAACTTGATAAGCTATAGCAGTGAAAATGAGCAAAAAGGCTTGCCCGTACAGCGCCTCAACTCTTGGCGGTTTATTGGTTATGGTACGGCAGTGGCGATTATGTTGAGCGTATTTGCCTTTGATCTGTATCAGCGCGACGCGATCCAACTCAATGTGATAAGAGACAGACAAAATCTGTATCGCATCGCCCCCGATAACCGTATCGAAAATAGCTATACACTCAAGATACGTAATAAAACTCAGCACTCACAACAATACTTAATTTATCTTGAAAGCAAACAAGGTCACTTTATCAATAAAGAGGTCGAGGTAGAAATTACCGTTCAACCCGGAGAACAGCTCAGTTACCCGTTGACTGTGTATCAACAACGCAGCAAAGATGCCCCAATCGATGGCGCATTACGTCAGCAGCCCATTACCTTTAAAGTGATGAATCTGGCCGATCCGCTCGACAGTGTGACTCAACAAAGCCAGTTTTTTACCCTGACTTCAGCGTAATCACTCCCCCAGACTTTATCGCGTCTGCCTGCAACAGTCGCGATAAAGGTCTGACCAGTACCGCATCCCCACTTAAGCGTAAAACACTATATATACATCAACTTAAAAAGTTTAAGTCTCAAAGTTCATCGGCTATTTTCGGTTGACCTTAGCGCGCTTTTAGCACAATCTAAACACCTGTTTAATTTTTAGCAAACTAATAACAATTAGAGGCTCGCTATGGCATATGATGTTGATACCCACGTCAACCTTACCCAGTACCAATCGTTAAGTGATCTGATTGAAAAATCGGCGCAGCGCTATAGCGATAACACCGCCTACGTCTGTTTAGGTAAGTCGAGTAGCTTTGCCGATATCGAACGTGACTCACGCTACTTTGCCGCCTACCTGCAACACCATACCTCGCTCAATGTTGGCGATCGTGTCGCTATTCAGCTGCCTAACATTACCCAATTTGTTATTGCTGCCTATGGGGCATTGCGTGCAGGTTTAGTGTTAGTCAATACCAATCCGCTATACACAGAGCGTGAACTCATTCATCAGTATAATGATTCGGGTGCTAAGGCCTTAGTCGTGCTGAGCGACCTACTACCTACACTGTCCAACGTCATCGCTAACACCGCCATTGAAACGGTTATCGCAACCCACGCATTAGATTTAATTGCCGAGCAGCCACAACCTGCCGCCCCCTTTGCCACCACCTCCTTTAATGATGTGTTGGCCCAAGGCAGTCAGCTTAGTTTCACCCCAGTGAAGACCACATTAAGCGACCTAGCCGCGCTGCAATACACTGGCGGCACGACTGGGCTTTCTAAAGGCGCCATGTTGAGCCACGGCAACCTTATCGCCAATGCGATGCAGGTTAAATCTCGCCTTGGCAGTAAACTCATTGCAGGCGAAGAGATATTTGTCGCACCGCTGCCTATCTATCATATCTACGCCTTTATGGTGAATCTGGTGGTCTATTTTGAGCGCGGTGGTTGCTCGGTGCTTATCCCAAACCCTAGAGATATTTCATCGTTAATCAAAACCTTGAGTGAACATTCTTTTACTGGATTTGCCGGGATCAACACCTTATTTGTCGGCCTTTGCCACCAGCCTGAGTTTAAAGCCCTCGATTTTAGCCACCTAAAAGTCACTATCTCCGGCGGCACGGCACTCACCCAAGCCGCCGCCGCGGCTTGGCAATCCACCACGGGCTGCACCATATCAGAAGGCTATGGCCTGTCAGAAACCTCACCGGTTGTCTCACTTAACGCACCAGGATTGGAGCAACTAGGCAGCATAGGTAAGCCGGTTATCGACACCCAAGTGAAGATCCTCGACCTCGATGATAACGAGGTGCCCTTGGGTGCCACTGGGGAGCTAGCGGTAAAAGGCCCACAAGTGATGAGCGGCTATTGGCAGATGCCAGCGGAAACCGCCAAGGTGATGACAAGTGACGGCTTCTTTAAGACGGGGGATATTGCTCTTGCGATTGACTTAGGAATGCACAAAATTGTCGACCGGAAAAAAGATATGATCATCGTCTCAGGCTTTAACGTTTACCCCAATGAGGTTGAAGAGGTGCTAAGCGCCCATGAAGCCGTACTCGAATGCGCCGTGATTGGCGTAGAGGATGCGCGCAGTGGTGAGGCGGTAAAGGCAGCAATTGTGCTAAGTACCCCAAGCGATGATATCACGGCAACCCAAGCGAGTATCCTTGCCCATTGCCGCGAACAACTGACGGCTTATAAAGTGCCTAAAATCGTTGAGTTTATGAGCGCGCTGCCAAAGTCCACCGTAGGGAAAATATTGCGCCGCGAGCTGCGTAAATAACCAAGGGCTGCGATTCATAAAAAGGGGGGGCTCATGGCCTCCCCAGCTTGCTTGTGTTCATTAGGCAGTGAAGCACAAATATTGTCATGCCATTATTGCTGCACCCAAATAATCTCATCGACCGCAAATCCCAGCTGCTTGGCCTGCGTCACAAACTGCTGTTTTAGCGCATCGCTCACCTTGGGTGTACGCGATAAAAACCATAAATAGTCGCGCTTATAGCTGGTGATAAAGGCATATTGATAATCGGTTTTATCCAGTTCATAAACCACATAAGCGCCGTAGAAGGGGCCAAAAAAGGAGACCTTAAGGTGGCCAATATCGGGGCTTTCGACAAAATAGGCTTTACCTTCGGCGTCATCCCAGCTTTGCTCCACCACTGAAAAACCACGATTAATCACTCGAACTCCACCATCGGCTTGCATACTGTAGGTGGCAGTGACTTGCGTTAAGCCGCGCTCAAAGCTGTGATCTAATCTGGCGACCTCATACCAGGTTCCTAAATAACGTGGCAGTTCAAACTGCTCAACAGGCTTAATACCACTGGGCACACTGGTGCAAGCAGATAGAAACAGCACACTGATTAACGTACTTAATAATAGATAAAATCGCATCGACTTAGCTCCGTCATGGGTTATCACACTCATATTCCATTCTTGCTCTACTATGTGCCTAATACGCTGACTTTACGATTAAGGTTCATCTGTTAATAATTGCAAACTGGCAAATTCACGATACAGCTCGCAGCTTTGCATCAACTCTGAATGGGTACCACTGGCAACCAACTCCCCTTTTTGCATCACTAAGATACGATCGGCATTAAGCACTGTGGCTAATCGATGGGCAATGATCAATGTGGTGCGCCCCTGCATTAAGGTATCTAATGCCAGCTTAACCTTATGTTCGCTAACGGCATCCAGCGCACTGGTGGCCTCATCGAGCAGTAAAATGGGCCGCTCGGCTAATATGGCACGCGCAATGGCGATACGCTGTTTTTGTCCGCCAGAGAGGCGCACGCCACGTTCCCCCAAATAGGTGTGATATCCCATAGGAAAATCGACAATAAACTCATTGGCATGAGCGGCGATACAGGCATCGATCACTTGCTGCTCGCTAGCGTCGGGGCGGCCATAGCGCACATTTTCTAACACACTGGTGGCAAAGATCACCGACTCTTGTGGCACCAGTGCAAACTGCTGCCTAAGGGTCTGCGGCAACAAATTAGCGATATCGATACCATCCAATAAGATACTGCCGCTGTTAAGGGGGTAAAAGCGCTGTAATAATTCAAATAAGGTGCTCTTGCCGGCACCACTTTCGCCCACCAGCGCCACCCGTTCACCGCTGTGGATCTGCAGGCTAAGGTTACGGATAGCCCATTGATTGCCGAGCTTTTCATCACCCTGCGCGCCGGCCTCATTATCGCCACTAGGATAGACAAAACAGACCCGGTTCAGTTGCAGTTCGCCGCGCACCTTAACCGGCATAGATTGTGGGTGCAGAGGCAGCGGGATGTCGATGGGGGCTTCAACCAACTCGATAAGGCGCTCGGTAGCCCCCGCCGCGCGCTGGATCTCACCAATCACCTCACTAATGGTTGCCACCGAGCCTGCCACCATCACCGCATAAAACATAAAGGCCGACAGTTCACCGGCGGTGATAACCCCTTGCATCACATCATGGGCGCCGACCCAAGTGACCAGCGCGATGGCTAAAATACTTAAAAACATCACCAGCGAAATTAATATCGAGCGATATTTTATCCGCCCCTTGGCAGCATCCATGACCGCTTCGACACGCTCATTAAATAGCTCGCGATCTCTGTTCTCATGACAATAGGCTTGCACCGTATGGATTTCGTGAAGAGTTTCATCTACATAGGCACCAAGATCGCCGACCCTGTCTTGGCTCTTGCGTGATAAATCGCGCACCTTACGACCAAAGAAAAAGATAGGTCCTAGCACCATAGGCACGGCAAGCAGCACTAAAGCGGTCATCTTCAGGCTAGTGATCGTCATCATCACTATGCCGCCAATCACGGTAACACTGGCCCTAAGGGCCATAGAGAGGCTCGAGCCCACCACAGATTGCAACAGGGTCGAGTCGGCGGTAAAACGCGAGATCACTTCACCGGTTCTGAGTTTGGCGTAAAAGCTCGGCGACAGCTTAAGCAGATGATCGTACACCTTAAGGCGAATATCGGCGCTGACTCGCTCGCCGAGCCAAGTCATTAGGTAAAAACGACAAAAAATCGCCGAACTACTGAGCGCGGTAATGCCAATCACCAAGAGGATGATCTCGTTGAGTCGCTCGCTGTTATCTTGCAAAAACCCTTCATCCACCATCAGGCGAACGCCTTGCCCTAATGACAGCCAGGCCAAGGAGCCAATAAACAAAAATACGATAGCGGCGATGACTCGAGCGCGATAAGGTTTTAAAAAGGCACCAATCCAGGGCAATACCGCCCGGCGATGGGCCGAGGAGCGACCTGATGAGTCCACCGGCGGAATACGATTTTCTCTCGATTCATCTACAGGCATTTGACTCGCTTCCTTAGACGCTAAGCGCACATCTTGACTCAAAGTAATGTCCTTAATCTATGATGGTTAAATGTCATTCCCCCTCAACTTAACCTTGGCTCGGTTTATTGATGAACAAGAGTGGCTTAACTGCAGGCAAAAAGTTGAGATAACCATTTATATTAATTATACGTTATCCTGCCATTGCAGCGTATTGCTCAGCGGAGAGTAACCCAGTAATCAATACGATAAAGATAGTAGCATGAACACAACAAAACCCGCTCGAGAGCGGGTCATGCTGCGTCACTAATCGCCTTGCGAAGGCTTAGCTAATTGGCGATTGAGAAAAACCTAACCGACCACTTCCGTTAGTGCGACTCCCGCATTAGGTTGACCGTGATGGCCATCGCGTTTCCAGTCAACATCCAATAGTTCAGCTCCCGAGAGGCTAAACGCCTGACCGAACCCTTTCACGTATAGTCCTTGGTGTGGCGTTAATTTATATAGATTAAAATCGTTAAGCTCAGCCAAATTGTCAATCATCTCACCGAAACGGGCAGACAGAGCAGCGACCCCTTTGCTAAAGCTGTCGCTACCCCTCGCCACAGATTCTGCCGTGGCATCGAAGGTTAGCCGTTTACGGGCAAAGACACTTTTGGCTTCGGCTTCATCCTCAAGTAACATCACAGATAATAACTTAGAGGCTTTAAGGTTAGTACCGTGGCGCGCTAGCTCACTGACCAAAATATAAAAACCATCGTCGGCTAACGCAAATGGAGCATAACTGGCGTTGGGCACTCCGTGTTGATCTTGCGTGGCTAATTGCAATGTTGAACGCTCGGCTTTGAAGGCTTCGATTTCGGGTAATAGTTTGTCACGCAGCCTTTGTTCTTTATCGATTGTCATCGGATATCTCTCTACTCGTTACTCACTAAATGGTTCACTACAGCTCAGCCACCATTCGCGAACTTTTTAAGGCTGTAAAACGCTCAAGCTGTGATGCGTTCAACACTCGCTGCTTATCCCGCCCCAAGTACACTTTAAAAATCACTTCACCTTGAGCCCCAAAAAAATTGATGGAGTGACTCTCACTGCCTCTAAACGGTTTACTCACCAGAGCTATTGCACTGATATTATTTAGTTTTAAATGACCATGCAATCCCTCACCTTTAGTGATGAGGTTATAGTAACCGTGGGCATATTTGCCACGTGGGAAGTGGCCTTTAAACTCAAAAATACTGCCCGATACCGCTATGATGGTGGTCATTGGCCCCCAGTCGGGCAGTGAAGCAAGCAACGCATCTTGTTGTGATAATGCCAATAACGTCACCTGCTCTGATGGTAACGTGGAGACCACATCAAACTCGCTGACATTGAGATCGGCTGCCACCTGACTCGGCATGGCGCTAGGGTTGTTTTGTAAATAGGTGCGAATAAGCGCGGTGGTTTTGATATCCCTGTCGCTTGGTGTGCTGGTGTTGTTAGTGCTCATATCGATAATCGCTGACATGCTCTGCTCTCCCCCATAAATCATAAAAACTCTCGAGTTGACTCAATAGCGAAGCGCCTCATTGAGTCAACTCGAGGATAAAGCATGAGATTAACGCTCACTCTTTATCGTGAACCTTAGAAGTTATAACGTGCCGACAACTTAACATTGCGCCCTTGGTCATACAGGGTTTGCCAGGCTTGGCGATATTCTTCATCGCCAATATTCTCAATGGCAAAATCCACTCTTAGCCCCTCTAAGTTGGCACGAGTTGGCTCCCATGCAAGGTATACATCCCATAACTTATATGCGTCATATTGATTGTTATTGTTGGCTGGAAGCTGATCTTGATCGGCAACATAAGTAAAGCGAGTGCCTAGTTTTATATCGCCTTGCATAATGGCTTGCGACAGATCGATAGCGAGCTCCTTAGCAGGAATGTTCGCTAAATAGTCGCCATTATCTTTATCCTTACCTTCTGTCTGTCCATAGTTTATGCTGACTCGAGCCTGCTTATAACGATAGCGTGTCGACAGTTCAAAACCCGTGAGTTTAGCGGCATCGACATTATTCCACGACGTGGTTTGCTCGAAACCGGGGATCCCCATCAGAGGGTTAGAAACGCTTTGCTCGATAAAGTCATCGACATCGTTTCTAAACACGTTGAAGGTGATGGCTAGCTCATCATCCCCTGCTAGCTGCGCAAAACGAAGATCGGCCTTGATCTCTTTATTCTTCGCTTCCTCAGCTTTTAGATCGGGGTTAATTTCGAAGGTGTTACATAAGCCATTGGGTAAGAAGTTACCTAAAGGCGGGATACAATAGTGGCTTCCCGTTGAAAACATCTCCTCAACACTTGGTGCACGAAATGCGTGGTCGTAGCGCATGCTGAGGGTTAACCAATCAGTGGTATTCCATACCACGCCTAAAGAGGGCGAAAACGCGCTATTATCGGCTGAGGTATTGAGGTTATTACTCTGATTGTTAAAGCTGTCATAACGCACTGCGGCATCGACAGCCCAGCGTTCATTGATAGCAACATCGACGCGGGTAAAGGCGCCCCATACGCTGGTTTCACCATCGATATTTTCGGGACGCTGCCCCTGTTGCCCGTTATCATCACGCACAGTTTTAATTGAATCTTTATAGCCATCAACACCATAAAGCAAGGTGGTATTGCCAAGCTGGGAACTATTATTGATACTAAAACCCAGCGTTTGATATTCGGTACTGTCGATCTGCTGCTTAGTCACCCTATCTTCATCGTAATCTGTGTCATTCCAATAAAGGGTGGCATTTAGGTCGAGTAAAGGGTTATCCGTTGGATTTAAGCTGTAATCTAATGTGACATTACTGTCTTGGGTTTTACGCTTAACTAAGGGAACAGAGTTCCCTACGGCAACAGCAGGATTACTCGGAACCCGCTCATCGATTTTCGACTGTCGAGCCGATAACTGTATACGTTGACCATCGCTTGGCTCCCAGCCCAATTTTGCTAAACCACTACCACCATCGGATGCGCTATTGGCTAAGATTTGATCGTTACCAATCTTAATATTGTTACTATCAAAAACGCTGCCATTGAATAACCAATCGACACGGCCTAGCTCCGCTAACTCACCTATGCCATAAAGCGCTCCACTGGTCTTAGTTCTATCACCATTAGTTTCATAACCCTGCTTAACATAACCCCCGAAGGTGTCACCTGTTGCTAAGAAGTCAGCCGCAGATTTAGTATTTTGTGCCACTACACCACCGATGGCACCGCTGCCCCACAAGCTACTCGAAGGGCCACGAAGTACTTCGACAGAATGGAGTAACTCGGGATCCATAAAATAGGTTCCACGATGCCCAGAGCTGGTGTTTTGTCTCGCACCATCAATAGTTTGCAGGACTCGCGGACCGCTTAGTCCACGTATTTCGACCCCTTGCGAGGACGCGCGCGGTCCATTGGTGACACTGATGTTGGCTTGATTTTTTAACGCTTGAGCGACAGAAGCAGGTTGCGACTCTTGTAGTTTTTGCTCATCAACCACGGCAACGCTTCGGCTAGTTTGTGACACTTTCTCGTTGACTCGGGTCGCGGTAACCACAACTTCGTCAAATTCGGTTACTTGCTGAGCATGAGCACTCGCTCCCATCACCATAGCTATGGCGATGACGACTGGCTTCTTCGTCATTATTCAATCCTTTAGGTAAGTATGAAACGCTTTTCTTCCAAGGCGTACGGTTTAACCAAGGCATGAGTTAGTGCCTCTGCTTGGTGATTTTAGGCACTCTACCCGAGACAGAAAAATAGATCAAATGAAAATCATTATCATTTGCATTATCATGTGCGTCACGTTATCTTATGCCGTAACATCAAAACACTTTACGGCTAAGCAACTGTAAACAATCTAAATTACAAGTTTTTTTGCAGAGTGATTGGTTGCATTAAATAAATGCACTCGTGCCTTATGCCTCTAATTTGAGTAAGAGTTTTAGCCATGACACCTAGACGCTATTTTGCTTTCGGTTGTTTAACCTTGTTAATCCAAGGAGGCGTGCTGGCCTCACAAAACCGTCCCCCCCCTAGCCAACTCAATGCAGGGAGTGCGATGGGAACCACTCAATCGATCAACCTTTCGCTTGCGATGCAGGCGAGCCGTGCACAAGCCAGCTCGCCCCAGATAACAAACAGCGCATCTAAACAGCAAATGACGCCACCGGCCACTAAGCCTGCTGCGCGCACGCGTTCCCCCTTGGCACCTGCGAAAAAGCCCAAAAAAGCAGTACGGACTAAGGCTGTCGAAGCGCAAATATCCCCCAAGCAAGCAGCCAGTTCACCCGCACCTAACCATCAACCAACGCCAGAGCACGATAGCGCTAAACCCGATACTCGTCAGGCCGAACAAACACATCAACAGCCGCAGATGACAGCCAAGCAAGGAATCACTCATGTAAGCGAAAACCTCAGTCAGCCAACATTTTCGACACCGCCCCAGCCACCGAATTACCCTAAAATAGCGCGTAAACGCGGCCAACAGGGAAGCGCCATGATTGAGGTAAAATTTAATCAGTTAGGTGAGCAGCTGCAGTTAACCCTGATTGAAAGCTCGGGTTACCACCTATTAGATAAGGCCGCCCTCAGTGCCGTTAAGCAGTGGCAATTTGCCGCGCCAATACCACACACCGCGCAGGCCTATACGGTGAGAGTCCCGGTGACCTTTGCACTTAATAACTGATGCAGCCCGAAATAAGCCACGAGCTCGTCGCCCACTATGGCTTGTCGTCAGCGACCCGAGGCGATAAGCCGTTTCTTATAACACAGGTATTAGTCCTGCTATCGTCACATGAGTAAGCGGTTTATCGCTGAGGAAAATGAATGTCACACCCCCTATATCACCAACTGTCGGAACAACTGGGATACTTAACTTGGCCATTATTTATCTGTGCTTTTTTGAGTTCGCTCATCGTATTAGAACGCTTGGCGCTATTGCTGTTCGAACTGCCTAAACGCGACACTTGGCTGACTCAATTACGTCGCCAACCCAAGAGTGCAACCCCGCAAGAGAAACAGCAGTTAATGACCCAAATAAGTCGGGGCAGTAGCATGCTATCGAAAGGAACGGCGCTGCTGTTGGCTCATAGCGATCACCCCCGCGCCATGCGCGAAGAAATAGCGACACTCTGGCTCGTAAAACAAAAGCGTCAGCTGTTATCTGGCTTAAAAATTTTGCAAGTCATCGGCATCATCACTCCGCTACTGGGCTTGTTAGGGACAGTATTAGGCTTAATTGAGATGTTTAATCAGCTCGGTGTGTCAGAAGGCCCTGTCACCCCAGCGCAACTAGCCTCAGGTCTAGGGTTAGCCATGAACACCACAGCTGCCGGGCTTATCATTGCGGTGCCCGCCATCACATTCGCTCACCTGTTGACCCTGTGGGCCGAGCAGCGTTGCAATAAAATGAGCCACATTTTGAATCTCCTCAATCTATGGCTAGAGGGATTCGACAAGGCATTAAGCCTAGATAATGATACTAGCGCACCACAGGGGACAACTCTGGCGCATTCGACCGCAACGAGCAGCAGCCCATGATAGCCTTACCGCATAATGAGGACCCGCAAGCGCTGGGACTCGATCTAACCCCGCTTATCGACATCATCTTTATTGTGCTGGTGTTTTTATTATTAACCGCCAATACCCAGCTATTGAGTTTACCGATTGAGGTTCCGACAGCGACCGATGCCAAGTTAAGTGAGTTATCTCAAGAAAAACACATCACAGTCAATGTGCTGGTCACTGCGCCTTATTGGGCATTAGATGGCAAAACCTTTAGCCAATTTAGTGACTTTGAAGCCGCATTTATTGCGGCATTTAATGCCAACCCATCTGCCAAGGTGGTAATTGCCGCAGATAAGAGCGCACCGGTACAACCTTTAATGACGTTACTGGCCGCCTTGCAGCGACAACAAATCACCAATACCCAGATCATCATGGAACCCTGATCTTTAGCCCAGCGCCTGACCGCTCATGCTCAATACGGCAGGCGTAATGCAATACATACTGCAGAACGATTAACCCGTTCGGCCAACAATATCGATTAATATGGAGTTTTTATGTTTAAGTTTATGCCTGCCATTAACGGCGCAGCGATCGCCGCGCTCTTGTCCACGCTGACATTCAGCCCGCTGGCGTCGGCCAATGCCCTCTCACACCAAACCAGTGCTAACCGGGTGATCAGCGCAGGCGCTGGCATCACCGAACTCTTATTGGCACTTGAAGCTGGTGATGAGTTAGTGGGTGTCGATGCCACCAGCCAAATTCCACCTCACTATACTGGCGTGGCGCAGCTGGGTTATCACCGTATGTTGAGCGCCGAAGGGATATTGGCACTGTCACCTAGCCTAGTGATAGGGTCTGAAGCCATGGGCCCCCAAACCACCCTCAATCTGTTACGCAAGGCCAACGTCGATGTTGTGCAGCTACCCAATGCCCACACCCAGCAGCAGCTACTGGCCAATATTGACGCGATGGGAAAACACCTCAACCGGCAGAAACAGGCCAGTAAGCTGCAAATCGATGTCCAACACTCACTAGCCAACATAGTAGAAAAAAAGCAAAAAATTAACGCACTCGGCGTCGCTCCTAGGGTGGTGTTTTTGCTCCTACAAGCGGATCGCCCCGCCCGTGTTGGCGGCGATGATACCGCTGCCGATATCATCATAACCTTGGCTGGAGGCAACAATATTGCCGGGTTTAGTGGCTATAAGAGTCTCTCGCAAGAGGGCATTTTATCGCTGCAACCTGATGTTATCTTACTCGCCAGCCGCTCAGAAGCAGGCACCAACCTCGACGAATTACTGCAACGCATGCCGCTACTCACCCATACTCCAGCTGGAAAACATAAGCAGTTATATGTGCTTGAACCACAAGCACTAATAGGGGGCTTGGGCCTAAGTGCCATCGCCAGCGCCGACACTTTGGCAGACCGTTTTATCACCATTAGCCGCTAACAGCCACTGGCTTGATAATAATAGCAAGGAAATACAATGGATAAGCATCGTTGGCTTTGGCCCAGCCTACTGGCCACCTTAGTGGTAACGGCACTGATGTCAGTCAGCATAGGGCCGTTACACATCAGCCCATCGGTGAGCTTTAACGCCGTGATGCATTGGGCGACCAGCATAGAGCTGGGCATTGTGGCGCCACACGAACAACTGGTGATCGACAACGTTCGCTTACCACGCACCTTATTGGCGCTTTCGGTGGGGGCTATCTTGGCCCAGTGCGGCGCTGTCATGCAGGGGTTATTTCGTAATCCCTTGGCCGATCCTAGCATCATCGGCGTATCATCGGGGGCAGCGCTGGGTGCCGCATGTTGTATCGTGCTACTCCCCCAAGGCGGTGAATATAGCGTGGCCTTGTGCGCCTTTATCGGCGGACTGCTCACCACCCTGACAGTATATCGCCTTGCCAGTAGCCCAACGGGCACCTCTATCGTATTACTGCTACTTTCAGGGGTGGCGATTGCCGCCTTAGCCGGTGCAGGGATAGGCTTACTAACTTATATGGCAGATGATCTCGCATTACGCGATTTAACCCTGTGGCAAATGGGCTCGATAGCTGGCGCTCAGTGGCACTATGTCTTGCTCAGTTTACTGACATTAGCCCTGCTCGGCTGGCAGTTTAATCGCAGTACTAAAGCCCTTAACGCCTTACTGTTAGGCGAGGCCGAAGCGCGCCACTTAGGGTTAGATGTCGATAAACTGAAAGTGAAACTTATTCTACTGTGCGCCATCGGGGTCGGCATCGCCGTTGCCGCCACTGGCATCATAGGGTTTATTGGGTTAGTCGTCCCTCATTTAGTGCGCATGATGGTGGGTCCCGACCATAAACAACTACTGCCCTTGAGCGCCATGCTAGGGGCAGCCTTACTTGCCCTTGCCGACATCGGCGCTCGTTCAATGGTGGCACCATCTGAGTTGCCCGTCGGGTTAGTGACCGCCCTATTAGGCGCTCCCTTCTTTATTATTTTACTTTTAAAACAACGCAGCAGGTTAATATAGCCATGTTCAAGCAACTTATGCCCCCAAAGGCCGCTCACCAAGATGATCTTCTCGAAGTGCGCCAACTTTCCGTGCAGATTGACCAGCAAACCGTTTTATCTGATATTAATTTAACGATTCGCTCCGGCGAGGTCACCGCACTGCTAGGGCCAAATGGCGCGGGGAAATCGACCTTGTTAAAAAGCCTATGTCACGAGGTGACACCCACCTGTGGTGACATTCAAATTTATGGCAAACCATTAACACTGTGGGATCGACAACAATTGGCTCAGTCCCTTGGGGTATTGCCGCAACACGCCTCACTGACCTTCCCCTTCACCGCTGAGGAAGTGGTAGCCATGGGACTTTACCCCTTAAGCCTAAGTCACCAGCAGGGACAAGCCATAGTCGAGCAGCAGTTAAACCATCTGGCACTGCAACACCTAAAGCAGCGTCGCTACCCGAGTCTTTCTGGCGGCGAAAAGCAACGAGTGCAATTGGCTAGAGTATTAACCCAGCTGGCACAATCCCCTAGGCCGCCCATTTTATTGCTCGATGAACCCACATCGGCACTCGATTTAGCACAGCAACATCGAGTGCTATCGATCGCAAAAGCCTTGGCCCACCAACAAGGCTACGCAGTGATAGTGGTATTGCATGATCTTAACCAAGCGTCGCGTTATGCCGACCGACTCGTGATATTAGAACAAGGCCACATTGTCCGCGATGGTGCGCCTAGTGACACCTTAACCGCAGCAACCGTGAGGCAAGTCTGGCATTATGATCCGCTCATAGTGCAATCGCCCGACCATTCCACTACGTTGCTGTTTTAAAAAATTAATATTCAAAGTTATCAGGCTAAGCGCCCTTGCTGCAGCCGAGCTTAAGAGCTGATATAGTGCGCTTAATGTTAATAATGGATACCATGACTGATGTCGAATCCTATCTCAAATGAGACCAAAAATGAGGCGCTAAGAGTCGCTAAAGCAACCCAAAAACCGGGACAAACCAAAGAACAAACCAAACTGATTACGCTGGGGATTGAGAAAGGCATTGCTGAATATAAAAAACAGCAAAAGAGTAAGGCGCGTGAGAAAGATAAAGCCCGCAAGCAGGCACTAAAAACGAAAAAAACCTCTGCAGAGCAAACCGATGAGGTTCAAGCCAGCGACTCAAACAACGCCGCTAAGTTGCCTTGGGCGCTACTACTGTTCAGCTGGGTCGGATTTGCCGCTTACCTGTTAACACGTTAACGGCTTCAAACTGCGCATCGAGGACTAGGTCTTTAATCTGAAGCCTCGGTTCAAGACACGAAGCGAGGCCGAGAATGTGTTGCAGTGAATGGTTCATTATGATTGTAATTGAGCGAGCAAACCGTTGAGGTGCTCCTTAACCCATAATGGATTAATCGGCCCCCAACTGCGTAATTGATAATAACCTGCGTTATGACGCGCGCCATCTTGCACAAACTCACACTCGATACCCACATCGCCCAATGTGGCAATGGCATCTTGCAAGGTCCGCCGAGGCATGGCCGTAAGCTTACTCAGCGACAACAAGTTATGACGTTCGTTATCGATAAGATGGGCTAAATAGAGTTTTCTAATAAAGGCCTTTTTCTGTTTTGATATTTGATTGTCGGTTACGCCCACAGCGCACTCCATGATGAGGTTAATTTTAGCTCTTTTGTAACCATAACAGATAATGACAAATTAGTGCTATGGCGCACTCTGGTTAAATTGGGCATGATGCTGATATAGTCTAAATAAACCACAGCATGGCAATCTTGCTTAGGATAATCAATGGCAGACGATCTAAAAGACCCAACACTTAGCCTAGGCGAGCGGCAACGGCTGGCGCCCAATGAATGGCTAAGCTTCGATCAAGTGCCTCTCACTCCAGTGGAAAGCACTTATATCGAACAAGTCCACATCGAAAACCTGCTGTTATTTGTGCCGATCATTATCGCCATTGCGGTAATCGGCATATTGGTCAATCTGCCCATTTTAGCGCTATTGGGACTGGTGACGGCCGCACTCGTGCTCGCTGCGCTCATCAGTTATGGCCGCTATAAGGTTGCCCAGTCGCTAGCTTATGGGGTATTTGACTATGAGTTTGTTATGCAACAAGGAGTTATTTGGCAGCAAAAAATCGCCTTGCCCTACAGCCGCTTGCAACATGTTAGTTTGTCGCAGGGACCGCTGGAGCGCCGTTTTGGTCAGCATACCTTAAAGTGTTTTAGCGCTGGCAGTGGCAGCGCCGAAATAACCCTACCAGGGCTGAGTAGTTCGGTCGCTGAGTCCCTTAGGCAACACTTGTTGGCCAAAGCGGCGCTCGTTCGCCAAGCCAGCTCGGCGCCATCCGACATCGAAGCGCAGGCCAGCTTGAATAGCGATAATCTCACCGACACGACAAAACTCGCCTCTCAACCTAACGCGCCCAGTGATCCCGCAACGCCGAGCGATAAACATGAGTAGTCGCTTTACTCAATGGGCGAGCCTATCGCCATGGTCTATCATCAGTTTTAGCTTACATGCGCTCAAAATGATGCTCAGTAACGGTTATGCGCTGATACCTGTGATCTACACCGGCTGGCAACAGGGTTTTAGCTCGCCTTGGGTGATATTGGTCATTAGCGCGATAATCTTAGCCATCACCACCTTCGCCATTGTGCAGTGGAGCCAATATCGCTTTCGCGTACAAGACCATAAGTTGGGCATCAAACAGGGATTGTTATTTAAACGCACTCACGAAATTCCACTGAATAAAATTCAAAATGTGCGCCTCGAACAGCCGCTCTATTTCCGCCCATTGGGACTATTTAGTTTAGTGGTGGAAACGGCAGGTTCAAAGCAAGATGAAGCTGTGCTGTCGGCGGTCAACTACCGCCAAGCCATGCAGCTTAAACAGCGATTATTTATCCATGCGCCCACTCAAGCGGTAAGCGAGCAAACGGAAACGGCGCCTGTCGATGGCGCGGCAACAGCCCCTTCAGCAAGCAGCATTGTGGTGCAAAAACAGCTTAAGGATCTGCTCATCTTTGGTTTATATCAAAATAACCTCTTTTGGTTATCCATCATCTTTGGCTCGATATTGGGGCAACTCAATTGGGACAAAATAGGTGATAACGTGTTTGCCCAAGCGTTGTGGCAATGGTATCAAACCACTATCGCCACCAGTTTGATGAGTGAACTGCTATTTGCACTGTCGGTGTTACTCTTACTGTCCCTGTTATTGGCACTTATCTCTATCGCATCGGCTGTCTTAAAATACCACCCTTATAAGTTGAGTTTACGGAATAACACCTTGCACCGCACCGGCGGTTTACTGGCCAAGCAACACGATGTATTGGCATTAAGCAGAGTACAATTAATTCGCTTTAATCAGCCTATTTTAGGTCGGCTGTTTAAGCGTTGGACCGCAAACTTCAAGCAAGTAAAGGGGACTGAGATCGAACAGCACGCCAAACGTCATATGCTGATCCCAAGCATGACACCTGCCGAGATAACGTCCGTATTCTTTAAGCTTTCCGGACTCAAGAGCCGCGCCACCGAGCTGCCCAGTCATTACCAAGGGATTGATATTGGCTGGTTTTGGCGCCGAGCTTATTGGCCACCGTTAGTGCCTTTACTCGCTGTTGCTCTCCAGGGTCTGAACGGCTTCACCCAACTAATGTGGCTCGCTGCGACCCTTGTGGTGATCGCGCTCTACCTAAGATATCGCCAATGGGGTTATCGACTGCAAGGCCATGATCTGTGGATCCATACCGGAATGCTTGGACACAGCTGGCAGTTGCTGTCGCTAACCAAGGTGCAGCATGTCTGCATAAGCCAAACGTCTGGGCAGCGACGCAAACACTTAGCCACATTGCATTTAGGCATGGCCAGCGGCGAGCAAACTATACCTTACCTTAGTATCACTGACGCCAGACTGATAGCCGAAACGGCGCTAAGCTTAACCAAGTATGACCATAATAACTGGATATAAGGAGCCCTAGATGCCAAACACCCAGCATAGCCCAGATGATATTATCCATTTCTGGTTTAACGAGATTGACCCCAAAGCTTGGTTCGATAAAGACAGCGAATTTGACGCGCTGATTAAGCAGCGTTTTGAGCCGTTATTGATCCAGGCTAAACAGGGCGAACTTTATCATTGGCGCATTACGCCACAAGGGCGCTTGGCAGAAATCATCATCCTCGACCAATTTAGCCGCAACATTTATCGTGATACTCCGCAGGCCTTTGCCGCCGATCCCATGGCGCTAGCCTTAGCCCAAGAAGCCGTTGCGGCGGGGGCCGATCAGCAGCTGAATGTTAGCTATGTGTCCTTCCTCTACATGCCTTACATGCACAGCGAGTCGCGTGCTATCCATGAGGTGGCACTAATCCTCTTTAGCCGTGAGGCCGTGACGGCCAACTTACCGTTCGAGCAGCGTCATAAGGCGATCATCGACCGATTTGGCCGCTACCCTCATCGCAATCACATCTTAGGCCGCCGGTCGACGCCCGAAGAGGTCGCCTTTTTACAACAGCCGGGATCGCGGTTCTAACGCCCTACTTCATTCAACAACATCGACCAAGGACAAAAAATGGATGTCACCCTTACCCACGGCCTATTGCTATTGTTCACCGGATTTCTCGCAGGGATCATTAACACCTTAGCCGGTGGCGGATCTAATTTAACCTTGCCAGCCTTAATGGTGATGGGGATGCCTGCAGAAGTCGCTAATGCCACCAATCGCGTAGGCGTAGTGGTCCAGTCCTTAACGGCTGTCGTGGGATTTAAACGGCACGGTAAATTAGACGGCGGTGATACAGGCCCCATTTTATTGCCCACCATTATCGGCGGATTCATTGGCGCGGCAGGTGCAGCCTACGCGCCATCGGATATCATTAAACCCTTGCTGTTAGGCACCATGTTGACGATGGCACTGATCATCTTAGTGAAACCGGCCATGATTTCACCCGCACTGGGCACAGAAGTGAAGAAAGTCAGCCAAACGCCGAGCTCCTGGGTATGGTTAACAATTGCCGGTATTTATGGCGGCTTTGTTCAGGCTGGGGTTGGCTTTGTCCTATTGGCGGCACTGGCTGGCAGCTTACGTTATGACTTAGTCAGAGCTAACGCCTTAAAAGTGTTATGCTCTTTGGTCTTTACCTTAGCCTCGTTAGTCGTCTTTATCGCCGAAGATCTGATCCTCTGGCTGCCCGGCTTAATCTTGGCCGCGGGCACCTTAGTCGGTGCTCACATTGCCGTCAAAATGGCGATAAAAGTCAGCCCTAACGCATTAAAGTGGTTCCTGTTTATCATGACATTGTGTGGCAGCGCCGCAGCGATGCTCAGCGAATAAAGCACCGTCCTCGACGCCGCATCGCGTGCGGTGTCAACCAACAATGCGCCAGCTCACATATCTGCACACTGACATATGGCTCCCATAGCACTGGTTCCTATGGCTTATCTGAACATACCAGTATTGACCGCTGTCATACTGTGAATGTTAATTTTCATTAAATAACATATGGTTAACCCATAGCGTATAAAGAGTTATCACTTTTGTGACTTAGCCAACTCAAGCCTAATATCCTTTTATTTGCGTAAATTTACAAATACCCAAACTGTAAACGATAATAATTATCATTTATATTTTACCGGTTTTTCGATAGCCTTAGCCCAATAATCACGCGGCTGCGGCGCAAATATAGCCTAACAATGATAAGTCCAGCCTATAATCTTCCATACAGTTAAGATGAATCAATGATGAAACAAACACCCATTAGTCTCGCCGTTTATTGTGCTCTTTGTATTATTCCAACCACCCTCAGTGCAACGCCTCTTGCCGATGAGCAAGCACAGCAAAGCACCGAACAATCAAGCATTCAAAATATTGAGAAAATTGAGGTTACTGGTCGGTATATCGAGGGCTACAACGCCCACTCGGTCAGTGGTGCCTCTCGCCTCGACTTAGCCATTAGCGATATTCCACAGTCAGTTTCTGTGATAACCGATGCCCAATTGCGCGACTTTCAACTCAACGACATTAACGCAGCACTCGATAGCGCCACCGGCATCAATGTCGAACGTATCGAAACCGACCGCACTTACTACACCGCCCGTGGTTTCGATGTGACTAACTTTCAGGTCGATGGTGTCGGTTTACCCCTCACCAATGGCAATAACCACTCCGATGAAGACACCGCAATTTATGATCGTATCGAAGTGATCCGCGGCGCCAACGGCTTAATGACAGGTGTAGGTAATCCCTCTGCTACGGTCAACTTTATTCGTAAACGCCCGACAGCTAATAACCAACTCAATTTAAGTGCCAGCTATGGCAGTTGGGACAATATCCGACTCGAGGCCGACGGCAGCGCACGACTCAACGACACTTTTTCTGGCCGTATCGTGGCGGTAAATCAGACCAAGGACTCCTACTTAGACCGTTATCAGAGTGATAAGAGTGTGCTTTATGCCTTTATCGAGGCCAATCTCAGCGATGATACTAGCCTCTCGGTGAGCCACAGCTATATTCACAACGATGCTAGCGGCAATAACTGGGGGGCCTTACCACTATTTTACACCGACGGCAGCGCAACCGATTATGCCCGCTCGACCAATACCTCGGCCAACTGGTCAAACTGGCTGGTAGAAAAGCAAAACACTGTGGTCGAACTCAGTCATTACTTCAGTAACGATTGGCGTTTACGTGCGACCTACTCTTATAAAACCAGAGACGAAGATACCGAACTATTTTATGTGTATGGCACGCCAGATAAAAACACCGAGCTTGGGCTTACAGGTTACGGTAGCGAGTACGATCTGGATGAGAAACATCACCTGTTCGATCTCTACGTCAATGGCGATATCGAACTGTTTGGCCGCGAGCATCAACTGGTCGCGGGGATAAACTATGCCAAGGCCGACTACACCGATATCTCGCTCTATGACTACTCGACAGGCAATGGCTTTCCTGACATGCCCGATCTCAATACATGGGATGGTAATACTCCCAAGCCCATCTTCAAAGACAAGCCCAGTGGCAGCGATGTTAGCGCTGAGCAGCGAGCCGCCTATTTTACCGGGCGCTTTAATCTATTTGAGGATTTTCACTTAATCGCTGGGGGGCGCTTTAACCAATGGCAATCTGAGGGCATCTCTTATGGCAAGGTACAAGATGCCGATGATAGTCAGTTTATTCCCTATTTAGGCATGGTGTATCGCCTGATACCTGAAGTCGTCGCCTATGCCAGTTATACCGAAACCTTTGTGGCGCAGACCGAGCTAGACATTAATGATCAAACCTTGGCACCCGTGACTGGCGAAAGTAAAGAGCTGGGTATTAAGGGGGAGTTCTTTAATGGACGCCTTCTAACCAGCATCGCCTACTTCGATATTCAGCAGGTCAACCTTGCGGTAGCAGACCCCAACACAGCGGACTTGCCGCCAACGCTGCAACGCTATATTGGCGCCGATGGTATTAGCAGCCAAGGCTATGAACTTGAGGTCGCAGGTGAGGTGTTTGATGGCTTCAATGTCAGCTTAGGCTATACCGACTTCGATATTGATGGCAATGAACAAGTCGCCGCGTACACCCCAAGCAAATTGCTCAAACTGGCCGCCACTTATGATGTTAGCGCTATCGATGGCTTAACTATCGGCATGAATATGCGCTGGCAAGACGATATTCATCGAAACCAAGGCGAGGTAGGCAGTGGATTTGCTAATGCAGGCCAAACCATTATTACCCGCCAAGACGCATACGCGATTGTCGATCTTATGGCCCGTTACCAAATTACCGACCGCCTAGGGTTGAGCCTTAACGCCAACAATGTGACCGATGAGAAATACCTCACCAGTCTTTATTGGGCACAAGGCTATTACGGCGCACCGGCGAACTACAGCGCCACCCTAAGTTGGGCAATGTAGCTCACAACATCAAGTATCAAGTTAAACCGTCATGAATAACTTCATGGCGGTTTAGTTGTTTAACTCACTAATGGTAACCCTAAGCGATGAGAAAAAATCTGTTTAAGTGGCACTCTCTAGCGGCGCTGATCGCGATGCTACCTCTGCTTATTATATCGGTGACTGGCAGTATTTTAGTCTTCAAAGTCGAGATAGATAGTTGGCTGAGGCCAGCACATATGCAGGTAGATGCCACGCCAGACACCCAGCGCGTCAGTTTAGATAACTTAATGCACACAGTGTTGAGCAACAATCCAGAATATGAGTTAGGTGGCTGGGAAATATTCGATGATAAACAACGCTCTGATACCAGCTATCTGATTAAACGCCACACCGACGAGTGGGCAAAGGTGTATGTCGACCAATATCACGATAAGGTGTTATCGACGCCACAATCGATGACGCATTACATCACCGACTGGTTGCTTGAACTGCATTACGCCTTCCTATTGCATGAGACTGGCGCCGTTATCGGCTTTGTTATCGCCTTAGTTATGCTATTTCTGGGGATCAGCGGCATAGTGCTGTATCGCCGCTTTTGGGCCAAATTTTTTACCTTACGCCTTAGCGCCGCCAAACGTATCTTCTTTAGCGATCTGCATAAAATGATTGGCATTAGCAGCTCGCCAGTATTGATAGTGCTGGCGATCACCGGCGGATATTGGAACCTTACAGGTCTACTGCATGAGCTTATCGAGCATGCTGGCGACGAACACGTCTACATCAGTGGCCCACGCCATAGCCCAGATATCTCCTTCGAAGCGCTGCGCTTACAAGCGCGTACTGAAATTGACAGCTTTAATGGCGGATACCTCGCCATGCCACACGAGCCCGGACGTAACATCACTTTTTACGGTGAGGTCGATAGCGATAACCCCTTGACGAGCGAATATGCTAGCCAAGTCAGTTTCGACAAAACCAGCGGCGAGCTACTATCAAAGAGTGATATTCGCCAAGCGAGTGGCTTAGCGGTGTTTGTCGACAGTTTTCGAAAACTGCACTTTGGTTATTTTGGCGGCCTAACTACCCGTATACTGTGGGCAGTGTTAGGCCTGAGCCCTTTATGGCTAGGGATAACAGGGCTATACCTCTACTGGCAACGACGCGGTTATCGGCGTAAACCCAAGCGAACGCCGCAACAATTAAACCCAGCATAACTATCGAGCATGGCAGTCATGGCGATAAACGGTCGACATAGCATCCCCCGTCGCCTTGCTGCCGAAAGGCTATTTGACCACTAACACTGGACATTTGGCTTTATTGACCAATGACTCGGCAATATTGGGGTTAAGCAGATGTGATAACCCTTGATGACCGTGACTGGCAATCACCAACATGCCAATGTTGTGTTCTTCCACTTCCGTCAGCAGTTGCCCCAGTACATCACCGGCCCTAATGTTACTGTAAACCGTGAGTCCCTCGGGCATCTCTAGCTGAGCTTCTCGCACTATTTGCCCTAATTTGCCACTGGCGTAGGCATGCAAATGCTGCTCTAGCTCTTCATTACTGCCGATCATAATACCGTAATTATGGGCACCATAAGGCTGACTTACTACGTGCACTATTCGTAAATCCACACCGTAAAGTGATGCCATTTCAATAGCATAACCCAAAGCATGAGACGCCGTATCAGAAAAGTCGGTTGGGCATAGAATCTGATGAGTACGCATCACTCACCTCCTCAATAATGGTGTCAGCGAGGAGCATCCCTGTCTCTGCAACTCACACCTTTATTTAACCACCAATACCGGACACTTAGCCCCATTGGCTACGGCCTCGGCGACATTGGTGTGTAAAAAATGGGAGAAACCCGTGCGGCCATGACTGGCTATCACAATCATACCTGCAGCACTCTCCTCGGCTTCGGCTAAGATCTCGGTCACCGCATCACCACGACGGATCATGGTTTCAACCGCTAAATTACTGTCCAGCTTGGCTAATAATGATTTCATTTTTTCAGCGGCAGCATCTTCCATCGACTTAGCTAATTCGTCGGGAGTGATAGCCAAGATCTGGTAATTTTCATCACCAACAGGCTGCTCAACAACATGCAATAATCGAAAGCCCACCTGATATAGGTTGGCCATTTCAATAGCATAAGACAGCGCATGAGACGCCGTGTCGGAAAAGTCGGTTGGGCATAAAATTTGACCTTTTCTCATCGTGAACTCCTTAGCGGTAATGCGAGATGTGAGCGGTAGTATCATTGAGCCGTTTAGCGCAAGACTTGATATATCATTCACAGGTTACAGTAATTAAGCTTAGCGGATAACCCAACAACCGTTAAGCTTAGGTGACTAGACTCCACGGCCTAATCACACGCCAAATGGCATTGCTAAGTGTGACGACCATAGCCTCTATTCGTGCTCAACACTTAAGGTTCATCAACTTAAGGCGCATTAAGCATTAACCAGCTGAAGCTCTATGACCACTGACATCACAGCAACCATGCTCTTGCCTTAGCTCGACTATCAAAAAATTTAAATTCACCAGGGCTAAACCAGCCGGCAATGCGACTCATCCACTGCTGGAAATCGCCACGCCCGACAATCGCCACCTTGTGAAACGCTTTACCGTGTTTAAGCCCCAGTTGCAGATCGTCCCACGCAGCATGCAGTGAGATCCCCTCTAATTGGGTAATATCCACCAACGCGACAATTTCAGGCTGATCGAGTCCCGCCAACGCCGACTCTAAAATAGGGGTCATCAACTCATAATCGGCGTGGGTTAAAGTGCCGATGGCCGTCAGCATTAAATAGATATTGTCGCCACTTCGTTCGATACCGATAGAAATACCATGCTGTAAATCACTCATATGCCCTCCAATGACTCAAAAAACCTACACATCTAGCTTTAAGTGTAGTTTTTGATACCATAAACACAGTTGATCTAGATCACACTTTATTGTGAATCATGATGCTTATTTGACCGCAGAGTCAATGTCGCCTATTATCAGACCGACTAATCAGTCGGTTATTTTTTGAATGATATCGCCATGCAAGATACATGGCTTACTTTAAGGCGAATAAGTTCGAGCGGTAACCACTCATCACGCGCTAGCGAATAAGGACAGGTGTAATGAATATGCCACTGCAAACCAATATTGCCACTCAACTGTTACAGCAATTAAACGCGCAAAAATCCGCTTATCAGCGCCAACCGGCTCCGGATCTTGATGCACGAAAAGCACAGCTCAAGGCCTTAAAAAAAGCCTTACTCACGCAGCAACACAGCATTATTGAGGCCCTGTCGCAAGACTATGGCCACCGCTCGGCTGACGATAGCCTTATTTCCGACATCATGCCCTGCATTAACAATATCAATTACACCCTCAAACATTTAAAAAGTTGGATGAAGCCCAGCCGCCGCCATGCCGGTATGCTGCTGGCCCCAGCAAACATTACCGTACATTATCAACCTGTTGGCGTGGTTGGCATCATAGTGCCGTGGAACTTCCCGGTGATGTTATCTGTCGGGCCATTAATTACCGCACTGGCTGCGGGTAACCGCGCCATGATCAAGCTGTCTGAATTCACCCCGCACACCAATACCGTATTAAAAAAGATGCTCGCTGAGCTATTTGATGACACTGTGGTCGCCGTCGTTGAAGGAGAGGCCGATGTCGCGGCCGCTTTTTCGGCGCAGCCTTTCGATCATCTATTGTTTACTGGCTCAACCACAGTCGGGCGTCACGTGATGCGCGCCGCCGCCGACAATCTCACTCCGGTCACCTTAGAGTTAGGGGGAAAATCGCCGGTGATCATTGCCGATGATATGCCACTTGAGACAGCGGTCGAGAGGATGATCTACGGTAAATGCTTAAATGCCGGACAAATCTGTGTCGCCCCCGATTATGTGTTACTGCCCAAGGGAAAAACCGACGCCTTTAAGCAAGCGTTCACGCATAAGTTTAATGCCATGTATGGTCAAATCGCCAACAACCCAGATTATGGCACCATCATTAATCAACGTCAGTTTGACAGGATAGTCGCCGTGCTCGACGATGCGCGCAGTAAAGGTGCACTCATCACCTCGGCCAATGGTGAAGCTATCGACAGCAAGACGCGTAAGATCCCCACCCAGCTGCTAAGCCAAGTCAATGATGAGATGCTGGTGATGCAAGAGGAGATCTTTGGCCCGCTGCTGCCTATCATAGAATATGATGATCTAGCCCAAGCCATAAACTACATCAATGATCGCCCACGACCGTTAGCCTTATATATCATGAGTTTCGATAACGCAGCACAGCAACGTATTTTAAGCCACACCCACTCTGGCGGTGTGTGTATTAACGAAACCGTGTTTCATGTAGCGGCCGATGACGCGCCCTTTGGCGGAATTGGCCCCTCGGGCATGGGGCATTATCATGGTAAAGAGGGCTTTTTAACCATGAGCCACGCTAAAACCGTGCTCAGTCGCGGCAAATTGAATACCGGTAAGTTAGTCCATCCCCCTTATGGTGGCCTAATACAAAAGCTACTGATGAAAGTGTTTTTACGCTAACGGCCACGACGAGGTTGCACGCGATAAATTGCAGTTATCGCACGCCGCGGCGGGCCTGTGTCCGCAGCCATATGATGCAGTAAGGAACACCATGAGCATTACCGACAAAAAACAAGCCATCTTGGACACAGCCCTCCGCCTGTTTGTCGCCCAGGGCTTTCATGCCACCACTACCGCAGCGATAGCCCGCCAAGCTGGCGTGGCCACAGGCACCTTGTTTCACCACTTCCCCTCTAAAGATGCGCTTATGCAGCACCTTTTTTTATCGATTAAGCAAGAGTTTGCCGATGCGATTATCGCTAGCGATCAGCCCTCGGGGGAGCTTAAGCAAGATGCTAAACACCTCTGGTTTAGCGCACTCAATTGGGCGATCGACAATCCGCTCAAGCAGGCCTTTTTTCAGCAATACTCTATGTCACCAACGGTTGAGCAAGCGGTGCGTATGCAGGCGATGAACACCATTTTAGGCTTTATTGGTGACTTAATTGAACAAGGCCAAACGCAAGGTGTTATCGCCCCCTATCCGGTGGCACTGATGCAAGACAATTGCCACGGCCAATTCCTTGCCGCCACCCGCTATTTTATTGATAACCCTGACACATGGCAGCAGGCCAGCCACAAAGAAGCCAGCTTCAACCTGTTTTGGCAGGCCATGGCAAGCCCAAGGTGAGTTGTTTAATGAAGCAGAAACGCTGGCTGAAGACGACACTTTAGCCGTCGATACCACACCAGAGTCAGAAACCACTCCGCCAAAGAAAAAAGAAAAAACTAAGCGAAAACCGTTACCGGAGCACTTGCCACAAGTTCAAGTGTTCCATGACATTGGTGAAGCAGACAAGCGCCGGTACCGAGTAGCCTCGTACCAAAGGACTACGCCACTCCCTGCTTGCTCAGCCAAATCATCACCAATAAATATCAGTACGCCTTACCGCTTTATCGACAAGACCCCCCTATTCAAGCAACACGGTATTGAAATTAATCGGCGAACCCTGCCGGACTGGATGATGAAGTGCGGCACCTTGTTTAAGCCCTTGTATCAACGGTTGAGAGGAATATTGCTCTCACCACCCGTCATACAGGCAGATGAAACAACAATCAAAGTCACAATGATGAACGAGCGGAATCGTATATTTGGGTGTACTGCTCAGGTGCAGACTCGCCAGCGTTAACAGCAAAAGACATTAATGATAAAGCATTGATGTATAATGTGGTGCTGTTTGACTATCATGTACTAGGGCCTGTTGATCTTTGCTGGTTGAATTTTGTTCAAGACAAAAACGTTTTAATCGAGGCGAGTGGATTGCAGCCTAGTCATCTAAGCAAAATTCACTTAACAAAGAGTAAAACGTTTTTAGCCGAACCCTTCGGGCAGCGTTTGTTGCTCATTTCTACTGCGTTCTCAGCTTTTTATGTAGAATAACTACACCACAAAGCTTCTGCCTTGTATAAATACCCAACAATTCGCTGCAAAAACAACCTTGAAAGATCAACAGGCCCTAGTTCAGCGGACGTTTACCGTTTAACCACAATATCTTGTCCAAGCTGCTGAAAATACTGCATCAAATTGAAGGTGAAAGAGTCGTAATTGTCGATCATTAAGATCCAAGAAACTATGTTGCTGGTTTTATTTGTTTCTACCTAAAAGACCAATTGCCATAGTGGAGCAATAAAACTAAATATGAATGATTTGGGCGCAGATGCTACCACGGCCGCCCGCTTTGACCATCTGAGTTTCTATTCAAACAATACTAAGGCAGTTAACCTTTGACTAAAAGCCGCCGCTATCGTTTCAAATCCCGGTGTTTGCGCAAGCTTCCTGTAACTCGCCTCAGCCTCAGGCCATAGTCCCTCTAGCCAGTAACTTTGCCCTATTAATAATAGAGCCTGCCCTTGTAATTCATTGCGGCGTTGTCGAGCATGTTTTATTTCAGACGCACTGCCGGTAGGCAATGATTGTAAGCCGACTTTAATCCATGCATTGCGCGCCTTATCGCCTTGCTTTAGCGCTGCAAATAGTTGGCCTTGTAGTACATAAAAGTCATCATGCAGCTGATTTTGTTTGCTCATATCAAACTGCATTAATATATTTAATGCAGTTTGATAGCGCCCCGATATCCACGCATATTGCGCGCAGCTAAAATCCGCAGATGCAAACGCTGCGCTATCAGTTTTGGAATTAATAAACTGCGTGCAACTAGCTGCCAAATTATAGGCTTTAATCTGACCAAACAGCCCAATACTGTCGCGAGCTACGCCCTTGTTTCTATCGGTGTGTAAGTTAGCAGCAATATCGCTTGCGACCGCGGCCTCAACAGGATGCTCTAACCCGAGCTCACTGCGGGTTAAGACCTGCCATGCGCTGCGGTTAATTGGCTCAAGTGCTAGCCAACTCTCAGCGCTATCTTTTGCTGCTTGCCATTGCTCTAACGCCAGCTGGCTGTAACTAATCAATGGCCACCAATGCCGCTTCACATCATGGCTAATCAGCTCAGTTAACACCGCTTGATATTGCCCCTGCTGGTAGTGCGCGTAGCCGCGCATATAACGAACTTGAGCTGAAATAGGCTCATCTAAAGTTGAAAAATCCAAGCCGCTTAAGCTAGCAAGCGCCGCCTTATAATGTTCAAACTGAAGCTGAGCATGAGCTAAGTTAATCGCAATATTCGCCTTCTGAGGATATAGCTTATAACCTCGCTGCCAACAACTTAACCCCTTAATTTCATCGCCTGTATCGGCAATGGTCTTACATGCATATTGAAATACCGTTGGATGTGGAGCACTTTGCTCAAGTAATGGCTGCATCATGACTAGCGCTGCATCAAAATCGTTGTGTTCTATCAAAGAGCTAGCTTTATTAAGCAGGTTAGACTCAAACCGATTTAACGAGCGTCCTTGGTCTGCCTTTTCCCCTTGCTCTCCATGGCTGTAAAAACTGATCAACGACCCACTAAATACAAATGCAAATGCAAGTTGTTGAATACGCTTCATCACTAACTCACCTTAAAATTAATCGGTACATCAACAAACACCTTAACCGCTTCGCCCGATAACACCGCAGGCTTAAAACGCCATTTACGCGCTGCTTCGATCGCTGATTGGTCAAACACTTGTTTGGGCTCTGCTTCTAATACCTCTGCGTGACTCACTATGCCATCAGCCTCCACAATAAGCCGTAGCAGAACTTTGCCTCCTTGCTTAAACTTACGACCTGCGATCGGCATTTTAGGCTGAATAAAGCGTAATAATTCAGGCGCTTTATCAACATCTTTTATACCCGCAATCACAGGAGCAATGCTGGGTAACCCTAAGCCGTTCAATGTTGGTGTAGCCATGATAGGAACTTGCAACGGCATATCTGCAACAGCAGGCATAATCGGCATACTGCTTGATATCGGCGTTACCACGCTCGCCGTTATCGGTTTAGATTGAACTTTTTTGGGCTCCACTTGGCGCGGCTTCTCAACAGGTAATAATGGCAGTTCTTGCAGCTTAACTTGCTGGGTTAATGGCCCTTTATCCAGGTTTTGATTGAGACTATTTGG
The DNA here is from genome assembly GCF_900380485.1 of Shewanella algidipiscicola. Taxonomy (NCBI): domain Bacteria; kingdom Pseudomonadati; phylum Pseudomonadota; class Gammaproteobacteria; order Alteromonadales; family Shewanellaceae; genus Shewanella; species Shewanella algidipiscicola. The sequence continues at coordinate 461,823 of NZ_OXJV01000012.1, read as the reverse complement.
CAAATAGTAACAAAGCAAAATAGTTACCATTACCGATAAGATAAACCTGACACTATTGACCCAAAAGGCTTTAACTTGCTGTTTGATCATTAATGGATCTCTGACGCGACAGAACTAAAGCTGATCCCAGCCTGTTTGGCGATATCTAACACTTTAATCGTGACCCCAGTTGGGCAGTTAGTGTCGGCCACCACCAGCAATTTTGCTTTCGGCGTTTGACTAGCAATCTGCTGTAATTTTCCCGGCAGATAGTAAATATCGATCTCTTTTGACTCAAAGTAGACCCGACCAGTTGTGTCGAGCGTTACCACAATTGGGCTGCCGTCAACACTGGTCGCAGTGCTGGCTTGAGGGCGCTTGATCTCAACAGATGATTGCTGCACAAAGTTGGTCGACACAATAAAGAAGATCAGCAAAATAAAAACCACATCTAGCATCGGTGTCATATTGATCTCGGGATCTTTATCTTGCCTAAAACGATCGCTAAGCATGTGCACCTCCAACGAATAAATCGGTATCTAAACGATTAAGCTTTCGCTGCCAAAAAAAGGCCAATATCACCCCTGTTAAGCCGACAAACAAACCTGTTTGCGTGGTCACCATCGCCATAGAAATCCCTGCAGAAATTACAGCTGGATCATGAAAGCCATAATTGGCTCCCGCATCAAACATGGCGATCATTCCGCTCACGGTGCCGAGCAAGCCTAATAACGGCGCAACCATAGCAAGTAACCTAACCCCTTGAAGATCGCCATACTGCTGAGCCTGTGCCTGCCTTAATGCCAACAAGCGCAAACGTTGATTAAGCCAGTCACACTCGGTTGTTACACCACTCAGAGCTTCTAAGCTTTGCTCTTTAAATAAGGCACGACTGACTAACCACAACATCCATAAACAACAGATAAATAGCGGCCACATCACTATGCCGCCTAGCTCAATAAAGCCTAAAACAGCATGAACAAATTGCTCTAATGACTGCATCGAACTACTTGGAGCCATGGCCTTCCCCTTGCTCAAGGTTGAGCGCTAGTAACAAGGCTGATTGCTGCTCCATATTCAAACTTAGAGCTTGGGCGCGGCGCTTTAACGGGTAATGCAGCAGTAGCAATGGCAATGCTACCAGTAAGCCAGCTTGAGTGGTGATCAGTGCCTTACTGATCCCTTGCGACAACAACTTAGGGTCACTATTGCCAAACTCTGTGAGTGATTGGAAAGTTTCAATCATGCCGGAAACCGTTCCCAGCAAACCTAGCATTGGCGCCATAGCAGCGAGTAGCGCAATAAAGCCAAGACCTCGTTCAAACTGCGCTATCTGTTTCAGCATTAACTGTTTAAGCCGCTGATCCATTGCTTCAACACCGCTCCCTTCAACAATGGCATTAGCTAGCACTTTCGCTGCCGGCACTCGAGACATACTCTGTAGCTGCTGCTTAATCGTTAGCAGATCTGCTTTAGCGCTATCATCGTTTTGAAGCTGGGCTAATGGACGCCAATATAGCAAGAATACCGCGCGCCAAAGGGCGATCAGTAAGCCAAGTGCAGCTAAAATAAGAATTGGCCACAACACTTCACCACCATCTTTGACCCATTGGCCAACGCTTTGCTTTTGCGCCAAGCTTGGCAGCATTCTGCCTTGACTCAAATCCATTGCCAACAGCTGACTTTCACCATCTAACCATGCTCTTAGCCGCTGACTGACATCGATATCAACAGGCCTAATTGCGGTAGGTAGTTTATCAGTAAAGGCTATAAAGTTAGGTAAATCCGTATCGGTTACGGCCATTAGCCCACCAAATACTCGTAGCTCTTGTGTGCTAACACTGCCATCAGCTTGGCTTATTGGCGCTGCAGTACTAGCGACTTGAGCCGTCATCTGCATATCGTCGATGGCGTAAGTCATCAACTCATTGAGTTGTGACAAACGTGGAAAACCAGAGCTAGCCTTAGCAGCCGTTAAACTTAGCTCTCGCTGCGGCTCAATTAAGCTGGTAGGACTTTGCTGCCATTGCTGCGATAAGCTACTCAACGCTTTTTGGTAGGCGCCTTGCACCAGCTGCATATCATCAACAGCGAGTTGATAACTGCTAGTCAATTGCTGCTTTTGCAGATTAAGCGCGATAAGTTGCTCGTTTAATACAGCGAGTTGTGCGCGTTTACTGGCTAACCTTGCGCTTAACGCTTGTTGGTTAGATTTAACCTCATCGATCTCTTGCTTTAATTGATGCTCCCAAGCACTATTTTCCTGACGGATATCAGCCACTCGCTTATCGATTTGAGCCTTTTGCTGTTGATAATTACCAGCAGTTTCATTCACTGTAGTGTTTGCAACAACTGGGCCTTGGGCAAAAATCTGAGCAGAAGCACTAAAAAGTAAAATGGCAATCACAGCTCTCATTGTTCTTGCCCTCCTAGTGGAAGATTAACAATCTGTGCCACCTGCTTATTAGCAGTAATTGCCATGGCTACTTTAATGTCACCTTGTTGATCAACAGGTAAGGGCCGCCACTGGCGAGACTGATTATCAAACCAACCTAAATGCTGCTCGTCAGGGGTGATATAAAACCAAGATAAACGCCCTAAACGCAGTAAGTTCACCTGCACTGGTTGCTCATCAATTGCAATAACCTCTTGCGTTAACTGCTGACCATAACCATAAGCAACCTCTATAGTCATCACATCGAGTAAACGTCTAAAACGCTCGGCTAATGGTAGATCATTGCTATCCATAGCTTTACGTAAAAATGCTAAGCGACGCTTACGCTCATCAAAGTCAAACGGAAGATCGCTGCTCACTTGACGCTCTAACATGGCATACCAGATCTCAAGTTGCGGCTCTAACTCCTGTTTTAATGCGGTTATTGTGGCAATGTCTTGCTGCAACTGGGTAACCTCAGCTTGCAATGATGCTAAGTACCTTTGCTGCTTCTGCAGCTGATACTCAGTCCAATAAAGCTCACCTAAGTCTTGTTGTTGCTGCGACAGTGACTGCGCTTTTTGCTGTTGCCATGCAGCAGCCTCTTCGCCCAGCTGCACAGATTGCATCACAGGTTGTTGTATTTGCTCGCGCCAGCGTTCAGCTAACTGACTGCTTGAGTCAGTCGCTACGGCAGTCGCATTAACTGCGAGTGGCAATACACTTAAAGCGACCAATAAACTGATGTAAACTCGAGCTAGCATTTTCGGCTCCCTTTTTTGATTGAGCGACGCCAAAACACCAGCCCTTGCAACAGTAAACTCACCAGTAATAGGCAATAACAGATAAAGAAATAGTTAATCAGTGGGTTATGTACAGCTAACAGCTTAACTTGCACGCCTTTGGCCTCTTGTTGATAAGGCACGCGAAAATCTGTCACTGTGATATACAAGTCACCCCAGTTAAATGGACGCAGAAAACCAGCATGACCATTGACAGTTTGCTCGCCATTGCTTACCTCAAAGTAAGCATTATTAATGCGCGGATCGAATACTTCGACACTGCGGCGAGTAATGCGTCCGGCGGGGCTAAAGCCTTTTTCATCTTCAATGATTTGGCTGACATCGTTGCGGTAATCAACATTGACTAACTCAATTTGGTAACGCCCATTGTTAAAACGTTCACCTTGATGCAGCACAACGCTGTCGTGGCCATGAATAAACACTAAATCGACACCGTGGAAGATAAACACCAATAAGGTCAGGATATGAATCGGTAGCATCATGATCCGTGGGCTACGCCAGCGCTTATGTCGCCAAGTCGGTAGCAGATCGCGCCAAGAACAAAGTGCAGTGTTTAATCCAAGTAAAAACATCAAACCAAATAGGCCCGCAAGCCAACTTGCCACTAGAGGCGCTGCGGCTAAGCTTTGCATCCATTGCAACATAGGTAAATCATTCAGTGAGCGCAGCACTTGGCGGTAAACATCTTGCTCACTCATCGCAACGCCAAGCGCAAACCACACTGACAACAACAATAGCAGCACAAAAGCTAGCCGCATTGAAAACAACCAGTTCATAGTCATGACAGACGATACCCCAACATCAATACGCAAATAAAGCCAAGCACCGCGGCCTTACCTAACGCCAAAGCTTTGCCATTCGCAAACCAAGCTTTAGGTAAGTGAAATACTAAGATAAATAACAGGTATGTCAGGGCTGAGAAAAAGAAGTGCCCACTCCAGCTCCAACTACGTCCCCAGCCGATAAATGCCCAATAGCTACCCGCGATTTCTCCACCAAGAAACGCTGTACCAGCAAGAAGACTCAATAGGTGGCTATGACTCTCTAATCGCGCATCACGACCAAATGCATGCAACAAGTAACCGATACAAGCTGCAATAGCTAAGCCCAGCGCAATAGGTCGAGAAAGGAAGAAAAGCTGCGCCCAAAGTGAAGTTAGCATGGCACTGTCGCCCATTGGTGGCTCAAGTGTTTTGCTGTAGATAAGCAGCAATAGCCCCAAGCCACTCACTATCCATACATAGCGAGCCTGGATACCACTACGGATAGGTAAGACGCAAACCGAAAGCGAGCTGGCAATGGCAGTTACCACTAAGTATGTTGTCACGCTACTGCCTGGAAACAACAGGCTATTAGCATTGATCAAGATAAGCGCCATAACGGATAAAGCTAGCACGACCAAACCGGCTAGGCGGGCAATAATAAAATTTTGTTCAAGCACGCTCGTTTGATTTAAACTGACATCGTTCATTTACCTTGCTCACCTACAAGGGCTAGATTATCAGCGCTGATAAACTGCATTAGTTTTCGGGATAAATCGCTATCTTCAATACCGATAACCTCTGGGTTATGCAGCGACCAATGGCGACAAACTTGCTCAATCAAGTTTGGACGCACCACCCAAATATGACGGCTATTTGCCACTGCGAGTAGTGGCGCGATTTGCTTACCAAAACCTTGTCCACCAAGCTCCATCGGCCCAATTTCATCGACTATACAGATATCGCCTTGGTTAAAGTTATTATGATCAAGGGCTTGTAAACCTAGGGCCAATCCGGCTTCAGTAAAACTAAAACGTGTGCCGGTTTTCTTATCTAGCACACCAGTACGATGACCAAATAGACAACGTTCTCCCGTCGCTATATCGACAATATCACTACTAAAACGACGACCATTTTTCATCACACCAGGGCAAAGCATGCCTTTTAATGGCAGCTGTTTTTGTTGGCACTGCTCAATAAGTGCTGCTAAAGCGGTGGTTTTACCACTACCGCTTTCACCGGTAACAATTAGCACTTTGCTGAGACTCAAGCCCAATACGTTTTGCGGCATAAAAAACTCCTGCGAGGCGACTTGATAACTGGCCGTTGCCAAGCCATACAGTCGACTCATATTTTTACAGGTCATCACGGCGCTACGCTCGCCATAATCCAATACCTTGCCATGTTCCAATAGCAGTACTTTATCGGCGTATAGCTGGGCTAAATTTGGATCGTGTAAGATGGCAATCACAGCGGTATTAGATTCAACGCAGCAGCGCTTTACCTGAGAAAGGATTTGAAATTTATTACGATAGTCAAGGTGATTAGTCGGTTCATCGAGTAGCAACAATTGCTCACTCTGAAACAGTGCTCTGGCTAACAGTACTAGCTGACGCTCGCCACCAGATAGGCGGTTGTAGTCCGCCTTGGCTAAACCGCCAACATCGAGTAACTGCATGACTCTTTTAGCGTCGTGGATATCTTGCTCTGACGGGGACTCAAAAGTTGATAGAAACGGCGTGCGCCCCATCACTACCATCTCGAGCGCAGTAAATGCAAAGGCGGTTTCTTGCTGTTGTGGTACCAAGGCCATCAATTGCGCGATCTCTGCGCGGCTCATATTATTTAAAGGACGCGAATTAAGACTGACCAGACCTTGGCTCGGTTGGTTTAAACCACATAAGCAGTTAATTAAGGTCGTCTTGCCTGCACCGTTAGCGCCTAAAATCGCCAAAAACTCACCCGTTGCTAGTTCAAAACTGACATCTTTTAATAGTTGCTTGTCAGCAACAGAAAAACTCACATTTTCAACAGATAGCATTAATACGCGCCTCCCTGACGAAAACGAAACAGCAAAAAGGCGAACAAAGGTGCACCAACCAGCGAGGTCACAATGCCAATCGGGATCTCCATGCTAAAACTCGCCCTTGCAACGCTATCTGCTAGCAGCAAAAAGATGGCGCCAACCGCAGTCGATAGCGGAATCAATCGCATATTGTTAGCGCCTGTGAAGGTACGCACCATATGTGGCACCACTAGGCCAATCCAAGCGACGGAACCAACAGTTGCGACACATGAAGCCACAATGAAAGAGCTAATCACTATCAGCACCATACGCAGTCTTGCTGGTTCTACCCCAAGGCTGCGGCATTGATGATCGCCTAAGCAAAGCACGTTGAGGCGATATCGCAATGTATGAATAAGTCCATAACCTAAGGCCACAGGCACTATCAGCTGCGCAACCGTGCTCCAACTGCTTACCGATAGTGATCCCATTAGCCAAAATACAATCGCTGGCAGCTCTCCATAGGGATCAGCTAAGGCTTTTAACATGGTCAACCCTGCGCCAAATATCGAGCCGACAATAATCCCGGTCATAATCATCAATAGCAGACTGTTGCTACCAAAGCGCTTGGCCATGAACATCGCCGCACAAGCGGCTGCTAAGCCACAAACAAATGCCAATAACTGCACCATCAACCAACTGCTGCCCGGTAAAATAAGTCCCATCGCTGCGCCAAACATACAGCCCGATGCGACGCCTAAAATATCAGGTGACACCAGCGGGTTACGAAACACCCCCTGATACACGGCGCCTGATACAGCAAGACCAGCACCAACAATCAGAGCGGTTAGTAAACGCGGAAAACGAATAAGCAGAATGACCCTTTCTTCTTGGGTTAAGTTATCCGGCACTTGCCCTGCAAGTATTAAGCTGCTTAGTACAGAGGGCAGTTTTTGAATCGCACTGAATAAGTCGCTTGAGTTAATCGAAAAGCGTCCCGCGCAAAGGCCTACCAAGCCTACAACAATGGCAATGCTCAGCCACTTAACCGGCTGAAAAGTGCGTCCTTTAGCTATAAACATTGACTCGTCTCTTGCAGAGGCGAGAGGCAAGCATCACCAAAAGCGACTTGATAATAATGGGCTATTTCGGCATCTAAATCGATGTTTTTAAATCGTTCAGGGTAAGCGTTAGCAGCAATATAGAGTGCACCAGCCATTGCCATTGGTGACGGCATATCCCAGAAGCTACCATTAGGTATTTTGATCTGCGGTAACTCAGCGATTTGTGTCATCAATGATTTTTTAAGTTGTTCATCAACTTTGGTTGAATCATTAGATTCACGCACTAATAATTGCGGTTGCCAAAGTAGTAGCTGCTCCGCATTCACTTTAGGGTAAAAACCCGGTACACCTGTAGCGACATTATTGATGCCAGCAACAGCCATTAACTGATGTTGAAACATCTGCTCACTCGCGGTGCGGTATAGATCTGAACTATTGGCGTAATATGCACGTAAGTATTGATCGTCACTAAGCCCTTTAAGTCCAGTTTGGATAATCTCGGCTAAGCGCTGGTTTTCAGCTGCTATCTTAGCCGCCTTGTCTTCGGTGCCCGTAGCTTTTGCTAATAGCGATAGCACAAACTCACTGTCTTTAAAGCTTTCAGGTTGAATAACCAAGCTAGCGATACCTAATGAGCTAAGACGATCTGCCAGTCGGTAGCCATCTTTTTTGCCAAAGACTAAAACCAAATCAGGCTTTAAAGCGACGATGGTTTCTAAACTGGTTCCAGCCGAACGACTGCCGATCACCAAAGGATCGCGCTCGCCTAAAATACGATTAATGAATGGCGAGTACTTGGTGCTACCGCCAATTCCTACAAGTTGGTCTTCAAGACCAAGACTAAGAGCAAACAAGTTTGCAGGGGTAAAGGTCGTCACAATGCGTGAGGCAGGCTGTTGCAGCACCACCTCACGGCCTTGTTGATCGACCAAGTGTATCGGCGTTGCCGATACACTTGAAAGACCACAAAGGAGAATGACAACAGCACTAAATAGTCTGTTTAACATTCCTATTCCTTAGAAGCGGTACTTTACGCCAACTTCATAAGAACGACCTTCATTTGGCTGGCCGTATCCTTCGTAGTGTGACTCATCGAGTAAGTTGTTAAGATTCATGTAAGCAGAAAACTGCGGTGTAATCGCCTTTTTAATTCCCATATCGATAGTTAATGTATCTGACTCCCACTCTTGTGAGCGTTCATCGATCAGGATATCAGTACGATAGCGTACGCGTAGGTTACTATCGATATCTAACCTAGGCTGATACCAGTTAACAATCGCTGTGACAGAGTCTTTTGGAATATCACGGAAGTAATCTGAGTCGCGGTTTTCGCTCTTGTTACGTGCGTGAGTATAAGTGTAATCCAGTGACAGACTGATATTTTCCGTTAGCTGGCTTAGCGTCGTGATCTCAATACCGTAAAACTCTGACTTACCGATGTTTTGGTAAACTTCTAGATCCCAATTCGGATCATTTGGATCCGGCAGATAAGTTTCAACAATCTTGTCAGTAATATCGTGATAGAACAGACCCACGTCAATGCTATTTAACAACTGATGGCTAAAGTCATTTTTCCAGCCTAAGGTGTAACTAGTGTTGCGTTCAGGCTTAAGATCGTGACGGGCGCCAGTATCGTCAAACATCTCAGTGAAGGTAGCAAAACGGGTCTTTTGCGCGATAGAACCATAAACTAGACCCGCATTGTCGAAGGTATAACTCATACCAAGCATTGGATCTAAGGTATCTGAACCATCTTCACCCGGCGTAGCATCATTACCGCGGTCTTCAACAATCGTTTGTTTATGCCAAGCAATACCAGCGACCACATTTAGTGCACCAAAGCTCATGGTATCTTCTGCTGCAACACTGATAGTATCTAATTGAGAGCGTTCATATCCATGAGAGCGACCTACATCAACGTAAGCAACATTCTTCTTTTTGTGTACATCATTTTTATAGTTAACTGACAGGCTTAAGCTATTCCAATCCGCTAATGCCATATCAGTAAACAGAGCGCCACCTGCGGTGTAATCGCTGTAGCTACTTGTCGCTAACTTAAGGTCTTTATCTGGATTATCGTATGAATCATAGCTGTCGTTATGCATGTGGTAATAACCTAATGCACGCACTGTTAGCCAGTCATTTACGCGGTGTAAACCGCTTAAATCCATACCAGTATCTTTATATTCAGAGATATCGGCAAAACTACTAAAATCACTAAATACTTTGTTATAACGGGTGTTATAAGGAAGCTCACGATCAGAATCTAAGCTGAATACACTAGCAAAAAGCTCTGTGCTTTCATTGGCGTAACCACCACGTACCCAGATATTAGTCGATTCATAATCAGAGTTTTCGCGCTTACCGCCGTCTTCAACAACCATCTGCTTTGGTAAATCACCAAATTTATTTTTAATGTCTGAAAGTACAGGCTCAAAGTCATTAGACATACGCATTGCATCACGACCACGGTGATCGACTGATGCAAATAAGCTAAAACCATCTTTGCCTAAGCTGATAGAACCTGCTTGATGGTTTTGCCCCATTTGCCCAAATGATGCATTAAGATCACCACTGATACCTTCTTGGCCTTTCTTAGTGATAATATTGACCACACCGCCCATTCCATTTGGGCCATAAAGCACTGAAGAGGCGCCTTTCACTACATCAATTTTGGCAATGATATTGGCAGGGATTTGGTTAAGATCTAACTGGCCATAGTTAGTTTCATAATATGGCACACCATCAAGCAGAATAAGCACTTTATCTTGCTCAAAGCCCTGAATAGTTAAAAATTTCTCACCTTTACTCGACTGAGCAACGTGTACACCAGGAACATAGTCCAGTGCATCCGCAGCCGTTTTGGCGCCAATAAGTTCAATTTGCTCTGCTGTCATTGTGTTATTGATAGCAATATCTTTTACACCTGTCTGCTCTGAAACAACAATTTCACCAAGTGAAAAAACGTCATTAGCTTCATTAGCTAGTACAGCTTGGCTTGATAGTAGGCTACTGATGATAATCGCGATTTTAGTATTTCTTGTTTTGATCACTTAAGACTCCAATCTGCTCGTGATAATGGCTTGCAGATCTTCAACATCGTTAAGAACTGCCCAGTCGTAAATTCGCGCACATCTTATTCTTTATAACCAGATTTAACAATTCGTAAAGCAGAACTCTAGACAGACGTCACCCAATAAAAGACCAATTACGACGTAATAGCACATACTTACAGATGCGGAGGGACAATTAGTCGCACAAGGACAAGTTTACCAGTCTAATTTGTCTCCCCCTAAATTAACCATGTAAAAAACGCTCATTCAGCGTCAAGGTTTGATACCAGGAAGTAATCTCTGATTATTTTGACAAATAGCGCCCACAAAGCCAGTCAATAGAGTTAATGCTATTCGGTTAAGCATTATTGCTTATATTTTAGTGGGTAACGGCTAGGTATATAGAGCACTGAACGTGGATACGTTCGGTGCTTTCTTTTATCTGGAAGGATAAAGTGTTTTATATCGGCTCACATTTGCTTCAGCTTAGCCAGCAGTTTCCCATCCGGCGATAAAGCAAGCCACATCAATTGTGTGTCTATCAAGCTTATTGCTGCGCTAAAACTGATACGCGTTGGAGCAACTTCTGCTTCCTTTGCTATCGCTACCATCTCTAAACGAACCAGATTGTAAGCGATAAGTACGCCCCATAGTTCTTGTCTGACCCCTTCAGTAAATTGACTTCGTAACGTCACCTTACTTTGCAGTTGAGCTTGCTTAAGCTCGCCATATCCTTCTTCAATTTCCCAGCGTTGCCAGTAGATATTAAGTAGCTTATCCAGTGGATACCGAGTGGGGTCAACCAGCGAGGTAACGAAGCCTTTAATCTCACCCTTTGGCTTTTGATAAGCAATAAAACGCGCGCGCCATGTTTCAGGTAAATTTGGGGTCTTCTTTCTCGCTTGCGGTGATACAGGCATATCAATAAGCAAATCATTATCAGAAAACGCTTCGACGACTTCATAACGCATTTTCGATTTGACTGGCGTTAACCAGTGTCGCTGCTTTCCTGAGCCTTCCCATCTAAAAAATTAGGGGCTTACCACAGCCTATAGCTATGCAACTTTCATTTTACTTATGTTGTATCGGCATATTTCCAATGGCACCAAATAAAACCCCATAATATTCGCCATTATCCTCCACAATTTTCAAGCTCCCCCCCTTTAACTTTTCTTTTACAATGGGCTTAGATGTAATTAAATCTAAGAAAGAATCAACATTAGAACGATTTCCAGAGGAAATGACAATGCCACAAAGTTTGTCTGAACAAGATACCGTCTTGAGATTCATATCTTCATATTCCACTATAACTCTATGAAGTGTCTACTGTTCTAGGGGCTTACCAAGCCACTTTGCATGCCACTGATAGACAGCCATTCTTTCATGGTGAAGGTGATGGTTGCCCAGTAACCTATCGATACGTTTTATCGAGTGCTTAGTATGAGTGCTAGTGCCATCAATGTGCCGTCCTAAATGAGTGAGAGTGAGACAATCTGCGTTGATGAGCGCTCTGCAGGCGACGATGAGCGTATTGAGACGCTTTTGATGTATTTCTGGACAATGTTGATAGAGAGATTGATGTAAGATAGTTAACGCTTGCACCTTGAAGTCCTGTGATTGATGTTTGTTTGCACTTCCATCAGATCACACTTTAAGGTGCAAGTTCACTTTAATCTCATGATTTATTTAAAAATCATTAGGGGATTCCTCAGCGCAGAGCCCACAGGGATGTGCTCGCAACGATATCCCTATCTAAAAGCCAGTTCGACAATCCCAGTCTCTCGTTCGTGGGCTCGAAGCTACGCTTCACTCACCGAGCCAAAAGAGCGCTTGCACATAAGCCTGCTGCAAGCAATTAACTCCCATTAAAGGTTCAACCCTCAAACAAACTCAACCAGCAAGCACGCCGTCAGACGCTAAAGCTCGCATCTCGAAACCCATAGCCCGTAGATGGGCGTTCCCAGCTTATCTAGGCTCTATCTGCTCCACCATAAACTGCAGACTCTCATTGCCCCTAAACTCATTGATGTCGAGCTTATAAGCTACCTGCGCAAATTGAATGGTCGCATCGGGCCACGTTTTTAAATCGACATTAAAGGCAATGGCATCGACCATGGTTTGGCCGCATTCGGTTTCCAGTACGAGCTTAAGGTGACGTTCGCCAACAATGCGCTGCTGCACCACTCTGAAGTAACCGTCAAATAACGGCTCTGGGAAATTCTGTCCCCAAGGGCCGGCATTACGCAATTCTTGGGCTAATGCCATCGTCATTTGATGGGGCAATAGCTCACCATCACTGACAATTTCACCGGTCAGTTGCGCGGGGGCCAGTAGCTCTCGCACCGCTTCATCATACGCCTTGGCAAAACGGTCAAATTGGCCAGCGTTAAGCGATAAGCCTGCCGCCATGGCATGGCCACCAAATTTGATGATCATACCTGGATGTCTGCTATTGATTAGTTCGAGTAAATCCCGCATATGCAGGCCTTTAATCGAGCGCGCCGAGCCTTTGATCTCGCCTTCATTAGCCTCGGCAAAGGCGATCACCGGGCGATGATATTTATCTTTAATGCGCGAAGCCAAGATACCTATCACCCCTTGGTGCCAATCGCTCTGGTAAAGCGCGATTCCCCAAGGTAAGTCTGCTTCATCTAAACTCAGCGCCTCAAGGCTTTTTAGCGCCTCTTGCTGCATATCGGCTTCAAGATCGCGCCGCTCGGCGTTTAAGCTATCGAGCTCACTGGCCATACGCCGAGCTTGCATGATGTCATCACACAGTAAGGTTTCAACCCCTAGAGCCATCTCGTCGAGCCGCCCGGCGGCGTTGAGTCTGGGGCCAACCGCAAAGCCAAAATCAGAGGCCACAATACGTGAGGTATTGCGTTTAGCGACTTCCAATAAGGCGGTGATGCCAGGGCGACAACGGCCGGCTCTGACTCGCTTTAAACCGGCATCGACTAAGATACGGTTATTAGTATCGAGCGAGACCACATCGGCAACCGTGCCCAGCGCCACAATATCCAGTAAGCTGGCTAAATTTGGCTCGGCAATGGCGCGCTGTTGATACCAACCACGGGTTCTTAATTCGGCTCTTAATGCCGACATTAAATAAAAGGCGACGCCAACGCCCGCAATCGACTTGCTGGCAAATGGGCAATCGAGTTGGTTAGGGTTCACTATGGCATCAGCAGCCGGCACCGTTTGACCCGGCAGATGATGGTCGGTGATCACCACCGTCATGCCTAGCGCCTTGGCAGCGGCAACGCCCTCGATAGATGAGATGCCATTGTCGACAGTGATCAGCAGCTGCGCCTCTTTACGGTAAGCCACTGCAACAATCTCAGGGCTAAGGCCGTAGCCATAATCAAAGCGGTTTGGAATGAGGTAATCCACCTGCTGCGCGCCCATCATCTTCAGCGCTAACAAACAGACACTGGTAGAGGTGGCGCCATCGGCATCAAAGTCGCCCATAATAAGGATTTTACGATTATTTGCCATGGCATCGGCAATCAGCCGCGCGGCCACATCGAGTCCTTTCATGGTATTAGGGCGCAGCAAGTTAGCAAGCGCCAACTCACAGTCGGCATCACTGCAACCTCGGCTGGCGTAAACTTGCTTTAAAATAGGCGAGAGATGAGCAGGAAGATGATTATCATCCACCTTAGGGCGACGAACTATCTTATGGATCACAGCGTAAATAACCTCAACAAACAATGGCGCTAGCATAACAAAGGCGGCGGCAGAACACACAGCAAAAGTATCGATTGCTGCTATCTGTGAGCACTAGAGATAAGCCAATCACTACCTGCACGGCGGGAGCCATTGCGACTAGACACAAAAAAGGTGAGCCTAAGCTCACCTTTTAGTCACTCGATTTACCATTTAAGCTTATTGAACGCGCTCTAGCGCTTGCAATAACTGCTCTGGAGGCTGATAACCTGGGATCATAGTACCATCTTCTAATACGATGGCCGGCGTCCCATTTACGCCCAGTGTTTGGCCTAAATTGTATTGCTGCGAGATGTTGGCATCGCAGTTTTTAGCCGTATCGACCAACTTACCGCCCTTGGCATCGGTCATCGCTTTTAACGGATCGGCCGAGCACCAAATGGCCGCCATATCGTTAGCATTTTTCGATGGCACGCCTTGGCGTGGGAAGGCTAAATAGCGCACGGTAATGCCTAAGTCGTTGTATTCACCCATTTGATTATGCAGCTTACGGCAGTAACCACAGGTGATGTCGGTAAAGACGGTCACGACGTGCTTTTCATCTTTAGCCTTATAGACCAACATATTAGGCTCAAACTGCTTGATCATTTCGACACGAGGGCCAGCCAGTGCCGCTTCGGTGAGGTTTTTCATGCCGTTATCAAGATCGTATAAGTTACCATGAAATAACTTACTGCCATCTTGACTAATATAAAGCACGCCACGGTCGGTGATGGCTTCGTAAAGGCCTGGAATTTGCGATACATTAAGGCTTTGCACTTCCACACTCAAGGTGCTAGCCAGTTTTTGCTTTAATTGCTCACTATTATCAATACTGTTGTTAGCCGCCATTGCAAACGGCGTGACCACAAGGGCACATAACAAAGTTAGAGCGCGGGTAAAGTTCATTAGATATCCTGTATTGTATTTGGACTACAACCATTAAACCAAAACAAGGTCGTGCTTATATCACTCAACACCACTCACACTTGCGGCTACATCGACAACGAAATTAAGCAGCGATTGCGTCAAATTGCATAAGTGATCTGCTATATAGACCCGACTAAAGGCTGAAAAGTTACATGTTCAAAGCACGGAAAGCAAATTATTCCACCGCCTAGCCTCTTGGATGGTGCACTTGATGTAATTTAGCTAATCTGGCCTTGGCCACATGGGTATAAATTTGGGTGGTCGATAGGTCGCTATGGCCAAGCAACAACTGCACAACTCGCAAGTCAGCGCCATGATTAAGCAGATGGGTAGCAAAGGCGTGGCGAAGTGTATGGGGTGATAGGTGCACCGCAATGCCGGCCCGTAATGCATAGAGTTTAATGCGATGCCAAAAGGTTTGCCGCGTCATCATGGTGCCCCGTTTCGAGGGAAATACCACATCGCTGCTGTTGCCTTTTAACAGCTCAAAACGTGCCGATGCCAGATACTGCTCAATCTCTGTCACCGCCATCTCCCCCAGTGGCACCAATCGTTCTTTACTGCCCTTACCGACAATACGCACCACCCCTTGACGTAGGCTGAGTTGATCCATCGTCAGTCCGACCAATTCAGACACTCGCAAGCCGCTGGCATACAGCAGCTCCAACATCGCCCGATCGCGGCACTCGATAGGCTCATCGACATTGGGCTCACTCAGTAATCGGTCGACATCGGCTTCGCTGAGTGAATCGGGTAAGGTGCGCGCCAATTTAGGCGGTTTGATCATGGCCATGGGGTCGATAGCGATGTGCTTTTTAGCCACCAAATACTGATAAAATCGTCGTAAGCTACTGATGAGTCGAGCGCTGCTGGATTTAGCAAACCCAGTATCGAAGCGTTGACTGAGATACTCTCTCACCAATACAGCGTCAACCTCTATAAGCGCTGCATGCTGGCTTTGAACAAAACGATCAAAATGGCACAAATCACTTCGATACGCTTGCAGTGTGTTATCGCTTAGCCCTTTCATTGACCATAAATCATCGAGAAATGGCTCGATTAGGGGGTCAATTTGATACTCTTGTTGACTTGAAGTCACGCGCTGTCCTTATAAAAAAACGGTGTTAATTCAACTGAATTAACACCGTTATCTTAAGCGATTAGCCAAGATTGTCGCAAACAACAAACGCACAACCTGACCTATTATTTATCTACTGTACGAACCAGATGAGCCGCCGTGTAAACGACCAAAGGTTAGCTCGCAGGGCATAACGCTAGTTAATCATCGATGGTGGCCGCGGTTCACATTAATTGAGAACCGCCTGCGCCTTTGGGCGCTTTACCATTAAACAGGCAATAATCACCAGCCCTGTGGGCAACAACCAAGCCATACCTTCGCTGTGCATCGGCATCACATCAAACACGCTCATGTCCAGTCCCGCCGCCTTTAGACCATCGATGATACCGAAGATCAGCGCCACGCTTAACACTAAGCGGTGAGCCAATGCTGGACGATCGAAATGTTCTGTCAGGTAGGTCACAGCCACCAGCGCAATCGCCACCGGATAGACAGTCACAAGCACTGGAATACTGATATTGATTAATTGCGCTAAGCCAACGTTGGCCACAGTGACACAGGCTAGGCTCATGATCACGACCAACAACTTATAAGACAAGCTAGGCATCAACTCATTAAAGTATTCGGCACAAGCCGATACCAGTCCCACCACAGTGGTTAAACAGGCCAAGCTGACAACCGCTGCTAACAAGAACTGCCCCATGGCACCAAATTGAACGTTGACATAATTGGTTAAAATCACGCCACCGTTATCCGCACCGGCCGCCAAACTGCCTGCACTAGCACCAAGGTAAAACAAAGAGATATACACAAAAGCCAAGCCTGCAGCAGCGATAAATGCGGCGCGCACTAAATACTTAGTTTGCTCTTTAGGTGCTTCAATCCCCTTCTTGCGCAAAATATCGATAATCAGCATACCGAAAATAAGCGACGCTAGGGTATCCATGGTGTTGTAGCCTTCTAAAATCCCCTTCGATAATGGGCTATGTTGGTACTCGCCCACCGCTTGGCCTATGTCGCCGCTGGGCAGCACTATGACAGAAACCGCTAAGCCCAGTAACAATAGTAACATTATGGGGGTCAGTACCTTGCCGACACTATCGAGTAATTTACCCGGAAACAGTGACAGCAACATAGCGATACCGAAGAAGATCAGGGTATACAACAGTTGTGAACTATTGAGTACTAAGCCCAACAACGTAAAGGTGTCATCACCAAAATCAATAAAGGGCTTAAATCCCATCTCATAGGCCACTAAGCCAGCGCGGGGCGCGGCAAATGCGGGGCCAATGATGATATAAATAGCCACAGCCAACATAGTCGCCGCCACTGGAGGTAATAACCCCATGATTTTGCCGTTGGCTTTAGCCACTGCAATCAAGGTAATAAGGGGTAAGGTTACCGCTGTCAGCAAAAAACCAACCATGGCTAACGACATGTTTTCACCGGCTAAAAAGCCAGCCAATGGCGGGAAGATTAAGTTTCCCGCACCAAGAAAAAAGGCAAAGGTCATAAAACCTAAGCTTAATGTATCGGTCATACTCATTTTATTATTCTGCACACAACGCCCCGTTAAACTGCTTTTATAATGATCTCAATCACTTGTGGAAAATCAGTCGATAATTTTCACGACATTCATTGCGTGTAAACATTTAATTACACGACCTTACGGTAAATCTAGCCGCATCACGACTACTTTTTGAACAACAGCAGAATCAACTAACGCTAACAATGCATTCAAACTGGATTACCTAAGCCAATTTACGGGCTTTCGCCGCAGATTGGGGGACTACTATTAGCAAAATACCTATCAATTAACAAGAAAACAGCGAGCAAAGATGGCGATTAACACCAAAACATTAACAAACTAAAAACAGGCAGGTCCCACTCATTACATCAAGCTACATTTCATCATAGTTAGATCCACTGTGTTTACGCGATTCGCCTCGGCTTTGTCCGCTATTCACTATGCAGTACAATGGCGCCACAGTTTGCATTACCGATATTCTTATGCCTTTTAGTTTTAAACAGTTTCACATAGATGATAGCCATTGCGGCATGCCTGTGAGTACAGACGGCGTGCTCTTAGGCGCTTGGGCGCCCTTAACAGAGGCAAGCAAGATTCTCGATATCGGCGCGGGCAGTGGGCTCTTATCTTTGATGGCCGCCCAGCGCAGCAAGGGAATTATCACCGCTATCGAACTGGATCATGATGCCGCTATCGATTGTAGCAACAACATCGATACCAGCCCGTGGGCCAGCAGAATCACCTTAGTGCCGCAATGTATTAATCAATGGCTGAGCCAGCCTACGCAGCCAAGCTTATTTGATCATATTGTGTGTAATCCGCCCTATTTTGATAACGGGCCTCAAGCTGCCACTGAGCGCCGAGCCCTGGCTCGCCACACCCAAAGCTTAAGTTTTCAGCAACTGTTAGAGGCGATAAAAACCTTACTGCACCCCGAGGGACGCGCCAGTCTCATTTTGCCCACCCAAAGCCTTAAGGCGTTTTTATCCCAGCTTAGTGCGCATCAGTTGACGCTAATCAAACGTGTCGATGTAGCCAGTATTGAAGGTAAAATCCCTCATCGCCACCTGCTTTTGCTCGGCCATCAAGAGCCAATAGCCCCCCACTCTGATAAACCTGAGTCACTGTGTATTCGAGATCGCAGCGGTAAGTACACCCAAGAGATGGTGGCACTGACCAAGGCGTTTTACCTCAAGCTCTAGAGGCGCTATCCGTAACCGGAGCTTGATCGGCAATTGATGGCTATCGATAAAGGGCAAAAAGTGGCTTATTGATTATCCAACAGTCACTGATGACTATCCTCGCACTTGAATCCAATTTCGGTATATAATGCCGCGCTATTATTCACTGAGACGCAGCGCATGCAATTTGAAGATTTCCACCTTGACGAGACTTTACTAAGGTCACTCAAGGCGATGGGTCATAATACGCCCACCACCATCCAGCAACAGACCATCCCACTCGGGCTTGAGCAGCGAGACATTCTTGCACGCGCCCCAACCGGAACCGGTAAAACGGCGAGTTTTTTGCTGCCCGCGCTGCAGCATCTTATCGATTTTCCACGCCGTTTTTCTGGCCAAGCTCGGGTACTTATTTTAACCCCGACTCGTGAGCTTGCGAGCCAGATCCACCGCTATGCGTCTCACCTGGCTACCGACTTAGATTTAGATATCGCCATTATTACTGGCGGCGTACCGTACGCACCGCAAGAAAAGGCGCTGAGTGAGAATGTCGACATTCTTGTTGCCACGCCTGGACGTTTGATGGAATACCTCGACAAGGGGCAGTTTGATGCTCAAGAAGTTGAGATTTTAGTCATAGATGAAGCCGACCGCATGCTGGACATGGGCTTTACCTCTATCGTACAGGCCATCGCTATCGAAGCGCAGGGCCGCAAACAGAACATGCTATTCTCGGCCACGCTCGAGGGCGGTGGTGTTAGCCGTTTCGCTCAAGAGCTACTGACCGATCCTGTCACTATCGAAACAAAGCCGCCGCGCAGCGAAAAAGCCAAAATCCATCAGTGGATCCATTTGGCCGACGATAAAGAGCATAAATTCGCCTTGCTGTGCAACATCTTGCAACGTGAAGATGTGACCCGCGCCATCGTATTCGTTAAAACCCGTGAAGTGGTTGCCAGCCTCGAAGGCCAGCTTAAGCGCGTAGGCATTGATTGCGCCTTTATGCGCGGTGATATGGAGCAAAAAGCACGCTTTCAAGCCCTAGGGCGTTTCACCAAAGGTGAAGTCAGAGTGCTACTGGCTACCGATGTTGCCGCTCGCGGTATTGATGTTGACGATATTAGCCACGTGATTAACTTCGATATGCCACGTTCGGCCGATACCTATGTGCACCGTATCGGACGCACTGGCCGCGCCGGTAACAAAGGCACCGCCATTTCACTGGCCGAAGCCCATGATATGCGCATTGTCGCTAAGATTGAGCGCTATATTGAACAACCTTTAAAACGCCGCGTTATTGAAGGCTTACGCCCAAAACATAAAGAGGCTCGTCCACCGTCAAAGAAAAAAGGCAAAGCGGTCGACAAAAAGGTCAGTAAAAAATTTAAAGCCGGCAAAAAGAAAAAGTAACTCACTCGGTTATTCTTTGCTGACAACTTAAGAAGCGCCCATCATGGGCGCTTTTTTGTATCGTTAATTGAGCGTTTAGCGGTTGTGCAATCACAAAATCAACACGTTAACGCTAGCTTGATACATTTAAGTTACAAAAAGACGTTTGCCCTAGGTGCAGACTCTGGTAATTTAACAACCAACGCAATGCAGCATGGAACCGCATCAAGGCAATGATAAAAATAATTCTTCGTAGAACGCTTCCGCCGATTCTTATTCTGGCCCTTTTTAGTGGATTAGCAGCGCTGCTCATAAGCACCAAAGAGGCGCCCGAGCAAAAGCCCGATGAGATCCCCATTCCGATTGTCGATGTGATGACGGTGACCCAGCAAACGGTGTCGTTAAATCTGCCCTCTTATGGCGTGGTCAATCCCAAGAACCGTACCCAGCTGGTGACCGAAGTTCAGGGGCGTATGCTGACCATTTCCGACAAATTTGTTGCCGGTGGCATAGTTAAAAGCGGCGATATACTGGCTGAGATTGAACCCTCAGACTACCAAGCCGACCTGATCCAAGCTCAAGCGACTCTAGCTCAAGCCAAAGCCCTGCTCGATGAAGAGATCGCCCGCGGTCAAGTGGCTAAGAAGGATTGGGAAGATTATGACAGCGGCGCCGCCCCCGAATTGGGCCTGCGGTTACCACAACTGAAAAAAGAGCAAGCTAACGTCAAATTTGCCGAGGCCGCTTTAGCCCGCGCCCAGCGAAACTTAGCCCGAACCGTCATTCGTGCCCCCTTCGATGGCATCATCAAGGTGAGACATGTCGACCTTGGCCAATATGTCACCTTAGGCACTAATCTTGGTGAACTTTACGATACCCGCACCGCCGAAATACGCCTGCCACTGGCCAATAATGAACTGGCCTACCTAGAGTCGGTAGACAACCCAGATACTGAAGTGACCTTAAGCGCCGAACTGGCTGGGCGCACTGTGTATTGGACAGGCAAAATTGTGCGTAGCGAAGGAGTGATCGACGCCGATAATCGCATGGTGTATTTGGTCGCCGAAATTAAAGATCCCTACCTGAGAGACAACAAACAAGCTGGGCAACTGCCGTTAAAATTTGGCAGTTTCGTCACCGCCGTGATTAAAGGCCGCACCGTTGAGGGCATAGTCAAACTGCCGCGCCATATCGTGCGCAACTCTCAGGTGGCAATCGTGCGAGATGACAATACCCTAGAGATGCGCAGCGTCAATGTGGTTCGTAGCGATATCGACAATGTCTATATCAAAGACAGCCTAGTGGATGGCGAGCGCATTTCACTGACCACCATCAATAATATGGCTACTGGCCAACTGGTTAAGGTGATAGGCGAGCAAACTGATGACAACTCGAAGCTCGACAGCGAGCCAACGCCAGCCCCCACCACATTAATGGCAGCAGGTGAACAGTAATGGATACCCAAAAAGGCATTATCGCCTGGTTTGCCCGCAACAGTGTTGCCGCCAACTTATTGATGATTATTTTATTGATTGGCGGACTCTTTAGTACCGTGTTGATCAATAAAGAGGTGTTCCCCTCGTTCGAACTCAACTACTTGCAGATCTCGGTCGCCTACCCCGGCGCCGCGCCGCAAGAGATTGAAGAAGGGATAAACATTAAAATTGAAGAAGCAATTCAAGATATTAGCGGCATTAAAAAAGTCACCTCAGTGGCCAGCGAAGGCTTTGGTAATGTGACCATAGAGGTTGCCGATGGCTTCGATCCGCAAGATATTCTCGATGAAGCCAAGTTGAATATCGATGCTATCTCCACCTTCCCCGACAATATCGAAAAACCTAATATTTTTCGCATTAAGCCAGAGAACAATGTGATTTGGGTGTCTGTGTATGGCGATATGGATCTGCACCAGATGAAAGAACTGGCAAAGGGCATTCGTGACGAGCTGACCATGCTGCCTGCCGTCACCCGTGCTCAGGTCACTGGCGTACGTGAATATGAGATCAGTATCGAACTGTCGGAAGACAAACTGCGAGAATACAATTTAAGTTTTGCCCAAGTCGCTCAAGCGGTGCGTAACTCCTCTATCGATCTGCCCGGCGGCTCTATTCGTGCCGAAGATGGTGACATACTCCTGCGCACCAAAGGCCAAGCCTATACCGGTGATGATTTTGCCCAAATCGTGGTGACCACTCGCCCCGACGGCAGCCGTGTCATGCTCCCCCAAGTGGCGACCATTCGTGATGGCTTCGAAGACCGTTTGGAATACACCCGCTTTAATGGCAAACCGGCGGCCATTATCGAAGTGCTGAGTGTCGATGATCAAAATGCACTGGATATCTCATCGCAGGTCAAAGAGTACATAGAGCAGCGCCGCGCCAGTTTGCCAGCCAATGCCCAATTAGATACTTGGGGCGACCTGACCCATTACCTCAAGGGTCGCTTAAACATGATGATATCAAACATGTTTTATGGCGCCCTCTTAGTCTTTATCATTTTAGCCCTGTTCCTAGAGTTGAAATTGGCCTTCTGGGTGATGATGGGCTTACCTGTGTGTTTTCTGGGAGCGATGTTTATTATGCCGCTAGAGCCCTTCTCTTTATCCATCAACATGTTGACCCTATTTGCCTTTATCTTGGTGCTGGGGATAGTGGTCGATGATGCCATTGTCATCGGCGAGAGCGCCTATACCGAAATTGAGCGCCATGGTCACTCGCTGGACAATGTGGTTAAAGGCGCACAAAAAGTGGCCATGCCCGCCACCTTTGGGGTACTGACCACCATCGCCGCTTTTATGCCAATGGTGATGGTATCTGGCCCGATGGCCATTATTTGGAAGTCGATAGGCTTGGTAGTGATCCTCTGTTTAGCCTTCTCCTTGGTGGAGTCAAAACTGATTTTACCCGCCCATTTAGCGCACATGAAACCGAGTCGCCCCAACCCTAACCCCAATGCGTTTGTGCGCTTTAAGCTGGCACTAAACAATCAGGTGCAATACTTTATTCACCATAAATATCGGAGTTTTATCGAGCGTTGTATCAAACATAGATACAATGTGGTCGCTACCTTTGTTGGGGTGTTAGTCCTCTCTATCGCCTTGGTGGAAAGTGGTAAAGTGCGCTGGGTATTCTTTCCCGATATTCCCTCTGATTTTATTCAGGTACGACTGGAAATGGATGTGGGCAGCTCCGAAGCCAACACCTTAAAAGTGGTTAAAGAGATTGAAAGCGCTCTGTATCGCATGAACGATGATATGGAAGCCGAATATGGCAAGCCCGTGGTTAAACATAGCTTTATCAATATGAGCTCGCGTACTTCGGCCTTTGTGTTTGCCGAACTAACCAAAGGAGAAGACAGAGAGGTTGATGGCGTAACCATTGCGTCCGCTTGGCGTGAGGCATTGCCTGAGCTGATTTCGGTTAAAAAGCTCAACATTAACGCCAGCACCAACGACGCCGGCGGTGATATCTCCTTTAGGCTAACCTCTAGCGATCTTGAACAACTCGCCTTGGCCGCCAATGACTTAAAACAGAAGCTGCGCACCTATGAAGGGGTGTATGACATTTCGGATAACTACTCGTCGGGCAGCCATGAAATTCGTTTGTCGATAAAACCGGCCGCCGAGGCACTAGGCTTAACCCTTGCCGATCTAGCCAGCCAAGTGCGTTACGGCTTCTACGGCTTTGAGGCGCAGCGGATCTTGCGCAATAAAGAAGAAGTCAAAGTGATGGTGCGCTACCCGCTTGAGCAGCGCCGCACCGTGGGCCATCTTGAAAATATGATGATCCGCACACCTCAAGGCACCTCGGTGCCCTTCTCTAGCGTGGCCGATATTGAGCTAGGTGATTCCTACTCCTCCATCACCCGGGTGGACGGACGCCGGGCCATTACCGTGAGCGCCAACGCCAATACCACGATTGTCGAACCCGCTAAAGTGGTGGCCGAGATCCAAAAAGATTTTTTACCGCAACTGCAGAGTAAATACCCACATATTTCCAGCACCTTAGATGGCGGTAGCGCCGACGAACAAAGTGCCATGGTGGGTTTGATCCAAGGCTTCTTCTTTGCCATGTTTACCATCTATGCCTTGATGGCGATTCCGCTTAAATCCTACAGCCAACCTTTGATCATCATGTCGGTTATCCCCTTTGGGATTATTGGGGCGCTGTTTGGCCACTTTATTTTGGGCTTGTCCATGAGCGTGCTCAGCCTTTGTGGCATCGTCGCGTTGGCGGGCGTGGTGGTGAATGACTCGCTGATCTTGGTCGATTTTGTTAATCGCTCGCGCCAGCAAGGCTTATCTTTGGTGCAATCGGCCATCGATGCCGGTTGCTACCGCTTTAGGGCGATTATCTTAACCTCGCTGACCACCTTTGTCGGCTTAGTGCCCATCATCATGGAAAAGAGCTTACAAGCCAAGATAGTGATCCCTATGGCAACCTCATTGGCCTTTGGTATTTTATTCTCGACCGTGGTGACGCTAATTTTAGTCCCAGTGCTCTATATTATTCTCGATGATATTAAGCGCACAACACGCCGCTTCTTCCAGTGGTGGTGGCAGCCTAAAACCGATGAGGTGATTGAGCCTTAAATGCTAGCAAAAAGGGAGGCATTGCCTCTCTTTTTGATCTCATCGCCATTTTCAATCGCTCAAAGTCGCTACACTGTCCTCTTTACCCCATCAGCTCGGGCAACGTCACCTATCATGAGTCAATCAACCTTAGTCTACGATATTCGTAACAGCCGCTACCTTAACATCACAGGGCGTTGCACCTTACGTTGCCAATTTTGCCCAAAACACAATGGTAGCAAGCAGGTCCACGACTATCAGTTAGCCTTAGACCATCAACCTAAGGCACAGGAGCTTATCCCTCTGCTAGGAGATGTCAGTAGCTTCGATGAATATGTGTTTTGCGGCTATGGCGAGCCCACCTTAAATCTTGCGACCCTGCTCGAGGTTGCCGGCGCAATCAAAAGCCAAGGCGGCAGAGTCAGAGTCAATACCGATGGCTTAGGCAATCTGTTTCACCGACGGAATATTTTGCCTGAGTTAGCCCCTGTCGTTGACGCGCTATCGATTTCACTCAATGCCGATACTGAAGCGGCGTACCTTCGCCACTGCCAACCCAAGTTAAAAGGCGCATATCACGCCGTAAATGAGTTTATTAAACTGGCGCCGCAGTATATCGCCAAGGTGCAAGTGTCGGCCATTGATGGCTTAGAAGGCGTCGATATTGTGCGCTGTAAACAGATAGTGTTGGCAGCCAATGCCGAATTTAAACACCGACATTTAGGCGTGGTCGGCTAGCGACCTTAAGCTGACAATAAAGCATTAGCAAGGCGCATTTGCGCCGAAAAGGTAACCCAATCTAACATCGCCTAATCCATGGATATCGTCACGAGTGTTAGTCAATTGTAAGTCACTGTGTTAAGCCGAGAGAATCTGCTAATATAGCCGCTAAAATAATTAGACAATGAACACTCAATGCTGACGCAAAAACTTCCACTTCTGATCACAGGGCAAGGACTTCACTGGTCACCGCAACGTATTTTTTCTGTGGCAACACAGATCATTATTTTGCTGATCAGCTCAATTCTGTTGACCAATGTGATCGTTACGCTCGGTGAACGCCGTTTGCAGGAAGATTGGGCAGCCCAACGATATAGTGAGCTGCAATCGGTTGGCAGTTTAATTGCGGACAGAGTGACGTTTCAAAAATTTAGAACCCAAATGTTTGCCAACTCTGAACTGCTTAAAAACTACCTTATGATCCCGAGTGAGGCACGGCAAGAACAGCTACAACAAAACTGGCAATTAATGACAGGTAATATTCCTGAACTATTTGATATCGCTCTATTTGGTTCTCAAGGGGAATTTAAATTCTCAGCGTCCAATGAGATGAATTATGGAGCGCTGCCACCCTCATTATTAGGCGGTGCTAGTAGCATGGGGGGCACCGAGGTTTATACCTCACCACTGGATTTTACTCAGGTCGATGGCAAGATAGAACCCTACCTGTACCAACTGGCGTGGCTCGAAAACCCTGACTTGAGTGTGCGGGGGTACTTAGTCACCTATCAGTCTATGACCCGTATGCTCAAAAGCATTAAACCCGCTTATTCTAGTGAAGAGTCGCCACTGTTAATGGTTGATACCCAAGGTTTACTTTACGCCGGTGTTAAAAATAAGCCGACCATCAATCGCATCCCTGAGACATTGGGCAGCAGTTTACGCCTAAGTTATCCGGCGCTATGGCGTAAAATGGCCACCAGTAATTTTGGCCAGTTTCATGGTGATGACGCTACTTTTGTTTACTTAAAAATAGGGCTAACGACCCAATATGAAACGCACCGAGAATATTACTTAGTCTCCTATGTGCGTAACGATGCGATTGCCGCCGATTTTTATGAATGGCGTAATATCGTCATTATTGGCTCGGTAGTATTGACCTTGTTGTCGCTGGGATTGATCTTGCTGGTACATGCCTACCGCATTGCACAGCGCTCACGAGAATTTAGTATCGATCTCGCCAACCGCCTGTTTCATCAAGACACGGGCTGCATCATAGTCAATGATCACAATCGGGTTGTGACGGCCAACGAACAGGCAGCTAAGTTACTAAATATTGAGCTAGATGAGCTATCAGATCGTAATTTACAACGCATACTGCAACTAGAAGATGATGCTTACGCCGCTATCTTAACCCAGCTCAATGAGCGCAAAAAATGGCATGATGTTATCGATTTTGAAGAACAATGTGGTCACTTCCTCGCCGTTACTATTAGCAGCGCCCCGCGCCCAGCCAAAAAAGGCAACTACCTGTTAGTCATCTTTAACGACGTTACTGAGTTAA
Organism: Shewanella algidipiscicola; assembly: GCF_900380485.1. Classification (NCBI taxonomy): domain Bacteria; kingdom Pseudomonadati; phylum Pseudomonadota; class Gammaproteobacteria; order Alteromonadales; family Shewanellaceae; genus Shewanella; species Shewanella algidipiscicola. The sequence goes on along the minus strand of NZ_OXJV01000012.1, from coordinate 435,056 downwards.
AGCAGGCCCAAAAGCAAGCTAACCTTAATCGCCTGCTTAATGATAATGCGGTTGCGAGCGCCTTAGTGTCAGTTAATGGCTCACTTGAATTAGCCAATGAAGCATTTATGCAGTTGGTGTCGATTCATGACATCACTAATCAGAACCTCACCGAGCTACTCAATAACGACTTGAGTTCGCAGTGGCCGCGGATTACTCAGCAAATTTTGCTGCAAGGTAGCTGGAAGGGGCAAATTTTATGTGATCCCAATAGCCAAGAGAACACTTGCCTGCAAGCCACTTTAAAAGGGCATCTAGATGCTGCTGGCGAGATAGAGTATATCGTCTGCACCTTAGAGCAGGCCCAAAAGCGGGCGTTACTGCAAGACCGAGGCGATTTTATTCCCCATCGCAGCACCATCTTAGTTAACCTGCGGGATTTAGACGATTACTTTAAATCGCTGACACCTAAGAGTCGCGATAACTCCAGCCTACTGTTAATCGATATTACCGCCGAAAGCATGCTCAGCCATATGAGTGATATTGGTCAATTAGAAAGCCGCCAGCGCGAAGTGGAGATCCACATATTAAAGTCGCTGCCTGCGGGCTATCAAATGTCACATTGGCAACTGGGAAAAGTGATTATTATCTTGCCAGACACTAGCTCAGATGCGGCGCATCATTTTGCCGTTAAATCACTCAACAGCCTCAATGACATCGGCCTTGGTACGGGTATTTGCATGGGGATAGCCAGCTATCAAGCAGGGCAAAACCTAGAGCAATACTTAAGTAATGCCGAGGTCGCCCTGCAGCGCGCAAAACAGATTGGCGAGCAAAGTATTTGCCAAGCCTATACGCGTCACGGCGCTACAGATAAAAAATAGCGCGTATAACGACTATTGATGTGCCTTGATGATGTAATCCTCTAAACAGCGCTGTAACCAAAACGGCGTGGTCACTTTGCCACTGGCATCCAACTTCAGCCATAGATAAACCGTCGGATGGCTGAAGTTTTCTAACAGCAACTTATCTTGCTGATAATCAATTTTTTGTGCATGCAATCCATTGATGTTTCTTAAAAAATCAACCGCGCCCTGCACCCCAATAATAATGATGGCATCTGAGTTTAACAGGCTGTTTGCCGCGCTGCCCAGATCCGGGGCGGTGGCATATAACTGCAGTTGTTTGCCTACGCGTTTGGCATAACAGCCAAGGGGCGACCTATTGGCAGGAAAAGGCATAGTGATTAGCTTCACTAGCGGATAGTCAATCATGTTATCGATATTAGGCGCTTGCCAAATAGGGTGATCTTTACGAGCCACCAGATGGCCACCACGATGTTGAATAATCGACTTTGACAAGATAGCGCGATTATCTGCTCGCTCGAAACTGATGGCCGCATCAAGCTCATCATTTAATAACTGCTGCGTCGTGCCCTCACCCCATGGCGTGGTAGCCACCATCATCTCGGCCTCACTCACCGCTAACGCTGCCTGTTTGATACTTTGGGTTAAATTGATCTCCAGTTGCGGCACAGTTGCCACCTCGACATTAGCCGCCATCACCCCTTTGCCGCCTCTCACCAGATGATCGACCTCTTGGCTACAGGCCATCATTTGGCAAAAAATGGGGTAGAGATTATGCGCCGTTTCGGTCGCCTGAAATTGACTCTCACGGCGAATAAACAAGGGATCATCAAATACCGCCCTAAGGGCCGCCAATGCTCGGCTCACTTTGGGCTGCGACAGATCTAGATGATTTGCCACCTCGATAGCATTTTTTCTCACATAGACTAGGCAAAAAATCTCTAAGGTGGCTAACGAGATATCGAGTAATTTATCTTTTGGCATCAATGGCTCCATCACAATGTAGGATCACATTGCCTTGAATGTAAGACGCTATCTCAGCCTCAACCCACAGGTTCGCTTGATTGCCCTGCCTCAGTTTGGTCAGGTAATGACGATGGCCGTCTGCGCGTAAATTAAGGAGGCGATTTTGATCTTCAGGCAAGGCGACCGCATGCAGCTTGGCTTTGGCACATAAAAACGCCACCGCATCGCGATAACAGATCAAGGCTAAGGCATCGCTACGCTCAAGCTGGATCATCAAATCTGCCAATAGACACACCTTGGCCACCATGTTAATTGACCGCCCTTTATCTAAGGCATACATCGCCAGCGGATCGTGCCCTTGCTCAAACTCATGGCCATTAAAACTGATATAAGGGTACTTGAGCATAGTATCGACATCGATACGGCTGTCGCCCTTAAAAATAGGATGTTGTTGATTACCCACCACCACATAGGCATTGGCTTTAGCGACAAATTCTGACGACAAACGCTCGGAATTATAGGCTTCAAAGGTCACCGCTAAATCCACCTCTAAGCGGTTTAATAGCTTATCGATATCATTGCTACAGGGCTTAATATTAAAGCAGTATTGCAGCTTTAATTGCGACGCTTTATCTTGCAGATAACTGAGTAAATTAAGCGATAATGGCGGCGGGCAGGTAATGGTCATCTGCTGGGTCACCTGTGTATTTACCGGTTGCGACAAGGCCAAACTGGTCTCTGATAGGGTGAGCAACTGTTTTAAGTGAGGATAAATCGTCTTTGCGAATGGGGTATGCTCAAAACCATGTTGCTTACGAATAAACAAAGGCTCATCGAACGAGTGGCGTAAGGCTTTTAAACTGCGACTAATTTTTGATGTCGCCACACCTAATTGCTGCGCGACTTCGGTAGAGCTTAATGTTTCAAACAATAATACGAAGACTTTAATATTAAATAGACTATTGGTATTAACTCGACTCATGCCTCTCCTTTTTCAGGATCCATGTCACCTATATTGACTAATCGCCTAGCTTACTAACCGCTTAGTTTACTGAGCGCTAATTTAAGGTAAATTGCCTCGCAATACGATTACGCAGAGTAAAGAGTGATACCCAATGCAAATATTTTGTTAAATATGTGACACAGATAAACCCCATCTCAACTCATCAGCTTCTAATTATCCCCCTAGGTCTCACTCCCGCCCTTAACTCCCTACCAAGCAAGATTCACAATTGTGATTTGCGCAATATGAATATTAGAGTTCCTCGGCGTAAAACTTGAACTAAAATGCCGTTAACTGTAAAAAATCCAGTGCATTACGCCAACTTTAACGCCGCAAACAGGTCGTTAAATCCAATTTGTAACGCAATAAGCAGCATGTTCAGCATTTAGCGCTGCAGTCGTTAAAGTGATGCGCTTCATATCGGATATCGCTACCAATCTTTAACATTTCAAGCAGCTACACCCAGTGGTTAATCTTGGAGATAAATGATGATAAAAACAAAAACAACCACACTGGCGCTACTCATTGCTTCGTCAATGATGTTGGCAGCTTGTGGAGATGGAAATGATGGTAAAGATGGTGTTGATGGCGAAAACGGCCAGCCAGGCGTGCCAGGACAACCCGGCGGTAACGGCCTCAATATCGACATGGCTGACGAAGCCATCGCCAATATCAGCAGTGCGCGTTACGAAAATGGTATTATTACCGTCGACTTTAGCCTTGAAAATAGCCAAGGCGTTGGGCTAATCGGATTAAATGGCACGAATCCCTTTCACGATTTTCGCTTTTCATTAGCCCAGTTACAGAGCAAAGATGGCACCGAACTCAAGCAGTGGTTTTCACTTCTCAATGAAACCACCAATGATGCTGGCACCACCTTTGAGCAGGGCTTTGAAAAGATAAACGACTGTCCAGAGTGCTTAACCGATCATCAAGACGGTACTTACACCTATACCTTTAACACTAATCTCACCACGGCTGACGATCCTGCGGGCGTCACCTTCGACCCACAACTGACCCAACGCATCGCTATTGAGATGCAGTTTGAATATGACTCAGGCCATGAACTGGCAGAGAATGCTCACTTCGATTGGATCCCATCGACCAATGCCAGTGAAGGCATAGAGACCCGCGATCTAGTCACCATGCAAACCTGTTACACCTGTCACCAGCCAGACAGCCTAAAAGCCCATGGTGGCCGTCGACTCGATATGGAAAATTGCCAGTCTTGTCACAATGGTATTGTCACCGATCCTAACGCTATTTCTGTCGAGTTAGGCCATATGGTGCACGCTATTCATATGGGGCCACACCGTGAAGGTAAAGACAGCGAAGGTAATGTGGTCCCCATGCCCTACACCATCGCCGGTTATGGCGGCGCTCACGCCTTTGACTACCCCGCCTTCCCAACCAAACCCTTTATGGATTGCGCCGCCTGTCACGTTGAAGATGACACGTTGGCTGATAAAGATCTCTGGCTCGCTAATGCCAATGCCAACGCTTGTACCGGTTGTCATACCGACAAACCTGCGCAGCATAAGTCAGATAAAAACCCAGAGCTGACCTGTACAGATTGTCACAGCGCTGCGGTGCATAACGACCATGCTAAGCCTTACCAAGCGGCAAAAGCCTATGACGCCGTTGTCACTAATGTTGCCATCAGCGTCGCCAATGAAATTAGCTTCGACATGAAGATAATGGATGAAGCCGGTAACCTAGTAAGCCAAGCTGAAGTCTATAAACAGGGTTACAGCAAGCCTTATGTCGTGGTCAGCTGGGATGTTGAGAAAGATTATCCAGATTTTGATCAATCCCCCTACAGCCAGCGCCGTATCGACATTAAAGATCCTGCTAAAGCAACTTGGAATAGCGACAACAGTGTTAGCGTTAAGGTCGCGATGAACTTCCCAAGCGATATCGCTTCACGCTCACTAGAAGTACTGCCAGTGCTTAAAGTATGTTTCGAAGAGAACAGCGCTAGCCGTGTGAGCTGTGATGCGACCAATGCATATCCTGCCTATGTCCAAACAGAGGCTTATCGCACCATCCTTAACGACACCGCTGCGGTTGTTGCACAGCGCCGCGCGATTATTGATGAGCAAACCTGTTACGACTGTCATAGCTATGAGTTTTACCATGACTCAAATGGCGTCAATTGTATCGCTTGCCACACCAACGATAAGAAACTCGGGGCGGTAGAAGATGCCAATGGCGACGCGCTTGCTTCGGGCGAAATGAAGTCCACCAGCTTTATGTATAAAGCCCATAAAGCACAAGGCCATGATAATGGTCATGGTGGTAGCGGCACCATTTTGAAGACTGACTGCACCACTTGTCATGCTGAGGTTGAAGGTTGGGGCGGCAAAGCCTACGGTTTCGAGCTCGGTCGTAATGCAGGCCAAGCCCATGCTGTACCTAGCTTTATTCCAGGTAAAAATAACGATCCCGCGCTAACGCCCGTTGCCACTTGGTATGCTTCATCTGATGCGGCTTCGTGCATTAGTTGTCACCAGAAGTATCTGTCAGATGCCGCTATGGCACACATGCAAAATAACGGCGCCTACTTTGGCCCAGATAAACAAGAAGCCAAAGACGCTAAAGAAGCCTGTGCGACTTGTCATAGCCCAGAGAAAATTATGGAGCACCACGGACACCAGCTATAACCCACAAGTGATACCCCATTAGGTGCTTGGTGATACCAAGCACCTACACTAACCCTGCAAAGTTAGTCCCTGCAACTGTTTTACCCTGCAAAGTCAAAGGCGCCCTCGGGCGCTTTTTTATTCGCTCAACATTAGCAATTTAGCGTCTAGCAGTTGGATAAGCTGTGCGGCTGTGCGGCTGTGCGGCTGTGCGGCTGTGCGGCTGAACCGTGTTCGAGACGTTCGGATAACTAATCGAGATCTAAAAAGCATTAGCGCCTGACGAAGTGGATATTGGGACAGAGGCTTGAAGGTCGAACCTTCACTGTTATTAATCGCCTGTCCGGCGGGGAATGTGCAAGCGCTCTTTTGGCTCGCCGCAAGCACGTCCGTGTGGGCTCTGCGAAATCATCCATGATTTCGAAGGCCAAAACCGCGCTTACACCTCTACCTAACGCCTCTTCGATTGGACTTCATTTGATACGACTAGTGAGTTAAAGGCTAACGTACTTTTGCCCCAAAGTTTGGTGGCCTTGAAGTGAAGGTATGGCATTTTTTTACTTTGTTTGGGTAGTGATTAGCGGAGTCTTTTTTGGAACGGGTGTTTGAAGGTGTACCTTCATGGCAATCTATCACCTGCAGTGAGCTTATGTGCAAACACACATCTGCGACACGGTGAGTGAAGCGTAGCTTCGCGCTAACGAACGAGAGGCATGGACGCCGAACTGGCTTTTAGACATGGACGTTGTTCAAGCACATCCTTGTCGGCCTTTGCCAGCATCCCTGCTGGCAAAGGCCGCAGCCGCGTTTACACTTGGGTTCTAACGTTTCTTCGATTAAGCTGCATTTGATGTGGGTTGCTAGTTCAAAAGCTACCTAGGTTTTGCCCCAAAGTGTGCTGGCCTTGGAATGAAGGTTTGGCATTTTTTATTTAGCTGAGTAGCGTTGGGCTGAATCTTATTTGTTGGGTGTGTTAGAGGGTCACACCTTCACTGTTATTAATCGCCTGTCCGGCGGGGGAGTGTGCAAGCGCTCTTTTGGCTCGCTGTGAATATATCCCTATACGCTCCACGGCGGCATCCATGCCGCCAAGGGCCAAAACCGCGCTTACACCTATCTCTAACGCTTCTTCGATTGGACTTCATTTGATACGACTAGTGAGTTAAAGGCTGCCCCATTTCTTCTCAGGATTCTTCTAATTAATTTCTACGCAGTCAAACATTGTGATACTTAAAGTAATGCGTTCAACCCTCATACGATAGAGCTGAGCCGCATTACATTTTCTACTTTATTTGCGTTTGATTAAGCAAAAATGCTTCTTACCGCGCAGAATTAACCAATATTCATCAAACAGTGGAAAACCTAGTTGGGAATTGTCAGATGTTATTTTTTCACCATTTACACTAATCGCATTGTTTTCGATTAGCTCTCTGGCGATACGTTTTGATTTAGCTAACCCTGATTCAACCAACAATTCTACAATGTCTTGCTGAGTGCTTTCGATGCTTGGAATACCATCTAACTCTAGTTGTTTGAGTTCACTATAACTCAGTTTCTCGACGCTACCAGTGAACAATGCTTGTGTAATACGCTCTACGCTGATTAGCCCTGATTCACCATGGACAAAACGAGTCATATTTTGCGCTAGAATCCTTTGTGCCTCGGGTTTGCCGTTTCTGGTTTTATCCTGCAATTCTATCTTATCGATTTCATCACAGGACAAGAATGTATAGTATCGAAGAAGGTTATAAACATCGGTATCCTCTGTAGATAACCAGAACTGGTAAAACATATACGGCGATGTTTTTTCCGGATTAAGCCAAACGGCTCCGCCTTCTGTTTTACCAAATTTAGTACCGTCAGATTTAGTTATCAAAGGCAGGGTTAAACCAAACACTTGTTCGCCATTATGACGACGTGTTAAATCAATACCGCTGACGATATTTCCCCATTGGTCATTGCCACCAATTTGTAAGCTGCAACCATGGTTTCGATTAAGCACTGCAAAATCATAGGACTGGAGTAAACTGTAACTAAACTCTGTAAATGAAATACCCTGTTCAGGCCTTTGCAATCGTTGCTTTACTGACTCACGGCTGATCATATTGTTGACTGAAAAATGCTTACCGACCTCACGGAAAAAATCAATAACATTAATTTCTTTCATCCAGTCAGCGTTATTGACTATGGTCATGGGGTTGCTTAAATGGGGTGCTAATATCTGCTCAATTTGAGTAGTGAGATCTTTGACCCAACCAGCTACAGTTTCTTCAGTATTCAAACTACGCTCTACGGCTTTAAAGCTTGGGTCACCAATCATACCAGTCGCACCACCAATAAGCGCTAATGCTTGATGTCCGGCATCTTGAAAACGTTTGAGCATAATGAGTGGGACTAAATGTCCAATATGAAGGCTACCTGCGGTGGGATCGAAACCGCAGTAAACTGTTTGTGGCAGGCTAAGTTGTTGCTGTATTTGGTCTAAATCACTGGCTTGAGCAATTAATCCGCGCGTCTGTAGTTCTTGAATAAATGTCATCTATAGAGTCTTATCTGTATGAATAATGTGATATACAGATTACGAATAGAAATTTATGCGCGATATATCCCTAAAGGGATAATAGGTTAATTTAGTGGGTAATAATATGGTTGAGGAAAATTTGGAAAAGTTCACTGAGGGATGACACCCGTAGTTGAGCATAGATACGCTTTCGGTGGTTTTTTACCGTTCCTTCTGTAATGTCTAATTGTTTTGCGATTTCTTTAGTATCAAGCCCTTGTAAGATTAAACGGGCGATTAGTTTCTCTCTAGTTGAAAGCAAATCTTTACCAAAAGAATGCAGGCCATCTTCTATGAACTCTCGTCTTTTTGCTGTGTAAGATTCAGGAGAAAAGACTGGTTCTGCAAGAAGGAATTCAGTTTGTTTCCAGTGTTGTTGACATAGCGACTGAATGACTGCGAAGTATGATTTTAACGTCTTAACATTTGATAGCGAAAATGAATTGCCTACATGAGTGCAACCTAAATAGATAACGACCCAGCGAGTTTCTTCAACTTTAATGAGAATACTTAACTCATCTTTCCAGCCTGTTTGCAGGTAAAATTGATTACAGTATGTTTGATAATCCATATCCCGTTGGACTACGTCTTTTAATGAAAAAACACCTTGCTGCTCATCAATGGTGAGCATTTTGTAGAATGGGTCATCTTGAAATGCAGAAGTAAGGTAACGGTCGAAAAGTAATTCTCGGTTATTTTCAATGGAATCGTAAAGATAAATAGGGTGTTTGCCTTTACGCAGACCGAGGATCACTGCACAGTCATACCCCAGTATCGAATCGATTAGGGCCATTAATTTAGATGTAAAACTCGGTGATTTCAGAGAGGAAATAGAGTCAGCGAGTAGATTATTAAATTGTGATTCAGACATATCGTATTGGACGAATAATAAAAACCATAAGCATAACGTAATTACCTACGTTGCTCAAAGCAACCTAATTGCGTTCTATAGCAAAAACCTGAGGTTTCAAATTACTTTTCTTTATCCTCTTTATAATAGTTGGAGTTAGTATTCTAGCTCATATCTGTCCAAAAATAATTTAGCTTTTGATTGCCCTAGTGACACTAGTAAGGTCAAATCGAAGAGATTAATAACTCGGGTGTAGGTGCGGCTGAGGCCTTCGATTTCAGGGATGAAATCGCAGAGTGCCCAGGGATGGGTTTACAGCGGTGCCGAGGAAGTACCTGCACAAAAGGCATGCTGCAGGCAATTGGTTGCCATAAAGGTTAACGCTACCATCAGCGATGTAAAACTATTCCGGCAAATGCTACAAGCCAAAAAATGCCAACACCTTCATTCGAAGGCCAAGATACTTTGTCCAAAAACAATTTTGCTTTTTACGGTTCTGTGGATACCAATTACGGCTAAATCGAAGAGAGTGATAACTCGGTGTAGGTGCGGCTGAGGCCTTCGATTTCAGGGATGAAATCGCAGAGCGCCCAAGGATGGGTTTACAGCGGTGCCGAGGAAGCACCTGCACGAAAGGCCTGCGGCAAGCAATTCAAAATGATGAAGGTTAACGCTACCATCAATCAATAAAAACAAACTCGACTAAATGCTACAAGCCAAAAAATGCCAACACCTTCATTCGAAGGCCAAGATACTTTTGTCCAAAAACAATTTAGCTTTTAACGGCTATGTGGATACCAATGACGGCTAAATCGAAGAGAGTGATAAGTCGGTGTAGGTATGGCGGTGGGGGTTGGTGGCATGGATGCCACCGTCGAGCGTATAGGGATATACTTGCAGCGCCCCACCGAAATACCTGCACGTAAGCCTGCGGCAAGCAATTCAAAATGATGAAGGTTAACGCTACCATCAGCGATGTAAAAACCAACTCAACCAAATGCAAAATCCAAAAATGCCAACACCTTCATTCGAAGGCCAAGATACTTTTGTCCAAAAACAATTTTGCTTTTAACGTTTCTGTGGATACCAATTACGGCTAAATCGAAGAGAGTGAGAAATCGGTATATCTACACTTAAGGCATGCTGCAGGCAATTGATATACCATGCCGTCATGGCTCAAAATAACCCCTTTAAATATCTAAAGCGGCTAGAAGCTACGCCGCTTTTACCTTACCGAAGAACTACCAGCAGATTTCCCCCCTGCACAGGCAATGGATAACAGTGAAGACACGAGCTTCAAACACAGGTAATTGATCCCCTATCAAGTATCAAGCTCAGCTTCGCTGCCAGCGAAGTGCCACCTTAGTCTTCGCTGTCTTGCTCTCCACCTATTAGCGTCATCCCATCGGGTAACTGGCTTTCGGTCACCTCGACTATGGTCGAACGGTTCATGGTGATCTTATAACGCGCATATTGCGGCGGATTACGCCCTTCTCGCAGCATCAAGATAAGATTAACTTGGTAGCGCCGCTCCACAGAGTCATAACTCACTTGGCCTGCGGACTCTTTATAAATTTTGGCTCTGCCGCGCTCTAAATAACGCGCAAACGGCACCAAACTAAAGTTCACTTGCTCTTGAATGGTCGAGTAACCGGCTAAAAAGTCTTTCTGGGCGATGCGGGAGTAAATACCATAATGTAATATCTCCGAATCGACCTTATTTTGGCTATGGCGACGCTTTAAGATCTCTTCAATCTGTTCTGGCAGATCTTTGGACTTAATAAAGTCTAACCAGACCAACTGACGCCCAATGACCGCTTGAGTGGTGGTGTCGCGCAAAATGCGGCTCCAGCGCGGTCGCCCCTTTTGAATAACGCGCCATAAGGCGTTGCGAATATCTTCTTTAAAGATTTCACGAAAGCCGTAGATCACCGCCAAGGTCAACACCAATGACAGGGTCAGGCCGTTAAACACACCTTGGGCCTTAATAATCAAGGCCGACACGACCAGCATCACTCCGCCCGTCGCCACCCCAGTGGTGAGTTTTTTTAACCCCACCCCTAAGGTTTTAAGCTCCTCTTTGAGTACTACCCCTTGCTGGATCAAACGTCTTAATAACAGCATCTTATTCGAGATGCGGTTAGGATCATCCTTGGTTTGCGCAGAATTATAATTTTTGGCTTCACGATAGGCTCGCTCACTGCGACACAGCGACAACACCTCTTCAGTCAACTCGTTATAATCGCTGCTACGCGGGGCGTGAGAGATCAGTTGTAATAGCCGCTGCTCACAAAACCATGACAGATAATTATCGGAGTTTTCGAAATAGTGCTTCCATTTAGGGTCACTCGGTTCATTACGGCGAAACTTTTTCAATAGCTGTGCGACAATATCACTGAGTTCTTTCAGTGAGGTGTAAAACTGCTCAACATCTTCCACCTGCGCCAACTCTTTACTGTCGGTCTCAATCGCCACCGCAAACTGATAAGCAAACAGGTTTAAGTAGAGTCTAAACTCTTCGACGGTACGTTTATTCTGGCTAATAAAGCGCCCTTGCACTAAGGGGAGATGTAGGCCGGATGAGTAATAGGAGCGACGCCCAGCAATGGCGGCGAAGTAATACTCTTCTGCATCTAAGCTCTGAGAGTTGATACCCATCTCTTTGGGTAAAAAGAAATAAAGGTCTAACCGCCTTTGATCACCCACTTTCATCTGGTGGGTAAACTTTATCGACAGTGACTCTTCCTGCTTAACATAAATCTTAGACACACGACCTCGAAATAGTAAAAATATATCATAAACTTACGGGGTAATATTAGTATAACCCAAGATAGGTTAATGAACTAAGCGACAACCACATACGGTATTGCTGGGTTGAAATAACACCACAGCGTAATCGCGATGCGAGTCTAAGTCTAATGATTCAATAGACAGATTGTGCATACCTTTACTGTCTAAATTAAACGAGCTGACATAGGAAAGATACTGCATATGTTGCGGACGACTGTCGAGGCGCTCATCTAAGCTTTCTTCTTTGGTATACACCGAAAAATCAAACCGATTAGCCGCCTCATCATAATCGTTAAGTTGGCCCTGCATACGTATGGTGCCAGCCGAGGTACCGTCTAGATTAAAATAACGATAATTGATCTGGGCTTGCTGCGCTTTGGCCATAATGTCGACCAACAGATAATGACGGGCGCCGTTTAAGGGGTCACTATTGTCATACAGTTCGGAGCTGCAGCTAAGCATAATGCTCTTAGCCGGATACAGATAGCGATAACTTATAGTGACGCTTACCGCAAGCAGCAGCAAGATAGTGAGGTTAATGGCCCAAAGTAGTTTTCTATTCACACAAAGACACCTCTGCCAGCCAGGCGTCGGTAAGAAACGCTTTGCTCTGCCTAAAGTCGGTTAATTTAAGGTTGCGCACCACTGACTGACCCAGCTTTTCACCTCTAAGGGTGATATTAAACACCTGCTTATCGTGTGATAGCGATAAAAACACTTTTCTCCATGGAGTGGATTCGCAATGCTTAATATCGTCAGCCAGCCGCTCTGCTAGCCCTATCAGTAAGGTATTATTGGTTTTTGAGGTAGCAAAACTACTCAGAGTGACTTGCTGGCCTGACTCCAGAGTCAGTGTTTGCTGGGCAAAGGGGGCCGTGGTTTGCGTCTCAAGATTGACCGTACTTAGCCATTGCCCCATAACTAAGACCATAATGAGTGTGACCACTAGCGCGATGAGCATTTTCATCCATGTACTGACATCAATACGCTGCCACTTAAGCCAGTTATAACGAGCGCTTAAACCTCGCTTTTTCGCCGATGGTGAAGCTAGTTTTAGTCGATAACCTTTGCCTTTGACAGTTTCAATCAAATGCTCATCTACAGGACCCAAAAAAGAGCGCAGCATAAAGATGGCACGGGTTACCGACGAGTCGCTCAGCGGCGGGTGCTCAGCATCCGCCGCGCCCAGCACTTGCTTGGGTACCACTTGATCATGGTGCTCAAGTAAAATACGTAGCACTTGCCACTCCGCCCGTGGCAATTGCCATTGCTCTTGTGTGACTTGGTGGGTCAATAGCCCTTTTTGAACATCAAACAGGCAGTCACCTAGTTGCATTGCTTGCTTTACCCTCACGTTACGATTCAATGTTTGCCATAGCCATTGTCGGTGGCTGAGCCATCAATTAAACGCACTGCTATTACCAACCCAAAACCGATGAGATTTAGCCACTGCTATCAGCTAAATGCTAATACTGACCGTGAGTCAGTTAATGCCGATAACCCAACAGGCTTAGCATAAGCAATACGCTCAACTATTTCTGTGATCGCCATTATCTCATTACAATCTATATGGAAGTCATCGGTAAATCGATGGGTAAGCTTGTCGTTACGCGAAGCCTGTCACACTCTTCACGCCATAAATATCGACGATGGCGAAGGCTTCACTGGGGATAAATTAACATGAAGCTCACAAATAAAAGGTTACAGATCACACGTTAATCTTCAACGCTAATCAATGCAGACATTAATTAAGCCTAAAACCGATTAATCCACGGCCAAACGATACTCTTCAACCCTGCACATTTATATGCATCGATAGAGCAGTATTCATCCATCAGTCATCACACTATTTACAAGATTCTCACGCCAAACTGGCTTCAAGTTCAGCGGGATAGCCAACGCTTCCCCGCAACAATCATTGCAGTAACAACCCACTATTTTACTAATAACGAATGCTACCTAAGTGAGGATATTATTATGACCATTAATAGACGCCAAGCACTGACCAAAATCATTGGCATCAGCACCGCCGCCGCAGGAGCCACCCTAATGGGCACCTCTGCCTTCGCTGCTACAGATGACCAGGGCAATTTTCATTTAGCCTTAGGGGATAAACTCAAATACGTCCCACTCGATGCGATGGCGACGGCTAAGCTTGCCTATGAAACAGGTGGCGGATGTATGCACCAAGTGTTTCATTCATTGGTTACCATGTTAGCTAACTCATCCAGTGCCGATGCGGCAAAGTTTGCCACTATCCCAACAGCATTAGCGGCTTATGGTGGAGCGGGGATCGGTGGACAAGGCACAGTATGCGGCAACATGAATGCCACAGGCATGTTGGTCAACATCTTAGATGATATCAATGGTCAAAACAGTGCTGTGATTGGCGCGGCCTTTAGGTATTACGAGACGACTGAGTTACCGCTATCGAGCCCAGAGTTTATTGCAGGCATCGGCTCAACCGATGAGAAAACGGCAAAAGTCGGTAAATCATCAGTCGCTAACAGTGTGCTATGCCACTCCTCTATCAGCAACTGGTCTAAGGCATCGGGCTTTGCCTTTAGCCAAAAAGGCGAGCGTTGCTACCGTTTATCAGCCTCTATCGCTTATCACTTAGTAGAGCTACTCAACCGCGCTTATGCAGGCGAAGATCTAGCTTCATTGCCAGAGTCTAAGCCATCGAGCGAGGCACAAGGCTGTCAAAGCTGTCACGGCGTGACCGACACTATGGGCAGCGCTGCCAGTGTTAAAACCGATATGGAATGCACCACTTGCCATACTGGTCACTTCAATTAAGGGAGGCTGATATGAATGATAAATTAATAACAGGCCTACTGGCGACACTGTTACTGTGCGGCGGTTGTGGCAGTGATGATGCAGATACCACAGAACCACCGATTGTTGTCCCGCCGCCAGTGGCGGACAGTATCGATATTAATGAGGCGGCGGCGATTAACCTCACATTAGCGCAGTTCGATGGTGACAGCGGGGCATTAAGCTTCTCCTTGGCAGATGATAGCGCGCAGGCCATCACTAATGTCAAAGACTATCGCATCACCTATTTTGGCTTTCCCGATGATGAATCGCCATCACGTAAGGCTAAAGCATGGAAACGCTGGCACGTTACCCACTCCTACGCCTGTGACAGTGCAGCGGCGCAATGTGATGGTGTGTTAGTCGAGTCAGATAAGGGCCAATACAGCTTCGAAGCAATCGGGCTCAATTGGGATGACAATAGTGCACCCGGTGCGGTGAAACGCTATAAAGTGGCCATCGAAATTAACGGCGCGCTCGCCAGTAACGAGCTAACCTTACAACCTGCTACACCGCCTGCCACCTAAAGGTCGGTAGCCGACATAGGGCATAGGCAATGATTGACTATGCCCTTTTTCTCGCCTCACCCAGCTAAGCTGCTCAATAAAAGCGGGGCACCTAAGCCCTAACAAGCAGCCTTCACACCACGACGCCCATAAGCAAGATCATGCTGAGTGTTAAGCTGTAAGTGTTAAATGCTGACGGAGAGACCACTCCGCCAAAGTAGTATCTCCATCCTTAGCACATCATTCACGCTTGGCTAGCCGACAAGCGATAACCTGAGTAGATAAGTGAAGAGAGCACTAGTGTTATGCCTGATCACATAAGAGAAGGTGGTAACAGGTGGGCTTATCATTAATAGTTAATGGCTCATGGCTAACAGCCAATAACGGCTCAGGCTTTGCAACACAGCATCCGTTAGGGGAAAAATATCTTAGCGGTGGGTTCAAATAGCGAATAAATCAGCAGCAGTAACAACACTAGCTGAGCTATCAATAACGAATACTGTTTCAGCGACATGCTTTTACCCGGACGCAAGGCCCAAAAACCTGTGGCACGCGTCGATTTACTGTGCAAGATATATCCTTGCCCATCAACGGCTTCAATAAATAGCGCCGACTGACCTAAAAAGAAGCGTACACGCTTAATCGCCGCCTCTAAGCTGGCGAGCGAACGAGCCTGTTCGGGAAGAGACGCCAACAGCTGCTCATTTGACAGCACCTTATCTCGATGCTCTACCAAGGTGTTAAGCACAGCGAACTCGGCTGGCGGCATTTTCCAACTGGTATCATTATCCTGATTTGACAGCTGTGCTTGAGCAATATCAAACCAGCATCGACCGATTTGCATAGGCGTGCTCGCATCAAAAACTATAAGTAATTGTACTCACAACCCCACTTAACTGCTGCGATTATAAAGCTACCAGCTAAAGGAATGTTGATTTCCGTGACATCTGCCACAAAATACTCTTCCAAGGTGGTAAAAATGACTCAACACCGGCCTCAAATACCAAAAAAGCGCCTTATCGGCGCTTTAAAAAAACCTCTGCTCTCAATAGATTACAACATTAACTTCATCGAGAAGCGCTGTGGTTTACTTAAACTAAACCCTTACCTCACCCTTTTGTTAAAAAGAGTACAGTAAGGTCATATTGGTTTCAGTATCGGTACTCTTTTTATTGTCCAACGGCTCACTGTTATAACGCACGACCACGGCAAATTTCATCGCCAGAGCGCCAGCAATATTGGCAGTGACAGAGGTTTCAGAGCGGCCTTCTAAACTCTCACCGTAATCGGCGGTAAACAACTGCTTAAACGTCGAGCTGTCTGAAATTTCTGTCTCGAAATTCATCACGCCGTGGGCAACCCAGCTTTGTTCACTGTCATAGCCAGCGGCTAAGCGGCTCTCCTCATCCAGACGCTTATATTGGTAACCTGGGCCCACTTCGACAGCAAATATGGTCTTAGGATTGTCGATAAACTTATGACCATAACCGACAGAGACGGTTGATTTTGAATCGAAACCGGTAAAAGGGTCTATCTCGTGATTGGCATTGGCAAACATGTAATTGACGTCATCAAACTGATAGTTGCCCTGCACTAAACCGTAATAACGCTTACCCGTCTCTTCGCCGGTATCTTCTTTATACAGCGCCTCTAGCAGGTATTGGTTCTCCCAATTACCAAGCTCATGCTTCATGTCTAGACGCCCTTTTAAAGACGTGGTTTCCGTGTTCCCTGTGGTCACTGTCGCACCCAGCTCAGCATCGGCAGCAAAGGTTCTATCACCCTTAACAAAATCCGCACCTGCGTGAGCGACAAACGGTGTTGCTAACAAAATAGCGGTGGCAGTCAGCAGTTTTTTCATCTTCACGTTACCTATGTTATCGAAGTCCCTTAAAATTGGCGCAATATTAACATTCAGCGCAAAGAAATGAAAATAAGGCTGGTATCATCTGGTTTATCGACGAGTAAATCGCCATTATGACTAGCCTTCTAGCGCTCTCACTTATTGTTAGGCCATAAAAAAACCACCTTACGGTGGTTTTTCAAAGGCAAACTTAACTTAGTTTATTTTTGGATCTAATTCGCCTGATTGATACGCCTTGTACATAGCTTGTAATGACTTAGGCTTAATCTTAGAGCCCATACCCGCACAGCCAAAGGCTTCATAGCGCGTGGTACAGATATCGGCCATGGCTTCCATCGACGCTTTAAGGAATTTACGCGGGTCAAACTCGCTTGGGTTTTCAGCCAAGAACTTACGTACCGCGCCAGTCGATGCCAAACGTAAATCGGTATCGATATTCACTTTACGTACGCCATGCTTGATACCTTCAACGATCTCCTCAAGCGGTACGCCGTAAGTTTCCGGAATAGCACCGCCATACTGGTTGATGATCTCAAGCCACTCTTGCGGTACTGAAGATGAACCGTGCATCACTAAGTGAGTGTTAGGAATACGCGCGTGGATCTCTTTGATGCGATCAATACGTAGCACGTCACCGGTAGGCTTGCGGCTGAACTTGTACGCACCATGGCTGGTACCAATCGCGATGGCAAGTGCATCGACGTGGGTATCACGCACAAAACGCGCCGCTTCTTCTGGCGTCGTCAGCAGTTGATCGTGGCTAAGTAC
This sequence comes from Shewanella algidipiscicola, assembly GCF_900380485.1. NCBI lineage: Bacteria > Pseudomonadati > Pseudomonadota > Gammaproteobacteria > Alteromonadales > Shewanellaceae > Shewanella > Shewanella algidipiscicola. Next base: position 417,445 of record NZ_OXJV01000012.1, on the reverse strand, counting down.
GCCTTCGGCACCCACACCATCTTCTTCACCGGCCATGCCGGTTTCTAGGCTACCTAAACAACCAATTTCACCTTCAACCGACACACCACAGGCGTGAGCAAAGGCAACGGTTTTACGGGTCACATCGACGTTGTACTCATAGGATGCAGGCGTCTTACCGTCGGCCATCAATGAGCCATCCATCATCACAGATGACATACCAAGCTGAATTGAGCGCTGACAGATATCAGGATCAGTACCGTGATCTTGGTGAATACACACAGGGATATCTGGGTACTGCTCAAGCGCTGCTGCCATCAAGTACTTAAGGAACTGAGGACGGGCGTACTTACGCGCACCTGCCGATGCTTGTACGATAACCGGGCTGTCGGTTGCTTCAGCAGCCTGCATAATGGCACGCATCTGCTCAAGGTTGTTAACGTTAAACGCAGGCACACCGTAGTTATGTTCAGCGGCATGGTCTAGCAGTTGACGTAGGGAAATTAAGGCCATTTTTTTACTCCAATAATAGGGTGTAAGTTAATGTTTTAATGAGTCATTAACTGAGTCACCGAGGTCACTATCGTTTGGACAGATTTTTATACTAACGATGGCAGCCACATCCTGCAGCTGCACATCGTCAGCGGTTTTTTATAATATGAATGATTCGCGTTGCTTGTTCTGTAACCCTTATTCGCCGCGGCTTTCTAACATCGCCACTGCTGGCAGCTCTTTACCTTCGAGAAACTCTAAGAAGGCGCCGCCACCGGTTGAAATATAAGATACTTTATCGGCAATACCGTACTTGTCGACCGCAGCAAGCGTGTCACCACCGCCCGCAATAGAAAAAGCAGACGACTCGGCAATGGCCTGGGCAATTCGCTTAGTGCCTTCGCCAAATTGGTCAAACTCAAATACGCCTACCGGGCCATTCCAGACGATGGTACCGGCATTTTTTAGGATCTCAGCCAGTGCTTCGGCGCTGTCGGGGCCGATATCAAAGATCATATCATCACTGGTGACCGCATCCACCGCTTTGAGTGTGGCCGTCGCTGTTGGGCTAAACTCGCTAGCCACCACCACATCGGTAGGCACAGGGATAGCAGCACCGCGACTTTGTGCATTGGCAACAAGGCGCTTGGCTTCATCGATAAGGTCAGCTTCATACAGCGACTTACCCACTTCGTGACCGGCCGCTGCAATAAAGGTATTGGCAATACCGCCACCCACAACCAGTTGATCAACTATGCCTGATAGGCTTTCAAGCACAGTCAGCTTGGTTGACACTTTAGAGCCACCGACAATCGCCACCAATGGACGCGCAGGGTTGTCCATCGCCTTACCTAATGCTGCTAACTCTCCCGCTAATAGCGGGCCTGCACAGGCGATAGGCGCATAAAGACCGACACCATGGGTAGACGCTTGGGCGCGATGAGCAGTACCAAAAGCATCCATCACATAGACGTCACACAAGGCGGCAAGCTTTTTAGAGAGTGCTGCATCATTTTTCTTTTCGCCAAGGTTAAAGCGCACGTTTTCAAAAACGACCACCTCACCCACGTTAGCTTCGACACCGTCAAGGTAGTCGGTCGCTAGGCGCACAGGGCAATCGAGTGCTTTTGCAAGGTAATCGACCACAGGCTGCAGAGAGAACTCGCTGTTGTACTCGCCTTCTGTTGGACGACCTAGGTGAGACATCACCATGACCGCCGCACCTTTTTCTAATGCCAGCTTGATGGTCGGCAGTGAAGCACGCAAACGCGCATCACTGGTCACCACGCCATTACTGACCGGAACATTTAAATCTTCACGGATCAGCACACGCTTCCCTTGCAGATCCAACGATGACATATTGATAATCGCCATTTTACGTTTCCTTAAGTTCAAAAGTTAAAAGATAAAAGTTAATACAAAACCGGTTCATGCTGAGCTAATTAGGGACACTCCACCTAGATTAACACTCAGCGGATAAGCCTGCGGTAGGCTTATTTACTGCGCCCTGACGGCGTTAATCATCTCTAAACTGGTGTCGAGCATACGGTTGGCAAAGCCCCACTCGTTATCACACCACAATAATAGTTTCACTAAATGGCCATCGCTCACTCGAGTTTGGGTACCATCGACAATCGATGAGCGCGGATCATGGTTAAAATCACATGACACCAATGGCGCATTAGTATAGCCCACCACCCCTTGATAGGAGCCATTAGCCGCTTGCGCCAGCACTTGGTTGACTGTGTCGATATCGACGCGCTTGTCTATGGTCACCGATAAATCGATGGCGGTGACATTGATAGTGGGCACGCGCACCGATATGGCCTCAAACTTATCTTTCATTTTTGGCAAGATGCGCTCGATACCCCGTGCCAGTTTAGTATCGACCGGGATTATCGACTGCCCCGCCGCACGGGTTCGTCTTAAGTCGTCGTGATAGGCGTCGATCACCTGCTGATCGTTCATCGCCGAATGGATAGTGGTTATCGCGCCACTTTTAACCTTAAAGGCTCTATCGAGTACCTCAATAATGGGCACTAGGCAATTGGTAGTACAAGACGCATTAGAGATGATGGTGTGGTGTGCCTTAAGTGTATCGTGATTAACACCATAAACTATGGTGGCATCGACATCACTCGATGATGGATGGCTAATCAGCACTTGTTTGGCCCCTGCTTGCAGGTGCGCCTCACAGGCTTGCCTATCGATTAAGGCACCAGTGGCCTCATACACTATATCGATATCCAGCTCAGCCCAAGGCAATTGGCTGGCATCGCGTTGATGCAATAACTGAATACGGTCATCGCCCACCGTCATAATATTATCGACCAATGACGTCGGGGTTTGAAAGCGACCATGGGTGGTATCGTATTGGGTTAAGTGAAGCATGGCTTCAGGTTTAGCCAGTTCATTAATGGCGACTATTTGAATGCGGTCACGCTTGCCCGACTCGTACAGGGCACGAAGAATTGAACGACCAATACGGCCATATCCATTGATAGCAACTTTGATCATTAAGCGCCTTGACTCCTCACTCTATCCCTGCTCGCATACTGTTGATGCGACAACGGCTTACCTGATATTAACACCAGATAAGCCGTCCCATCTGGCGTGAGCCATTAAGGTGCTCACGCCTCGACTCACACTAACGCTTAAAACAAGGCGTTAACGGTCGACACTACGTTATCGACGGTGAAGCCGAAGTATTTCATGAGCTCGCCGCCTGGCGCTGACTCACCGAAGGTGGTCATGCCCACTACTGCGCCGTCGAAACCAACATACTTATGCCAGAAATCAACGTGAGCCGCTTCGATAGCAACCCGCTTAGTTACAGCGCGTGGCAATACTGACTCTTTGTACGCCGCATCTTGTGCATCAAACGCATTGGTCGATGGCATAGAAACCACACGTACCTGCTTACCTTGCTCAGTTAATGCAGCGGCAGAATCCAGTGCCAATTGCACTTCGCTACCTGTGGCAATCAAAATGACATCGGGTGTACCAGCACAATCACGCAGTACATAACCACCTTTAACCACGTTAGCTAACTGCTCATCGGTACGGGCTTGAGCGGGTAGGTTTTGACGGCTAAAGATAAGCGATGTTGGTGCATCACGGCGCTCGATAGCATTCTTCCATGAGACTGCCGTTTCGGCCGCATCACATGGACGCCATACCATCATGTTAGGGGTCATGCGCAGGTTAGCGAGCTGCTCAACAGGTTGGTGAGTCGGGCCATCTTCACCTTGACCGATAGAGTCATGGGTATAAACGAAGATGTTTTGAATGCCCATCAGCGCCGACATACGTACCGCATTACGGGCGTATTCCATAAACATCATGAAGGTCGCGCCGTAGTTGATGAAACCACCGTGCAACGAGATACCGTTCATGATGCCGCTCATACCAAATTCACGTACACCATAATAGATGTAGTTACCGGCAGCATCGTCTTGAATGCCTTTAGAACCAGACCAAAGCGTCAAGTTAGAACCCGCAAGATCAGCTGAGCCACCAAGTAGCTCTGGCAACATAGCGCCAAAGGCACCAATGGCATTTTGTGACGCTTTACGGCTAGCAATGCCTTCGCCTTTCTCTTGGCATTCTTTAATGAAGGCTTGTGCTTTCGCTTCGAAATCGGCAGGCAATTCACCATCGATCACCCGGCGCTTATATTCTGCCGCCAATTCAGGGAATGCAGCTTCATACGCGGCCAGTTTTTCATTCCAAGCCGATTCGTTGCTGGCGCCCACGTCTTTAGCATCCCAACCCGCATAGACGTTATCTGGGATATCAAATGGCGCGTGTTCCCAACCAAGGAACTCACGTGCAGCGGCGATTTCAGCATCGCCTAGTGGCGCGCCGTGGCAGTCGTGGCTGCCAGATTTGTTTGGAGAACCAAAACCAATAATCGTTTTGCAGCAGATCATGGTTGGCTTGTCAGTGACAGACTTAGCTTCTTCTATTGCGCTGCGAATCGCTTCGCTGTCATGGCCGTCCACATCGGCAATCACATGCCAGCCATAGGCTTCAAAACGCTTAGGTGTATCGTCGGTGAACCAGCCTTCAACATGGCCGTCGATAGAGATACCGTTGTCATCCCAAAATGCAATCAGCTTGCCTAGACCTAAGGTGCCCGCTAATGAACAAGCTTCGTGTGAGATGCCTTCCATCAAACAACCATCCCCTAAGAAACAGTAGGTGAAGTGGTCGACAATGTCGTGTCCTGGACGGTTAAACTGCGCCGCCAAGGTTTTTTCCGCAATCGCCATACCAACCGCGTTACTGATACCCGCGCCTAGCGGCCCTGTGGTGGTTTCAACACCTGGGGTGTATCCGTATTCTGGGTGACCTGGGGTTTTAGAGTGAAGCTGGCGGAAGTTTTGCAGTTCTTCGATGGGAAGTGCGTAACCAGTAAGGTGCAGCAAAGAGTAAATCAGCATCGAGCCATGACCGTTAGATAAGATGAAGCGGTCGCGGTCAACCCAGTTTGGGTTAGTCGGGTTGTGCTTAAGGAAGTCATTCCAAAGCACTTCAGCGATATCCGCCATTCCCATTGGGGCACCAGGGTGACCTGAGTTAGCTTTTTGAACGGCATCCATACTTAACACACGGATAGCGTTTGCGAGTTCTTTACGAGATGACATGCTCTCTCCTGCTTATTATTGGGGATTTTGCGGGCAATTGTGGACGCATATTTTCCCCTACTAGGCGATGGGACGCAAATAAAATTCGCCAAATTACCCAGATTAACCCGATCTAAGCTGTAGAACCCGTAAATGCAGGCCCAAGGAGTAGAGGCGATGTGTCAATCTGGGCATACCCGCTAACGTGACATTTAGCGCTTGCACGTTTTTTTACTCCATTTTGCAAACCCATTGTTAACACTTAGTAAGCATCTTTACGCAAAACACCTAACACTACGTCATGACTCGCAGCGTCTCATGCAATAACTGCGCGGCGATAGCGCAAAAAATCACGCCCTGTAAGTCGCCGGTAAAACCATAAAAAAACGATAAATAGATGATGAATTACAGATTGTTACCTGCAGGCATATCTTTACTGCCGGCCTGAGTAAGTGATAGTTTACTGGGCTTTACCCCACAATTTTTATCGAAGGGGGTGTTATCTAGCGTATTTTCCACTAAAATGGCCGTCTAGATGTAGATACTTCTACATAATCAAATTGTTTACAGACGAGATTTTCCACTATGGCAAAGCACTTGTTTACCTCTGAGTCGGTCTCAGAAGGTCATCCAGATAAAATCGCCGATCAAATTTCTGATGCGGTACTCGACGCGATCTTAGAGCAAGATCCTAAGGCGCGCGTGGCGTGTGAAACATACGTCAAAACCGGCATGGTCTTGGTGGGCGGTGAAGTGACCACCTCGGCTTGGGTTGATATCGAAGAGATCACCCGTAAGACCGTCCGTGAAATCGGCTATACCCACTCAGATATGGGCTTTGACGCCGATTCTTGTGCCGTATTAAATGCCATAGGTAAGCAGTCTCCTGATATCAACCAAGGTGTTGATCGCGCCGATCCTAAAGAGCAAGGCGCTGGCGACCAAGGGTTAATGTTTGGCTATGCCAACAACGAAACCGACGTATTGATGCCAGCTCCGATCACTTACTCGCATAAGTTGGTTAAGCGTCAATCTGAAGTGCGTAAAGACAACACCCTACCCTGGTTACGTCCAGATGCGAAAAGTCAGGTCACTTTTGCTTATAACAGCGATGGCAGCATTGCTGGCATCGACGCGGTTGTCCTGTCTACTCAGCACCGTGAAGATGTAAGCCAGTCAGACTTAATTGAAGGTGTGATGGAAACCATTATTAAGCCGGTATTACCTGCTAAATGGTTATCTAAAGAGACTAAGTACTTCATCAACCCGACTGGCCGTTTCGTTATCGGTGGTCCTGTTGGTGATTGTGGTCTAACGGGTCGTAAAATTATCGTCGATACTTACGGCGGTATGGCGCGTCATGGTGGTGGTGCTTTCTCTGGTAAAGATCCATCGAAAGTTGACCGTAGTGCAGCATACGCGGCGCGCTATGTGGCTAAGAACATCGTTGCTGCAGGCCTTGCCGATCGCTGTGAGATCCAAGTGTCTTACGCTATCGGTGTCGCTGAGCCTACCTCTATCAGTGTTGAGGCCTTCGGTACCGGTAAAGTGTCTGAAGATCTCTTGATCAAGCTGGTTCGTCAGCATTTCGACCTGCGCCCATACGGCCTAACCGAAATGTTAGATCTGGCTCGTCCAATCTATCAAGCCACTGCGGCTTACGGTCACTTTGGTCGTAACGAGTTCCCTTGGGAGCGCACCGATAAAGCTGAAGCCCTTCGCGCCGACGCTAAGCTATAATCGCAGCAAGCTCATTAAAAAACCGCCAATATGGCGGTTTTTTTGTGGCTGTTTTTTGTAGCTGTGTGTTGTGACTGGATCTTGTCACAAGTTGCGCACATTAATCGATGATAACCGATGGCTTATCTGGCTTAGCATAGCTCAGCCGCCCCAACCGCTCGGTCGTATGGTAGCAATCGAGGCCCGATACGCAGACGGTATTTAACCTTTCAATGTCAATACTGCCGTCGGGCTTAAGCGCCACATCATCGAGCCAAATATCGGTAATTCGGCCTATCACTAACAGGGTTTGGTTAAGCTCGATAGTTTGATAACTTTCTAACTTAACAGCATATTTTAATCGACTCTCGGCCACAAAGGGCGCCACCACTTGTGGTTGATGCAACGGGGTCAGCCCCACCTCATTAAATTCACACTGGCCGCTGTCGTAGCGCGCCGAAGTTTGATGCGCTTGCTGCCAAATATCGCTATTCACCTGATTAATGGTGTAACTGCCGGTGGCAATAATGTTAGCTAAGGTATCTCGCTGCACCGTATCTGGACGGCTAATAAACCCCACCAGCGCAGGATCGGCGCCTAAATGAAATACTGAACTAATGATGGCCAAATTAGAGCGCCCCAAAGCGTCTTGGGTACCGATAAGGTTAGCACTTTTAAACCCAGACAAACTATTGATTAACTGCACGCGGTAACGGCGCTCTAATTGGCTTAATGAATCATGACTAATATGCATTACAGAATATCTTCCTTGTTTACTTAGACTTGTTTACTTAAATTAGTTACCTAGATTGGTTATTTAGATTGGCGATAGACAACAATGGCTCAATAAAACCCTCACGCGATAAAACCCTAACGCTAAGTAATAACGGCCTTACCACGAAATAGTCGCCCCATTCCAATCGATAAAATAAGCTTGGGGTGATGGCGTAAGACCGGAGCTAACCTTAAGCAGACGCTGGCTGACAAATTCGGTGGTAAAGAGTTTCTCTTTAGCGACATTTTGTTGAAATGGCTTGGATAGTTCGGTGTCGGTGGTCCCAGGGTGAAACGCCAACAAGGCGACATTTTTAGCCCGTCTGGCGTACTCCACAGCAGCCGTTTGCAACAACATATTCAGCGCAGCTTTTGAGGCGCGGTAGCTATACCAACCGCCTAAACGATTGTCGCTAATACTCGCGATGCGGGCGCTCAGCACAGTCACCACGCAGGGCGTTTGACCTTTCACCAACGGCAATAGATGCTTGAGCCAAAGCATGGGGATAACACTATTAATATGAAACAGGGTTTGCATCGACTCGGCGCTTATCTCCTCTAGACGTTTCTCTGGGCTCAGGCCAGCTTGATGCAGCACGCCGTTAAAAATGTACACCCGTGTGACCCGCACCTGACGGCTCATCAGCGCTGCAATTATCCCAGCGATGGCACTATCGCTATTGTCACAGCGGTAATACTCAAGGCTATAATGACCGCTGTGGTGACGGCTTGGGGAGTGAATCGCCTCGCCACTGCCATGATGATGACCAATGTTATGATGGTCGGTGTTGGCATCATGCCCATGGCGACGACTGATAGCGATTACCGGACATTCTTGGCGCAACAGGGTTATTAGCGCTTTGGCAATGCCACTGCTGGCACCGATCACTAATGCACAGTCTTTGATTAATTCGCTTGCCATTAAGGCATTGCCTTTCACTTGCTCCGCGCCGCTCATGAGATGCCGCAGCGGCCACTGTCGCAGCGTTTTTTGCCTGTCAGCAGATAAGACACCTTATGCCTGTGCTTGGCAAATTTAAGGTAGAGAAAATCGGCCACTGGCCTAACCATCGGCCAGTGTAACGGTGCCACATAATGCTTTTTTCCCACCAGCGACCAGGCCAGATAAGTGACATCCAGTCCTTGCAATATTTCGCCCTTGTCGGTTTCCCCCTGTAATATCTGATTGGCATATTGCGCGTCGATGTGTGGGTATCGCTCGGCAAAATTAACGTCGGCTAAATCGGCAAGTTCAATTACCCCCGCCTTGTCGCAGCGACTCAGTTTGGCCATTTCGGCGGCGCACAGCGGACATTGGCTATCATAGAAAATACGCAGTTTCATCTACTCCCCCAGCACAATAATAATCAAATGGCACGCCAGTGCGACCGCCGTTAATCGCGCCCTTAGCGCCATATAGTCATCGGCAATCACCTTCTGCTCACATTGACGCTTATCTTTTAGGTACATCACCACATAGCCGTACATTAAGATCAGCAAGGAGACATATAACTGGTTAATGATGATCGCCAGCCAAGCCAACACGCTTATCACATTACTGGTGATCAGCTGCCTATCATCGCTGATACCGTTGGCTTGATGGGTTTGTCGCCCCCATAAGCTGCCCGCCAAAAAAGAGAGGATAACCGCACTGTAACTGACAAACAGCATAAAGGGGTTTAGGGACAATAACGGCATCCCCATCAAGATAAAAACGGTGCAGATGATAAAAGGCAATAATCCCGCGTAGCCCAACATCGAATAGGTGGTAGACATAGATACGCTCTGCTGACAGGAAATAGAGGTATTACGTGCAAGGTGGGTGCAGCGATCACCATTGCAGCGTCAGTATCAATGGCAGCGGCACAATAGACGGTGGAGCGGGCCTTAATTCTACGGGTTAACGAGGACTATTAGCGATAAGTCGCTGACGACGATATTGAGGGTGGAGAGTACGCTAGCGAGCCAAGTGATGAGCCAAGTGATGAGCTAAGCGCAGGGGGAAGCTAGATAACCCTGCACACACTTAACAATGGTCAAAGTGGCTGTATTGCATACACATAAAAGAGACCTGTTGCAGCGTTAAGGTGGGCGCAGACACTGTCTTGGATAAAGCCAATTGCGCGGCGCTTGGTGTCTCGGCGGCGGCAATTGCGGCGCTGTAATCGTTACTCCAACCGCAATCGAGCCAATGCTGCTGATAACACACCAAATAACGCTCACGAGCCTGTTGATTCTCCCATGTAAAAGGCACTAGCCAACAGTCACACTCCTTACCTTGCTCGGCTAACAGGGCGCGAATGAGCTTCACATTATCATAAGCGCTCAACCGTAACTGGGCGTAGGGCTGCAATAAGCCTTGCACAAAAGGGGGCAGCGATACGGGTGCCATGGTCATTTCCTCGAACGATGGATCATGCAACTAGGGGGAGTCATCTTAGCATATGGGTTGCCAAACATTCACTTGGGTGATGTGTGGCTGGCACAGGCAAGTAAGTAATAGTCTCGACCATCAAAACCAAAAAAGTCGACCACATGCATCGCCGCCTTGTGGGTGTGGGCATAAAATGAGTGTTCATTCTCTTCGGCAATAAAGGTCAACATAAAGGGGTAATGGGAGCTCACTTCTTGCTTTAACTGCGTCACCAAAGCGCTAAACAGGCCTTGACCACGATGGTGGGGATGGATCCAAATGGGGCCATACTGGCAACAATTGTGTTTACTCAAGCGAGTGTTGCCCATGCTATGCTCACCTAAGTGGCTTAGTAAGCGGCGATAAATAGGCCACGACTCAAAGAACGACCATCTACCGGAAATCACATAACCTATCAGTACACCTTGTTGCTCGGCGACCACAATCCAATGCTGCTCGATTAACACCTTAATGTCGGCCGCCGAAAAGGCTTGCCCCGTCATGACGCCACCGCGCTGGCTAGGATCTAATTCGGCTTCTATTTGTTCACGTTCTAATAATGCAATCGCCGCAGCGTCGGCCAGTTGAGCCCGTCTTACTAACATGGTTTTCTCGTTAACTTATCGACTAAAAAAGTACCCTCTGCGCTCTTGGCGGAGGATTTGCTAAATACCGCTTCCGCGACCACAATTAAGCTACTTTTACCTTGATGGTTCAGTTGCCCCATGTTGCCAGAAAATATCGATACCGGCGCCAGTATACTTGAAAACGATAACACCCAGATAAACTTAGTCCGCTGGATGCATCAATGTGAACTGATGAAACGTTACTATCAAGCTGAAGTGGCTTTTGTGGTACAGCAAACCGATCTGGGTTTTGAGGTGATTGTCAGCTCAATTAACGACTCCCGTAAATACCTCGCAGGTACCGTTTACCCAGCAGATTTAAGCCTATTCAATCGCTTATCGAACAATCAACCCGACGGTACTAATATAGACTTTAGCGGTCAAAATATTCCACTCCCAGACGATTTCGCCTCGGCGCGTAACATATTATCTCGGCCGTTACATTGGCCTGACGGCACCGTTTTTGGCTGCCTGTGCGTGCTCAATACCCAAGGCGATGAATCGATTAATATCAATGCATTTATGCTCGAGCCGTTTCAGATATTATTGCAGCAAGATTTGGCTTTATTGTGTCAAAGCCAGCGAATTGAGTCTTTATCGATGCGCGACCGTGAAACCGGCATGCTCAATCATTATGGCTTTATTATGATGGCGCCTAGGCAGCTAAATTTGGGCAGACGCTTTGGCGCCCATGCAGGAATATTACTGTTTGAGCTAACTCCAACACCACCAGCGCTGAGTGTGATTGAACATAAACATACTCGATTGCTGGGCAACATTATTCAAGACACCATTCGTACCGCAGATATCGCCGCTCACTATAATCAATCGCAATTTGTGGTGTTGATATTTATCGATTCCGAGCGCGATCTCAACCACATCGTCATGCGGGTCAAAAAAAGCCTTAAACAACAAAATGGATTATTGCAGCTCGATTCAGGCAGCGCCTTTTTTGCGCCCGAGTCCTCGGCCAAACTCGCGCCCATGTTAGCTCTGGCCAAAAGCCAACTGCGCTCACAGCAAGCCCACACACAAGATGACCCAAACTCGATAAATTTTAACCATGGGCTAAGCTAAGCAGCAGTGCTCAACATTAGTCTTGTTTTTCTTGTTTTTGACCCCATTGAATAAACAGCACAATGGGGAATGGTGACATTAACACTAGGCCAAGACCAATCAGGCTCGACACCAGTAACATGCCGCCGATCTGCTGTGTCAGGGAGGTAAAACCGTAAATCGCCAGCCCGACCAACAGCATTAAGACACCAACCCAATGAGCTATTTTGAGTGCAGTCATCATCTTTTTGTATTCCTTATGCCATCGGAGGATAATTAAATTTGGCTATCGTCAAGTAAAATCTGTATAAATAAAAAATCATCTTAAAAACCGTTAATCACCCTTTTTTAATCTGATTAACATTGTCAGAATAGTCGGTTCAATTTTTATGGATTCTATCATGTCAAAGAAGATTTTATTTATTGCCAGTGCCTTACTTGGCTTATCCGCTTGTCAAACAAGTACATCCGTCGACACGCCCACTATCGCTATTGAAGGGACGTGGCATATTGAAACCGCCCAAGGTCAAAGCGTGATCGACTATAGCCCAGCGCAGCTGATCTTTGCCGCCGATGGCACCTTGAGTGGTAACAACAGTTGTAATCAGTTTTTTGGCCAATATAAGCTTGAAGGCACGCAGCTCACCTTATCGCCAGCGGGCAGCACCATGAAAGCGTGTATCGAAGCCTTAATGAGCCAAGAGCAGCGCGTGATGCAAGCGATGAGCAAAATCACCACCGCTGAGTCTGCAAATGGCAAGTTGCTCCTTAAAGATGCCGAAGGTGAAGCTCAACTGGTGCTAAGCAAGCAATAACTACTCGCTACACCTATTGCGTTATTACCCCATAAAAAAACCGCCATCCCGGCGGTTTTTTTATGCAGCAGTTTTTGATGCATGAGTGCTAGATTAAGAACATCTACACATAGCGAAGCACAGCGTCTAACTGGCTTTTTCCAGTGCCGTCTGCTCAACCTTATCGGCCATGATCTGGCTTTGCTCGGCATCGGCATTGTAATGCTCAATATCCAGCTCATTTTCAGACTTAGCGATAACGGTCGTGGCCACTAAGTCACCCGAGACATTAACAACCGTACGCGCCATATCCAACACACGATCGATACCGGCAATGATCGCAACGCCCTCTAGTGGTAAGCCAACAGTGGTTAACACTAAGGTTAGCATCACCAGCCCGGCTCCAGGCACACCCGCGGTGCCAATGGAGGCTAATGTCGCGGTTAAAATAATGGTGATGTAATCCACCCACGTTAAATCAATGCCAAAGGCCTGAGCCACAAATAGCGCTGTCACCCCTTGATATAAGGCGGTGCCATCCATATTAATGGTGGTCCCCAGTGGCAAGACAAAGCTGGAGATCTTCTTATTAATGCCTAAAGAGTCACTGGCACACTTCATACTGGCAGGTAAGGTGCCCGCCGAGCTAGATGTGGTATAGGCAACGGCTAAAGCGCTACGAATGCCTTTAAAGAACTGTAATGGATTAAGTTTAGCCACCGTCGTCAGCACTAGGCTGTAAAAACCGATAATATGCAGCGCACAACCTAGGTAAACAGCCACAATCACCTTGATTAGCGGCATCAACATATCGACACCGTATTGGCCAGCAACCCACGCCATTAAGCCAAATACCCCATAAGGTGCCAGCTTCATGATCATATCGGTAAGCTTGTACATGGCCTCGGCCAATGACTCAAACACCTTAATCGCAGGTTTGCCATGATCGCCAATCAATACCAAGGCGATCCCCAGCGCCACCGCAAACACGATCACCTGTAAAATTTGACCATTTGCTAACGCCGCCACGGGATTAGTCGGCACGATATTGATCAAGGTTTGCATCACAGACGGCACCTCTTTCGCGACCGCGACGCCAGCATCGGGCGTCATATTTAGGCCCGCACCCGGCTGCAAAATATAGCCCACCGCCAGACCAACAGTGATCGCAATCGATGTGGTACCTAAATAGAAAGCGAACGACTTAAAGCCAATGCGCCCCATCTTGGCGGTATCTTGCATCGAGGTGACGCCGACAATTAACGAGCAAAAGACTAACGGCACGATAAGCATTTTAATGGTGTTAACAAACAAAGTACCTATGGGCTTTAACACCACAGCCTGTTCACCTAAACCGATACCGACGGTGATCCCAAGTAGCATACCAATAAGAATTTGCAGCCACAAAGGCACAGACATCCAGCCAGACCAAGCGCGGCCTAGCCAAGATGAGGATTTTCGAGACATGTTATCAACCTTGAGTATAGAGAGAGTAAGCCTGGGACTAAGCCTCTGCTAGCGCGATACGCCGAGGTGGTTAGCCGTCAAAGCACAATTAGGCCGGCGATATTAGCACATAATACTTTGGTTGTACCCTATCCACATCACAGTCAGTTAAGCGTCGAATTGCCCCCATGGGCCCTGTTGGTCAAAGTGTAATTGATGCAGCGCGGCGGGCGGTTGCTCACGCTCGATTAAATGGCTCCAATAGGCATCGTCAAAGCCATGAAAAAACTGCCCTTGCCGACCTTGTGACTTCAATATCAGTTGCCACCATACTATGCCCCACAAGCCGAAACTTAACAGGGTTAGCATAAAATGCAGCCGATGACGAACCCTGTCACCTTGATAGTTTTTATTGATTAACAGCCTGATTTTATGATGGTTACTAGTACAATACCGCGCCGACTTAACACCATAGTAATACCCCCTATTGGGTTTACGTTGCCGCATGTTTTCACCTTTCACAAGAGGATTTATCATGTCATTAAAGTTTAGCAGAATGAGACTTTAGTCGTAGGCGGGGTCGACAATATTGCACTCAATTTCGCTACCAAAGCATGCTAAAGTAGCGGCCTTATTGAAAGGAGAGAAGTATGCAAATTAGACAAGGCCAATTATCAGATCTGAATGCCTTAGTGCAGTTTAATCAGGCGATGGCCTATGAAACCGAAGGGTTAACTCTCGATGAACAGGTACTGTCAATGGGCGTTAACACCCTACTTGAAACACCAGAAAAAGGTTTTTATCTGGTGGCCGAAGCAGAGGGTGAGATTTTAGGGTCGCTGATGGTCACTTTTGAGTGGAGTGATTGGCGCGCCAAAGATTACTACTGGATCCAGAGCGTCTATATTCGCCCGCAGAATCGCCGTCAAGGGATTTACGCCAAACTCTATCAAGCGGTGAAGGATATTGCCGAGCAAAATGGCGGCGCCGCCAGCTTTAGGTTGTATGTCGAACAGGAAAACACTCAGGCACAACTGACCTATCAGGCCTTGGGGATGCAGCAAAGCTATTATCTGATGTACGAAGAGAAATAGCCTAACTGCAGCAACAAAAAACGCCCCAATCACTTTATCGTCATTGGGGCGTTTTCTCTCCAGCGTTAGCCATTATCTAACGACTAGGCACAAATACTGGTGACCTTAATCGCCAAGCCACCTTGGCTGGTTTCCCGGTATTTAACATGCATATCTTTGCCAGTTTCGTACATGGTGGCAATCACCTTATCTAAACTGACTCTGGGTTCGCTGTTACGGCGCATCGCCATGCGAGTAGCGTTAATCGCCTTAACCGCAGCAATCGCATTACGCTCGATACAAGGTACCTGCACTTGGCCTGCAACCGGATCACAAGTTAACCCTAAGTTGTGCTCCATACCTATCTCGGCAGCAATACACACCTGAGAAGGATTAGCGCCCATCAACTCCGCAAGCCCAGCGGCCGCCATAGAGCAAGCAACCCCCACTTCCCCCTGACAACCAACTTCGGCACCCGAAATCGAGGCGTTACGCTTGTACAAGCCACCAATGGCTCCAGCAGCAAGATAGAAGCGGCTATACTCTTGCTCGCCAACCGGTTGAATAAACTTATCGTAATAGGCCAGCACCGCCGGAATGATCCCCGCCGCACCATTGGTTGGCGATGTGACTACGCGGCCACCAGCGGCATTTTCTTCGCTCACCGCTAAGGCAAACATGTTGATCCAATCAACAATCACCATAGGATCCGATGATAAACGCTCGTTAGTCACTAACTGGCGAAACAGCGCCGGCGCACGACGTGGCACGCGCAGTGGCCCAGCCAACACCCCTTCGTTCTGACAACCGCGCTCAATACCTTCTTTCATGGTGCGCCAAATCGCGCCAAATCCGTCGAGTATGCTCTGCTCACTGCGCAGCACTTTCTCGTTGGCCATCATAATGGCACTGATGCTCATGCCCGTCTCATCGCACAATTTCAGCAGGTCGCTGGCATACGCAAAGGGATAAGGCACGACAACCTCATTGGCCGCGGCTAAACCCAAATGGGCTTCATCGACAATAAAGCCGCCACCTATCGAATAATAGGTTTGGCTGTAGGTGCAGGTGTCACCTATCCAAGCACTGAGCGTCATGCCGTTTTCATGCAGGGGTAAGGCGTGTTGATGAAACACCACCGCGTCCTTAGGAAAGTCGACTCGGTGACCTTCTGCCCCCAGTGGTAATGCTGATGTCAGCTCCACTTGGCGAATAAACTCTGGCATTAAATCAATATCGACCGTTTCAGGTAAGTTACCTGCCAGCCCCATGATAATGGCACTGTCGGTATGGTGCCCCTTACCCGTTAACGATAAGGAACCGTAAATATCTACGGTAACTCGTGTGAGTTGAGTCAGCTCGCCTCGTTGACGTAAGTCGTCAATAAACCCTTTAGCGGCCTTCATCGGCCCGACAGTGTGTGAGCTCGAGGGGCCCACGCCTATCTTAAAAATATCAAATGCGCTAACCATAATAGACCTTACACTTAGTGAAGCCACCCAGCCATCACTTGGCTGGAGGCCTCAATCTACATCTTAAGACAGCATGCCAAAGATAATTGCCGTCATTGCTAGCAAGCCTGTAATGATCACAAACACATTGCTAATACGGCCACGGTAGGCTTTCAAACTTGGCACCTTGTACACGGCATACATGGGCATTAGGTATAAGATTGCCGCAATAATTGGCCCGCCTAACGCTTCAATCATGCCCAGAATACTTGGGTTAACAATGGCCACTCCCCAGATGGTTAGGAACATAAATGCCAAGACAAACTTATCAATCTTACTGTCGCTCACCTTCTTATCTGCACTTCGAAGCTGTTGAGTGATGATGCCACGCATCCCCTCTGTCGCTCCCAAATAGTGACCAAAGAATGAAGAAACAATCGCGATAACCGCAATGATAGGACCAAAGTAGCTCACAAAACCGCTCGCATGCACGTTAGCTAAATACGATAGGATAGGTAAATTTTGCGCTTTCGCTTCGCCAAGTTGTTCAGGGCTGAGTGACAACACACAAGAGAACACAAATAACATCACAAATCCCACCAACATCATGCTGGTGTTACGCAAAATTACATCGGCTTTTTTCGCCGCGTTCTGACCATGATCGCGCTTAAGAGAGACAGAGAACTGTGAAATAGCTGGCGAATGGTTAAAGGCAAACACTAATACCGGAATGGTTAACCACACAGTGCCTAAGAAATCAGCGGTTGCGGGCACTTGCATCAAGGCGTCGGTTTTCCAGCTTGGGATGAGGTACAAAGACATAAAAGCCAAGATGCCCACTAATGGATACACCAATAGCTGAGTCACTTTAAGCATAAACTTTTCACCAGACACCATCACCGCCATCATGGCTAAGATCAACACACCTGACAAAATGAAGCGTGGTGGCGATGCCATCCCCAACTGATTGACAATAAAGCTATCAACGGTATTGGTAATACCAACGCCGTAAATCAAAACTATGGGATAAATCGCAAAAAAGTACAGCACAGTGATCGCTTTACCCGCGCCCACCCCAAAATACTCCTCAACTACATGAGTAATGTCGCTGCCCTGTTTTTGTGACGAACACACAAAGCGGGACAAGCCACGATGGGCTAAATAGGTCATGGGACCAATGATCAACGCCATCATCACGAGAGGCCAAAAACCGCCCATACCGGCATTAATCGGTAAGAACAAAATACCAGCACCAACCGCGGTGCCAAACAGGCTTAACATCCAAGTTGTATCGGTACGGGTCCACTTCGACGGAGCCTGGGTTAACACTTGAGATACTGTCGCTTCATTCTGCATAAATGTGACCTTTATTGATGCTCAAAGCACCTTATGTATTGCTACGACTGACTAGGATCTTCCCAGCAGTACGACTAAATTCGGTCACAGAATATAGGAGAAAGCGCACTAAAAATTGATCTGACACGGTATTTCGTAATGAAATTTCAGAATTCACTAATATTGTGATCGACATCCAAATAATGCCGTTGCAATTTTTCATATTGGTAATCCATAAGCAACCCAAATACACTTACCATTAACAGCCCTGTCACCACAACGTCAGGCTGGCTGGGCAATCCAGAAATCCCCTCAAGCACAAAAAGTGACAAAGATCACGCCAGCCAGCAAAAACAAGATCGAGCCCGGCACAACCAACACCAAACCCGATCGAGATCACACTCATTTGACAGTCTAACTTGCTCTACACAACAACTAAGGATGTTGCAATCGTAACAAAATCAAAGCTTGCTCATGCACTATGGTGGCCGCTATGGCAAAATAACGCCCTAAATACCGTTACTCGAGATTATTTCATGCATAAGCTTGCGGCATTAACCCCTATTCGCATTACCGTCGGTTCAACTAATCCAGTAAAAATTGCCGCGGCGCACAATGCCATCGCCCAGCTTTTTCCGGCAGCGCAGATCATCAGTCAAGGCATACACGCCCCCTCTGGCGTGGCGGCGCAACCCATGACAGATAGTGAGACTCGCACAGGTGCCATCAATCGAGCGCGTTATTGTAAGCAGCAAGCAGAGTTACAGCCACACTTAAGCGCTGAACTCTACATAGCGATGGAAGGCGGTGTTGACTGTTTCGATCATGGCGCAGCCACTTATGCCTATATGGCCATTATCCATCAAGGCAAACTGTCTATCGGACGCAGCGCCCAATTGCCGCTTCCCCCAGCTGTGTATCAAGCCTTAGTCGCCGGCGAAGAGTTAGGTGATGTTATGGATAGGTTGTTTAACACAGTCAATATTAAGCAAAAAGGCGGTGCCATAGGCCTACTCACGGACGGCAAAGCCAGTCGCGAAAGCGTTTACACCCAAGCGATTGTGTTGGCAATGGCCCCCATTTTAAACCCACAGGTTTATGCTTAAGGCTCAGACTCAGCCGCCTCTATTGCGATGCCAGCTACATTAGCAAATACTTGCATTTGAAAATCAAGCCGTCTAGATTAGGTATCTCTTGCAACTAATTTGATACCCAAGTTATCGCTTTGATGACATCGTTGCGACACCTGTTAGCGAGAGCTCATGCTATCGCTAACCGATAAACAACACCGGATCGCCAATGACTGACAACAGCATCTCTCCTTTGGATAATATCTCTCAGGCAACAGAGACTACATTGCCGCAAACCTGCTCCTCGTTACGTACAATATCGCGACGCTTAGTCAGGCAGTTGGGAATGCTCAACGCCGATGGTATGCCGTTACACTTATCGCCAGTGCAAGCCCATGCATTAATCGAGATCAGTAACCAAGAGTTATCGGTCAATCAACTGGCACAACAGCTTAATATTAACAAGTCCAATGCCAGCCGAGCGGTCAGCCAACTGTGCGAAAAAGGGCTAGCCCAGAGTCGCACTAATCCCAGAGACAGCCGCAGTTCATTATGCAAGCTGACTCCCCAGGGAAAACGCCAACTCAAAAACCTAAATCAGCAACAAAATATCTTATATCAGCAGATCCTCGCCCAGCTCTCTGCCGAGCAGGTAAGCCAACTCACCGACTCGTTAAACCAGTATTCACGGGCTATCGCCTATGCCGAGCAGCAACAAGACTTTGAGATCCGCAGCATTACGCCCAGTGACAACCCACAAATAGCCCAAGTGATCCGCAATGTGTCGGCCGAATATGGGCTCACACCCGATAAGGGTTATGGCGTTGCAGATCCCACTCTCGACAGCTTGTATCAGGTATATGAGATGAGTGATGCCCACTACTGGGTCATCACCCACAACGGTAAAGTGTTGGGCGGTGCTGGGATCGCACCATTAGCGGGTCATGATGGGGTTTGTGAACTGCAAAAAATGTATTTTTCGCCCAGTTTACGCGGCAAAGGCTTTGCGCGGCGCTTAGCCCTGCAAGCCTTAACATTTGCCCGCAACCGTGGTTATCAAGCCTGTTATTTAGAAACCACCGCCAGCCTTAAAGAAGCCTTGGTATTATATGAAAAACTGGGCTTCGAACACTTGAATCAGCCGCTAGGTGACACAGGTCATGATGCTTGTGAAATCGCCATGTTGCTTAAGCTTTGAGCAAGGTATTCACGTAGAGATCATTGCGTTAAATTATTGCGTTGTGAAGTAACAAATTAGCTAGTGTTTTATAACAAAGATTGTTAGGGTTCAAGCAGAGTTGTTATGCAGGTTCAATGGGATTTAAACCACAGGATTTATAGACAGATTTAAAGGATCACGCCTCTTAGCTATGTGGGTGTGTGGCGGTTTAAGTCTGTACAAAAGGGGACGTTAGGATACCACTCAATGTCATCGTCCTTAGCAAAATAACCCATAAATTGTATTAAAACGTAAAAATCAAAGACCCTAGTTCAAACATTATTGTTGCGCATTCCGGAGACTTTCATGGACTATAGACGACTCCCGCATTCTAACCTCAACGTCAGCCAACTTTGTCTGGGTACCATGACGTGGGGCGAGCAAAATACCCAAAGCGAGGCGTTTGCTCAGCTCGATTACGCCATTGGCGAAGGCATTAACTTTATCGATACCGCCGAGATGTACCCTGTGCCGCCCAAGGCTGAAACCCAAGGGGAAACCGAGCGCATATTAGGTCAATACCTCAAGGCTCGCGGTAATCGCGACAACCTAGTGATCGCCACTAAAGTGTCGGCCCCCGGTGGCAAGAGCGATTATATCCGCCCCAATATGGCGCTAGACTGGCGTAATATTCACCAAGCGGTCGATGACTCTTTGAGTCGCTTACAGATTGAGACCATAGATCTGTACCAACTGCATTGGCCTGACAGAAATACCAATTTCTTTGGCGAACTGTGTTACGAGCAACAAGAGCAAGAAAAACTCACGCCGATCATCGATACCTTAGAAGCCTTAGCCTCGCTGATCAGCGCCGGTAAAATTCGCTATATTGGCGTCTCTAACGAAACCCCTTGGGGCTTGATGAAATACCTGCAATTAGCAGAAAAACATGGCTTACCACGCATCATTAGCGTGCAAAACCCCTATAACTTACTCAACCGTAGCTTTGAAGTGGGCATGGCCGAAATCGCCCACCGCGAAGAGTTGCCGCTGCTGGCCTATTCACCACTGGCCTTTGGCGCCCTAAGTGGCAAATACCTTGACGGCCAATGGCCCGAAGGCGCGCGCATGACGCTGTTTAAGCGCTTTGCCCGTTATAACGGCACCCCATTAGCGCTCGAAGCGACGCAAGCCTATGTGGAATTGGCACGCGAATTTAACCTAAGCCCAGCACAAATGGCCTTGGCCTTCGTCAACAGCCGAAAATTTGTCGGCTCTAACATCATTGGCGCCACCAACCTTGAGCAGCTCAAAGAGAATATCGACAGTCTCAATGTCACCCTGAGCGAGCCGTTACTGGCCAGACTCAACGAACTGGCCGATCGCTATCGCCTACCCTGCCCCTAACGGGCAAGGGATGTGACAAAAGCTTGCAATAGGCGCTAAGATCTCCCAAGATCCTAGCGCCTGTTTATTTATTGCTGCCGGAACCACCAATGGACTTAACTCAACTGCGCGCGCAGTTTCCCGCCCTTGCTCAAACCTTAGGGGATTACCCGCTGTGTTACCTCGATACCGCGGCCACCAGCCAAAAGCCATTAGCGGTGATAGAGGCGATGACTCAGTATTATCAACACGATAATGCCAATGTACACCGCGCTGCGCACCAGTTATCGAGCCGAGCCACTACCCACTATGAGTCCGTGCGCGATAGCGTGCAGCGCTTTATTCATGCCAAGCGCCGTGAAGAGATCATCTTTACCCATGGCACCACCGAAGGCATCAATATGGTGGCCCACGGATTGAGTGAGCAGGTGCGCAAAGGCGATACCATTTTAATCGACAGCGCCGCCCATCACGCCAACATAGTGCCATGGCAGATGCTCGCTCAGCGCACAGGCGCAACGATAGTCCCTATCCCGCTCAATGCACAGCAGCGTCTCGACCAAGACGCCTACGCGCGGCTACTGGCCAACAAGCCAGCCATCGTCGCCCTTGGACATGTGTCTAATGTGCTTGGTACGGTCAATCCTGTGCAGCAGATGGTTAAACAAGCAAAACAAGCGGGGGCGATCACTGTGATCGACGGCGCGCAGGCCATTGCGCATCTACCGGTGGATGTACAGGCGCTCGACTGCGATTTTTACCTGTTTTCGGCGCATAAAATGTATGGCCCAACTGGCGTTGGCATTCTCTATGGCCGCTTTGAACGCCTCGACAGCCTCAGCCCTCTGCTCACGGGCGGTGAGATGATTAAACAGGTTAGCTTTGAAAGCACTCAATTTAACGCCTTACCTAACCGACTCGAAGCCGGCACGCCACCGATCAGCGCCGTTATCGGTCTGGGAGCTGCGGTAAGCTTTATTGATAACTTAGATAAGGCACAGACGCAACAACGTGAAACCGAGCTGCTGCAGTACCTGCAACGCAGGCTTAGCGATGTCGGCGATATCACCTTATACGGTGCCCATGAGGATAATATTGGCGCTGTGGCCTTTAACCTTGCTGGCGAGCACCATCAAGATGTGGGGATTTTACTGGATCAACAAGGCATTGCGGTGCGCTGCGGCCACCACTGCGCCATGCCGCTGATGCACGCCTTACAGCTTAACGGCTGCTGCCGCGCCTCTATTGGGGTATATACCAGTAAGCAAGATATCGACCGTTTTATCGAGGCGCTTGCCTCAGTCAAAGACCTGCTGCTGTAAAGCGCGGCCCATTGCATAATTTAAGGACTTCCATGACGCAAGCCACTCCACAACCGGCCGAGGCCCTCTTTTTAGCCCAGCATTTCGATAGCGAGGCCATCATCAAGCGTTTTAACGCCGCCGCCAACTGGCAAGAGCGTTATCGTGAGATCATGTTACTGGGCAAAACCTTACCGCCACTCGATGAGAGCCTGCGCACCGATATGGCTAAGGTTGAAGGCTGCGAAAGTAACGCGTGGCTGTATCACACCTCTATCGACAACAAACACTATTATGTGGCCGACAGCGATGCCCGTATCGTAAAAGGCTTAGTCGCCTTACTGCTTGCCGTCACCCATGGCCAAGACAGTGCAACCATCGCGGCGCTGGATATTAACGCCTATTTTGACCAGTTAGGCCTAACCGGTCAGCTGAGCCCATCTCGTACTAACGGCCTGTATGCACTGGCGTTAGCCATAAAAGCCGCCGCCAAATAAGCTCGCCCCCCGATAGACCCTGTTCCAATAAACAAAAAGCCTCCGTTAGGAGGCTTTTTACAGCTGTTGATAAGTAACACTAGTGGCGACTGCTGGCCGTCAGCGGCAGGGTTCGATTCATCTGCCGGCCAATATAGGCACCGGCGATCATCGCCACGACAAATAGCACCATAGGCAGCTCCAGATGGGCTAAATTAACAATCGATGGCCCAGGACAGATACCTATCATGCCCCAGCCTAAACCAAACAAGGCAGACCCAATGACTAAGGGCGCATCAATAGCGCGCTTGCTGGGCAGGTGGTAACACTTATCAAATACCGGCCCAAGCTTGGCCTGCGCGCGAGGCTTAACCACCAGCAAATACAAGGGTAAATAAACCGCCAAACCACCAGACATCACAAACAGCAAGGTCGGGTCCCACTCGCCGCTCAGCAGTAAACTTACATTTAAGAAGCCAATCACTTTAGCGGGATCGGCCAGCCCAGATAGCATTAAACCTGTCCCAAATAATACACCACAAAAAAGTGCAACAATCTTTTTCATCTCAACACCTTAGTGGAAAACTACCGCAGAAATAATACCCATCACCATAAACACTAGAGTCGCCACAATTGAACGGGGCGATAAGCGGCCTACGCCACAAATGCCGTGGCCACTCGTACAACCACTGCCAATCGCGCAGCCTAATCCCACTAAAACACCCGAGATAAGCAGTAACGGAGTCGACTGCGACACCGAGCTTAACTCGATAGGTGCAAGGCCAAATATCGCCTCAAGCGGTGCGCCCATGATGGCGCCACTGAGCAGTAACCCGCCCAGAAAATACCATTGCCAGCCCAAGCCGTTGGCTTGCGTCTTGCTGTCATCGCTACCCCATAGCGCGCCCGATAAAATGCCGCTAATGCCGGCAATGCGGCCATTGAGCAAGAGCAATAAAATCGCCCCTAACCCCACTAATACGCCACCGCACAATGCAATCACATAAGATGAAAACATCGAATACTCCTTTCATCTAAAACAAACAGGGATTTATCGGGGCCTAAGACCCCGTTAACGCTTATTAGGCCTTGGCAAATTTATAGGTGCGATAACCACCAATTAAATTACGCGCCTTATAGCCATTATTCACCAGCTGACGATACGCCACATTGCCACGTAAGCCGACCTGACAAAAGATCACTATCTCCTTGTCTTTTGGCAGTTCATGCATGCGATCCCGCAGCTCATCGACAGGAATGTTGATCGCCCCATCGATCACATTTCCTTGTTGTAACTCGCCAGGATTACGCACATCCAGTAATAATTGCGCATCGCTAAGATGATCAATTTCATCAAAATGAATCGGCACCGCATCGCCTTTCATTATGTTACACGCAACGAAAGCGGCCTGATTTATCACATCTTTTGCGCTGCCAAATGGCGGCGCATAACTTAGCTCGAGATGCTGTAACTGCTCGATTGTCATCCCGGCGCGCTGGGCAACCGCCATCACATCGATGCGTTTATCAATACCATCTTTGCCCACAGCCTGCGCGCCAAGGATCTTGCCTGAACTTGGGTCAAATAACAGCTTAAACGACACCACTTCAGCCCCCGGATAATAGCTCGCATGGCTCGCGGTGTGCACGTAAGCTTTTTGGTACTCAATACCGTCTTTTTTAAGCTGCTTTTCATTTTTACCCGTGGAAGCCAGCGCTAGATCGAACACTTTACAGATCGCCGTGCCTTGAGTCCCCTGATAGGTTTCTCGAGCGCCAAACATGTTATCGGCCGCCATTCGCCCTTGACGGTTGGCAGGCCCAGCCAAGGGGACTAAGGTAGCTTGACCTGTGACGAAATCTTGCACCTCTACCGCATCACCCACGGCGTAGATAGCCGGATCACTGGTTTGCATCATCTCATTGGTATAGATGCCACCAAGTTGCCCCAGCGCTAACCCAGCATCACGGGCCAGTTGCGTTTCTGGTCGTACCCCAATGGCCATGATTAACAGATCAGTGTCGAGGGAATCACCGTTACTCAAAGATAAATTTAAGTGACCCTTAATATGCTGATGGGCAGTCTCTTCACCCGCCGCGTAGCTTGCAATATGGGTCTGTGGAATATACTCAACGCCAGATAAAGCGGTCCCCAAACGCAAGTCTATGCCCTTTTGCTTAATTTCAGCATGGGCAAATCCCGCCATTTCACGATCGATTGGCGTCATTACCTGATCCGCCAATTCCAACAGGGTGGTTTTAATGCCTAAATAGTGCAGCGACTCCATCATTTCAAGGCCAATAAAGCCACCACCAACGACGGTGGCGTGCTCAACATTATTCATCTGAATCGTCTGCAGAATGCGATCCATATCGGGAATATTGCGCAGTGAGTGGGTCAAAGGGTTATCGATGCCAGGGATCGGGGGCACGATTGGCGAGGCTCCAGGGCTGAGAAGCAAGCAGTCATAAGACTCTGTATATTCAGTGCCATCGAGGCTATTTTTAACTGTGACATACTTATCCAGACGATTAATGGCAACCACTTCGTTCATCACTCGCACATCAACATTAAAGCGCGCCTTAAAACTCTCAGGAGTTTGCAATACTAAGGCACTTCGTTGACTGATTTCGCCACTGATATGATAAGGCAAGCCACAATTGGCAAAAGAGACATATTCGCCGCGCTCAAACATAATAATTTCAGCATCTTCACTTAATCGTCTGGCACGAGCCGCAGCCGATGCACCGCCGGCAACACCACCAATAATTACTAACTTCTTCATTTACTGTCTCCTGACTTGCGATTCAAATCCACCTTGGCTTATAGCGAGGTGCCCTAGGTGCTGCAGCTTTTTCCTATGCTTGAGCCTTAGCTTGTTTGGCTGGTTTACAGCAAGCGGTTTTGCAAGGCATCGAGCTGAGCTTTTATGAGCCGATGAGTGTATTACATCTATAGGTATATGCAAAATTCTTTTATTAGAAAAAATCAATAGATCAAGTTTTCATCATTCATATTGAACTAGCACAGTTAATACGAATGATGCGAAGCTGTCGCAATTATGGCTAAAGAAGGACTTAGACAGAGATAAACAGATGATTTATCGCCGATTGGGCGTCAATAAGTACCCTTTTGGCTCTTTACAGCGCTCGCCTAGCCACATAAGATCCAGCCACTCTACGCAAAAGAAAGATACCTCAATGACCACAATAACCATTACTCGCCCCGACGACTGGCATGTTCACCTCCGCGATGGCGACGTGCTTGCCGATACAGTAAGAGACACAGGCCGTTACATGGGCCGTGCCATCATCATGCCAAATCTCGTGCCACCCGCCACTAATCTTGACAGCGCCATGGCCTACTATGAGCGCATCAAAGCGGTCACCACCACCAACTTTGAGCCGTTAATGGTGCTGTATTTAACCGACAACACCACGGCCGAAGATATTCGCGCCGCGAAAGCGTCGGGCAAAGTGGTTGCCGCTAAGTTATACCCTGCTGGTGCCACCACCAACTCAGATTCTGGCGTGACCGATGTGAACAACATCTACCCAGTACTAGAGGCGATGCAAGAGGTGGGCATGCTGTTTTTGGTTCACGGTGAAGTCACCGACTCATCGATCGATATCTTCGACAGAGAAGCCATTTTCATCGAGAACACCTTAAAGCAAGTGGTGCGGGATTTTCCCAAGCTGAAGATTGTGCTTGAACATATCACCACCAAAGATGCGGTCGACTTTGTGATGAGCGCGCCAGACAATGTGGCCGCAACCATCACAGCCCATCACTTACTGTATAACCGTAACCATATGTTAGCCGGTGGTATTCGCCCACATTTTTACTGCTTGCCCATTTTAAAGCGCAACACTCACCAGCAGGCACTGCTGGCGGCTGCAGCCAGTGGCAGTAAGAAGTTCTTCTTAGGCACAGATTCGGCGCCTCATGCTAAAGATCGCAAAGAGGCCGCCTGTGGCTGCGCCGGCTCATATACCGCTCATGCGGCTATCGAGCTGTACGCCGAGGCGTTTGAGTCGGTCAATGCACTCGATAAACTAGAAGCCTTTGCCAGCTTCAACGGCCCAGACTTCTACGGCCTAGCGCGCAACAGCGACACCATCACCCTAGTAAAACGCAGCTGGGATGTGCCAGCCACTTATCCACTGGGTGATACCGGTGTGGTGCCGATTCGCGCAGGCGAAACCATCGAGTGGCAAGTCGAGAACTAATTAGCCTCAATCTCATTGAACGCTAAGCAGGCCTGAAAACCCACACACCGCCAATTGGCGGTGTGTGGGTTTTCATTCTAGGATGAGTCTTTTTACACAGTGTAAAAAAGACTCATTGCGAGCGCTCATCGCTAGGTAACCAGAGTTTCACCATCAAGCCCGCATCCTCGCGATTATGCAAACTTATCCGCCCATCATGGGCTTCGATTATTTCGCGGCATAATGCCAAGCCTAGGCCCGTGCCTGAATGTTTGGTCGAGTAAAAAGGCAGCAAGGCTTGGGTCAACACTTCTGGGGACATACCGCTGCCCCTATCGTTAACCTCGATGATCACCCCTGAACTACCATCGGCCAAGACACTAAGATAGATCCGCAACGATATAGCATCAGTATTAGAACCCGACTCGTGGGCATTTTTAAGCAAATTGAGTAACACTTGCTCAATCTGAATCAGATCGAAATAGCCCGGTGCAGTGGGCAGTTCACCTTCGAGAGTAAAACCATAATGTTGCGCCAACTGATCCGTTAAGCGCGCCCAATCGACTCGACCTTTTTTCGGCAAAGGCAACTTGGCAAAACGGGCGTAATTAAAGATAAATTGACTCAAATGGCTGGTTCTATCTTCAATGGTGTCGAAGATAAGTTGCAGTTTAGGGTCTGCTAGCGGCGCGGTGATCTTGCGCCCCGATTTCACCATGGAGGCGATAGGTGCCACCGAATTATTCAGCTCATGACTGATGATCCTAATCACCTTTTTCCACACCGCAACCTCCTGACGATTAAGCTCACGGGTCATCTGCTTAAGCAAAATAAGGTGATGATACTGACCATTAAGCAAAAAACGTCCACGAGAGAGATGCCAAGTTTCATCCTCACTCTCTTCATTATCACCGGCGAGTGTAAATAAGCCCCCTTTAGGATTGTGAAGCGCTATGGCCAACTCTTCACTCAACCCGTTGAGCAATTCAGACAGTTTCAATCCTTCGATGCGTGCGCCTTGATTAAACAGGTGCCGTGCAGCATCATTGGCGTAGATAATCCGCTGCTGATCATCGAGCAGTAACATCACATTGGGCGAACTTTGAATCACCTTATCGAGCAGCAGTTCACGCTGATAGATATACTGACGCTCTTGGCGCAGCACTTGCGCCGACTGATTAAACAGGGTCGCCAACGCCCGTAGCTGACCATCACCTTGCTCAGGAATATGCACGCTAAAATCGTTATCTTTAAAATTAAGTAGCCCGACCTCTAAAGCACTCAAGCTACGAGCCAGATCGCGGGTAAGATAACGGCTCACCAGCAGTGAGAACAGCACGCCAAACAAGACGGCGGTGCCAATAAGCGGCCAACCTAAATCACTTATGGCAACCGGGGTTAACCACTCCAAAAGTCCGATAAGTAATCCGATGGCGCATGCGCTAGACAGCATGCAGCCCAAAATGAGCTTAGTGCGTAGCGATAATCCAAGGTCTATTGGAGAGCGCTTATCGACATCTTTATTCGATGATGTAATCACTTATCGATACCAAATTTTTCCATGCGCCGATATAACGCTTGGCGACTTAATCCCAGCGACTTAGCCACCCGAGCAATAACGCCATTGTGCTCCGTAAGAGCAAGTTCAATCGC
Source organism: Shewanella algidipiscicola (assembly GCF_900380485.1). Classification (NCBI taxonomy): domain Bacteria; kingdom Pseudomonadati; phylum Pseudomonadota; class Gammaproteobacteria; order Alteromonadales; family Shewanellaceae; genus Shewanella; species Shewanella algidipiscicola. The sequence goes on along the minus strand of NZ_OXJV01000012.1, from coordinate 388,405 downwards.
CTGTTTATCTGGGTCTGTTTTTGACGCCGCAAGCGCATGGCTTTGCGCGGTTACTTGAGCCCTTGCCTGCGTCATCGCTGGATTATTCTGTGGTGCCGACTCGACCGCAGAGGCTAGCCCACGGCTTGTGGGCACACTTAACAGGCCAAAATCGGCAATGGTCAGTTCTGGACTGGAGGCTAAAATCACCGCCCGTTTACAGGCATTTTCTAACTCGCGCACATTCCCCGGCCAAGCATGATTGAGTAACGCCTGTTGGGTCGACTTAGACAAGGAAAAGCCTGGGCCGATGAAATAACCGACGAGGGGAAGAATATCGTCTTGGCGTTGATGTAATGGCGGTAAGGCAAGCTCAATCACATTCAAGCGATAAAAGAGGTCTTCTCTAAAGCGGCCCGCAGCAATATCGTCAGCCAGTTCGGCGTTGGTCGCACTAAGCACCCTCACATTAACCTTGCGGGTTTGATGACTACCTAAGCGCTCAAATTCGCCAGTTTGTAGCACCCTTAATAACTTTACCTGACCAGAGAGGGGTAAATTGCCTATCTCATCTAAAAACAGTGTGCCGCCATCGGCCGCCTCAAAGCGCCCGATACGCGCCTTATTGGCGCCAGTAAACGCCCCTGCTTCGGCGCCAAACAGCTCGGCTTCGAGCAGGTCCATGGGTAACGCCCCCACATTCACCTTGATAAAGGGTTTATGTTTGAGTGGAGAGTTTGCATGAATAATGTCGGCCAATTTATCTTTACCCGCCCCATTTGGCCCAGTAATTAATACCGACACATCTGATTTGGCAATTTGCAGCGCCAAGTCGATACAGCGCTGCATCGCGCCGCTACCAAACACTATGCCGCATAAGTCGGCATCTTTAATCGCCGCCATCCGCTGATGTTCACTGCGTGCCAGCTGAGTATTCTGTTTAGAGAGTGTGTGCAGCGAAATAAGATTATTCACACTATTGAGTAACTTATCATCATCCCAAGGCTTACCCATATAATCGGCAGCGCCCTGCTTAACCAATTCCACCGCTAATTCGAGCTGAGTCCAGGCCGTGAGTAAGATAATCGGCAGTTGTGGCTGCAACGCCCGCAACTCAAAAAACAAACGTTTACCCTCTTCACCGGATGTGGTGTCTTGCGTAAAGTTCATATCTTGGATCACTAGTGCAAACTCATGTTCGCCCACACAGGCTAAGGCCGCATCGGGTGACAGGCAAATATGTGTGTTAAATCCGTGTAGTTCTAACATCAATGCCAGTGCACTGCACACGGCTTGATTGTCGTCGACAATGAGAATGGTATCCATATCTTCTTATTAATTTTTATACATCTATGCAAGAACAATAAACCTACCCGAAAGTGCCAGCAATATAAAGACCATGGCACTTTCGAGCACTAAACGAGCGCTGAAGCTTAAACGCTACGGGTCGCCATGGCGGGTGAAATATTAGCCGCCTTGCGAGCCGGTAATATCACGGCCACCGTCGTCACCAACAACATCCCCACCACGGTCAGCACTGGGTAGATGAGATTTAGCTGGGGCAAATCGTAATGTTGCATCAGTTGCTGCCCTAGTAATACCGCCAATACCCCCCCAATAAGACCACCGACGATGCAGATAATGTAATTTTCGGTTAGGAACAGGCTCAAGATATCACCCTTAGTCGCCCCTAGGGCACGGCGAGTGCCTATCTGCTTGGTACGACGCTGAATATTAAACATCACCATACCTGTCAGCCCTAAGCTGGTGATCAGTAGCAACAACACCACCATCATAGACAACACAGTCACCATTAACTCATGATCGCGATAAGAGTTCTCTTTTACTACAGCAATCGATTGGAAATTATCGATCACTCGGTTCGGGTTTTCTGTCATCAAGGCATCGAGGATCTGCTGCTGCAATGCCTCATGATGTTTGGGCTCGGCACGCACCATGTACGAATTACCGCTATAATCGACATTTTGAATAATGCTGTACTCTAGATCGCTACTATCGACCCAGGCGCCCTGCATCTTGTCGACAACACCGATCACTGTCACTTGTACGTCTCTTCCCGCCCACAGAGTCTTACCCACTGCCGACTCGTTGGGCCACACCTCATCGGCTAACGCTTTAGTGATCAGCAAGAGTATATTTGGGCTGTTGACATCATCAGTGATCTCATCGGCATAGAAATTACGCCCTTCGACTAACGTCACACCAAAGGTCTCCAAGGTATGCTCGGTCCCCATATACATGGCGACCTGCGGCGTCGACTTGGCAGTTTCGGGATCAGGCCCTAGGTTCAAGGTCGTAGACCAGCCACTGCCACTGAGTGGCAACATATTGGTCGAGGCTGCCGCCTTTACATTAGGCAGGCTACGTAAAATACGCTGATCGACCTTGTTTTGCAGGGTGGCATCTATACTGGGGTCGAAATTATAAATGGCAAAGGTGAGGATCTCTTGTTCAGCAATCCCCGAGTCACGCTGCATCATGGTTAGGCGCTCATTAATAATAAAGCTGGCATTGGCCACGATAGCAACCGATAAAATAATCTGCATTAACAGTAATATTGGGCCACTCTTGCTGCGCAGCAAGCTGCTAATAATTGGTTTAATATTAAGCATTTTTTAATCCCTTACTGGCTTTTCAAATAAACACTGGGCTTAGTTCTGCACACCACCCAAGCAGGATAGAGACCCGCTAGCATCGCCGTACCTACGGCAATCGCTGGCGTGATGACCCACATACTTAGCGACAGATGGGTCAGTCCCTCCGCCACACCAAAGCGTGCCGACAAGCCATAGAGCGCCCCCCATGCCCATGCCAAGCCGAGTAATCCCCCAAACAAGCCTATCACGCCGACTTCGACCATATATTGCGAGAAGATCTGACTTCGACTGGCACCTATCGCCCGCCTGACACCCACCTCGGGAGCACGCTTGAGAAACTTAGTCAACATCAAACCCAAGATATTAACCAAGCAGACACTTAAGAACAGCACACTCAAACCCAGCAAGATTTTATTGTCTTCAGGCACCACATGATTACGTTCAAGCCAAGCATCCACGTTAGACAGCTGCGCAGACTCCTCTGGCAATTTACCATCGGTAAAACGGCCCAGCTCTTTCTGCTGCTCAACATATTGGCTTAAGTAACGCTTATAGGATTGGCGGTCTTCGGCCGTTGGCAGATCAACCCAATACTGTATCCAGACCTTCTCCGACCCCAATCTATCCTGATAGTCATCGAGGCGTTCGTACTTCCAACCAGACATATTCCCCCAGACAGAAAACTCTTCACTGGCGGTTAGCGAGAAGGGAATATAGATCTGCTCCGCCTTAGAGAAAGCACCACTGGTAGGATCATAATACTTAGGTTGCGGGTGCCAGTCGTCTATCACCCCGACCACCTGATAAGGTTTACGGTTAAGGTAAATCGTCTTACCAACACTGTTTTCCCCCCCAAACAGCTTTTGATTCAGTTTTTTACCTATCACAGCCTGAAAAGCCGCCTGTTCATCGACCGATTTGTCCCAGCTATTGCCATAGATAAACGGCACCTCAAACAGGTTAAAAAAGCCACTATCGGTAACCCGTACCCCATTTAACGAAGGTAAGATTTGCGGATCATCCGTCTGCACCGCCATACCACTGCGGAACATAGCTGCCTGCTCGTTTGCCACCTTGCCCTTACGCAGGTTCATCACGTCCTGATAGGTCACCTGTGAATGATAGTCAGCCCAAGAGTCGGGGCCCTGGCTCCATAGCTGCACCGTATTTAGCTGCTCGGCACGCTCGCCTGCTGGGTTAAAAGCCATCATGTTATACACGTTAAGCGTTGTGATGGTGATGCCTATCCCTACAGAGATGGCCAGCACCATAAGCAGGGATAATATTGGCGTCTTCTTGATGCTGCGCCAAGCAAGATCAACATAGTATAAAAACATCCTATCGCTCCTTAGCTCGCCGCTTGTTCCATCGTATCGACCTGATGGTTTTGACCACCCTGATAGAGGGTAAAGTCACATACCTGACCGTCGACAATCTGAATATTACGCTGAGCGCGTCGTGCCAGCTCAGGATCGTGAGTCACCATGATGATGGTGGTTCCCGCCTTGTTGATCGCTTCTAAAAGCTCCATCACCTGACGAGCCATCAGGCTGTCCAAGTTACCTGTTGGCTCGTCGGCGAGGAGAAATCTTGGTTCGCCAGCCAAGGCGCGAGCAATCGCCACCCTTTGCTGCTGACCACCGGAAAGTTGTGACGGTAGATGTTTCATGCGTGCGCCAAGTCCGACCTTTTCCAGCGCTTCCTTGACTCGACGTTGGCGCTCCTTGGCACTAAAGCCGCGATAGCGCAGTGGCACTTCGACATTCTCGGCCAAGTTAAGATCGGGGATCAGGTTAAAGCCCTGAAAGATAAAACCAATTTTTTCATTGCGTATGGCAGCCGCCTTGTTATCGTTCAGGTTAGAGATATTGACACCGTCGAGAAAATAATCCCCATGAGTAAACCCTTCTAATAGGCCGGCAATATTAAGAAACGTGGTCTTACCCGAACCCGATGGGCCTGTCACGGCAACAAACTCGCCCTCTTGCACCGATAGATTAAAATCGCGCAACGCATGGGTTTCCACTAAGTCCGTTTTAAACACCTTGTTGATATTTTTCATCGTTAACATGGTTTAAATTCCTTCAATTTTTCGCGTTATTCTGTCGGTTATTTCAGTAGCACTGTCAGTTGCGGTATCAGATACGTCAATAACCACTGGTTTGAATCATCGCCCACCTTGGCGACGTCGGGAAGTTGGTTTGTGTCGACAGGTTGGAACTGGCCTCCTGTCACTTCGATAATGTTCAGCCCTAGCAGCAACCAATCTGAGGCATCTTGGGTGTAGACTTGCGCCGCTACCAGCAAGAGCACTAAGGCGAGGGCTGCAATAAAACGCTCTGGATTCATAGTGATAATATTGCTTTTCATCGTATAGCCTTAGCGAACCAAAACTTGTTCGGCGTTATTAAACAGATCAATATTGGAAATCACCCACTGATCGCCCACCTCGCCACCTTCTAATACTTCTATGTGACTCATGCTGCGGGCTCCGAGTAGAATGTCGGTGCGCTGGGCAATCTCGCCTTGCATGCTATAGACCACGCGCCCTCCACCACTATTAACGAAGGTGCCACGCTTAACCATTAACACGTCCGGGCGGTTTTCTAGCAGCACTCGCGCCGATAGCCGCTGGTTCTGGCGCAGGTGTAGCGCTGCATCTTGCGCGAAGCGTACTCGGGTCGCCACCTCACGGTTATGTACCTCGGGTGAGATAGATGACAGCTTGCCCATCACCATCACGCCACCAATATTCAACTCGACATCCATGCCCAGTCCCAGTTCATCGGCATAACTTTCGGGGACAGCAAGCTCGGCCTCGAAGGCACTCAGATCCACCACTGTGAGTATGGGTTGACTCTGGTCGATACGGGCTTTTTGCTCGGTTAACCAATTACCTATGATGCCGCCAACGGGTGCGGTGATATTCAACGCCGCAACTTGACGCTCCAACTCTGCCACGACCAATGCCTGCCGACTCACCTCTGACGCCGTGTTCTGCAACTCGAAGCTTAGGGTGTCCTTCATCAACGCCGCTTCTTGCTTAGCATGAGCAAACTGCAATTTGGCCTTATGCAGCTCATCCTTATTCTTTTCGTAATCAATTTTTGAAATCAGATCGTTTTCAATCAGTTGATCGCCGCGGCGGCTCTCTCTATCGGCGGCGTCAAGATCCACCTTAGCCATATCCAGTGTCTGTTGGGCCTTAAGTTGCTCGCGACGGGCATCTAACTTGGCACGCTCTAGCGTACTCTTCATCCCCTCTAGTAAAGCTTCTTGCTGTTTAAGGCTATTTGTCAGGCCGTGACTCTCTATGGTCGCCACCACTTGTCCCTGCTCCACCTTGTCACCTGGATGAGCGATAAGGCTAACCGTGCCCTTTTCTGGGCTGTAAAGGATCGGCGCATTGGCAGCCACTATTTTCCCTGTCGCCGCGATATCTCGAACTAAGGTACCACGCTCTAAGGTGGCAAAACGCAGCTCACTGCGAGCGATAGACTCGCTCACGCTACTGCCACTAACACTGGCCCACACCAAGCCTGAAACCAAAAGCACGCCAGCACCGATAGTCACCGGCCATTTAATACGGCGTCCGAGTCTGGGCGCCACTTGCTTATCTTGTCCGCTGGTATCTTGAATCATTTCTCATCCTTAACTGTGTCCGTTAGCACAAAACCTCGCTATTTATTAACAGTGTTTACAATTGCCATGCCAAAACATGTAATCACATCAAAATCAACAGTTTAGAATTAATACTGGGTATATTGAGGAGGCGTAAATGTCCGCGGACACCTATAAGTGTCCGGTTATTGAGAGGCGAGTGTCCGATTCATGAGCGGGCAGTGTCCGTCTAACTGGAGTGAGCCAATCGGCTCAATTGGAGCAGGCGCTTTTGTGTTTACCCGAGCGCTTCCGAGAGCTTGTCTGAGTCATAGTGCTAACGCTCTAAGTGCATCACACTCAGCTCATTAGCGCCTATGTTCGGCCGTTAAAAGGCCTGAGCGAAAATGGCAAAGCTGCAGCCGGTGGCGGCAAACCATGAGAGTGAACGTAAGGTGCTTTTATCCAGCAGATACAAAATATGGTAAGCCACCCGCGCAATAATATGCCCCACAGCAAGTAACGCCACAGTGTCATTCACCTTATCTAGCGCTATTACGCACAACACCGACAAGCCAAAAATCAGCAGCGATTCAAAGGCATTTTGATGCCCAGCGACCGCTCGCGCACCAAAGCCGGTTAACTGCGCTTGCTGGGCTCTAGGCTGATGATTGTCATAGCCACCCAATTTTGCCATCGCTACCGCCACCGGCCCCTTGGCCAAATAAGGCAGTAACATGGCTAACAATAAACAAGTTAATAAAGTGGTCATGATGCATATTCCTTTTAGCAAATAACGGGCAAGGGGTTAGTCAGCGCACTTTATGAGCGCGCCTTATCCAGCGCTTGGCACAGCGCCTGGATACCTAGGATAGCGCGCGGCGCGGCGCGATGAAGTAAATCGGCATTAAGTTGATAAATGTGTTGCTGTTTTACCGCTGGGATCTCCTGCCAACTCGACCAGTCTACCCCATTAACATTGCCCTTATCTTGGCTTTGCAAAATCACCTGTGGCATCTTCAATAGCACGGCTTCGAGGCTCACCTGCGGATAGGCACTGGCTGCATCGGCAAACACATTTTCGCCATGACACACCTCGATGATCTGCTCTATCCAACTGCCTTTGGCCACCGTCATTAGCGGCGTCGACCATAACTGATAAAACACCTTTACCTGTGGCTTATCTTGATTTTGCTGTCGCAATTGTTGCAACTGCTGCAGATACTGGCTGGCCGCCTCTTGCGCCTGTGCCTCATGGCCGGTGAGCTGCCCCAATGCCAGTAAATCCTCTGCCACTGCGGTTAACGATTTAGGGTCGCTGTTATAAATGGGGTAGCCTAATTGGCTTAGACGCTCAATCTCTTCGGCCTTATTGCCACTGCCCCACACCACAATTAAGTCAGGGTTGAGCTCAATCACTCGCTCAATTTGAATCCCATAATAGCCACCGATGCGGGGGATCTGCTTTGCCGCCTCGGGAAAATCGGCGTGATCTGTGGTGGCGACAATATTATCACCCGCGCCAATGGCATAAAGCATCTCTACGCCATGGGGCGACAGGGCAATAATCTTGCTTGCCGGGGCCGCCAATGTTACGGTTGGCCAACTTAACAGCAGGGCTAACATCCACTTTTTTATCATTTTATTCTTATCCTTTAATCGCATCACTATCCTTTATACATCTTACGCTGCTTGTCAGGATATCCTCGGTCGCAAGCTGGAAACGGCTCATGGGGCTGCAACCTAAGCCTGACACAAACGACAACATACGTTCTTTTTCTGGCTCACGAGTATATCGCTATGCGCTCTGTGGGGGAATCCACCCGCCATCGACAGGGGATGTACGGCTAACGCTGTGGACGTTCAAACATGTCGCCGCGCTTGATATACCACAGGGCTGTACGCGCAAGGAAAAGTATGGCCACAAAAACTAAGCCTCTATGTATTTGCATGCTGGCTGTTGCACCTTAGGTGCCGATTGAAGCCTTGAGGAGATCGGTATTTGAAGATAAAAACAGTCCATGTAAGCAAGCTTAAATGGACTGCGTTCTAGTAAGGTCAGGGGTAGATCTAGGCTAGGTATTAGCGAGTTTAAGCCCTGCAATACCCGCACAGATCAGCGCTAAACTCACCAACTTAAGCACGTTAGCTGACTCACCAAACAGGTATATTCCTAAAATAGCAGTACCAACCGCGCCGATCCCCACCCATATAGCGTAGGCCGTACCGACAGGTAACGTTTTCAGGGCCAAACCTAGCATTAGAAAACTTGCAACCAATGAAAACACCGTACCGACCGTAGGCCAAAACTTCGTAAAGCCATCGGTATACTTCAAGCCAATTGCCCAACTAATCTCTAAAAGACCCGCGATAAATAAAATGATCCAGCTCATATGCACCTCTCAGTTAGTATTGGGGCCGTCCCCTAACGAAATTAGAGAGGTGAGGTCGTCCCCACTTCGGAGTGCATGGCGCCACATCGACTTTGATACGCGCTACTGCCTAACCAAAAGCATTATACATACCGCGAACACCAAACCCAATCGAGGATAATGTTAGGTATTGAGATCACGCTTACACCTTTGCTATGTTCGCTCTCGCTACTTGTCTAGAATGAGATCAAACCCTCCATAAATGAGTCGCTTACCATCAAAAGGCATTGGGCAATTTTCTGGATGCATTCTAGAATCTTGCATCATTTTCTGCCACCCCGTATCTCGAATGGCTTTAGACGGCCAGATAATCCATGAAAACACCACAGTCTCATTACTCTCGGCTTTCACCGCCATTGGAAATGAGGTGATTTCACCATCAGGCACATCGCTCCCCCACGTTTCAACAACCTTTAATGCGCCGAATTCTTTAAACATTTCCGCCGACATTTCTGCGTATTCAATATATTGTGCTTTATTTTCTGTAGGTACAGCCGCAACAAAACCATCAACATACGACATAGTTAAACTCCTTGTAATAAATGAGCAGAGTTATAACCATAGCTCAAAGACACGGGAGCACATAACGCCGTGCTCAGCAGCACGGCGCTGTATCAAGGAGCCAAGACAATGGGTAAAGTCGGATTTCGGTTTAGATGCTCTCTCATGCCTATATTTTGACAGGATAACGACTTGAAATAGCAATACGGTTCCATGTATTGATGACAATCGCAAGCCACTCAATGGCAGATATTTCTTCTTTCGAAAGTTGACTTGCTGCTTGCTTATAAATGGCATCAGGCAGTTGACCATCCCAGATCAGGGTGATTGCCTCTACAAGCTCCAACGCTGCACGCTCTTTTAGGGTAAAGTATTCAGTCTCTTTCCATGCGGCAACAACGGCGACACGATCAGCGGTCTCCTCGCTGGCAAGTGCGTCGCGCGCATGTAACCTGACACAAAAAGCACATTGATTTATTTGAGATGCACGCAAGCGCAAGAGATGCGAGAAACCTGTGGCAATCCCAGCATCAGTTATGGCGACAGAAGCAAGTCGATCAAGCTCAACGACTGCCTGATACAACGCTGGTGCCGACTTGCCAATATTCACTCGTTCAATCATGCGACCTCCTTACTTCTGTCTGACTCACATCCAATTTAACTGGACTATTAAGAATCGACTAAACCACATTCACAGACCAAGAACTTCATACGCCCGCATTAACCATCGCTTGCAGCGCTAATGACTAGCGACTTAGTCGAATAAAACTTCCTTAAAATGGGGATTATCAACGACAATCGTTAGCTTTGCCATCGAGTCTAAAACAACCAATAAATCATCGTGCTCAATCTTGAGTTTTATGCACTCTTCACCTTGATGATTTTTTGCGGTATCAATAGCTTTGCCTGTGAACACCTCCCCCGATTTTAATGTGATTTCGACAGGATAATTAAACAAGCAAACTATCTCTATGTAATCATAATTAGCGCAACTCATCATAAACCGCGTCCTGCTCACTTGGATAGAGTAGGCAGAATAACACCACTTTCAGGTACGTGTCCCCAATGCTAACCTTAGAGGCAACCGCCAAATGAAATTGCCCTTAAAAGAGCCAAACGGTGGACTTCAAGGTTAAGCCAAACAAGATTGAGCCCATGGATGGCGTCCACTTAACTTTTATCAGCTTTGATTAATTAGTGAATAGATCGAAAATATTACCTAAGGCACTCGTCTTACCGCGATAAAATTCGGTATAAGTACAGTTAGTGCAAATTACAGCGGTAAATTTTCGGTTTTGCATATCAAATATTTTAGACCAACCACTTCCCGTCGTTGCAATAGTATCCGTATCATAATCACAACAATCACATTTGGGGCATTTCCAATTTTTAGACATATTAATTCCTTTTTAATAAATGCTATCAAATAGATGCGCATCCGTTACCAATCAGTAACATAACTAAGTTACTAACCAATATCAATACACATTGTCATGCCCTACATCAGCAAATGCACTTTCAACGCCTATTGTTATTTATGGATAAGGAAAACGGTTTATTTGAGTCTAAATAGTGAGTGTTATGATGCGGATGGCAAACTCTTTTGGCTAGAGCATTAACTATGCCTGTCTATGTATTCGCTGCTAGATGTGTTGCTGCTCATCGCTATGCTGGCAGAAATTGCCTTATGGCTAATTGGTATCGTTGCCTTACATCTAGGCTGGCAAAAACACTTTCAGGCCAACACCATTCGGCACCGGCCTGTGCTGTCGATTGTCAGATTGGGGAAAGAGGTTCGGCGGAGGGAAAGCTATCAAATAACAGCGCAGCATTTACGCTGGGCAATGCATGAATACATCAAGTTGGTTCACACTGCTGGGAGACCTGAATTATGAGGGGATCCCCCAGCGCCGCGATAAGGGGCGGCGTAGCCGTCCCGTAGAAGCCGCGTATTTTTGCGGCTATAACGTACTTAATTGCCTTGTATGTTACTTTTTATCAGTAACAGCACTAATGCCTCGAATAGTAAAACGCTTTGAATATAGTGGAGATTCGTAGTGTACCTTTGTGACTTTGACCGCTGATGCTATAAGAGCCTCAATAGCCGTAGCTAAACCTTCTTCTTTGTATGCTATGGACGCGTCATTGGTGGTATAAGGCAAATCTGGATTAGTTGTTGTGCAGTCCACTTGAGGGTGCTTGATATCCTTGAGGTATGCATGAAATGCATCCTGAGCAATGGCTAAGCCAAACTCGCGCCAAGCATATTTTTTGCCCCAATAATATCCATCGGTAGCCGTATGGCTAACCCGTTGATCATTCTTTGCCTTATTTGATACGTGCCTTTCTTTTGAGTATTGCTTCGAATACAAATAGCTAAGCATAGGGTTGACTTCATTATTTTTAGACATGCAGGATAGCTCTATTATGTTGTTGCCATCTGCGTCGTTGTAATAGCCAATATTGTACCGCTCACCTTCCTCTACTTCAGGAGTGCCATTAGCAATAAATTGATATCGTGTGTTAGTTGTTTTTGGCTTGAAGTGGTGAAGAAATTTACCATCCCCCATATCTTCAATTGTGTAATCTGAAACAATTACGTCATGGATTGTTTTTAATTCTCTAGATTTCATGTGATCTCCATTTCTGTGAAAACATAACGCTGTGAATCGCCACTGTTTTAAGCGACTAGTAATAGCTTGCTAAAATATGAAACGAAGTGGAACCGAGCAAACTGTTACTAGTCCGACTTGAAAACCCTTGTTAGGCGTGACCTACACGCCCAATTAAAAACGCTCCGATACAAATAAGTACCCACAGAGCGCCAAATATTGGCTCCCATTTTCTCTCTTTGAGGCCAGAAAAAACTAAGTGAATGGCAAAAGATGAGAAAACATAAACAACATAAGCCATTAAGGCCAGAGGAGCTGCTACCACCAATAAATATAAAAGTGTAACAAGATCACCTGATCTTTCAGAAAACTCTTGAAGTGGGAGTATAGTGAAAGCTGATACACAGCCAAGGCAGTACCAAAATTGGAAAAAGTATTTTTCGTAGATTGATTCCATATCACCGGACTCCTTGTCTGCCTAACGTCTTAGTATTTATGCGTTGCGCTGTCTGCAAGGCATAAATCGCTTGCTGGACTTGCCGCTGCCACATCCATGTATTTGGTATGCATTATGCTATAGGAGTTTGCTTTTCTGTGGTAGTCGTTTTTTTGAGCTTAGGTAAGGTCATCAATTGGTCTTCTTAAGTATTTTTATATTTCATTAGCACCTCTTCACGGCAAAGACTCGTGATTAACCGTGCTTTTTAGACCATTCATGCCACTAAGGCCGCAGACCTTTGCCTCACTGATGTTCATAGCAAGGTCTTACTGAATCTACGGAGATTGATTAATCATGAAAGTTGTTTTTTCTCTCTGTTCTCTCGCGAGCATCGAACGTGGCAAACGCTTGTTAGCTTTTGAACTAGTGACTCACACCAAATGAAGCTAAATCGAAGAGATAGAATATTCCAGTGTAAGCGCGGTTTTGGCCTTCGAAATCATGGATGATTTCGCAGAGCCCACAAGGATGTGCTCGCGGCGTGCCAAAAAAGTGCTTGCACATTCCTCGCCGGACAGGCGATTAGTAAAAGCGAAGGTTCGACCTTCAAACACACTTAACAAATAAGATGCGGCCAAACGATACTAAAGTTAATCCCCCAAATGCTACCCCTTCATTCCAAGACCAGCACATTTTGGGGCAAAAGCACGTTAGCTTTTAACTCTGAATTCACACCAAATGCAGCCAAATCGAAGAAACGTTCGATACCAAGTGTAAACGCGGCTGCGGCCTTTGCCAGCAGGGATGCTGGCGTAGAGCCCACAGGGATTGTGCTTGAACAACGTCCATGTCTAAAAGCCAGTTCGGCGTCCATGCCTCTCGTTCGTTAGCGCGAAGCTACGTTTCACTCACCGTGTCGCAGAAGTGTTTGCACATAAGCTCACCGCAGGTGATAGATTGCCATTAAGGTGCGTCTTCAAAGCACATCAATAAATAAAAATGCAGCCAGCCGCTACTCAAACAAATGTCATCGTTCTTCATTCCAAGACCAGCACACTTTGGGGCAAAAGTACCTTAGCCTTTAATTCACTAGTCCAAACATCTCTCTAACTTAATAATCAAATCCGATTTGCGCTTTTACTCCGGCCTCAAAGGCATGTTTTATCGGCTGCACTTCGCTCACAGTATCGGCTAACTCAATAATGGCGCGATGGCACGCCCTGCCAGTGATAATCACATGCTGCATCGGCGGCCTATTTTTAAGAGCCTCAAGAACGCGCTCGAGCTCAATATAGTGATAGCTCACCATGTAGGTCAGCTCATCGAGTAAAATAATGTCGATACTGTCGTCTTTAAGCAAGGTTTCGGCCGCTTCCCAAGCGCTTTGCGCCGCGGCGGTGTCTTTGGCTTTATCTTGTGTCTCCCAAGTAAAGCCTGTGCCCATGACATGAAACGCAACCCCGACTTTTTCTAATACGGCGCGTTCACCACAGGGCCAATTGCCCTTGATAAACTGCACCACGGCGGCTTTTTTGCCGTGACCCACTGCGCGGGTAATATTGCCAAAGCCGCCTGTTGACTTGCCTTTGCCGTTACCGGTTAACACTAACAGCACGCCCTTTTCCGTTTGCGCCTGAGCAATTTTGGCATCGACCGCCGCCTTCACTTTTTGTTGGCGCGCCTTATGACGCTCGGCTTTATCCTGCTCTCTGCTGTCGTGATCGCGCTCAGGGCTGTTATCAGTGCTGCTCTGGTGATTGTTTTCACCCTTGGTAATATCCGTCATCATCTTTGTCTCTTGTGTGGTATCGCCGTGATGTAACGGCTTGTAATTGGGTTAATTTTTAAAGCTAATACTCAGCTCACCTTACTTATATTGGGCTCATTTTATACTGGGCTTAGACGTTAGCGATAAGCTGCTGCAGCCTGTCCATGTCCATATTTTCGGCCAACATATCGGCTAAGCGATCTAACTGTTGCTGCCTAAGCTCATCGATATCGATGGCGGGGGCGTGGGTCATTCCCGCCCAGCGCAGCAGTAGCTGGCACGCCTTGGGCTGATCAAAAATGCCATGCAGATAGGTGCCCAATATCTGCCCATCGACGGATAAATAGCCATCTTCGATATCAACCCCATGATTGCCATCATCGGCGCGCAGATGCAGTAGGCTTTGCCCCTGGCCTAAATGTTGGGATTGACCACAGTGGATCTCATACCCACTCACCTTGGCTTGTTCGCCTAGCAAATTCAATACGCCCGATACCTGTGCCAAACGCTTAGTGGCGGTTAATTCGGTGACCAGCGGCAAAAGCCCCAGCCCCTGACTCTCGCCGGCCTCGCCCTCGACACCTAACGGATCGTCAATGGCCAGCCCCAGCATCTGATAGCCGCCGCAGATCCCAATGACCTTGCCGCCATACCTAAGATGAGTTTGCAGCAATGTGTCCCAGCCATTACCCAGCATAGTCGCTAAATCTTGGCGCACGCTCTTGCTGCCGGGTAAAATAATCAGATCCGCTTGGGGCGCCGTGCCATCAAACGCAGATGTGACGGTTAAATAACTAAACTCAATATCAGGGTGTAAGCGCAAGGCATCGAAATCGGTATGATTGCTAATGCGCGGCCACACCAATACCAACACCTTAAACTTAGGGTGAGTAGATTTTTGCGGCGCGACCATTAGGGCATCTTCGGCGTCCAGATAAAGGTCATTGAGATAAGGCAGTACCCCTAATACAGGTTTATTGATCTCAGCTTCTAGCCAATCTAATCCCGATTGCAGCAGGCTAATGTCGCCGCGAAAACGGTTAATCACCACCCCTTTAATTCGCGCACGCTCGGAGTCGGACAACAAGGCCAAGGTACCAACGATATGGGCAAACACGCCGCCTTTATCGATATCGGCGATCAAGATAACCGGGCAATCGACCGCTTCGGCAAAACCCATGTTGGCAATGTCGCCCTCACGTAGATTGATCTCTGCTGGGCTCCCCGCCCCCTCGACCATGACGAGCTCATACTGCGCCGTTAACCTTGATAGCGAGTCGAGCACAGCTGCCATCGCCTTGGTGCGATACCCTGCGGCATTTTTGCCAAAATAGGCTTGACCGTCCATATGGGAAAGGGCTTTACCTTGCACTATCACCTGCGAGCTGGTGTCGGAACTTGGCTTTAATAAAATAGGATTAAAATCGGTGTGCGGTGCTAAGCCACAGGCCACCGCTTGCAACGCCTGCGCGCGGCCAATCTCACCACCATCGGCGGTCACCGCGCTGTTTAGCGCCATATTTTGCGGCTTAAAGGGCGCCACCTTGACCCCGTTACGGGCAAAGTAACGACACAGGCCAGCCACTAAGGTGCTCTTGCCCGCATCTGATGTGGTGCCTTGCACCATCAAGACGTTGGCCACGGCTTTATTTTGCATAGCATTGTTATTGGATTGACTCATCGTCTCATCATCTTATTGTTTATCCCTTTAAGCGCATCGGCAGGCCAGCGGTGACTAAGGTCACCTCATCGGCAAGGGCCGCTATCGCCTGATGCAACCAACCGGCTTCATCGACAAAGCGCCGGCTCAGGGGATCGGCTGGGACTATGCCGCTGCCCACCTCATTGGAGATTAAAATAACATCGCCCGGGAGCGCCGTAAGGGTTGCCAGCAACTGCGCCTTCACCTGCGGCCAGTCGTGCTCGTCGCTGAGCAACTGATTGGTCAGCCACAAAGTAAGACAATCGACTAAGATCACCTGCTTAGCGTGAGCCTGCTGAGCCAAACATTCACTTAAATCCAGTGGACACTCAAGCATGCGCCACGCAATCTCATCGCCCGCACGCTCGGCTTGATGACGTGCAATCCGCGCCCTCATCTCATCGTCAAAGGCCTGGGCAGTGGCGATAAATAACGCCTCGGCGCCGCGGGCAACATAGTGCGATACCAACGCCACACCATGGCTGGATTTACCACTGCGCGCGCCACCTAATACCAAATGGATCATAGGGTGATGGCCAAGATAAACAGGTAACAGGTAAGCTCTGCCACCTGCTGCGCCGCGCCTAAGGTATCGCCCGTGTAGCCACCAATTTGACGCCTAAAACCGCGGATAAGCAGGTAACGCACCAGCAACAGCAAGGCGCACAAACTCAGCGCATTGGCGATGCCCGCCATCCATAAGGTGATCACTCCGCTGGCCAGCAATATCAGCAACTCATTGACGGTTTGCGATTGTGCCAGCGGCTTACTCTTACTGCTGGCATCTTCACGCACATAAGGCTCAGAAAAAATCAGCGACGCCGCCACGACTCGGCTAAGGCAATGGGCCACTATCAGCGCCGCCGCCACTAAATCGGCCTGATACAGAGCGATTTCGCTGAGCAGCACAAACTTAAACAACAGCGCAAACACTAAGGCCAACACGCCATAGGTGCCGATCCGCGAGTCTTTCATGATGTTGAGCTTATCTGCCAGCGTCCAGCCACCGCCAAAACCGTCGGCGGTATCGGCGAGGCCATCTTCATGAAAGCCGCCAGTCACCAGCACACTGGTTACCATCGCCAAGATGATGGCAACGCTGCTGGGCAGCACCATGCTGGCCAGCGTATAAACCAGCGCGCTTATCGCGCCTACCAGCACGCCCACCAAGCCAAAGTAACGGCTCGCCTGATTGAGCCGCTGGCTGTTAACCTCGACCCAGCGAGGCATAGGAATGCGGGTAAAAAAGCCCATGGCAATCAAAAATAGGCTTAACTCTTTCTGCAGCATCGGCTTCACTCCCGTCCGCTTGCCCTGTTAGTGCAATGTTCTAAATCGCTGGTTAAATGGATTAAATCGCGATGCCTACATCTTGCAGGCTCGCCATCTCGTTATAAAACGCCGCAGCAGCGCGCACTAACGGTAAGGCCAGCGCCGCCCCTGTGCCTTCACCTAAACGCATCTCTAACTGTAATAGCGGCTCAGCTTGCAGATGTTGCAGCATCAACTGATGCCCAGCCTCATCTGATTGGTGGGCAAAAATCATGTAATCACGCGCCGCTGGGGCGATGGTCACCGCCAGTAGTGCGGCTGCGGTGGCAATAAAGCCATCGACCAAGATCAGCATTTTCAGCTCGGCCGCCGCCAACATGGCACCGGTCATCTGCACAATTTCAAAGCCGCCCAGCGCCGCCAATATCTGCTGTGGTGTGTTTAATTGCCCTTGATGCAGCTGTAAGGCTTGAGTGATTAAGGCCTGTTTACGCTGCAAGGTTTCGCTGTCGATACCAGTGCCGCGCCCAACACAAGCGGCGACATCCACAGGTAAGAGCGCCGCCATAATCGCCGCCGCCGAGGAGGTATTGCCAATGCCCATCTCGCCAAAAGCAATGAGATTAGTGCCATTGTCATGATGCAAGGCCACCCGCGCCTTCGCCATAGCAAAGCCTTGCTCAACACTGGAAGCTGACATGGCCGCCTCGAGATGAAACGCGCGCGTGCCGGCGCCAAGGCGCTGATCGATAAGTGCCTCATGGCCTGTAACTGGATGGGCTATACCACAATCGATCACCTCCATCTCAAAGCCTGCTTGGGCACAAAACACATTGATGGCCGCGCCGCCATGCAGAAAATTAAGCACCATCTGGGTGGTCACTTCGCTAGGGGCAATCGACACGCCCGCGCTGGCAATACCGTGATCGCCGGCAAACACCAGCAGCTTAGGCTGCTTAATCGTCGGACACGTTGCCCCCAGCACCTGCGCCACTTGCAGCGCCAAGGGTTCGAGTCGGCCCAATGCGCCTAAAGGCTTGGTTTTACAATCGATTTTTTGCTGAATCTCGCCATCAAATTGGTGGTTCACCGGCGTTACGCTAAACATGGGTTATATCCTTAACGGGACTGCAGCTGGCCTCGCCTTTAGCCGCGGCGCTTGCTGCCTAAAATAAACAAGAAAAACACACTGCCGATCACCGCGGTAATAATGCCGATAGGCAGCTCTTGGTAACTCAGCAAGCAACGGGCTAATACATCGACCCAGATCATAAATAGCCCGCCCACCACCCCTGTGGTCAACAAGGCGAAGCGACCAGGCAGCAACAGGCGCACCATATGCGGGATCATCAAACCCACAAAGCCGATTCCGCCACAGTTAGCCACCAGCACGGCTGTAATTAACGAGCACAAAAGCAACATGGCTAGGCGCAGGCGCTGCACATCGATCCCTAACGTGTGGGCGGTTTCATCACCGGCTTTCATGGCAACTATCTGGCGTTTAAACAGCAAGATGATCACAGTTGCGCCTGCCACCACCAACAAGGGCAGCCCCAAGCCAGACCAACTGGCCTTGGCAAAACTGCCCAAGCTCCAAAACAGCACAGAGGCGGCCGCCTGAGGGCCCGAAAAATAGAGTAATAAACTGGTAAGCGCACCAAACATAAAGGAGATCGCCACCCCAGAAAGCAGCATGCGCTCGATTTGAGTGCTCATGGCGCGGCCGCACAAGGCCAATACCATCAGCACTGCGAGACTGGCGCCAATAAAGGCGCCCATCGGCAGGCTGACGCTGCCAAGCCATGATATGGATAAGGCGTTCGATAGCGCGCCCGCACCGCCAAACAGGGTAAGCACCACTACGGCACCAAAGGAGGCGCCAGAAGAGATGCCAAACAGATAAGGGTCGGCCAGTGGATTGCGGGTCACAGTTTGCAGCACGGCGCCGGCGATGGCTAAACCAAAACCGGCGATAAACGCCAGCACGATGCGCGGCATCCGCAGCTCCATCACAATGCGGGCGGTGACGCTGCTTGGACGCTCGCCGCCAAGGGTGGCCAGCACCACATCGACCACTTGGTTAAAGTCGATGTGCGCCGCACCAAAACTGGCGGCTAACAGCGGCGTCATTAGGCTTAATACCCCAAACCCTGTGACCAATAGCAGGCCGCGCCAAAGACGCTCGCTGGCCAATAATCCGGGCGAGCGCATCATGGCGTCTCCCCTTGGGTGACATTATGGTAGCCATAAAAGTAATTAATTTGCGGATTACCGTGTTGGGGGTGCGGGCTCACTTGGCAGCACACCTCAAAGACCTCTGCAATACGCTGCTCGGTCAACACCTCATTGGGGCGGCCTTGGGCAACTGCGTGGCCTTGGTCGAGCAGCAGCAATTGGTCACACAGGGCGCTGGCTAAATTAAGGTCATGGATCGAGATAACCACCGTCATCTCTAAGCTACGCAGTAGCTCTAAGATCTGTATTTGATAACGGATATCTAAATGATTGGTGGGCTCATCGAGGATCAACAACTTGGGCTTTTGCACTATGGCACGGGCGATCAACGCCCGTTGTTTCTCGCCGCCAGAAAGTTGCTCATACCCTTGGTCGGCCAACGCGGTTAAACCTACTGTGGCTAAGGCGCGACGCACCTCGTGCTTGTCTTGGTCGCTGGTGAGCGAAAACGCTCCCTTATGGGGCGTCAGCCCTAACGCCACTAGCTGCGCCGTGGTCATGTCAAAATAGTGCGGCGTGTCTTGCAGCACCACCGCCACTTGCTGGGCAAAGGATCGCGCCGAAAAGTCGCTCACCGCTCGGCCAAATAAAGTGATATCGCCTTGGCTTGGGGTCAAATAACGATATAGACAGCGCAGTAAGGTGGATTTGCCGGCGCCATTAGGGCCGATGATCCCCAGCATTTGACCTTGGGGCAGTTCGACACTGACATCAGCCAAAATGGCGCGCTCGCCCACGCGCCAACTAAGGTGTTGGGCAGATAACGCCATAGGGATTGACGTCACAGGCTCACCATCCAAGCCGCAAAGCAATAGGGTAAAATGTGTTGCGACCGCGTAGGTGTCGACCTGTCGCTGTCAAGCGGGGCTAACGCCCCAAGTCGGTTGTTCATCTTTAGCTCCCTCAAGTCACCCGCTTGAGTCATTAGGCTATAGCATAAGGCAGGTATCCTGACTTGTGGTTGCAGACAAGGCCAATTGCCTTACTCAACACACTCACAGTTGCGGGTACAGTTTGGGCTGATGACCTTAGGTCACTCCCCAATTCCCTATTAAGTTTGAGTTACTCGACCCACGTTAAGTGAGTCGCTGCTCAACACCTTACGCTCGGCGTCATCTGTATGCTAGACACCTAAAATTGTTGGCTATTATGCGGTATTTCCCCTAGGAGGCAAACCACCTTTTGTATTTGCCGCACTGGTTAACGACAAACGCTGATAACTAACGCCCCAACATTGAGCTTAACCATTAACTCCAATGCAAGCGCCAATAGCCTTTACCATCGTTATCGACCAAGTGGCTTAACTTAACCACACTGCCATAATCGAGACTTAACTGGGTATAGAAGCCAACTTCGCCGCGGATCCCCAGCGCCAGCCCCATCAAATGGCGGATAACCCCACCATGGGTGATAAGCAGCAGGGTATTGCCACTGTGCCTATGTAACACTTGCTCGATACAGGTCTCGATACGCTGCTCAAAGGCATCTAGCGGCTCACTGCCTGGCAATGGCGCGCGCCAAGGATCTTGCCAGTAGGCGTTAAGCGCCTCGCTATGCTCAGCGAACAAGGTATCAATCATCTCACCGTCCCAGTCGCCAAAGTCAATCTCCATCAAACCCGCCTCGACATGGCAAGGTAACTGCTTTTTTTTAGCGTAATACTCGGCAAACCCTTGGCAGCGGCTTAGGGGGGAGGTCACCAGCGCATCTATCGTCTCGGGTAATTTAGTCGCACAGGCCAGTTGCATCTGGGCAAATCCCAGCTCACTCAAAGGTAGGTCGCTTCGGCCTCGCAACACATTGCCGCCCTCGCACTGACCATGGCGCATTAAATAAAAAATCGTTTGTGTCATTGGCTTACCTTGATATTTGTCATGCCGTGGCAGCATACGCCGAGACAAGGCGACAATGCAATATGGTTCACACTGCCCCGCGGGCTGCAATTGTGCCAAAATAAACATCACCCACAGGCTAAGCGGCAGCCTATAAGCCACTGGGCTAACGAGGGGGGAAAACTGATACTCTTTTGACTTGCCCTAAGCCTAATAAGTCGCTTACTATAGCAATCACTATAGACGTCTATACGTTTATACATCTAAAAATAATAGCAGGGTGATCACACCCTCGTCGCACTGCATCGGCAGTCGTGAACATGCATCGAGTAGGATATAGGTAGAATTTTATGGCGACCCGACCCCCTGTTACCCCAATAAGACAGATAACAGCGCAGATCAGCGAGCAGCTCGAATCACGTATTTTAATCCTCGACGGTGCCATGGGCACCATGATCCAAGATCATAAGCTTGAGGAAGCCGCCTTTCGCGGCGAGCGTTTTAAAGACTGGCCCTGCGATGTCAAAGGTAATAACGATCTGCTGGTTCTGACTCAGCCAGCCATTATCAAAGATATCCATAAACAGTACCTACTCGCTGGCGCCGATATCATCGAGACCAATACCTTTAACGCCACTCGTATCGCCATGGCCGACTACGAGATGCAAGATCTGTCTGTTGAAATTAACCTTGAAGGCGCGCGTCTTGCCCGCGCCGCGGCCGATGAAGTCAGCGCAGAAACGGGGCGTGCGTGTTATGTTGCCGGGGTACTAGGCCCCACCAACCGCACCTGCTCGATTAGCCCAGATGTTAACGATCCCGGTTACCGTAATGTCAGCTTCGATGAGCTGGTCGATGCCTATATTGAGTCGATTGAGGCGCTGCTTGAAGGCGGCGCCGATATCATCATGGTGGAAACCATCTTCGATACCCTCAACGCCAAAGCCGCGTTGTTTGCTATAGAAACGGTATTTGAACAGCTTGCGCTGCGCGTGCCCATCATGATCTCAGGCACCATCACCGATGCCTCGGGCCGCACCCTCACAGGGCAAACCACCGAAGCTTTTTACAACTCGCTGCGCCACGTTAAGCCACTGTCGATTGGCCTTAACTGCGCCCTTGGCCCGCAAGAGCTGCGCCCCTACGTGCAAGAGTTGTCAAAAATTGCCGAATGTTATGTGTCGGCGCACCCCAATGCGGGGCTGCCTAATGAGTTTGGTGGCTATGATGAAAGCCCCGAAGAGATGGCAAGCGTTATTGGTGAGTGGGCCCAAGAGGGCTTTTTAAACATTATTGGCGGCTGCTGTGGTAGTACACCGGCCCATATTAGCGCCATTCGCGAGGCGGTTATCTCCCATGCGCCGCGAGCGCTGCCCGACATCCCAGTGGCTTGCCGCTTGTCGGGGCTTGAGCCACTGACCATAGATGCCAACTCGCTGTTTGTGAACGTGGGCGAGCGCACCAATGTCACCGGCTCGGCTGCCTTTTTACGGCTGATCAAAAATGGCGAATATGAAACCGCCCTCAGCGTCGCCCGTGAGCAGGTAGAAAACGGCGCCCAGATCATCGACATCAACATGGATGAAGGCATGCTCGACGGCGTCGAGGTGATGCAGAAATTCCTTAAGCTTATCGCCTCTGAGCCCGATATCAGCCGGGTGCCGATTATGATCGACTCCTCTAAATGGGAAGTGATAGAGGCAGGCCTTAAGTGCATTCAAGGCAAAGGCATAGTCAACTCCATCTCGTTGAAAGAGGGCGAAGCGCAATTTATTCACCACGCCAAATTGGTTAAACGTTATGGCGCCGCGGCCATCATCATGGCGTTCGATGAGCAAGGTCAGGCAGACACCAAGGCACGTAAGATCGAGATCTGTACCCGCGCCTATCGGGTGTTAGTCGATAAGGTGGGCTTCCCGCCAGAAGATATTATTTTCGACCCCAACATCTTCGCCATTGCTACCGGTATTGACGAGCATGACAACTACGCTGTCGACTTTATTGAGGCCACGCGTGAGATCAAACGCACCCTACCCCACGCGATGATCTCGGGCGGGGTATCGAACGTGTCGTTCTCATTCCGTGGTAACAACCCGGTGCGTGAGGCGATTCATGCCGTGTTCCTCTATCATGCGATTCAAGCGGGAATGGACATGGGGATCGTCAACGCGGGTCAGCTGGCGATTTATGACGATATCGACAGCGAGTTAAAAGCGCGCGTCGAAGCGGTTGTGCAAAACCTGCCCTGCCCAGTGGCAGATTCAAATAACACCGAGCAACTACTTGAGATCGCCGAGAAGTTTCGCGGTGATGGCAGCCAAGCGGCCAAGAAAGAGGATTTAGAGTGGCGCAGCTGGGAGGTGAGCCAACGCCTTGCCCATGCCCTAGTGAAAGGCATTACCGACTTTATCGATGAAGACACCGAAGAAGCAAGACAGCAGGCGACTCGGCCACTGGATGTGATTGAAGGACCGCTCATGGATGGCATGAACGTGGTCGGCGATCTCTTTGGTTCGGGCAAGATGTTTTTGCCCCAAGTGGTCAAATCGGCGCGAGTAATGAAAAAAGCGGTCGCCTACTTAAACCCCTATATCGAACTGGAAAAAGTCGAAGGTCAGTCTAACGGTAAAATCTTGATGGTCACTGTTAAAGGTGACGTGCACGATATCGGTAAGAACATCGTCGGCGTGGTGCTGGCCTGTAATGGCTATGAGGTGATCGATCTTGGGGTGATGGTCCCCGTTGAGAAGATCGTCGAGGTCGCCAAGGCGGAAAATGTCGATATCATCGGCATGTCAGGCTTAATCACCCCGAGTCTCGATGAGATGGTGCACAACGTTAAAGCCTTCCATAAGGCGGGGCTTACCATTCCGTCGATCATCGGCGGCGCGACCTGCTCGAAAATTCATACCGCGGTTAAAATCGCGCCCCACGCCCCAACAGGCGCCATCTATATTGCCGACGCATCACGCGCCGTGCCTATGGTATCGAAACTTATCAGCAATGAGACGCGTCAAGCCACTATCGATGCCACCTATGATGAATATCAGATGATGCGCGACAAGCGTAACTCACAAGAAAAACGCAAACAGATCATCCCCATTGCCGCCGCGCGCGACAACCGCTGCCAGCACGATTGGGCCAATTACACCCCATTTGTCCCTAATCGACTTGGGCGTCAGGTGTTCGATGACTACCCACTGGAAGACTTAGTCGAGCGTATCGACTGGACCCCGTTTTTCCGCAGCTGGGAACTGCATGGCCATTTCCCGAAAATCTTGGACGACAAGGTGGTCGGTGAAGAAGCCCGTAAGCTATTCGCCGATGGTAAAGCCATGCTTAAGCAGATCATCGACGAAAAATGGCTTACCGCCAAAGCCGTTATCGGCCTGTTCCCCGCCAATACCGTTAACCATGACGACATTGAGCTCTACACCGACGAAACCCGCACCACAGTGGAGATGACGACCCACCACCTGCGGATGCAGATAGAGCGCGTAGGCAACGACAACTTCTGCTTGGCTGATTTTGTCGCCCCCAAAGACTCAGGCGTGGCCGACTACATGGGCGGTTTTGCCGTCACCGCAGGTCATGGAATCGACGAGCATATTGCCCGTTTCGAAGCCAACCACGATGACTACAACGCCATCATGCTCAAATGTTTAGCCGACCGTCTGGCCGAAGCCTTTGCCGAGCGCATGCACGAGCGAGTGCGTAAAGAGTTTTGGGGCTACGCCGCCGATGAAGATCTCGATAACACAGCACTCATTCGCGAAAAATACAAAGGTATCCGCCCAGCACCGGGTTACCCCGCCTGTCCAGATCACACCGAAAAGGGCTTGTTATGGGACCTGCTTAAGCCAGATGAAACCATTGGGCTCAATATTACCGAAAGCTACGCCATGTTCCCCACCGCCGCGGTATCGGGTTGGTACTTCGCCCACCCGCAATCACGCTACTTTGGCGTGACCAATATTGGCCGCGATCAGGTGGAAGATTACGCCGCACGTAAGGGAATGAGTATCGAGGAAACCGAACGTTGGTTAGCACCAGTATTGGATTATGATGTTTAACGGGGAGAGATGTGGAGTCATCACCTTGACTCCTTTGATTACCCAAACTTCGTTTGAACATTAGTACTGTGGCTTCGCCTCACTAACCCATACGGCCTTACGGCCAAGGTAAGTCGCATCTGTTATGGATCGGAAGCCCACTAGAGCCTCAGACGCAAGTCCATCATCTAGATGGATGAAAAACCCACCCCACGAAAAATGGTGGGGTGGGCAAAATAACCTTATTTAGGCCAAGTTATTCTTTAGACTCAAACTCTTTTTCGGCTTCTTCCCAAGACTTCTCCAAATCTTGATAGGCATCAGAGAACCCCTGTTTCATTTCATCCCATGCATCGGCTGAGCTGGATTTCATACTGCCATACCACTGGGCGACCTTATTCTGTTGCTTACGGAGTGCTTTGAGATTTTCACGGGCTTCTTTACGCGCGGCTTCACTCATTGCATCCCAATTTTTATCTGTCTTCGCCTCTAACGCATCGATGTGCTTGTCTAACCTATCAAGGCTCTCTTTGACTTCTTTAACCGCTTGATCTCGTTTATCGGCGCTGTACGCCCCAATCGTTTTGAGCATCTCTTGGGTTTCTTGCTTAATATCTTCAATCGACGTTTTTTCACTCGCCTTGTCATTATCGGTCTGTGCATGACTCATTGGCACATAACTCAGGGGTAAACCCCCCATTACGGCGGCTAATATCAATGCATTAACATATGATTTCATTAGCTATCTCCTTATTATCTTAGTCGAAGTGCAGATAAAATGAACACCTGCGGTTATTTGAATCTCTGCGCCGCTGACTTCAGTGCTCCATCGAGTGAATCCCACGCACTATTGATACCCGCCTTAATATCCTCCCAAGCATCATCACTCGACTCTCGAAGCTCAGTTAATTGATGCGCAACATCCCTTTGCATTGTCCGTAACTCGTCGATTTTTTTATAATACTCTATTTGTACCTCGGCTTCGGCCTTATCTACTTTGGCTTTGAGCTTATCTATATCGGCGCTCCATTCGTTCAATTGAGCCCGTAATTTCTTTTCATATGCTTGTTTCATACTCATAGCGTTCTCCTGTGCAATAAAAAAGTTAACAAACATTTTTAACACTTCATTGTTATCGCTTTAATGCCATTAGCTTATATATGCTCGCGCCTACGACTTAAATTGACTAATTAAAGAACAATAATTAACTTAAAAAAAGTGGCTTCATTTTGTCGTGATAAATTGACTAATATGTTTGATGCTAAATTAACAACGACATCAGAAAACGTTGATTTCTACGCATGACAGAACAGTCGTAAATAATGTGAGTGAAGAGGTAAAAAAAGGGGGCAAAAAATACACTACGCCTCCTTTAAATTCAATGAATGATTAAATCAAGGCTACCGCATAAACGTTTATCACTCAAAAACTGTTCAATAAATACTCATGACCTATACGAATGTTAAGCTGAAAACAGATATTGCTGAGTGCAATTGAGTGTACCTTTATTGTTAAGGTCAATTATGAACACTCATGTACTCAACCTGATGATAAAGCCTAGCCAATACAACTTCGAAATTCAAATGTAGCATTGAGACCACAACTAAGGACTTAACCCCAGCGATCATAATAAAGCCTGACTGAGTATGTCAGTCAGGCTTTTATTCAAATGCTACTTATTCAAATGCTTACTTATACACTAGAAGGGCGCGTTAATGTCGACCACGTTGATGAGTTTATGGTTTACAAACTCTTTTAAACCTAAGTCAATTAACTCGCGTCCATAGCCTGAGCGGCGCACACCACCGAAAGGCAGATCCGCCTTAACCATAGTAGGATGATTAACAAACATCATGCCAGTTGAAACCTGCTTAGCCACCCCCAACCCACGTTGGTTATCTGCAGTAAATACCGAACCACCAAGGCCATAAGGGGAATCATTAGCGATAGCAATGGCGTGCTGCTCATCCCTGGCCTTGAAAATGGTCGATACTGGGCCGAAAAACTCCCAATAATAAGCGGGATTATCTGGCGTCACATTGGTCAATATCGTTGGTTGTACAAAGGCACCTTGCTCTGGTACTTTAGTGCCAACTTCAACGGCTGTTGCACCATATTTCACCGCATCACGGATCTTCTGCTTCACTTCATCCGCAGCACCTTGAGACGATAAAGGTGCTAATGTTGTGGTCGGATCCATAGGGTCGCCAGCCTTAAGTGCCTCGACCCCCTTAATATAACCTTGCATAAACGTATCGTAGATCGCATCAACCAAGATCATCCGTTTTGACGACACACAAACCTGACCGGCGTTCCAGTGACGGCCGAATACGGCCCAGTCGATAGTTTTAGGCAGTTCGGCATCTTCGAGGACAATAAAGGCATCGGATCCGCCCAATTCTAGCGTCGATTTTTTCAGTGCTTTACCCGCCTGGGCGGCTATTATAGCACCTGCACCTTCAGAGCCTGTCAATGCCACGCCGTGAACTTTAGGCGAATTAATAATCTGTTCAACCTGATCCCGCGTCGCATATAAATTCTGGAACGCGCCTTGTGGTAACCCAGCATCGAGCATCAAGCTTTCAAAAGCGGCGGCGCATTGCGGCACATTGGACGCGTGTTTAAGCAACAGTGTATTGCCAGCAGACAATTGAGGAGCCAAGATCCGTGCTATCTGATAATAAGGGAAGTTCCAAGGTTCAATGGCAAGTAAGACGCCTAGGGGATCGTGCACTATCATGGCATCCCCTTCGGCGGGATCGGCAACGGGCAGTTTTTGCGGCGCGAGCAACCGTTCAGCATGTTCTGCATAATATTCGAGGATCTGTGCTGACAGCTCCACTTCGGCCTCGGCCTCGGAGATAATTTTACCCATCTCCAGCGTCAGCAACTTAGCATATTGACGCTTGTTATCTCGGAGTATGGCGGCAGCTCTGGACAAGATGGCAGCCTTGTCGGTAAACGAGACATTACGCCAGTTCAAGAAGGCCTGATGAGCCGAGTCTATCGCTTGCGTTACTTCAACATCTGTTGCATTTGGGAACTCTTTGATGAGCTCACCCGTAAAAGGACTGATCGTTGCATAAGCCATATGTTCCTCCAAGTGTTTAACAAATAAGATTTTAATGCCCCCCATGAACAGCCGAGGACAAGCCATAAGTACGCTGGATTGATGGTGCTAATAACGTTATCGATTTTGACTTCTGGAGATTTTCCTATTCCGATACGAACCCTGTTTGAGAGGGCTTTTTTAATACAAAATTGACGCCATCGCCCGCTTACAAAAATAAGCGCGAACTTCCAAGTAGTAAGTCAGCGCAACACCGATGCCTACAGCAAAAAAGCGGTGTGTTTTTAGTGGAAGTGACTGTAGGTGGGATCGCGTGCCCATGACAGATAATCCACTTAATTAACTCTACCATAGGCCCCATATTAATCTAAGGTTTAAACATCTGTATTAATTATATTCGACAGCAGATATGACCAACAAAATAGGAACAGTGAAAATATAGAACCTTTTTAATTAAATACAGCAGAGCCATTAACTACTTAGTAACAAGTTTAAATCGGGAAGTGTACTCTCAACCAAGATTAATCAATCACGCAGAGGGCATATGAATATATTTAGTGGATGTATTTTGTGATGTCGATGATTTTTGTAATGCTTTTATCCCTAAATGGGAACAACAGTGCTTAACAGATGGCACCCGCAAGTATAAGCGCGCTGGTTTGGCTAAACCATTGAATAACAAACTCAATAAACCCTTCTTTGACCACAAGTTAAAGCGGCGACAAATGGTACTCCAGCGGCCAAACTCAGTTGGTAAATCTCGCCATGGGATACCTGTTCGCAGCCGGTAAAGTATCTCTTCAAACGTCATTCGGTGTTCTGGTTTGTTGTATATGCGGCCTGCGCTCTTCATTACTTGAAGTCGCTTTAACCACCGCTTATCAGTTAGCCTTGGCATGGTATTGAGTTTTTAATTTATTTTTGGTGAAACAAATTATAACGCTTTTCCATGCCGCTCAAAAACTAGTCACGAAAGACCAACAGCCTTAGGGCCGTTATTCCAATGTGCAGTTATTTTTCCTCTTTAAAAAGCTGAGATACTTATCTGATTTAAGGCATTATCACATTTTGACGACATATTTGAGCCAGCGCCTATCCGCTGTCAAAACTTTATTTCAAAAAGCAAGCCACAGGTATACCACTGACGACTTGCGGTAATAACCATTAATATGCACACAAAAAAGTCAGAAACAGATTAACTGCCTCCAACTTTTTCCAGCGATAAAGGCCCCTTAGAAGGGCGCAGGGCGCGGTGTATTAGCATTAGATGGCGGTAATATTGGCAGGACAATTTGTGGCTGCTCACCAGTTAATGTCTTTAAAAACGCGACCATCTGGTTAATTTCAGCATCACTTAACTTTTGCCCCAACTGGATATCAGCCATGGTATCGACCGCTTCTTCAAGGGTCCACACACTACCATCGTGGAAGTAGGGATAGGTCAGTTCGATATTTCTCAGTGTCGGTACTTTAAACACGTACTTATCGGCTTCATTACCTGTCACATCTTTACGACCCTGCGCAGGATTGTCGGTATGAAACGGCTTAACCAGCCCCATCTTCATGTACATGGTACCGCCGACCGCTGGGCCGTTATGACAGCTAACACAGCCTTTATCTTTAAACAGCTGATAACCCGCTTTCGCCTCGGCATCTATGGCATCTGCATCGCCAGTCAAATACAGATCAAACGGGCTATTGGGCGTCACCAAGGTTTTTTCAAACGCGGCTATGGCATCGGTAATGCGATCGATATTCACCTCATCTGAGGCATAGACATGATTAAAGCGCGCCACATAAGCCGGCATAGAGGCGATAGTGTCCACTGCAAGTTCGTGGGTGTAAGCCATCTCTTTAGGGTTGGCAATTGGGCCTGCCGCTTGAGCCTTTAGATCGGCCGCGCGGCCATCCCAAAACTGCGCCAGCATATAGTCAGCATTAAGCACTGTCGGTGAGTTAATGGGCCCCTCTTGCCAATGGTGACCTATCGAGGTCGGCAGGGCATCGACGCCCCCTGTCGACAGGTTATGACATGAGTTGCAAGAGATAAAACCCGACATCGAGAGTCTAGGCTCAAAAAACAACATCTTGCCGAGTTCAACTTTGTCAGGGTTAGTGATCACCGCAGGTTTTATCGGCTCAATAGGTTCACCGGCCGAAGCGGCCGACATGGATAATAAATAAGCAAGTATTATGGCAACAGGGGTTAACTTAATCATGAAAATACACCTATCTTTTGTATGGCTAAATGGCCGTCATAATAGGGTAAGCATTACCGCAAGTTAAACGGTAATTTCCGATTAGGTCTATCGTGTATCTGGATACTAAACATGGGACGCAAGTCACTGTTTATTTTGAAAAACAAGTTATATTGGCTGGCTATTTTGTTTTTATAATACATAAATGACACCAGTATTAAACAGTTTGGCAAACTCTTGTCTATTAGGCTCGTATCTAAGCTAACCTCGTATCTCCCGCCCCCTCATACTTGATAAAACCTGTAACCTAGCATCAAACGTCAACCTGTCTTACTCTCTTTTTTGACTCACTTAATCTGCGCCCACGACGTTCAATAATGTGCATAATGGTCGAGATAACGTGATAATTCGATTTATCATAGCCCTATAGTGTTAACCTAATGCCTTTAGCCTGGTGCTTTATAAAGAGTGGAGTAGACTGATGATTTTAATAACTGGTGCCAGTAGTGGCTTGGGCGCGGCATTAGCAACCCAATATGCCGAAGAGGGACACACTGTCACCATTAGTGGTCGCTCGGCAGAGCGACTACACACAGTGAGCGAACAACATACCAATATCCACCCTATCGCAGCCGACTTGGCCAATGAAGCCAGTGTCACCATGCTATTTGATAAACTGTCTGCCAGCACGCCAAACACTGTGATCCACTGCGCAGGTAGCGGCTATTTTGGTGGCATCGACACTCAACAAGCTACAGAGATAAATACATTACTGGAGAACAATGTCACCTCCACCATACTGTTAGTACGTGAACTAGTTAAACGCTACAGAGATAAAAAAATCAACGTGGTAATAGTGATGTCGACCGCAGCCCTTGCCGCTAAAGCTGGCGAATCCACTTATTGCGCAGCTAAGTGGGCCGTGCGTGGCTTTATTGAATCGATACGTTTAGAGCTGAAAAACAGTCCGATGAAACTTATCGCGGTGTATCCTGGCGGCATGGACACCGACTTTTGGCCGAGCAGCGGTAAAACACTAGATACGTCGAGTTTTATGTCGGCCAAGGAAGCGGCGGGGATGTTAAAACAGGCGCTTACCGCCAGCGAACATGGCTATATCTCAGATATCACCATTCAGCGGGGGTAATCAGTCCGCCAATCGCGCTCGGCAAGGCGCCTGTGCCCCCCCTTTTAGGTGCCACAATAACTGACAAAGGGACCAAAGCTTGCGGGAGCAGGCTTAGCATAATCCTCGGCGCCCTCTTGCGCGGTATAGGGCGTGGCTAATACCTTAACTAGACGCTCAAAAGGTTGATAATCGCCGTGACGCTGCGCCGCTTCTATGGCCTGTTCAACTTGATGATTGCGGGCAATATAAAGGGGATTAACACTATTCATCAGTATCACGCTCTGCTCAATCGTTAACGGATCTTGCGTAATACGCGCCAGCCACAGCCCGCGCCAAACGTTAAACTTATCGGCATTGTTAAATAGCTTTTGGCTGTCATTGCGTTGATGAGCTAAATCGCTTGCCAGTTGGCGGAACAGATTAGTGAAATCGACGTTCTCCCCCGCCATCGCATCGAGTAGCTGCTCGCCCAGCGCCTGATCGCCAACCTCCTCGGTAGATAAACCTAGCTTGGCACGCATGCCATTAACCCAATGGTGCTTAAACACATCCCAAAACTCGGTCACCGCCTGCGTTGCCAATTCGATTGCCACAGATTGTGACTCATCGATAAGCGGTAACAAGGTTTCGGCTAGGCGTGCTAAATTCCACTGGCCTATCGCCGCTTGGTTGCTATAAGCATAACGCCCCTCTCTATCGATAGAGCTAAAGACACTGTCTGCATCGTAATAGTCGATAAATGCGCACGGACCATAATCGATTGTCTCGCCGCTAATCGTCATATTGTCGGTATTCATCACCCCATGGACAAACCCCACTAGCAACCATTTGGCAATAAGGCTGGCCTGGTTATTACGCACCGCACGTAAAAAGTTTAAATAAGGGTGCTCACTCTGAGCGAGCTCAGGATAATGGCGGGCAATCGCATAATCGGCCAGCTGCTTAACCTTGTCTTGCTCACCGCGAGCGGCAAAAAACTGAAAACTGCCGACACGCAGATGGCTCGATGCGATGCGGGTCAGCACGGCACCTGGCTGTAACATATCGCGTCTCACCGACTCGCCGGTGGCGACAACGGCTAGCGCGCGGGTGGTGGGAATATTAAGTGCATGCATCGCTTCGCTAAGGATATATTCGCGCAGCACTGCGCCCATCACAGCTTTGCCATCGCCACCGCGAGAAAACGGGGTTGGCCCTGAGCCTTTTAGCTGCAGATCGAGGCGCTGCCCCTCAGTATCTAGTACTTCGCCCAGTAACAGGGCGCGGCCATCACCCAATTGCGGAGTAAAGCCGCCAAACTGATGCCCTGCATAGACTTGCGCTAATGGCAGTGCCCCAAGTGGACTCGCACTGCCAGATAACACTTGGGCTAACTGCACAGGATCCTCATTGGTTAACCCAATGCGTTTAGCCAAAGCCGTATTTAATTTCACCAACTCTGGCGCTGGCGCACCATCGCCCTCGCAAGCGACATAAAAGCCACCGAGCTGTTTGGCGAAACTGTTGTCGAAATTTAATCCTAACTCTATTGCATTACTGTTCATGATCTACATCCGTTCGGCAGGGACAATCCAATCCGTGTACTATTTAAGTTGCTGCGAACCCAGAATGAGCGGCAATGATGATAAGCGGCTCAGTGGATCTCATCCTGTTATTGAGTAACAAATAAGAGTGGCTCTTAACATCGATTGACTTCACTGCAGTGAACTTAAACACAGGGCAAAAATAACGCATTGGGATTGATTAAAACCTGTCTAAAATCTGTTCTTTATATTTTAGCGCAAGCCGCTTGATAAAGAGAATGAAATCTCACTATTGTCCTGCGTTCTACGCTTAACGCTTGGCTAACTTCCAGACGGTTTGATCTACATAGCCTGTGCCAGTGTGAAGGATATCGCCTTAATAGTCTCGCTGCTTCATATACTGCTTAGGTGGCTGACCTAATGCGTGTTTAAAAAAATTAATAAACGCTCCTACCGACTCATAACCTAAATCCTCCGCGATGCGCTGTACCGATTCTCCACAGGTTAGCCATTGCAAGGCTAGCACCAGATGCAGCTGACCACGCCATCGCCCAAACGATAAACCCACATGTTGTTTGACCAAACGCGACAGGGTGCGTTCACTCATGGCAAATTGGCTCGCCCACTCCCTTACCGTTTGTCGCTCGGCGGGCTGTGACAGTAGACACATGGCTATTGCCTTTAGCCGTGGCTCGCTCGGGATAGGAAAATTAAACTGCTCGGTGGGCATCACCCGCAATTGATCTAGCAGCACATTAACTAAATTGTCGGTAGTGCTGCCAGCTTGATAGGTTTGTTCCTGTGAGGTCAGATGCACGATTAACTCACGTAACAGTGGTGATATCGACAGGGTACAAATTTTAGTGGGCAAGCCTGCGACCTCAGGATCGATGAACAACATACATACATTGGCCTCTTTCGACACCAAGTTACTGTGACGAACTTGACTTGGGATCCACACAGCACAATGGGGGGGCACCATCCAAATGGCATCGGCAATGTTGCATTTAACGAAGCCACTCAACGGCATCACCAACTGGCTCTTATAGTGCTGATGTAATGGCGTTTCAGTCTCACGATCACCGCCCATGAGGCGCAGTGACACCACCTGCTGTGGATAAATATCGGAATCGAAATCGGGAAAACGAAAGGGATCGGCAAGCATGATTTGACCGTTTTTAAACATATAAAGTCACTATACACCAATACGGTAAGCTTATTGAAGGGTATGCTAGCCCGTCACCACCTAAGAGGAACCCATGTGACCCAGCTTCAGCCAGCCAAAATCGCGACTAGCGCCTTAGTCTTTACCGGTATTTTATTAATTTCATTGAGTCTGCGTAGCCCCATTACAGGCATAGGCCCCTTGCTCGATGACATAAGCCAGCAATTGGGGATCTCGGCTACCCAAGCGGGAATGTTAACCACCTTGCCTTTACTGGCCTTCGCACTGTTCTCCCCCATAGCCTCAAGCATGGGAAAACGCTTTGGCCTCGAACGCTCGCTAATGACCTCTTTGGTATTAATCACCCTAGGCTTAACGCTGCGATCATTAGGCAGCACCGATATGTTATTTATCGGCACCACAGTTATCGGTGCGGGTATCGCCATCGCCAACGTATTGCTGCCTAGCCTTACCAAGCGCGACTTTGCTGACAAAGCAGCGACCGTCACCTCACTGTATGTATTAATGATGGGGGTGGGTTCGGCCATTGTTGCCAGCATTGCGATTCCGGTCGCTAAGTGGGTGGACAGCCAAGCCATTAACCTGCTACCCAACTGGGCATTATCGCTAGCGACCAACTTAGTATTCCCACTAGTAGCGATATTAGTGTGGCTCCCCTTGATGCGTAGCAATAAGATCTCGCTGCGCACACAGGCAACACATGAGAGGCATGGTTATGTTTGGCGTTCGTCAGCAGCGTGGCACATTACACTGTTTTTAGCCTTGAACTCATTCTTAATGTATATATTAATCAGTTGGTTACCAAGTATTTTAATCGACAGTGGTTTTAGCCATGAACAGGCGGGAGTGATCCATGGTGTGTTGCAATTAGCCACCGCCCTACCCGCATTAATCTTGATCCCATTAATGGCCAAGGTGCAAGATAAGCGCAAATTAACCTTAGCACTGACGAGCATGGCACTGCTGGGCATCATAGGGCAAATCATCGCTCCTATGCAGGCATTATGGTGGGCATTATTGATGGGGTTTGGGATTGGTGGCAGCTTTATTATCGGCTTAGCTCTCATCAGCCTGCGCACCGCTAACAGCTACCAAGCGGCGACGCTGTCGGGCATGTCACAGTGCATCGGCTACTCTTTTGCCGCCACTGGGCCACTTATCATGGGGGCGATGTATCAGCAAAGCCATGACTGGCGCACGCCCTTGCTGATGTGTGCCGGCGCCGCGGTATTGTGGGCGGCGTGCTCTTTTTTTGCCGCCAACGGCAGGCTGATCAGCAAACCCCTTGAGAGCGATACGCGCCTGCCCCCCTTAAAATATCATAGTGAATAAACCGATCAAAAAGCCTCATAACACGATGAGGCTTTTTTGTTGGTTTAGCTGCCAGCACGATGGCTGTTCCCTTGGGCATTAACGGGCGATTTTCACCTCAGGTGCATTCATCATTGCCAGTAATGGATTGTCTTGCATCACCTTAGACTTCAGCGCTGCACCTATGGCTAACCCTGCGACAAACCCACCAATGTGCGCCCAATAGGCTACGCCCTCGCCCGCCATGAGTAAGCCGATAATATTGAACACAAGCCAGATACCGAAAAATGCCAATGGGCTGAGCTTTTTCTGATAGATAACAAACATAAAGGTAAGGCTTGCATGGCGGAACCAGATTAAGTACATACCAAATAGTCCCGCAATGGCGCCACTGGCACCAACCATGGGAATACTCGAACTCGGATCGGCGATGATCTGCGCCGCCGCAGCAGCAAAACCACAGAGTAGATAAAGACCTAAAAACTTCGCTCTACCTAACGCATCTTCAAGGTTGTCGCCCACCACATAAAGAAAATACATATTGCCAGCCAAATGCAGTAAATCGCCATGTAAAAACATATGACTGACTAAAGACCAAGGATGATGGCCGGCGAGTAGATCGCTCGAACGCATAGCAAAATTGTCAAATACCGTATCTGTGGTGTTGAGATCGAAGCCATAGCCGATAAAAATTAAGATATTCAGCGCCAGCAACAAGTAGGTCATTATCGGACGCGATGCGGGCTTGAGGCTGAACTCCACTGGCATCTGCGATAAAAACTGAAAGATCCAAGTCTTAGCACTGATCTTGGCATTCAAGTCAGCCAAGTGCTTTTTCACTAGCGGTGAATGCACCACCTTGGCGCGCTCATGTTCATCGATAAATACACCGCTACATTGATGACAAACATCAACTTCAATTTCATAGCCGGGCATTAAAAAATGGCGCTGCATAATGCATTCACATTGCACGCATTGACGCGCCGAGGCACCTAACTGCTGGCCGAGCGTCTCTTCGACACGCACTTTATCGTCGCCATTATCGGCTCTGGATAACGCCCCATTTAACTCACCATTTTCAAACCACATACCGCCACATGATCGGCAGTTATCGACCTCTTCACCGTGAAAATGGTGCACTTTCATCGCAGCTTTATTACAGCCAGGACAGATCATCATCATTAAATCCCTTTATCTATCTACAAAAATATCGTTACGTTTGAGCTCATCGGCCAAAGCGGTGTAGTTGGCTTTTAATGCCGGCAAGGTGTTATCACTCACCTCTTGGGTGAGCGTTTTAAGCAAACCTGCGCCATATTTAACCCCATAGATGCGCTTCTCCATCTTATCTATGATATCGGCTGACTGCATGTAGAAGCGCCGAGTCTGAGAAAGCAAGGTGGACGGTGTCTCTAAGGTATAAGAGGAGTAACGCATGTTTTCCCATACAAAGTTGGCCATCACTGGGTGGTGGTTTTTAATATCGTAGGGTGCCTTGCTCGCAACAAAATCGGCATACTCGTTGATAATATTAACGTTGTCATTAACTTCATCATAAAGCGCCTGACGTAGGTAATAGTTATTTTGCTTGTTAGTCAGGTTGTCAAAGGTGATCGCCTGAGACAAGCCCTCTTGTGCCGCCAAATAAACGCCTATTACGGTGGCGATGATCATAAATATTTGGCTTATCCAGAAACTGGTTTTAATCAGCTCGCCATTATCAAGTTGGGGAAAACGCTTAGTCGCCGCGGTGGCGCTCTGGTGCGCGAGGCCAGACTTTGGGCTGGTATTTGAGTTGATCTCCATATCGTGCAGAACTCCTTACTTGGTTGCACAATCAAAAAACACTAACGTAGGTGACATACAAAAACGGCAAAATGTTAGCACAGCTGGGTATAAAAAACGCGGCATAAATGGACTTTAAATGAACAGAAACAACTATTAACGCCATCTATATCATAAATATCAACTAAAGTTGCAGTCCTAGACCCGTTTCGATTTGCGCCGCATCAACCTCATTGCCACCTAATGAAACATCTTTAGCGCCCAGCACATATATTCGATAAATTCGAACTTTATAAGCATTATTTAGCGATTTTTATTCGACAACCTTGTTGTTAACCTACACTCCTGAAGATTGAGTCACAATCGCCAACATCAGCAACTATCATCAATAGTGATGTTCATTGGCCGCCCCATTTGGAGAAGACGATGAAAGTAGTAAGTCAATATAACGCCTTACCGGCCATGGACGGTGACGGTGTCAACATTCGTCGCGTCGCCGACTTTACTCGCACCAAGTTTGACCCCTTCTTGATGCTTGATGAGATAAAGTCCGATGATAAACAAGACTTTATCGGCGGATTCCCACCTCACCCCCACCGTGGGATTGAAACCTTTACCTATATTCGTAAAGGCGGCTTCGAGCACAGAGACCAACTAGGCAATGTTAAGGCGATACGTGCCAGTGACGTACAGTGGATGAGTACTGGCAGTGGAGTGGTGCATTCAGAAATGCCTCTGGCCGATGCAAACGACGGCCTGCATGGTTTTCAGATTTGGCTCAATATGCCTGCCAAAGACAAGATGCGTCCGGCAATTTATCGTGACAGTAGCGATACCCACAACCCAGAAATCACCAATTCCCACGGCGCAACGCTGCGGGCATTGGCTGGTGATTGGCAATTTGCTGACATGGACACTCACATCAGCGCGCCGGTACAAGGTTTGGCTGGCCAAGGGATGGTGGCCGATTTAATGCTGGCACCCCACGCGCAGGCGCAGCTCGACTTGAGTCATCGCCAATATGCAGGGCTTTACCTGTATCAAGGTAGTATCAGTAGCACGCAGCAAGATACGCAAGCGCATTTTCAACAGGGGCAGTATTTAATAGTTGATAGCCAAGGCTTATTGTCGCTACAAGCAGGCGATGATGGCGCGGGACTCTTAGTATTTGCCGGCGATCCTATTCGCGAAAAAATCGTCCATATGGGACCATTTGTCATGAACAGCCAAGCCGAAATTGAGCAGGCCATTGCCGATTATCAACAAGGACGCTTCGGCGAAATTGTTAGTAGCTAAGCGCAATTGGCATAAGTCTGCAGGTGTGGTGGACAGCCCATCGCACCGGTTTACTTAAAGGTGACACCTTCCCCTGTGGGAATCATTAACCGCTGATATCACATACACAATAGATAACTCCCCCCTCAAGCTTTCAAACTGTACGCCCTAAAGCAGCCCCCTCTAATCGGCGCGACCGATTTGCAGCCAGCCCTGTGATTGACAACCTAAGATCAGCCAAACAACGGGCTTAATCGCAGCTAAGATGTATAAATTTGCACTCTATCAAGCTTTATCTGGCGATATCTGTGGTAATTTTTAATTACATAGCCAACTACGGGCCCTCTCAATGAACCCATTTCAAGCGTTAAAACTGCACCTTGCTCCGATGCCAGCTAAGCTCATGCTGTTGCTTGCCATGCTCTTTAGCCCTGCCACACTGGCCAACAGCACTATGGCTTCAGCTGGCTCAACCTTAGATCTCACCGCCACCTTGGGTGGCTATGTCGCACTAGCCATTTTTATTTTGGCCTACTTATTTGTGATGAGCGAAGAGGCGCTGCAACTGCGTAAGTCCAAGCCGGTACTGGTCGCAGCTGGGCTGATTTGGGGGATCATCGGCTTTATCTATGTGGGCCACGGCATGTCAGCACTGTCGGAAGCGGCTTTCAAACACAACCTACTCGAGTATGCCGAACTACTGCTGTTTTTACTGGTAGCCATGACCTACATCAACGCCATGGAGGAGCGTAAACTGTTTGATGCGCTGCGCGCATGGATGATCAACCGTGGTTTTAGCCTGCGCAGCGTATTCTGGTTAACCGGCTTTATGGCATTTTTTATCTCGCCTATCGCCGATAACCTCACCACAGCACTTTTGATGTGTGCGGTCGTGATGAAAGTGGGTGGCGACAACCGTGCCTTTATTACCCTCGCCTGTATCAATATCGTGATCGCCGCCAATGCTGGCGGCGCCTTTAGTCCCTTTGGCGATATCACCACCTTGATGGTATGGCAAAAAGGGGTGGTGCAATTTGAGCAATTTGAGCAATTTATTGCGCTATTTTTACCCTCGCTGGTCAACTATCTGCTGCCCGCGGCGATAATGAGCTTTTTTATCGCTAACACGACCGAGCAAGCTGCAATTGAGAAAGTCACCATGAAACGTGGCGCTCGGCGTATTGTCGGCCTGTTTCTACTGACCATTGCCACAGCGGTGTGCTGTCATTCGTTTTTGGGGCTTCCCCCCGTACTGGGAATGATGACCGGCCTGGGCTTGTTACAGTTTTTTGGCTTTTATCTGCGTAAAACATTTGAGCAAGCCGTGGTAAAGGCGCGCGAACGGGCTGAGCGAGAAAACAATCTCAAACGCTTAGAGCAACTAGGTAATGTGGTGCCCTTCGATGTATTTACCCGTATTGCAAGGGCCGAATGGGACACGCTGCTGTTCTTTTATGGCGTGGTATTGTGCGTTGGCGGCCTCGGGTTTATGGGGTATTTGGCCTTAGTGTCTGAGCTCATGTATCAGCACTGGGACATCACCTATGCCAACATTACCGTCGGCTTGTTGTCGGCCATTATCGATAATATTCCGGTGATGTTTGCAGTATTGACCATGAACCCAGAGATGAGCTTAGGCCAATGGCTGCTTGTCACCTTAACCGCTGGCGTCGGTGGCAGTTTGTTATCGATTGGCAGTGCCGCGGGAGTCGCCTTAATGGGACAGGCTCGTGGTGTCTACACCTTTACGGCTCACTTAAAGTGGACCCCCGTTATCGCCTTAGGTTATGCGGCCAGCATCTTAACCCACCTTTGGCTAAACGCAGGCTTATTTTAATCCCATTAATGAAGCTAAAAATTGCCCATAAAAAAACGGTGTTGGATAGACTCCAGCACCGTTTTTATGACTAAGCTGATGTAACGACTTAGTTAACCCGTTTGTTTAGGCTAACCATAAGAAGCCCATAAACGTTAGTACTGCAGCGATAAGCGCATAAGGTAACTGAGTGACCGCATGGCTCACCAAGTTACAGCCCGAGCCTTGGGCCGCCAGTACCGTTGAATCGGAATAGAAGCACGCTTGGCTACCAAAGGAGGAGGCCGATAACAGCGCTCCAATCACCAAAGGAATATTAGCATCTACCGCTTGTGCTAGTGGCATCACGATAGGAATAGACACCGCAAAAATCCCCCAGCTTGAGCCCGTCGCAAATGCCAATATCGACATGGTTAAAAATACCACGGCAGGCAAGAGTTGTGGCGTCATAAAGGCGCTGAGATTACCAATCACATATTGCGGCAGTAGCATCTTGTCACACACATCTTTAAACACGAAGGCGGCGATAACAGTGCCAATGGCTGGCAGCATCGACTTAAAACCGTCGATCATCTGGTCCATCATCTCTGACAATGGCATCAAACGTTGCAGACCATAATAGGGCAAAGTCACCGCTAAAGTGGCAATTAACCCTTTAAGCACATCAATATCGAAGTACACGGTAAAGGCAACCAAGAGTATGATAGGCACAAAAAAATTGTGCAACTTACCTAGGTTGTCGGCGTGTTTAAACTCCTCTTCAATGGCCTTAACACCATAATCATCAGAGGTTTGCACTTCTTCTAAATCCATCTGTTTTAGCGCAGGCTCACCCTGAGCCGCCGCCTGTTGCGCCTTTTTCATCGGCCCAAATGCGGGCACTATACCCAAAATCACCAATAGCACCATGGCAACCGCAAGCCAGGCATACAACATGTATGGAATAGCCGACATGTAAATCGCAATGCCTTGGCCTTCACTGGCCACACCGTTGTCGACTAACAAGCCACCAAAAAAGACCGCCCAGGTAGATAGCGGCACTAACACACAAATCGGCGCCGCGGTTGAGTCAACCACATAGGCCAGCATCTCACGTGATACCTTAAACTTATCGGTGACACGTTTCATGGTCGAGCCAACCGTTAAGGCATTGAGGTAATCATCAATAAAAATCACCACACCTAAGATAAAGGTCATAAACAGTGATGACTTAGGTCCCTTAGCAAACTTAAGCGCATGGCGGCCAAATGCCATCGAGCCACCGGTTTTCACCAGCAAACTGATTAAGGCACCAAATCCACCGCATACCAGAATCAACCAACCTATGGTCTCATCTGCCATCACTGAAAGGGAGATCGTCGAAATATTATTGAGTACATCGCTCGGCTGATACATCGCCAGCCCCACTAAAGACCCGATAATTAATGAGAGAATTGGACGGCGTAACCAAATAGCTAACACCAAAACCACCACAGGTGGGATAAGACTTAAGGCTGTCGCTTCAGACATGCGTTAAGGTCCTTCTTAAATTGAGCCAATACGGCAAACTAATTTCACTAGGCGAAATTGGTTATTATTCCAACTACGCTTAA
Organism: Shewanella algidipiscicola; assembly: GCF_900380485.1. Lineage (NCBI taxonomy): Bacteria > Pseudomonadati > Pseudomonadota > Gammaproteobacteria > Alteromonadales > Shewanellaceae > Shewanella > Shewanella algidipiscicola. The sequence goes on along the minus strand of NZ_OXJV01000012.1, from coordinate 346,478 downwards.
TTGCTGCTTTATTATGGACATACCACTAACCATGAGATGATGGTCAATGCCATTTTGCACCTTAGTTAAAACATCGGCGGCAAAATAATCCTCAATGGCCGATGAGTCAATAACAAATACTTATTTGATTAAAAAAATAATCGCCTACGCTGACACCAACAACCTAAACCACTGAAAACAAAGGATATAACTAAAAGTTGTTCGCGCTTAGATTATTGCTCTTTTGCTGTTGCATATTTAGCTAAGATGCATAATTAAATATTGCCTATGGTGAATTCAGCCAGAACATGTCGGCTTTAGGTTAATCACAAATTTTTCTCTTCTTGGGTGACAAGTTTTTTTGGCGTGCTACTCTCCTCTGGTGTCAATCTAAGGAGTGTGACAATGACCCATTCAAAATCAATAACAAACCCTATCGACATTTCCAGCGTCACCATCGCCCCCAACGCCAACGCGCGTCCGATCATTCTCGATTGCGATCCCGGCCATGACGATGCCATATCTTTAGTTTTAGCTTTCAGCAGCGGGCAGCTCAATCCCTTGGCTGTGACCACCAGTGCTGGCAATCAAACACCAGATAAAACGCTTAATAATGCTCTGCGCATGCTGACACTGCTTAATCGTTCAGACATCCCCGTTGCTAGCGGCGCCATTAAGCCATTAGCAAGAGAGTTAATTATTGCCGACAACGTACACGGTGAAAGTGGTCTCGATGGCCCACAACTGCCCGAGCCTAGCTTTGCTGCCCTTGAGCAAAACGCCCTTGAATTGATGGCCGAAAAAGTCCGCCAAAGCAAAGATCCTGTGACCTTAATTCCGTCGGGACCACTAACCAATATTGCCCTGTTTTTGGCCAACTACCCTGAACTGCACAGCAAGATTGAACGTATCGTATTGATGGGTGGTGCCGCGGGTGTCGGTAACTGGACCCCAGCTGCCGAGTTTAATATTTTTGTTGACCCAGAAGCCGCCGATATGGTGTTTAAGTCAGGCATCCCCATCACCATGTGTGGACTAGATGTAACCCATAAAGCCCAGATCATGGATGAAGATGTTGAGCGTATTCGCCAAATTCCTAATCCTGTGGCGCAATGTGTTGCCGAGTTACTCGACTTCTTTATGATCTATCACAGAGATCCTAAGTGGGGCTTTATCGGCGCACCACTACATGATCCCTGCACCATCGCTTGGTTGCTCAAACCTGAACTCTTTAGTGCCCAAGAGTGCTGGGTAGGCGTAGAAACCAAAGGTGAGTACACTCAGGGCATGACGGTCGTCGACCGCTACCACTTAACCGGCAAGCCCGCCAATGCCACCGTACTATTTGATCTGGACCGGCAAGGCTTTGTCGACCTTATCGTTGAATGCTTAACCGCATACAATCAATAATTCACTTATATTAAAGGGGCCTTCGCCCCTTTTTATCTGAAGAACCACTCATTATTAGGACGATAATCATGACCAGACTCCTTATCTTAGGTAGCGCCAATATTGACCATGTGATGAATTTCGATTTCCTCCCCGAGTCTGGACAAACCTTAATGAGCCGCGATTATCGCCTCGAATATGGTGGCAAAGGTGCCAACCAAGCCGTGGCCAGCGCCCGCCTTGCTCAACCAGGCACTCGGGTCGATTTTATCTGCCATGTGGGAGACGATGTGGCCGGGCAACAACTCTGTAATGCTTGGCTCAGCGATGGTATCCATCCCGATGGCGTGCATCAAATAGCAAAAACCTCTACAGGTAATGCTATGATTTTTATCGATAAAAATGGTGAAAACATGATTGGCGTCTCGCCAGGCGCTAATGCCACACTCACCCCTGACGCCCTGTTACGCCATCAGCCGCTTATCGAGGCCGCCGATTGGTTATTGGTGCAGTTAGAAACCCCAGTGCTCAGCGTATTAAATGCCCTAAAGCTAGCAAAATATCAAGGCTGCAGCACCATACTAAACCCAGCCCCAGCAAGAACAATAAGCAAAGAGTTGTTTCAATTGGTGGATATTATTACCCCAAATGAAACCGAGGCAGAGGCAATAACCGGCATAGAAGTCACCGATAGTGCCAGCGCCAAACTAGCCGCCCAGATGATGCACCAATTAGGGCTGAAAACAGTGATCATCACCTTAGGTAAACAAGGAGCCTACGTTAGCAGTGAGGAATTTTGTGGCTTACTGCCGGGCTGTGAGGTCGATGCTATCGACACTGTGGCAGCTGGTGACACCTTTAATGGCGCCTTAATGGTGGCATTAAGTGAAGGGTATACCATAGATGCGGCGGTGAAATTTGCCCACCGAGCCGCGGCCATCGCAGTCACCCGAGCCGGCGCGCAGCGATCGATCCCTTATCGCCATGAATTAGCAATCGCCCCATCAGCGCCATGAACGTAGAAATAACGATGAGTTAGCCTTGTTGGCACTCCTGTAGCAACTGCTGAAAATGCACACCTAAATCTTGGGTGGCAAATTCACCGCCCGAGCGTGCCAACTGTTCTACCGTTTGCAATGCCTGCTCTAGCCCTTGCTGGTCAACCAATGCCGATGCATAAGCGGCTAAGTCGGCCCCTTGCAGCAACAGCTCAAATAGCTGTGAAAAACTCACCTCTTGCTCCATAGCAGCTTGTAACTGTGTCATTAACTCTGCTATTTTTGCCTGCTCCACCAACGCTCCTTCGACGCTCACTAACTGACCCAATGGATCCTTTGACAGCTGGCTCGCCACGCACTGTGCTACCGACCCAGCCGCCGCACCTTGGGCCACGGTTGCAATACCTTGAGCGCGGATCTGCTCTACTACGGTTTTTAATTGCTGATCTTGCGCTAACCATGCTTGCTCCATTTGCGCCTTATCATCGCCCACAAACCCGCAGGCCGTTAGCGACAATGCCGATACCGCAAGCACTAGATTCAATACGTTATTCATAAATCACTCCCCCCTTTAATAAGCGCAAATAAGTGAAACTGCTACACACTATACGAGCCTTTATTTAAGCGAGAATTAATTTAGTCATAATCACGCTAACAGCCTAATCAATGAGCCGTATGTCAGCTGCACTGCTGTGGCCGTTATTCTTATGTCACCGCAGACAAACTTAGCGATAAATTTACTGGCAGACACATCTCGCTGATTGCTCACACGGTGGCGCACTGGCGACCTCACAGCGACCAGTGGCATTGCCGCTCGCCTTACACCACTTTAGGCAATCAAACTGATCGGGATGACCAGTATCGTTACTGTGAGCATGAACCACCCCTTTACCTGGGTTTGACTCCACCAATACCACATCCGTTAAACAAGCCTCGCCAAACATGCGCCCATTGACATTGCCATCCTCATCGGTGCCGATATGACACCCCGCCACGTCTGGCGCCACCCCATCGGAGTCGAGCCACCAAGTGGTTTCGCCTGCTTGCCAGTCCACTGGTGTGAAAGCAAATACCCCCTTGGCTCCCGCCATCTGCAGGGCATCACTGGACGGCGGCGCTAACTCTTCAGCCTTGACCTGCGTTAACATTAAGCCCCCCAGCAGGGTAAACAGCAAAAAAACTAAACCTATAAATCCATTAATTTTTATCATATTCACTCCTTAAATAATGGGTCAATATCAAGCCTGGCTGACACGCTCAACAGTCTAAGTGTAGCGCCGCGGCGAACCAGCGCCACAGACGCCACTCAAGTGATAAAAATAATGACTAAAAATCGCTAAAAATGGGCTTTACTTTATCTAAAAAATAGGCGTAATATTGCGCTGCTTAGCCAAGACGCAAATAAGCGCAGGCTAAGCGCCACTCTTGGGTAGCAAGAGCAGTTGCTGCTTGATGAGAGCGCGTTAAGCGATAGTGTTATTCAGTACTGACAACTGCTAATCGGATTCAGTTTTGAATCGCTCATTAGGATAAAGAGGAGACAAGATGAGTAAAAAAAATCATCGACGCACGATACCCCATGACAGTGGCCGTGGCGTCATTAAAGACAACGCCTTAAAAGCTATCGTCACCAGTGAGTTATTTAGAATGCGCACTGAGAAGCCTAAAAAAGGCAAAGGATCATACAACCGCAAACAACAAAAAGGGCAAATGCTAAAGGGCGTTGCCCTTTTTGACTTTTTAAGCCTATTTATTCCTATCAGTTCATCAGTAAATTCCTAGAATAAAAACTGCACTGCCTCCCGCCTTAACTGCTATATCGAACACCAACACGCCATTCCCCCGACTAACTGATTAAGTTGCTAGCGTAAACACCGTCAGATTTGTTATTACCGCTTTTATAACAAACTGTTACCACAAACGGAGCTAAGTCACCTTGTTATCATCATTATTTTGCCAGTGGCGATATTCCTTAATAGCAATATCGGCGCAACTCAGTCAAAATCGGCCTTCATCAGCGATTGCTTAATCATCGTCATAAGGCGTTGTTCACCATGTCATCTCAAGCCGTTTTACCTAAACTTGTACCAATATCATTTTTAGCGGTAGTGCTTATCTGGTCAACTACGCCTCTTGGTATTGTATGGAGCAGCGAGTCGGTTCATCCGACCATGGCAGTCTTACTGCGCATGCTAATCGCTTTGGTGCTTGGTTTGCTGGTTATTATCATGACTAAGATCCGCCTCCCTTGGAATCGCATCGCCTTTAAGCTCTATGGTTTTTCTGCTATCGGTATCGTTGGCGGCATGTTACTCAGTTATTTTGCCGCTCGTTATCTGCCTTCGGGCACCATGTCGTTAATATTTGGCTTATCGCCATTGATCTCAGGGCTGTTGGCCCAGAAGCTGCTGAACGAGCCCAAATTTGGCCCCATGCGTATACTGGCATTACTGCTGGCATTTACGGGCTTAGGAGTGGTGTGCTCGGCTAAATTGGCACTAGGCAGTGATAGCTGGATTGGCCTAAGTCTTATCTTATGTGCCGTGTTGTTATTTAGCCTTAGCGGTGTATTAATTAAAACCGTCCACATTGCCATTCACCCCATTGCGAGTACCGTGGGAGCCTTGCTTTTTTCCACGCCATTATTTGCGCTGGCTTGGTTACTCTTTGATGCCAGCTTACCTATCGATACTTGGTCGGTGCGTTCCATGGCGGCCATAGCTTATTTGGGGGTTTTTGGTTCACTTATCGGCTTTGTGGCTTACTTTTATATTTTGCAGCACCTAAACGCCAGCACTGTGGCATTAGTAACACTTATCACCCCGGTCTTTGCCATGGCCTTGGGGGCACAACTCAATGGCGAGGCGATAACCGAAGCACTGGTGATAGGTGCGGGCTTGGTGCTGGGCGGACTGGGCTTATACCAATTTGGCGATAGACTAAGGCGCCGACTCGGTCGCATAGGCCAGTAACCCTATGAATGCAACATAGGCCAGGCTCGTATCATCACCCCTCTTCGGCGAGCGAGATGTGCATTCGGCTGATATCGCGATTCCATAGCTGAATGATCTTGCGGGTTTTCTCTTTATTCCAAAAGCACTTACCAAATAAGATGATCCCAGCCCCTTCGAGATCGCGGCGATGTTCAATAGCAAAACGCTGTTGTAACTCCTCTTTAAAGCCATTGATTGGGATCCCCACATCTTTACAGTCGGCAGGGTTAAGCCAGAGCATCGCCTTATCGGTATGAGAAATAGTGCCCCAATACATACGCGGCGCCCCATTGTCAGTGGGGCTAGCCTGACTAAAATTAACAAACAGATTTTTAGCGCGCCAACGATACTTGTCATCGGTATACACCCATAAATCTGAGTTAGCCAGCTCGCTGCCACGCAATAAACTGTGTAACAGTTTCTCTAACCCTTCGCGGGCGATGCGTTTATCGGGCGTGGGAATGCTAGCCTCACTGGGCGTTGGCGTGCTCTCTTTAACGGGAGGTGTGATGGGCGAATGAGCCGTTTGGGACATTGGTACTGCTGGCTCGGAAACCCTGTTATCTGTAGCCGTTGCTGCGGTTTTTGCCTTAGTACTATGGCTTGATGCGCGTTTAGAAAAGTCGATTCGCAGCGCATCGCTGTCGACAATAAGCTGGTTAACCTCGCTGGCATCTTGCTCTTCACGTTGGCGGTTGGCGCTGGGCTTAAATTCGCGGCAATCTAATTGATGATAACGCGAGCCAAAGCAGGCTGCCTTACCATCTTTAGAGGCTTTACGAAAATACGCCTTACCAGCACAGGCTGGGCAATATAGGTGCTGACGCAAGCGTTCAATCTCCGCCTCATCGAGGCGTTGAAACTGAAATACCGAATAGACGGTTTGCGATAACTTATCCATACGACAAATAGCGTCAAGCATTCTTTGTACCCTTTATCTCGCCATGCGCCAGCATTATGCCCCAGTCAATAGGCTCAAACTATCCTATAACCTGCAAGATGACAAACGAGTTTACTGCCTGATCTTTAAGGTGATCATGACAGGTGCATGATCTGTGCTATGGCTGTCGCGAGCATACTCAGGGTTAAGCAAGTGCCTATCATAGGTGTGGTAGTGCTCAACTTCTGCTAGGCACTGATCATTATGAGGGTCAAACTCATTAGACAGTAAGATGTAATCTAACACCGCCCCTTGGGTTAAATGGTAGTGAGTGGCTGGCCGCGCAACGGCTGTCACGCTGTAATGGGATTGCTCAAATAACTGATAGGCATCTTGCAAGCGGTAATCGTCAAAGCCCTGCTCACCATAAGTGGCAATCAAGCGGGTATCCGTACTGACCAGACTCGATAGCACGCCGCTATGCAAGGTATCGTTAAAATCACCCATCAAGATCACGGGGTAAGCCGTGGCGGCGCGCCGCTGGGCAATGAGATAACGCAGCAGGCTCGCCTCGCTCCCGCGCACGATAGCGGCGCTCCACTTGGCAGCGGCCTCGATGGCAAAACTGGCTTGCATCGCGCTCGGGGCAACACCAAGCAACTCTTGAGCTTGTTCCACACTGAACTGGCCGCGCTTAGATTTAAAATGCACCACATAACAATCGCATGGCCCCAGAGCAGGCAGCTCCACAGTCGCCCGCACCGGTGTGCGACTGAATGCAAAGTCGGCGCTGAGCCCCAATAACGCGGCAAATTCAGGGGCGGCACTACAGGCATGAATGGCGCTTATCGGGTATTTAGAGGCCAAGGCCACCACTGGGCTGCGATAGATAAACTCATCTGCGACCTCTGGGATATCGACCACAGCAAAATAGGGATAACCAGCAGCGTTTAACAGTGCCCTTAACGCATCAGTTGAAAACACCTCTTGAAAACCTATTACATCGGGACGGTATTGATTAACATAAGCCGTTATCCAGTCACACTTTTGCTGCCATTGCTGCTCGCTATAGATGTTATTGAAATCGTAATAGGCATCTGGCGGCGCAATAAAATTGAACAGATTAAAGCTGGCTATTTTTAGCTGTACTTGAGCTGCAGATTCAGTAGACAAAAATACCTCTTAACCTAAATAACGATTCATAAGCTGGCAGCATAACATGACAAAAAGTGAACCACACTTTCAGCGCTTATCGACAAGCTGCCAATCAGCCCATCGATGACACTCAGCCATGCGTTACATATGATGCCTATCATCAATATAATTTTGCCAATATTTGTGATTTTACACCATGTTCATTGAATGGTGACTGGCGTAGAATCGCCACATCGTTCATTGCTCGCACATAGGATAACCTGCATGCAGCCAATCAGTTTTTTTGCCAACAAACGCTATACCACTAAGGTGTTTGACCCCACTAAAAAGATCGCCGATGAGAAAATTGATGAGTTAAAACAGTTGCTCAGACTCAGCCCATCGTCGACCAACTCGCAACCTTGGCACTTTGTGTTAGCCGCCAGCGAGCAAGGCAAGGCGACCATTGCCCAAGCCACCAGTGATTTTGGTTTTAACACAGATAAAATCCTCAATGCGTCTCATGTACTAGTGCTGTGCACCAAAACAAGTATGGATGAAGCGCACTTGCAAAGGCTACTGGAGCAAGAGGCGAGCGATGGCCGCTTTGCTAACGACGAGGCCAAGCAAGGGCAACATGCTGGGCGCTCCTTTTTTGCCAATATGCACAGAGTCGAACTCAAAGATGCCCAGCATTGGATGGAAAAGCAGGTGTATCTATCGCTAGGCACCCTGCTGCTTGGCGCCAGTCTACTCGATATCGACGCCTGCCCGATCGAAGGGTTTAATGTGACTAAACTTAACCAACTGCTGGACTTACCCGCCCAAGGTTATTGCGCTTCGGTGGTGGTCGCCCTTGGCCATCACAGCGAAGAGGACTTTAACGCTAAGCTGCCTAAGTCACGCTTACCCTTAAGTGAACTGTTCACCGAGATTTAAGCCTGAGCCATGGCGCGTCTGCACATAATGGGCGCGCCATTAAAGGCTTGCGTTCCATCTTTGCTATTGCCATAGTAAAAATTATCATTGGTTATGGATGATCCCTATGTTGCTAGCGAAACACCCCCAAGACCCAGCCTCACTCGATGCCAATGCCGAAGCGAACTCTGAAGCCAAGCACGCTGTGGCAACGACCGCTTCGATTAAAGGTGATAATCCGCTTATCTGGCCGCTGCTCTCACTACTGCAAAGCACGCCACACAGCTGGAAAGTGCATCATCTCGCGGCCAAATTGCAACAACAGGGCCTGATGCAAGATCTCGACAGCGACCCACAAAAAGCCCTGTTTAAACAAAACTTCCTACTCATGAATGCCCTGTTTCAACTGCAACAGATGTTACTGCCTGACAGCTGGCTGCAGGTAAAATCGATGCAAATCCAAATTTTTAGGCGAGTGCCAAGCGATCTCAACCAGCAATTATCTGAAGACGACTCACTGCGTGATTACTACATGGATTGGCACAACTACGATACCAGTGCCAATGTGATCCAGCAGATCCTCGAATCATTTTGGCACCGCTATGAGCAATATATTGGCGCCAACCCCAACGCAATGCATAAGCGCCAAGCCTTAAGCGTATTCGAGCTCGATGATAACGCCACCAGCAAGATGATACGCAAACAATGGCGTCGCTTAGCCCTGCAATGGCATCCGGATCGTCAAGGTGGCGATGCCGCCAAATTTCGGCAAGTTTGTGAGGCTTGGCAAACTTTGCGTGAAAAGTGGTAAAATGCCGCCTCAATATACAAGCTAAGTCACATTGTGGGCACTGTTTCTTAAGCGCCGTTAAGTCATACTTAAGCTTTAACTATTATGCTAAAAATATTATATTTTTTATGTTAATTACCATTAAGCAGCACGCTGTCATTTGAGGACACTATGATCAAACATATCGCATTAGCACTGACTCTAGCCATTGCTCCATTAAGCAGTTTTGCCGCACAGTTTATAGAAGGTAAGCATTTCACTGTCGTATCAGACAAGGCACCAAGCACCGAGCCCAAATTAACCGAGTTTTACTCTTTTTACTGCCATAACTGTTTCAATATGGAAACCCAATACCTAGGGGACATCAAGGCGAACCTTAAGCCAGGCGTCAGCTTCGACAGTAAGCATGTAGACTTTATGGATAGCGATATTGGCACCGAAGTGATGCGCTCACTGGCGGTGATCCAAGAGCTTAACGTCGAAGACAAAATGATCCATGCCATGTTTGCTGCCATTCAAGGTGAAGAGGGGGCCAACGGCCAAAGCCATGACCATGATCACAGCGCTCACGACAAGCCTGAGATCAATACCCGTGATGATATCAAAAAGGTGTTTAGCGCCAACGGCATCGACGTCAGCAACTATGACAGCCTTGCCGATAGCCAAGCCGTGACCGATAAAATTAACCTGTGGCGTGCGCAGCAACGTGAGTTTCGCATTCAAAGCGTACCCACCTTTATCGTTAACGACAAATACGCGGTCAATTTAGGCCAAGTGCGCACCCTAGGTGAGTTGATTGATCTTATTAACTATCTGGCGGTTGAGCATAAATAAGCCTTAGCTGAATGACTTTCTCCCTTTAAAAAGGCTTCTTCGGAAGCCTTTTTTGTATCCAACCTCACTCAAATAATGTATGCGCTTTGCTCTAATAACGACTTAGCGTTAATGGTCTGAAGTTAATCTCTTATCTGATAGTGAGTAGCTTATATTTAATGGCTTTGCATCGCCTGTAATTTAGCTTGATAACGACGCTGATTAGCCGCATCGGTTGACAATGAGAGGGCTTTTTCTAAATGTTTCCGTGCATTACGTGTATCGCCTGTGACCCAGTAGACACGTGATAATCCAAAATAAAATTCATGACGATAATCGGCTTTCTCCACGGCTCGTTTATACCAAGTTAATGCCCTTTGGTACTCATGATCCATATAGGCCTGCTGCCCCATATTGTAGTAATAGTAGGGGTTGCTGATACGAGCCAACTCGAGAGTTTTATGCAATTGCGCCCACTCGACTAAACGCTGCTGACTCTCTAACAGCAAGGCATAATTGTACAAGACATTCATGTCATCATCATCAAGGGTTAACGCCAACTTGTATAAGGTTTCGGCGACATCATCTAACCCTTTATAGCGATATAATATCGCCAAGGTATTGAGTGCAGGGATAAAATCGGCACGCAAGCGCAAGCTCTGTTTACTGTATTGATAAGCTAAATCATAATCACCGGCCACTAAAGATTCGGCCGCAACATTGTTATAAAACATCGCCATCACAGTGGTTTTATCGATACGGGATTTAGCATAACTGCGCATGGTTCGTTCGGGTAAAAAATCGATCTGGATCTCCTGACTAGCCACCAGCACGGTGTCCTTGGTGGCTTGTGGCAATAAGCGTAAATTGATGTGACCATTGATGAGATAAAACTGGCCTTGCTTATCCCACACGGGTGGCACCGCTATCTGCTGAAATTCAACCGCCACGCCAAGTGCATCAGCCATGGCGGTGGTAAGCAACACCAGCGACATACAATTCCCCGCCCTATCTTCAAAGGTCTGCTGAGGGATACGCGTTATATTATCTTGATAGCTAAAACCGCCTTGGCTAGCACTGATATAATTGGCTAACCAACGATGGGCCATGGTTGCAGTGCGTGACGCTTGACTGCTTTGATATGCCTGCTGCAGCACTTGAGTGGTCTGAGGTGACAAGGCAAACAGCTGAGCTGGCACCACAGGTAAGATAATTGACTTAAAGTGGTTATCTAAAAAATATTGCTCAATGTTATCAACCGAGCGAGTGCTGGGGGTTGAGGCGCATCCATGCAGTAACCCCATCATCCATGCAAGCCAAAGTAACTGCCGCATAAAACAGGTCTCAATCTGAACGCCATATCATTTAGCATAAATGAGGCCATGGTCTTTTGCCGCGCCAAAGCGTTACAAAATATTAGTTTGGGCTAGACTCTGGTGGGTCAATTTCAATATAAAGCTCATTATTAGACTTACCATCGCGATAAGGCCGATAGAAATGGGCGCCGCAATGAAAGTAGCGATAAGGCGTCGGCACCAGTACGCAGCCCAGTGGCAGGGCGCGTAAAATCGTGAGCTGTTGCTGCATTCGCAGCGCCTCTCGCCATTGATGGTCTTGCAACACTTGGTCTCGCACCGCAAATGCATCGAAAGGTTCACTGGACTTACGCACCACGACTTCGCCAGCGTGACTAGCACTGATAGACACGTAGCCAATAGAGAGCAGACTTAGGTAGAGGCTGTAGAGACTGACTCGCACAATGTTCATGGTCTTCCTCGCAATTAACTCGCCGTTGGCCATAGACAGTATGGCGCAATAGACACCTAGCGTGTGTCCACATCATACATAAAAGCGAGGCCACTGCACTACTGCAATGGCCCCGCAAATATCATCTTGTACGCCAACGATGATGATCACTTAAACGATCGTTCGCTATCATCATGATTACTTACGCTCAGCGCTTAACATTAGCTAAGCGCCTGCATGATTGGGACTTAGTTGGCACTCTTGAGCGAGACAAACTCAGGATAAGCATCGATACCACAGTCAGATGCATCCATGCCATTGTACTCTTCCTCCTCAGTGACTCGGATCCCCATCGTCACCTTGAGTACGTACCAGACCACAAATGAGCTACTAAATACCCAAGCAAAAATCACTGCCGCCCCAAGTAACTGCCCTGTTATGGTCGCATCGGCATTCGATAGCGGTACCAAGAGTAAACCAAATAATCCCGCCACACCGTGCACCGAGATTGCGCCTACAGGATCGTCTATCTTAATGCGATCAAACATCACAATAGAGAAGACCACTATGCCACCGGCAAACAGGCCGATAGCACCGGCTAATAGCAATGAAGGCGATAACGGATCGGCAGTGATGGCGACGAGACCAGCCAAGGCGCCATTGAGGATCATGGTTAAATCCGCCTTCCCCCACACCATCTTACACACGATGAGCGCTGCGATGGCACCGCTCGCGGCAGCCGAGTTGGTGTTAACAAAAATCTTGGCCACAGCCGAGGCGTTCTCCATGTCCGATACCAATAACTGCGAGCCGCCATTAAAACCAAACCAGCCCATCCACAACACAAACATACCTAAGGTTGCCATGGGTAAGTTAGACCCAGGGATCGGGTTTACCTGACCGTTAGGGCCATACTTGCCTTTACGTGCACCGAGCAGTAACACCCCAGAAATAGCCGCTGTCGCGCCAGCCATATGTACAATACCGCTGCCAGCAAAGTCGACAAAACCCGCCTCAGACAGGAAGCCACCGCCCCATGTCCAGTAACCTTCTATGGGATAGATAACCGCCGTCATCACCACAGAGAAGAGTAAAAAAGACCAAAGCTTCATCCGCTCAGCGACCGCCCCCGAGACGATAGACATGGCAGTCGCCACAAACACCACTTGGAAGAAGAAATCCGATTCTAAGGCATGGTCGGCATCGCCCGCTTGTGAGCCAATCAGTGCGCCTAACGAGGGCAACCAGCCGCCTTCGGTGTTATCGACATACATAATGTTGTAACCCACAATTAGGTACATGATGCAGGCGATGGAGTACAAACAGACGTTTTTGGTTAATATCTCAGTGGTGTTTTTAGAGCGCACCAAACCCGCTTCTAGCATGGCAAACCCCGCCGCCATCCACATCACCAGCGCACCTGAAATTAAAAAGTAAAATGTGTCTAGTGCGAATCGCAACTCGGTCACCGTGGTACCTAATGCCTTTAGTTCTTCCATTGTCTTATCCCCTTACAGTGCTTCGTTATCGAGTTCGCCCGTACGAATACGGATAACCTGATCTAAATCTGTCACAAAAATTTTGCCGTCACCTATCTTGCCCGTTCGAGCCGCCGCCACGATAGACTCAATCAGGTGATCAACGTTTTCGGCCTTAGTGGCAATATCGAGTCTAACCTTAGGTAAAAAATCGACTTGATACTCGGCGCCACGATAGAGTTCGGTATGGCCTTTTTGGCGCCCAAAACCTTTCACCTCGGTGACTGTCATGCCCTCTATCCCCATTCCAGCAATGGCTTCTCGCACATCATCCAATTTAAAAGGTTTGATAATTGCACTGATTAGTTTCATTCCAGCCTCCGGCTCGTGATTGTGATGTGGTATTGCAAGAGACAATTCAATCATCAGGCCAATAATGTAAAACCTTAATAATCATAACCTTATTTTTAAGGCATCAAGTTTACCCACCCACTGCCGCACCATTTTGGTGCGTACAGCCTGTCTATGCACAAAAAACAAGCGCCCGCCTATTCGACTTATGACCGATTGGTTATGGCGTTATCCTAGGTATGATAGAAAGCCAACCATGGGAGGAGCTGACTATGTTAAAACCACAGGATTGTGTGTTATTGATTGTCGATGTGCAGGGCAAACTTGCCCAAATGATGCACCAAGCCGACGCCTTAGAGCACAAGTTGACCACCTTGATCAAAGCGGCAGAACTGTTTGATATCCCCATTGTCTGGCTAGAGCAGTTACCCGATAAACTCGGCGCCACGAGTCCAGCATTGCACGCCCTACTCGCCCCGCATCACCAACCCATAGCCAAATCCCATTTTAGTGCTTGGCATACCGAGGCTTTTCGCCACGCAATGGAAGCCATCAAACGCAAACACGTACTCGTGGCGGGCATTGAAACGCACATCTGTGTCTACCAAACCTGTCGCGATCTACTCGACAATGGTTATCGGGTCGATGTCATCGCCGATGCAGTATCGTCACGCAGTGCTGAAAATAAGCAGCTTGGTATTCAGATGATGACTCAGTACGGTGCTAAAGTGACTAACTGTGAGTCCTTACTGTTTGAACTGCAGTGCGAAGCCAGCGGCGAGCGCTTTAGGGCCCTGCTAAAGATGATTAAATAAACTGCTAGCAAGTCTCGGGAGATAGGCAGAAGATAAAAAAAGCCCTGGTTAGATACCAGGGCTTTTTAGTGTGATAACTCAAGACAAACGCTTAACCAACCACGCTAGATTTACTCACGTAACGGGTTTGCCTTTATCACTGCTTAGTACGTTGCTTCACGCTGCTTAGCTTCGGCATCCCACTTAGGCAGTACTGTTTTCTTGAACTCTTCCTTATCGGCGTTCATCTTTTTCATATCCATACCTAGCGCCGCTTGGGCCTTAGCCTTGGTCGATACGTCAGGAATCGCAATTGGTTGCTTAACCCCTTTCACTGCTAGTAGCTGCGCCAATTTAATACGAGCGTCGCCCGCTTTATCGACCGCGGTACCGAGTATGCGTAAGGCTTCATCTGCTGCGTGCGCTGCAACACCATGAGAAGCCGTAGCGTAATCCCAGCGCCACTGTGAATGACGAATATCCATTAAAATAGGCTTCATTTCAGCTTCGCTAGCACCTGCATCCCACGCTGCTTTAGCTTCAAAGTGAGCTCTAACCAACTGTGCCTCAGCACGCGCCTTAAGGTCGTTTACTTTCACTTTACGTTCTTCGGTTAGGTTAACCATGAACTCTTTACTTTGAGTATGACAGCTACCACAGGCTTCTTCGAAGCGGTCAAATGGGTTACCCACTTTATGGTCGGTAAACTTACGGCCTTCGGCATTTTTCACCTTAGGCATATGGCAATCGGTACAGGTCACATTGTTCTTGCCGTGGACACCAAGCTGCCAAGTTTCATAACCTGGGTGCTGAGCTTTAAGCATAGGTGTTTTCGATAGAGCATGGGTCCAATCGGTAAATTCGATGCTGTCATAGTAGACTTCCATCTGCTCAACGGTAGCGCCCATATCCCAAGGGAACTTAACAAAGCCCTTGTGATCTTTTGTTTTTTCGAAGTAGTACTCTACGTGGCACTGACCACACACCATAGATTGCTTATCTTTTCTCGACGCTTTATCAAAAGGCGTTCCTAGGGTGTTCATGGCGCGGTCGGCATACGGACGAGACATGCGCAACTTAGACGAGCCTTTTTCATGACAATCAGAACAACCGATAGTATTGACGATTTCAGCACCGCCTTTATGCCAAGTGCCCTTAAAGTAGCCATCTTCACCCTGCTCTTCGATCATTCGTGGCACATCGGGACTTTTACATGACCAGCACGCCATCGGCATTGGGCCATCTTCATCAGACTTAGGCGCACCAGTACGTAAGGTATTACGTACATCCGTTACCGCATACATATGACCACGAGGCGCATTATAGTCTTTGGCAAAACCATATCCCGCCCACAGCACCACTAAACTGGGCACCTGCTCTAACATATCAACAACTTCTTCGCTTTCAGCGGTCTCATGCCAACTGTTATATTGCTTCGCGAATTTGTCTTTATACACTTCATTACGTGGCTCAGTTTTGTCACTGGCCATCACGCCACTTGTCATTAAGCTTGCTGCAACCAACGCGCTCACTGCAAAGGTTTTTTTTGTTAAATTTTTCACCATCTCATCTCCGTATTATTTATAGTTATCGATAATAACCACAACATCTCCATGGCCAAAGTTAGCCCTTAAGCTGTTTTTTAAATATACCTCTTATGGGGTAACTGAGATGAATTTTGAGTTAGATCATAATGTAAATGTGTTGTAAGTCACATTTTAGCCAATATGTTAACTTTTATGCTGATGACTCATTAATAATACTGGCCTTACTTAGTCTTGCTCTTCTTCGATTTTAAGCGACGGTTCCTAATGAAAAAAGGCAGTCTCACCGCCACCATTTTTGCGCTTATGCTGACCTTTATTTTACTGTCCAGCAGCTTGGCCACCTTTGCTATTGCCAATTTAGCCTACAGTCTAGGTGATGCACGGGCAATTAACGCTTCAGGCTCACTGCGGATGCAAAGCTATCGACTGATGTTTTACGCCAACTCTGGTAGTGAAAATGCCGATGAGAAAATTGCCGAGTTTGAAGCCACCCTTTATTCTGATGCCTTAAAACGCGCGCTCAGCTGGATAAGTCCGGATGCATTAGGTGAGCAATACCAATTGGTTATCCAAAAATGGCAGGTGATGAAGCGTTATATCGAAACCGAAAACTCGCGCCAATATGCCGCCGCACTCAGCGATTTCGTCGATACCATAGATTTACTGGTGCTAGAAACTGAAAAACACGCCGCCTTTAAATTACGCCTGCTGACTGCCAGCCAGATTATCGGCCTCAGCCTAATGTTAGTTATTGCATTTTTTGCAGTACGCTTTACTCAGCGTAAAGTCGTGAAACCGCTGCATCAATTAATGGAGTCTGCTAACACCATCTCTAAAGGTGACTTTAATGTTGCCGTGCCGCAGAGTGAATATGTTGAACTAAACGCCCTTAGTAACGCACTGGCCAGCACTGCCAAAGAGCTATCTTCGCTCTATGCCGACCTCGAAAATCAGGTCAAACAAAAAACCTTTGCGCTTACCCGTGCCAACAACGAGTTGAAACTCTTGTACGACAACCTAGTTATGCTGCACTCAGGCACACTGGAGATCAGCACGCTTAAGCAAGCCTTAGAGCAGCTCAAGGCTCATGAGCCAAATACCAACTTGCGCTTAGTGATCGCCCAAGAGGGGCAAGCGCCCCTGTGTATCGAGGCCGATGGCGGCTGGTCACTGGCAGCACCAGAAACCACCCGTTTTGCCCTAAAGTTTGCCGATAACGAATTGGGCCATTTAGAAGTACGCAGCGATAGCGAGATTAATTACGCATTATTTGACAACTTTGCCATCATGCTGGCGCGATCTATTGTGATTCACAATACTGGCAAGCAACGCCAACAACTGGCCCTGATGGAAGAGCGCGCCGTTATCGCCCGAGAGCTGCATGACTCTCTCGGACAACTGTTAACTTTTTTAAAAATTCAGGTCAATTTGTTATCAAAAAGCCTCGATACCGACTGTCGTAGCCCACAAGTTGAAAGCCAATTAAGTGAGATAAATGAAGGAGTCAATACTGCCTACATGCAACTACGAGAGTTATTGTCGACCTTCCGTTTAACCATAAATGACCCTAACTTATATAACGCCATGGAGGCGATGTTAGCGCAGCTACGCTGCCAGTCTCTAGCCCAAATCAGCCTTAATTACCAGCTACCGGCACAGTTATTGGGGGCCTATCAGCATATTCACGTATTACAGCTCACCCGAGAGGCCACGCTCAACGCCATTAAGCATGCCCAAGCGAACCATATCCATATCGATTGCACGACCCAAGGCGACAAGGTGGTAATAAGCATTAGTGATGATGGTGTGGGTGTCGATAAATTAACGGAGCGGGATCAACATTTTGGTATCGGGATCATGCATGAACGCGCCAGTCGATTATCGGGTATGCTAGAGTTCAGCGGTAACACTCAAGGTGGCACCACGGTCACGCTACAATTTCCACCTAAGACAGAGCCAGAATAACTTGGCTGCAATAACGGCACACAACGCCTGGAGACAAAACCATGGGTAAGCCCTATTCCGTATTAGTTGTCGATGATCACCCTTTATTACGTCGAGGCATCTGTCAGCTGATCGCTTCCGATGCCGATTTCACCCTATTTGGGGAAGCCGGCAGCGGTTTAGATGCACTGGCGTTAGTGGCCGTCAACGAGCCAGATATCGTGTTACTCGACCTCAATATGAAAGGGATGACAGGACTTGATACCCTCAATGCCTTGCGTCAAGAGGAGATCACTAGCCGCATCGTGATTTTAACAGTCTCTGATGCTAAACAAGATGTAGTGCGCCTGATCCGCGCTGGAGCCGACGGCTACCTATTAAAAGATACCGAGCCTGATCTGCTGCTCGAGCAACTGAAGCAAGCGATGTCGGGGCAACAAGTACTTTCTGCCTCGGTAGAAGCTCATTTACAGCTCCTCCAAGAGGAACAAGATGAACAAGAATGGATAAGTAGCCTGACACCACGAGAGTTACAGATTTTACAGCAGCTAGCCGAAGGTAAAAGTAATAGGGTGATCGCAGAGCAACTGCATATCAGTGAAGGCACGGTAAAAGTGCATGTCAAAAACCTGCTACGTAAGGCCGATGCAAAATCACGCACCGAGATGGCTGTGCGCTACCTCAATCACTAAGCTTAATGAAACGTGAGTCTTGTTTAGGCTTAACCCCAGTTACGCGCAATCATGATTTAGTTGAGCGTAGCCATGGTTAAGCTTAAATCATGGCTAAATTTTCAATAGCCATGGGATGCGCCGTGGATGACTCGACCCCGCCTTAGATTAGCGGCTCTCGTGAATAAAGGTACGCCAGTTGGCTAAGGCTTGCTCAAAATCTTCTAAACCACAAAACGCCTCAGACTCACCATTATAAAGTGACATGGACTCATCGAGCTCATAGTCATCTTCCATCTCTAACACATTCGCAAAGACCCGCACTTGCTCGGTGTCTAAGTCGACTGATATCGCTTTACCCAAGATACGCTTTTCACTGAGCGTGCCTTGCTGCAACTGCATAATCACTTGTTTAATTTGCTCATACAGCAAATTATCTTCGCCCAGTTCATCGACAAACCACAGCCCCATGATCTCATGGTCCATGGTGAAATTAGCCACTAAGGTGCCCGTTAATGTATTGCGGCGAAATTCATATTCCATCATTAAACCCTAAAATTGTTATGCCACTCTCAATGATAAATTCTACCCCAAGCCTACGCACAATGCGCTGTTATCTCGTCGGGTTCGCCCTGCTTGTAGACAAAACCAACGTTTCAGCCAGTTTCAAGCTTCACCTAAATGCAGCTCATTGCTACATAAGGCAAATTATAGCCACAAAAAAGGGCGCTAAGCGCCCTTTAATACTATATCGAGTCAGCGACTATTTTTCGCTGGCTGCCGCTGCTGCGGCTTTTTCGATAGAGAGTAATTCAACTTCAAAAATCAGCGTTGAATTAGCTGGAATAGTACCAGTGTCACGATTGCCATAAGCCAATTCAGCAGGAATAACAAACTTGTACTTGGCACCAACAGGCATTAATTGAACACCCTCGGTCCAACCTGGAATAACCCGGTTAAGTGGGAACTTAGCGGGTTCGCCGCGAGCAACAGAGCTGTCAAATTCGGTACCGTCAATCAATGTGCCCACATAGTGCACCTCGACAGTGTCTTCTGCTGCTGGCATGTCACCACTACCTGCGACTAACACTTCATATTGCAGGCCAGACTCTGTGGTCGTCACGCCTTCTTTAGCCTTGTTTTCTGCTAAGAATGCCGCGCTTTCAGCCAAGGCTTTTTCAGCCATGGCGGTCGCCTGTGCCTGACGCTTCTCATTTAAGGTTTCGTCTAGACTTTGCAATACGGTTTGCATCTCTTCTTCGGTCAACTTGAGTTCATCATTTAGGCCATTCGTGAACCCTGTGATGATGAGGCTACGGTCAACAGCTAAACCTAACTCTTCTTGCTCTTTAATATGGCCTGACATGTATTTACCAATAGAAGCACCAACACTATACGCTTGTTTTTGCTGCGTAGTTTCTAATTTAACCTCTGCGGCGGTTGTTGATTGTTGCTCTTGGTTACAAGCTGTTAAACCAACCACTGCTAGCGCGACCAGTGAAATTTTGTAAATCGACTTCATTAAAAGCTTCCTCAGCATTTTCTCGTGGTTACAATAACCTTACTCTTCTAAGACGAACCACTTTATACTAGTTAATTAACATATACCAATTACATTATCGATGTTAAGCCAGCCCTATCACTGTGTTCCGTAAGCCCTAAGCGGCTTAGCAGTGACTGCTAGCGTCAATGTAATCGCCTTGAGCTAAAGACAATATATTGCGGAGCAAGTTCATGAAAAGTTTCACTGTGCTGCTAATTTGTGCATTATTTATCACCGCCTGCCAACCACAGCCTGAAACAAACGTCATCATCAGCCAACCCAGTTATAGCGCGACCCTGTCTGACGATGCGCATTATCTGTTGATCAGTACCGCCAATAGCGATTTACAATTATGGGATTTAACCACGCACACCCAGAAATATCGCTGGTTTCACGGTGAGCAAAAAAGCCAAGCCATCGACACCGCTATTTCTACCAATCAGCAATACGCCGCATCACTGAGTCGCGACTCAGTGGCGCTGTGGAGCATAGAAGATGGTCGCTCGCTCGGATGGTGGTCGTTACCAGCCAGCGGGCAAACGGTTGCGATTGCCGATAGTGGCGCCCTGTTAATCGGCCTCACCGATGGTAGCGTGATGTCCTTGGCGCCCAGCCAAAATCGATTAATCAAATTTCTAGGTCATAGTGAAAAGGTCAACAGCGTGGCCATCTCACGTAATGGAGAGCTTGCCCTCTCGGGAGCCAATGATAACCAAGTGATCCTCTGGCATGCGACAACAGGCCAACCCATCCATACTTGGTCGCTGCCCAGCCGGGTGATTAACGTCAGCTTGAGTCAGCAAGGTGAGCTGGCTTTTGCCTCCGACAGCACCAATCAAGCCATCATTTGGAACACCCAAGATGGCAGCCAACACAGCCAGCTCAATATTCATCGGCGCACTCATAATTTTTCCAGTGCACGCTTTACTCGCGACAACAGCAAGTTACTAACGGGTACTCCGGCTAGAGAAGTGAGTGTCTGGCGAGTTTTAGATGGAAAAATGCTGGTTAATTGGCGAGTCAGTCGCACAGAGCATGCCCAAATCAAAGGAGCCGTTGTATACTCAGTAGCTGAAGATAACCATCAACAGGTCAGTAGCATTAGTAGCAATGGTCTACTGGAAACTTGGCCTATGCCCCCCTTATAGAGGAAATTATTGGTGCCACTAGAACAACGAATTGAAGAACTTGAAATGAAACTTGCGTTTCAAGAGAGTACTATTGAAGCACTGGATCAACAGGTCATTAAGCTTAATGCCATTGTCGATGAACAGCAGGAAAAACTGCGTATACTGGTCGACAAGGTGCAACAATCTGAGCCAAGTAATATGGCTAATCCCGCGGATGAAACGCCGCCACCGCACTACTAAATCGATCATCTGAGTGGCGATGCCCCGCCACTCTGGTAAGTTATCGCGATAGACTCTAGCGCATGGGAGCGAGACTGACATGAAGTTAACCCAGTATATTCATCATCTTAAGGTAATAACCTGATGAAACGACTCGTTATGATTATGCTCGTCAGTCTCAGTGTATCGGGTTGTGCCTTTAACAGCGTACTCATTAGCTACCCGTCGCAAATCGCCCCGATAAAAGCAGCATTAAATCGCCCCACCACCAGCCCTATCTACCACCAGCTGGATGATAAAATAAACGGCGCCGATAAATTGTTATACGCCCAAGAAGCTGGCAGAGTAGCGCAAATAGGTGGCGACTTCAGCGCCAGTAAAGGCTATTACGATAAGGCAATTGACGCTTATCAAGCCTTTGATGAACAAGCTACCCTCAGCATCTCGGATACCGGCGCCAAAGCCTCTAGCCTGTTGATTAACGACAATGTGATCCCTTACCGTGGGCCTGGGTTTGAGCGCATCATGCTGCATCAGTACCAAGCCCTGAACCACCTGTTCAGTGGTGACAGCGAAGCCGCCTTAGTGGAAGTTCGGCGCAGTAATCAACTGCAAAGTTCAGAACAAGCCCGTTATCAAAAGTCGATGCAAGGGGTGCAGTCGATGGCCAACGGCACCATAGATGCCGAGATCAACAAACTGGGACAAGCTGCGGGCAACACCACCAGCTCGTTTTTAAACGCCTACAGTTATTACACCACAGGGTTACTGTATGAGTTATTGGGCGAGGCTAACGATGCCTTTATCGATTATCGCAAAGCGGCGCAAATCACCCCAAACAACCCTTATCTGCAACAAGATTTAGTCCGATTAGCCAAGCAACTGTCAATGCCGCAAGCGGATGATTTTGTTCGCCGCTGGGGCGATGCTAACCCCGCCAGCGCAGGGCAAGGACAAGTGGTGTTATTAGTCGAGCGCGACTTTGTCCCAGAAAAGCAAAGCTTTACCGTGCCTTTTTCTATCCATGGCAATTGGCAAACGGCATCATTAGCCACCTATTACCCCGACCGCTCTCCTGTACGGCCTGCACAGATTAATGGCCTTGGGCGCCGCTTAACCGCCGCGCCACTCGCCAACATCGACGCCTTAGCCATCACAGCATTAAAAGAGGCGTTGCCCGCCGCACTGTTTCGCCAAGCGGCTCGAATTTACGCTAAATCAGAAATGGCAAGACGGGTGCGAAGCGACTCAAAAAAGGCTAACAATCAATTCGATGCGGCGGCGCTTGCCATACAAATTTTTAATGTCGTCACCGAACAACCCGACCGACGCAGCTGGCTAACCCTGCCAAAGCAAGCCCAAATCGCCCGCGATTATGTGGATGCTGGCCGCTATGCTATCCAACTCGACCAAGGTCAGGCGCAGACGATAGACGTACAAAGTGGTAGAACAACATTAATTTGGATAATTGATACTGGTAATTACACCCGCTTTTATTCAATAATCATTTAACCTCATTACAGGAATCGGTATGTTTATGAAAAAGTTCAAGCTCATTTTTATCATTGCTGTGGCCATCGGCCTAGCGGGCTGTCAATCACGGGTTCAATACGGTGATGCCACTGAAGTAGAAACCGTAAATGAAAACTTCGGTTCCACCGATCTGCAAGCGATCACCGCCAAAATGGTCGACAGCATGTTGACTTTCCCACCCGTCGTGGCAATGACAGCCAACGACCGTCCCATTATTTTTGTCGACAATATCAAAAATAAAACCTCTGAGCATATTGATACCGAATCAGTTACCGATTCGATCAGCAACAAGTTACTGCGCTCAGGTAAGTTCCGCTTTATCGACATGACTAAGGTAGACAGTGTTCGTAAGCAACTGGATTACCAAAATAACTCTGGCATGGTTGACCCTTCAACTGCCATTAATTTTGGCCGCCAAATCGGCGCGCAGTTTATGCTGTATGGCAACTTGTCGAGCATAGTCAAACAAGACGGTAGCACCACTGATGTGTACTACAAGATGACCATGCGTTTGATGGATCTCGAGACGGGCCTCATTGAATGGTCTGATGAAAAAGAGATCCGTAAGACACGTTCTAAGTCGTTCCTCGGTTTGTGATCTTTGCCTGCCAAAAAAAACCAGCAACGTGCTGGTTTTTTTATGACAGGTGATACATCGCCTTCCGATCACATCAGCCCAGATTGATTAATGACAACTCCATGGCTCAACACATTCTCGCGTTGAAACAGCGCCTGCCGGCTAAACAGCGACACTCAGGCCTGAGCCTGTGTATCATGGCCGCCGCGGTGCTATTGCTCAGCGCATGCCAAAGTACACCCACGACGCAGCCTGCTCACCAAGCACAAGATAACGCCACCATCAGCGCCGAGCAGGCACGCTCGCGTGCCAATCGCATCAGTGATATTCACTATCAATTGGCGCTAGATCTCAGCGATAATCAGCACTTTCGTGGTGAGGCGACCATCAGCTTTAGCTTAAATGACAACGACGCGCCCTTATTATTGGATTTACATCAGGCGCGACTGCACCAGCTAACGATTAATGACCAGCGCCTCTATCCCAATTACGATGGTCAGCACCTGCGCCTTTCCCCCTCGCTGCTTAATCGTGGTAGTAATCAAGTCAGTCTCAGTTATAGCCACCCATACAGCATAGGCGATCAGGGATTGATCCAAGCTATCGATGCCGTTGACGGTCGCCGTTACCTCTATAGCCACCTGCTGCCCGCCAGCGCCCAGCGCATGATGCCGGTGTTCGATCAACCCAACTTAAAAGCGGTGTTTCAACTCTCGGTCACCGCTCCCAGCGACTGGCGAGTGTTCAGCGCGGCCGCTGAGCGAGAACAACGCCACGGCACAAACCTTAGCCAATGGTTCTTTGCACCGAGCCCCCCGCTGAGTCCGCATACATTTTCGCTTATCGCAGGCCCATATCATCAATGGCAATCGGATGAAGCATCGCTGACGCTGCGATTGCTGGCGCGGCAATCGATTGCCCACCAGATAGACACCGACACTTGGCTGGCGCAAACCCATCAAGGACTCACTTTCTACCGTCAACAACTCGGTGTCGACTATCCTTTTAATCATTACAACCAAATTCTAGTGCCACACCTGCCGACACAGACGATGGCCAATGCCGCCAACGCCACCTTTGCTGAAACCGCTATTGATGCGACGCCTTCCTTGTCACTCAACTTACGCACCTTAGCCCAGCAATGGTTCGGTAATTTAGTGACCTTAAACTGGTGGGACAGCTTTTGGCTCAGCCAGAGCCTAGGTATTTTACTGGCCAACAAGGCGATGATTGCAGACCCTTCCACCCCCGCCAGATATCAAGACATACACAATGTTTACCAGCTCGATGACAAGCACAGTCTAACCCCACCAAAACAGGCTGTGATGAATAGCGCGCAGGTTGAGCCGGGCGTCAATCAAGCCATGCTCAGCAAAGGGGTCGCCCTGTTAACTCAACTCAATTACTTGGTGGGCGATACCGCTTTCAACCAAGGCCTGCAGTACTACCTTGAGCAGCACCGCTTTGGCAATGCCAACCTTGACGATTTTATCGCGAGCCTAAGCTTAGCGGCCAAACGTCCGTTAGCAACATGGGCCCAGCAGTGGCTCTACCAGGCTGGAGTTAACCGTATCGAGGCGCAGTTCCAGTGCAGCAACGGCCGCATCAGCCACTTTAATCTACATCAGAGTGCCAGCGAGCAATATCCCACCTTACGGCAACAAAAGGTTAAACTGGGGCTGTTTACCTTGGGCCGTGACACATTGCATCGCAATTTGGTCGTGGCAACGACCTACAGTGGTAGCGACACTGAGATTAAGCGGCTGCAAGGGGTGCGCTGTCCCGATTTAGTGTTTCCCAACTACCAAGATTGGGGGTATGTGCAGGTACAACTTGATCCAGAATCCTTAACGACGGCGCTATTGCATCTGAGTAAAGTTGACGAGCCCAAGTTGCGCATCATGCTGTGGCAAACCCTGTGGCACAGTGTCACTCGGGGCGAGCTCACTCTCGACAAGTTTCTTGGCAGTGTATTTATCAACGCGCCGCAAGAAGATGACCCTCAGGTATTACAACCTCTGTTAAGTCAGTTGAGGCAAGCCAAGGCATTGCTTGAGCAGATGAGTCCCAATCGGCAACATTACAGCCAGCGGGCGATGAGGGCATTAGAGCAGATGAGCTTGCGCCTGACCATGAGCCGTCAAGCTATGCCAGAGATCCAACACTTGTGGCTTGAGGCCTATATTGATTTTGCGCTCAGCCATCAGGCTAAGCAGCATCTGAGCGCACTGCTTAACGGCACCGAGCGGCTCACTGGGGTTGAGCTGACGCCTGCCCTGCGCTGGGACATGGTGATCCACCTTAATCGTTACGATGCCATAGGCGCCCAGCGACTATTACAGCAAGAGAAGCTGCGCGACTCTTCGCCGCAAGCGCAAATGCTGGCCCTGAGCGCCGAAGTCGCCCAGCCCATTGCGGCGCAAAAACGCCAATGGTTTGAACGTATACAGCGACATAACGCCGATGCCGATAGCCTGATGTTGGCCAAACTGCTGCGTATCATGCCGCACCTTTATCCTAGCGAGCAAAAAGCCCTTAGCCAAGCAACCGCCGAGCAACGCTTAAACGAGCTTGCACAGTTAGATAAACGTAATAGCGCCCGCTTTATGCAGGCCTACAACCAGTATTTACTGCCGCAAGAGTGCTCTTACGCTAGCGTGGCGCGTTTATCGCGCTTGCTTAATAGCGAGCCTGACTTGAGCCCGGTCACCCAGCGCGGCGTGAAGCAGGCTATCGAAGCTGAACAAGCCTGCATCACCATCCAGCAGCCTTTGCGTCAATAACATAAAAAATGCCACCCCAGAGGGTGGCATTTCTTTATAGCTAACCCATGGGTTAGCTACTTAAGCAAACCGAATACCGAGCAATATCTACGGCGAACATATAGGGTAACGGCCTAGGCCGACACTATGAAATACAGTCGATGGATAAACCGTATGCGATAAACCTAAGGGGCTTAAATAAACAGCTCTTTAATGTTTTTCAGATCGCTCTTGCCTTCCAGCAGCTCTTGCTGTGATAACCCAGACACTTCATGGGGGAACACCAACCAATCATCAGACTCATGGATAAAGTAATCCGGCTTTAGCTCAACTGCGGTGTTTTTAGGTTTGTAATAAGGGCAAGCAATACGCACATCGGTTGGCATATTAAGGCGCATCAGCTCTTGGAGCTTGGTTTTAAGCGCGTGGATGCTACGGCCTGAATCAAACACATCATCGACAATCAATAACCCACCATCGGCATTGGCATTTTCAACAATGTAATGCAAACCATGCACTTTAATCTTTTTGCTCTGCTGATTAATGCCATAGTAAGAGGACGTACGAACGGCAATATGATCGGTGTCGACCTTTTTAAAATCAAAATACTCCTGTACCGCAATCCCTATTGGAGCACCACCACGCCAGATCCCAACAATAAATTGTGGTCTGAAACCACTGTCAAAAACTTGTGCTGCTAAACGAAAGGAATCTTCAAGCAACTCCTGCGCAGTAATAAAGCGTTTCTCTGACATCTGACCGTCCCCATCTTGTTATATTGAGTATTCGATTGGGCAAAGGCTAATCTAAAAAGATTAGCCTTTGCCCAAATTCAACGTAGCACAAGAATATCGGATTGAAACTCAAAACGATTAAAAAGTGGCTACGGGATTTTGGGGCTGGATTTTATACTAAAAAACCTGCCCCTGCAGGACTAAATAACTAAAACTGCAGGACAGGTTCACTTTTATAAACAGTAAAGCTGCCAAGTGACGGCTAAGCTGGGCTTATCAACCTACGGACTTACCCCAGCGTGATTTTCACCTCACCAGCCAGAGTAATGGCGCTCGCCTGCTTATCGCTGGCCTCGCTAAAGTCTGGCGACATTAGGGTATCGACATAATGCCAGTCACTTTTAACCTGATTGTGATCGAAGCTAAGTACCATAAAACCACGATCGCGCAGATTGGTGTATTTCAGCCCCTCGACCAGATCAACAATGCCCGCTTCGGTAACACTTTGCTGATCGGCTTCAATGCCTAAATAGTACTCCAACCCTGGAGAGGAAACTGAACTGGTGGCAAACTCAACACCTACGTTGTCGCCATGGCTGTCGGTTAGCTCGTTTGCCCAGGCATTATGGGTGTCACCGGCTATCACCACCAAGTTAGCACCTTTGGCCTTAGCTGTGGCTAAAATCACTTCTCGCTCATAGGCATAGCCATCCCAGGCATCTAAGTTATAAGGAATGGCAGGCAGTTGCAGCAAGGCCATCACTTCGGGGGTTAACTTATACTGGTTAGCGATCAAATAGCTATACTCTTGCGCCGTTAAGGTCGGATCGCCTGCCTGGGCCCGCGCAGCTAGTTGCGCTAAGGCCCCCAACTCGGCGTATTGGTACACAGACAATTTTTGGGTGGCGATAGCCGCTGGCAACAACATACTGCCCATCAGCACTTGCTGGCCCAGTACCTGCCACTTACCTGTGCCATTAAGCAACGATGCTTGCAACCACTGCAACTGCTCAGCCCCCAACATAGTGCGGGTATCACTGGTGACATCGGCCATAAAGCGCGCGCTGTCGATAGTATTGCTGGCATCATCGATATAGTCAGCATAATCGAGCTGCTTATCACGCGCTAATTGGCGGGTATCGAGCATATGTAAATCGACCAAGTCGCCAAAGTTAAATGAGCGATAGATCTCTTGATGATTGCCCTCAGACCATGGACGAATAGGCAGCCACTCAAAATAGGCTTGCAGCGCAGCAGTTTTGCGCGCTGTAAAATCCCCTTCATCTGCATTGTGGTTTTCTGCGCCATCAGCCCAACTATCGTTGGCCACTTCATGGTCGTCCCACACAGTAATAAAAGGGACTTTGGCATGTAGGGCATTTAATGCGGCATCACTGCGGTACTGAGCATAGCGCGTGCGATAATCACTAAGGGTTAACAGCTCACCTGCGGGTAACACTTCCCGGCCAAGCTCGGCGGCATGTTCACTGGCATAGCCCCCTCGGCCATATTCATAAATATAATCGCCTAGATGGATCACCGCATCGAGCCCAGCCATCTCACTGGCCAACTGATACACATTAAAATAGCCTGCAGGAAAGTTAGCACACGACATTACCGCTAATTTAACTTGCTCCACTGCGCCCTCGGGTAAGGTCTTAGTCATCGCGACCTCGGAATAACCCTCGCCGCATTTAAAGCGGTAATAATACGCTGTGCCCGACATCAGCCCGATGGCATCGACTTTCACCGTATAATCGCGCGCGGCAGATGTGGTGGTTTCGCCATTGCCAATAATATTGCTAAAGGCTTCATCGGTCGCGATTTCCCAACTGACATTGAGCTCCCCCTCAACCTCGGGCGTGACTCGGGTCCACAAGATCACCGCCTCGTGAGTGGGATCGCCACTGGCAACCCCATTGAGAAACTCCCCACGGGCAGCGTTAGCTTGCTCATCATCGTCACTGCTTGAGCAGCCCATTAAGCCATAGGAGATGACCGCGGCGCCCACTCCTTTAGCCGACATGGCTAAAAAGTCCCTGCGTGAATAGTGTATTTTCATTGTTATCCCTTTCATGGTTATTCTTATATTGATGCCTATTATCCTAGCGAAACACACTTCACGTCATAGGAGTACAGCTTAAGCATGGCAAAGCAATCACCTTAAGTGATGCTCGGCGCCTGGTAAGAGGTCTAATGACGATAAGTATTGTGCAACGATATTGCAACATTATTACAGGTTAAGCTAACTGCCGATTAATTCACCTAAACCTAATTTTAAGGTGGCAGTGCGCCTGCATGTAGTTAAGAATAAAACATAAAATTGTAACTAATAAACAGATATTTAACGCAGTCAACATTGCTGCTATTATCATCGACATACTCACTGTCAGTTGAAGGAATCAACAATGCACGTTAGCGATATTATGAGCACCAACCTCGTCTGTATTAGCGATCAGGCGACCGCCAAAGATGCCCACCTATTGATGCAGAGTCGTGGGGTTCGCCACTTGCCTGTCATCAGTGAGCATGACGGGCGTCTCGTGGGAATATTGACTCATAAGAAGATGATCTCCACCGTGATCCACATGCTTACCGCTTATGGCCCCGATGCGCTCGATCGCAAAGAGCGTAAAACCTTAGTGGCAGACATTATGGAAAAGCAATTTCAACAACTTAGCGTCGATGAGCCGTTAGCCGTGGTGGTCGACTATTTTATTGATAACAAATTGGGGTGTTTACCCGTTGTAAACGACAATAACAAGATTGAAGGGATCATCACCTCATCGGACTTTGTGAAACTGTGTGCCACACTGTTAAAAGCCTAATGGCTCATAACAAAAGATAGGCAAATAGGGGCGCAACAACGACCATAGTGATGCCAGTAAAGATCATGGTGAGACTTGCTACAACGCCCTCCTCAGCGCCAAACTCTGCCGCCTTGGCCGCCCCCACGCCATGAGCAGACGCCCCTAATGCAGCCCCTTTAGCCAGTGGGCTGCTAATTTTGGCTAAGGTAAATACAGGCCCACACAACAACATACCTAAGACACCAGTGAGCAAGACTAACATGGCAGTCAAGTCGGGCTCGCCACCAAATACCGTCGTTGCTTCTATGGCAAATGGCGTTGAAACTGAGCGCACCAATATACTGTGCGACAACTCTGGCGGCAGGTAGATCAATTTAACCAACAACCACGAAGAGAATAACCCCACGAGCAAGCCTGTGATAACCCCTAAACTCAGGGTTAATGGGTAACGGGCGATCAGATGGCGCTCTCGATAGATTGGCAATGCAAAAGCAATGGTGGCAGGTGCTAACAACGCACTTAAATAATGGCTGTAAACAAAGTAAGTGGGCAGCGGGATAGCCAACAGCCCCACAAAAGTCAGCAGACACACAGGCGTCAAAATCATCGGTGACAACCACCAATAACCATAAGCACGATATAAACGTTTACTGACAAAATAACACAACAGGGTTACCACTAAGCAGACAATGGCTAAACTTTGAGACGCGATAAACGCTTGCATATTAATGGCCTACTCTTGTTGATTGCGTCGTCGCGGCCAATTCACTCTTACGGCGATTGCGACGGTGCTCAAATCGAAACACACAGTCAATCACCACTCCTGTGATCAACAATACACAAATGCTGCCTAACACTAAGGTCAGTAGCAAGCTGACGCCATATTGCTCAAACAAGGGCGCATAATGCAGTGAAGCCACCACAGGCGGAATAAAAAACAACAAGAGTTCCCCTAATAACCAAGTTGCACCAACGGCCACAAAACGTTCGGGTAACCAATCAAGTGCCAGTAAACCAAACAAGCCCAACAGGCCCACAACACTGCTAGGGATAGGCAGCGACAAGATATTCACTAACCATTGCGCCGTTAAGGCGAGCAAACAGAGTAAGCCAACTTGCAATAGCGTCTGCAATAGACGTTTTAGCGATAAAAAAGAGTCACTCATAGCAGAAACTTAAACGGAAATATGATGAATAGGATTATTTTACGCTTGCATCATTAATAGAAAAAATGAATATTATTTATAAATTGCATAACTAAAAGCTATTCACAAATGGATCTCAAGGCTCTGCATTACTTTGTCGAAATCGTTAATTGTGGTGGGTTTAATCGCGCGGCCTCAAAAATCCATATCAGCCAACCGGCGCTATCTAAATCGATAAATCAATTAGAAACCGAATTGCAATTGCCGCTACTGATGCGTGGCAAACGCGGCACAGCCATCACCCTTACGATCCATGGCCAATTAGTTTACCGCTATGCACAACAACTCCTTGATACCAAGCAGGCACTATTTGACGAACTCGATGCACTCAAAGGCCTCAATCAGGGCGAGTTAAAACTGGGGCTCGCACCGCTAGGCAGCGCCGAACTATTTGCCCCCATCATCGCCAAATATCGCCAACGCTATCCACACATAAAGACCCAACTATTGGTGCGCGGCGGCGTAGAGCAGAGCTTAGCGCTGCAACAAGGCGAGATTGAGCTCGCCACAGGTATTATTGAACTCAATCAAGACCTTGACGCCATCGCCATTCATACTGAGCCCATGGTGGTGGTGTTACCCAGCCAGCATCCACTAGCAGCCAACACTGATATCCCGATGAGCGCGCTACAGCACTGCCCGCAAATTCTGTTTGAACCTGAATTTTCTTTACATGAAATGGTCATTAGCGCCTGCAATGATGCAGGGGTGACACTGGATAACCCCACCCATGTTAATCAGCCTGAATTTGGCATTGCCTTAGTGGCTGCAGGAATTGGCGTCATGTTGCTGCCCAAGTTTATCGCCGAGCGTTATCAGCTCGAAGGCGTTGTCAGCCGAGCTCTGACACAGACCCAGCTTAAGTGGCGCATGAGCCTATTTTGGGAGAAAGAGAAGCCACTGTCATTTGCAGCCAGTGCCATGATAGATCTGGTGAATGAGCATCTACAGCTCCAACCATAAAACCAAACGCCGCCCTATTGGCGGCGTTGATAAACATAGCGTAGTTAAGAACGTGGAGTTACGACCCCATAGCGACGAACCCAAAGTTACGAACGCAGTTTACTGATCCCAGACATAAGCAAGACGGCAATGGCACCGGCAAGCACGCCAAACAGCGCATTAAGCACACTAGGGGTGATAAAGCTCAATACCGGCCCAAGCATCGCCCACTGCTCCACCACAGCTGCCCACTGGTTAAACAGTTCACTCAGGCTATGAATACCGTGGGTTAAAATACCGCCCCCCACCATAAACATCGCGATGGTACCAACCACGGTTAAGCCGCGCATCAGATAAGGCGCTGCATTAACTAAACTGTGGCCAAAGCGTCGTCCTAAACGGGTCAGCATACTTTCGCCCTGACGCTGGCTTAAGTAAAGGCCGGCATCGTCAAGTTTCACAATTCCCGCGACTAAGCCATAAACCCCAATGGTCATCAACACAGCAATAACAGTTAAAGTCACCACCTGCGTCATAAAG
This sequence comes from Shewanella algidipiscicola, assembly GCF_900380485.1. Classification (NCBI taxonomy): domain Bacteria; kingdom Pseudomonadati; phylum Pseudomonadota; class Gammaproteobacteria; order Alteromonadales; family Shewanellaceae; genus Shewanella; species Shewanella algidipiscicola. The sequence continues at coordinate 314,058 of NZ_OXJV01000012.1, read as the reverse complement.
CTGGTGTGAGCCACGACACCTAACGTGATGGCAATGATCTCCGCCGATAGCACAAAGTCGGTACGAATCGCGCCGTTGATTTTCTGTTTTTCATAGGCTTGCAGATCGAGCGATGCGATATCTGCGTGAGGCTCACTGCTCGGCTCATGGGAGTGAGTCGCGCTATGATAGAGCTTCTCAAATCCTTCATAACAGAGAAACAGACCACCAAACATCAGTAGTGGGGTCACCGCCCAAGGAATAAAGGCACTGATCAACAAGGCCGCCGGCACGAGAATCGCTTTATTACGCAATGAACCTTTAGCCACAGCCCAGACCACTGGCAGTTCACGATCAGCGTTAATGCCAGACACCTGCTGCGCATTAAGCGCTAAATCATCGCCCAATACTCCTGCAGTTTTACGTGCAGCCATCTTACTCATAGCTGCGACGTCATCTAAAATGGTGGTAATATCATCGAGCAAAGTTAACAAACTTGCGCCTGCCATAGAGTCTCCTTTAATTAAAATATCCAGCGATATCCTTTAGCAAAACCGATTCATTCGGCCATACAGCATAGATACCTGTTAAATTACGCCGCAGATAAGTCAGTTACCAGCAGAAAAATAGAATAATGTGCTATTGCCACATTCTCGGCTAAGTAAGTTAAACAAACAGAAGCATTTCACATACCCCTAACAGCAACTATGAGTATAATAACGACAGAAGATTCGTTTATCCTTACAGGAACTCCTTATGACTCAAGATGAAATGAAAAAGGCAGCTGGTTGGGCAGCCCTACAATACGTTGAGAAAGACACCATAGTCGGCGTCGGTACAGGCTCAACCGTCAACCATTTTATTGATGCCTTAGCCACCATCAAGGCCGATATCGAAGGCGCAGTGTCGAGCTCTGAAGCCTCGACTGAAAAAATGAAAGCCTTGGGCATTCCTGTATACGACCTTAATTCGGTCAATGAGGTAGCTGTATATGTGGACGGAGCTGACGAAATCAATGGTCATATGGATATGATTAAAGGCGGTGGTGCGGCGCTAACTCGTGAGAAGATTGTCGCGGCAGTGGCCAAAAAGTTTGTCTGTATCGTCGACAACACTAAGCAGGTGGATGTATTGGGTGAGTTCCCACTGCCTGTGGAAGTGATCCCTATGGCGCGCTCTTATGTGGCACGTGAATTAGTTAAGCTCGGTGGCGATCCTGTGTATCGCGAAGGTGTGGTAACCGACAACGGTAACGTGATCTTAGATGTTTACAACATGAAGATCGTTAACCCCAAAGAGCTAGAGGAGAAGATTAACCAGATAGTCGGTGTGGTCACTAACGGCTTATTCGCTCTGCGCGGCGCAGATGTGCTATTGGTCGGTACACCTGAGGGTGTCAACACCATCGAGCAAGACTAACCATTTGAGTGGTAGTCTGCTGTATACCGTTCACATGCAATAACCCAGCGGTATATTGATGATTAACCATTAAAAAGTAACCATTAAAAAGCCACCCCATCTCCATAGCGTGGCTTTTTAGTATGACAAGCTTGTACTAAAAGGCGATTCTGCGTTAGCTAGCGCACCTAATACTGGTCATTAAACAGGCTTATTGGCCACTTAATCTCTTACCAAAAGAAATAGCGTAAGCAGTTGAACGTAAACGTAAAATACGGTCATCACTAGATTCAACCCCTTGAGCCAACGCATTAGGATCGAAGTTAATCAAATCGCAGTTGTTATCGCCGCTGCTGGTAATACTCAATGTGCCCAAGGTGATCACTTCACGATCTTCTGGCCACGCTTGTGATGGATTATTGGTGACATCATCGGCCTGACCGATAACCGCTTGCAGCTCAAAATGGGCCGGATCTTGGCTTAGCTCCTCTTTCAATTTGTCGGCTAAAAAGGTGTCTGGCAACTGCTTCATCTGCGCTTTAGTTAACAGTTTCTGCCCTTCGGTCGGCACTAAACGCCATTTAAACTTGGTTTTCTTACCTTGGTCATCGACAAAATAGAAGGCATGAATACCGTGATAATTAACCGATGCATATGAACTTGGCGGATTATTGGCTTGCAGCCAATTAAACTGCGGTAAGGTGCTTGGGTGCTCCTGACGGTATTGTGCCACCTGACTAAAATCCACTTTACCTTGTTCGTCAGGCACTAAGGTTTCAAGTAACCCTAAAAAGACTTCGGGTGACTTACCCGGAAAGACTGGCGTGGTTAAGCCTGCAATGTAGTGCACGCTACCATCGGCCATGGTGAACTTAACTCCCACTCCACGAGGGCTTCGCTCGGTTTCATTGGCCGCAGGGTTGCCACCCGCCATTGAAAAACGAATGTTAGCCGTGGATTTTTCACCATTAAATAGGGCACTACTAGAATAGCGACCACCCGCATCGGTTGGGGTGAACTCACCCACGGCGCACACCCCTTTGGCATGCCCTTTACGCACACCCGGTTGTTTACCCGCAAGCTTTTCAAATACATTAATAAAATCTACGCCTGTGGCTTCTGCGTGAGCCACGCCGCTTGCAGCCATGGTTGACACTAAACATGCTGATAGTGATAGTGCTTTAAAATTCACGATTAACTCCGCTAAACGTTATCAATTAAATACGATGGACAGTAAGACCGCGCTTGATCACCTTTTATTTCAACTGAGGTTAAATGAGTGAGTTTAATTACCAGCGGCTAGTCAGCATAGCTTTGCATTAAGCCTGCCCTTGTTGAGCTTGAAGCTAAAAATGATAATCGCTGCCGCGTCATGCCACAGAAAATAAAAAAAACGCCTAAGGCATATCGATGCCTTAGGCGTTTTAGAGGAGTGTACTCACTTGAGGCACCCGGCCACACTAGAGCGAAAAGTTCGCTATGGTTTTTTGGATCCCAACCACATCGGTGCCTTTTTTGAGCTCTTTGACCAGTGGATCTTTTTGTCCAGAGATCCACAGCTTCAATTCGGCATCCATATCAAAGGTTCCGGCAGTTTCCACTTGAAAGTGAGTTATGGCCTTATAAGGCACAGAGTGATAACTGACCTTTTTCCCTGTTACCCCTTGCTTATCAATCAAAATGAGGCGCTTATTGGTAAATACAAACATATCGCGCATCACGCGATAGGCCAAAGCCAGCTGCTCATTGTCGCCCATAATGGGGCCTAGATCGGCCGCCAACTCCTGTAAATCAACCTCTGAAGCATTGCCCATTAGCGCATCTAACAGTCCCATGATCTTTTCCTTAAGTCAGTGAATGTGGCGCTTAGAGACGCCTATACTTGCCGATTGGCACCGACCACCATCATTTCACACTTAGGGCAGTCAAATACCAGTTTTAGCACATCCTTGCCGATCTCCAAAATCATAGGGTCGGCCTTAATGCCAGGCACCTCTTTGGGGCAAAGGTTAAAGTTAAAGCGTAAGCAGTGTTTAGTCACCATCAAGGGCGCATCATCACTGATGCCATTTTTCTCGTAGGTATCTTCAATCTCAATCACCCCGTGACGGGTATAAAACGCCTTGGCTTGCTCATTAGCCACATTGCCCATAAAGCTCAAGTGCTTTACAGGGTAAACTGCATCTTGGTTATATTTCCACGCTTTAGGACGCTGATAACTGTCGATACGAGCCTGCTCAAGGGCGGCAACCGTGTCACGGCGCAGACCATTTAATACCGAGGCTGGCATAAACCAAGGGCTGGCGGTGTCGATAGTGATTTGACGTGCATTAAAGTCGGTGCTGCCGAGTTTTGATAGCTGTTTACGCACATTTTGCAGGGCCTTGTCGGGATCGCTAGCCGGCGTCTTCTCCATAGGCAATGCCACACTGGCGCTGATGCCATATTGATCCGTCATGGTTAAAGCTATGCCATCATGGGTGTCGGCTAACATCATATCGACGTTAATAATGCGCTTAGACGACTCTTTAGCCAGCAGCGTTTCGAACGCCTGATCGTGGTTTCGATATAAGGTTGCGCCCACTTTAAGGTCGCCCGGTACGGCAATCACATACAGTTTATCGCCGTCGGCGCGATTGACTCGCAGCCCTTGTAGTTTATCGTCTGACTGTTTGGCTTTTTCATAATTGGGCGGGAAATAACACAGACCGTCGCCATTATTAAACCCATGGGTCGAGCGCACTTGGATATAGTCTTTACCCAGCGCCACCACGCTACCGACCTCTTCACCAATATATTTGGGCGAACGGAAATCACTCACCCCTTGGCTGCGGTCATTAACAAAGTAGTCGGTTCTGCCGCGGTTAAAGGTTTTTTCGGTATTAGGGGTAAAGCTATGTTCACAGCGGCCATGGCTTGAGGCAGCAAACTCGGGGCGACGCGCGATAATTTTATCGAGTTCTTGCCGATAATGAGCGGTAACGTTTTTAACGTAACTTAAGTCTTTTAAGCGCCCTTCGATTTTAAATGAGCGAATACCGGCATCGATAAGCGCTTCTAAATTATCGGTTTGATTATTATCTTTTAAAGACAATAGGTGTTCATTTTGTGCCAGCACCTCACCTTGACGGGTCTTTAGATCGCCAGGCAAACGACACATCTGAGAACATTCGCCTCGGTTAGCGCTGCGATTACTAAAGGCATGACTTAGATTACACAGGCCGCTATAGGCCACGCATAAGGCGCCGTGAATAAAAAATTCCAGCTGCATATTGGTATTGGCGGCCACCTGGCGAATTTGGCTTAATCCAAGTTCTCGCGCTAACACCACCTGCGAAAACCCCACCTGTTCGAGAAACGCCACTTTCTCTGGATTACGGTTATCCATTTGCGTGCTGGCATGCAGGGCGATAGGCGGAATGTCGAGCTGCAATATGCCCATATCTTGCACGATAAGCGCATCGGCGCCGGCTTCATACACCTGCCATATCAACTTTTCGGCCGCTTTTAGCTCATCATCCATCAAGATGGTATTGATGGCGACAAACACCTGCGCATGGTATTGGTGAGCAAACTGACATAAACGGGCAATATCTTCGACGCTATTACCCGCAGTTGCACGCGCCCCAAAGGCTGGACCACCGATATACACCGCATCGGCACCATGACGAATAGCTTCAATACCAAAATCAGCATTTTTAGCGGGAGCCAATAGCTCTAGGCGGTTTGAGCGGGTCACAACAGGGGCTGGTGACGGGCTATCGGGGGTAAAAATCTCAGGCTTATCCATGGGGCGTTACTCAATCAGGTCGCTGCTTCATAAAAATTAGGCCGCGATTATAACAGACACGGCTAACATAGCACGGTCAAGCGTAGTCGATTTTAGGCGTTTTTTGCACTGTCCGCTCAAGCCGCAGATGCCCAGTACCCTAGTAGCAAGCCGTTAGCGCTTATCTGTCAAAGGAAAAAGGACTTCAATGTGAGAGGCCTTGCGACCGTCAGTCTTAACCGCTGATGGGGCAATAAAACGCTGATAGCAGATAAAAAGGTGCGCAGGCTGTAGACCGAGGCACCTTAAAGATGGGAAATAGCATTTAGTTAAAGGAGTGCAGGAGGCTTAAATCAGACCAAAGAAACCTTAACCGCGCAGGGAAAAATCTATTAGCCCTTGGCTAATCTGGCCTGTAATTTTTGGTTTTCCGCTTCAATATGTTTATAAAAATCACAATCATCCAATTGAGAGGCCGCCGCTTCATCGAGCACCAACATGGCATTACGGTGCAGTTGCAGGGCTGAAGCCGGACACGATGCACTCAATGCGCCCTCAACCGTCGCCTTAATCGCCGCGGCTTTATTGGCGCCCGTCGCGAGCAACAGCACTTTTTTCGCGTCTAATATGGTGCCTATCCCCATGGTGATCGACAGATGGGGCTGATATTCATCGGCTGAGAAAAATCGGGCATTATCTTCAATCGTCGCCTTGGTGAGGGTTTTAACTCGCGTGCGCGACATTAAGCCCGATGAGGGCTCATTAAAACCGATATGGCCATTACGCCCTATGCCGAGCAGCTGGATATCGATGCCACCCGCTTGGGTTATCTGGCGCTCATAGCGCTCGCAGGCCTCAATCGGATCGCTAGCATCACCCGGCGGCACAAAGGTGCGCTGCTTATCGATATCGATATGGTCAAACAACTGCTGATCCATAAAGTAGCGATAGCTTTGTTTATGCTGACCATCGAGCCCTAAATACTCATCTAAGTTAAAGCTGGTCGCCTGGGCAAACGAGACATCGCCCACTTGATTAGCACCAATCAATAAACGGTATAAAGCCAGCGGCGTCGAGCCCGTAGCCAACCCCAACACAGAGCTTGGCTTGCGTCTTAGTTGTTGAATAAAAATATTGGCGCCATATGACGCGACATCGTCACTGTTGTTTAAAATCACAATTTGCATAATCTAGACTCGCCTAAACCTGATCCGTAAAAATGACTGACTCGGCCACACCTACCCACCACTGCCCCAAAAAACCAGTTAATCAGCCTTCGCGCGCAACATCAATCACCACCTTTTGATAACATGACTATAACCAACAATGACAGCGTTGTCATTAGTAATCCTCTTCTGGAACGAGTATCATAGCTCCCGTAGATCAAACAGCATCTTTAGCATAGGCAGGCACCTTGGTATCGCAGTTGCCAATAGAGCCAAAACAACCCGCTAATACTATGAAAATATTAACTATGTGACCTTGATTTGGGTTATATAGCCTCAGTTTTTTATACAGGTTATTTATGTCCAAACCTCATACCGCCATCAACGATATCAGTGATATGGCTCATTTGCCGTCAGCGCAAGACTTTAAAATTTTCAAACCTTATGGCTACCTGAGCCAATTTGTACCCGAGCGGCGCAAAAGCAAAAAACTTCTCGGTGAGTTAGCCGGTTTCCCCGCAGGGATCATGGCGATTGGTCGGTTAGATCACGACTCGGAAGGCTTACTGCTGCTCACCACCGACGGTATGACTAGCCACTTGGTTCGCAGTAAACAGATTGAAAAAGAGTATTACGTACAGGTAGATGGAGAGATAGACGCCAAGGCCGTTGCTGAGCTATGTCAGGGGGTTAGCATAGGTATTAAGGGTGAACAATATCAGACTCTACCTTGTAAGGTTAAGCTGCTTGATGAGCCACCAGCGCTCCCGGAGCGAGGCAAAAAAATTCGCGATCCGCGCCATGGGCCAACCCGCTGGTTGTCCATTACCTTGACCGAAGGCAAGAATCGCCAAATCCGAAAAATGACTGCCGCGGTGGGGTTTCCCACCTTGCGCCTAGTGCGAATGCGCATTGGTTCAATTTATCTGGGCGACATGCGAGTCGGTGAAGTGCAATCCCTTGGCCCATTAGCCTCACAACTGGACACCTATACCGAGAGTCCGCGCTAATTATCGCTATGCCACTGACTAAGTGAGCCGACTGTGAGCCGATAAACTGAAACGCTAACCATACTGGCTTCACTTGCAGCGATAAGACGAATTTTGGCCGTAAAAAAACCAGCCCGAGGGCTGGTTTTTTTATTCCTAGCAGTGCATTAGCCTTGTGGGCGCATCGCTGGGAATAAGATCACGTCACGAATCGTGTGCGTGTTGGTAAACAGCATCACCAAACGGTCGATACCAATACCTTGACCTGCCGTTGGTGGCAAACCGTGCTCTAGCGCGGTGATGTAATCGGCATCATAGAACATGGCTTCATCATCGCCAGCATCTTTAGCGTCAACCTGAGCCTTAAAGCGGCTATCTTGATCTTCGGCATCATTAAGCTCTGAGAAGCCATTAGCCACTTCGCGGCCACCGATGAAGAATTCAAAGCGGTCGGTGATGAAATGGTTGTCATCGTTACGACGCGCCAGAGGTGAGATATCCGCTGGGTAACCGGTAATAAAGGTCGGTTGCATCAGCTTAGGCTCTGCGGTTTCACCGAAAATTTCTTCCAGTAGTTGACCACAAGTCCAGAACTTCTCAATCGTCATGCCTAGGCTCTTAGCGAGGTTACGCATAAACTCAAGATCTTTGACCTCTTCATAGGTCATCGACTGAATAGTGGCGTTGTCTGGATTGTACTTTTTAATCGCATCTAGCATGCTAAGGCGCTCGTAAGGGCCACCAAAGTCAACTGTGTGCTCACCGTAAGGCAGTTTAGCTGACCCACAAAGTTCAACCGCAATCGAGCTCAACATCTCTTCGGTCAGATCCATCAGATCGTTATAATCGGCATACGCCATATAGAATTCCATCATGGTGAATTCTGGGTTATGACGTGGCGACAGACCTTCGTTACGGAAGTTACGGTTGATTTCGAACACTCGCTCAAAGCCACCGACCACTAAACGCTTAAGGTAAAGTTCTGGTGCGATACGCAAATACATTTCGATATCGAGCGCATTATGATGAGTCACAAATGGACGCGCCGACGCACCACCAGGGATGCTGTGCATCATTGGGGTTTCAACTTCCATAAACTCTTTTTTCACCATGAAGTTACGAATAGCGGTAACCACTTTCGAGCGCATGATGAAGGCATTACGAGAGTCTTCGTTAACGATAAGGTCAACATAACGTTGGCGGTAACGCGTCTCTTGGTCTGTCAGGCCGTGGAACTTCTCAGGTAGTGGACGCAGTGCCTTAGTCAGCAGTTGGTACTGCTCCATATTGACATACAGATCGCCTTTACCCGACAGGTGCAACTGACCGGTGACACCGATAATGTCGCCGATATCTAGCCCTTGATACTTAGCTTTAAGCTCTTTTTGAACATCTTTACCGGCGTAAGCCTGAATGCGACCACTGACATCTTGGATCACCAAGAATGGACCACGCTTGGCCATGATACGCCCAGCAATCGAGCGCTGCACATTCATGCCCTCAAGCTCTTCTTTGCTGTAGTGACCATATTCGGCCTGAATATCTGCCGCTTTATGTTTACGATCGAAGTTATTTGGGTGACCGTTAGCAGGGCAAGTTGCGCGGATGTGCTCTAACTTGGCACGGCGCTCTGCAATTAACTTGTTTTCGTCTTGGGTTTGTTCAGTCATCTTCTTCTCTCGTTAAAGGCCAGATTTAAGGCTAGCTTCAATAAACTTATCCAGATCGCCATCGAGGACGCTCTGAGTATTTCGATTTTCTACACCGGTACGCAGATCTTTAATACGTGCATCATCGAGCACGTAAGAGCGGATCTGGCTACCCCAGCCGATATCCGATTTAGCATCTTCGGCGGCTTGTTTATCGGCATTCTGTTTAAGCATCTCTAGCTCATACAGCTTTGCTTTTAACTGTTTCATCGCCGCATCACGGTTTTTATGTTGCGAGCGATCATTTTGACATTGCACCACGGTATTGGTGGGCAAATGAGTAATACGAATCGCCGACTCGGTCTTGTTAACGTGCTGACCACCCGCACCCGAGGCGCGGTAGGTGTCGATACGCAAGTCCGACGGATTGATGTCAATTTCAATGGAATCATCAATTTCTGGGTACACAAACACAGAACAGAATGAGGTGTGACGCTTACCCGACGAATCGAATGGCGACTTACGCACTAAACGGTGTACGCCCGTTTCGGTCCGCAGTGAACCAAAGGCGTATTCACCGGTAAATTTAATGGTGGCGCCCTTAATGCCAGCCACATCGCCGTCGGTCACTTCTATCAGCTCTGGCTTATAGCCCTTAGCTTCGCCCCAACGCAAATACATGCGCAGCACCATATTGGCCCAATCTTGCGCCTCGGTGCCGCCCGAACCCGATTGAATATCCAAGTAACAATTTGACGCATCATTTGGACCGGAGAACATGCGACGGAACTCAAGCTCTTCTAACCGTTTCTCAAGTTGTTGTAATTCCGTGGTTGCATCGTTGAAGGTCTCTTCATCGTCCTCTTCAACGGCCAGCTCAACCAAACCTTCGATATCTTCTAAGCCACTGTCCATATCATCGATCGTTTTGACGACCGCTTCTAGGGAGGCGCGCTCTTTACCTAAGGCCTGAGCATTCTCAGGATCGTTCCATACTTCAGAGCTCTCAAGCTCTCGACTGACTTCTTCTAGACGCTCACGCTTAGCATCGTAGTCAAAGATACCTCCGAAGAAGGTCGGTACGGTCAGCGAGTTCCTTGATTTTGAATTTTACTGGATTTACTTCAAACATGATTTAATCAACTTTTAGTCGGATTTATACACGGATAGAAAACCCGCTATTTTAACTGAATCACCCGCATTAGCCTAGGGGCGAATCCGATAGATTTGCGCTTATTTAATCCCTAAAGGCATTAGCCCGCAAATGACTAGTCTAACGCGCTACACTCAGGTTAGCGGGCACGCCTTGACACTTTGACCTAACGAGCCTCTTGCCCATGGCACACAGAGCAAGCAGATACCCGCTCGCACTTGGCCTGCACACGAACAACTATCGACAACCGACAGCCCATTCACCATGCGTTCAAGCAACGTTCAAAAAAACACTCACAACAACTGTCAAAAACATCATAGGCAAAACAGTGATACCACCAAGAAAAACCACCCACTTTGCAAGCCGTATCACACCAAGTTTTAATGCAAACGGCATCAGAGCACACTCTTAAAAGCTATTGCGATCTCACAGGCAGAACCAGCATAAATAGTCACTTCTAAGACCTGTCGACAAAACCCCTCTGGGTATACTCAAGCAAAATCTTATTCTCAAAAAAACGCGCTGACGCATGGCATTCATCTCGCGACACATTGCCGAGCATAGTCAACGATGCTAAAAAGGTCCCTATATGATAACGCTCAGTTTCGACGGTAAAACCGCTTATGCCTCTGCAGATGAAACCATACTGAGCTGTGCCCTCAATGCGGGCATAGCCATTCCTCATTTATGTTATCAAGGTGCCAGCCTCAGTGATGAGCAGGCGATGAACCAGCAAAGTTGTGGCCTGTGTTTTGTACAGACCCTCGACGCGCACGGCAATAGTGCAACCGTCAAAGCCTGTGAGACAAAAGTGAGCCACAACCTCAAGGTCATCACTCACTCCGCCGCCCTGAGTAAAATACGCCAAGCCTCACTTAAACAGCTACTGAACGATCATTATGCCGACTGCCAAGCGCCCTGCCAGCAAGCCTGCCCTGCAGGCGTGGATGTACAGTCTTACTTACTGCATATCGCTCAGGGCAATCATCGCCAAGCGGTAAAAATCATTAAAGATACCTTGCCACTGCCCTTGTCCATTGGCCGTGTCTGCCCCGCATTTTGTGAATCCGCTTGCCGCCGAGGTGAGTTAGACGAGCCGCTAGCCATTCGACAACTTAAACGCCACGCCGCCGATATTGACCTGCAAGGCGACAGCTATGTGCCCAGCAGGTTAGCGCCAACGGGCAAAAAGGTCGCCATCGTCGGCAGTGGTCCAGCAGGGATCAGTGCCGGCTTTTATCTGTCCAATGCCGGCCATGATGTCACCCTATTTGAAGCCATGCCGCAAGCGGGCGGCTGGCTAAGGTACGGTATTCCCGAATACCGCCTGCCCAAAGCCATACTGGATCAGGAGATAGCCTTGCTGTGTCAAAATGGCATGAAAATCCAAACCAATACCCGCTTAGGCCATGAGATCCACCTCAATGATTTACTCGCCACATTCGATGGAGTTTGCCTAGCCATTGGCGCGCAAAAAGCGGTGCCGATGAACTACCCAGGTAGCGAGCTTGATGGCTGCTATCTTGGGGTCGATTACCTTAAAGATCACTGCACCGATAAGCGCTACACCACAGGACAAAAAGTGGCGGTCATTGGGGGTGGCAACACAGCTATCGACTGCGCCCGCACCGCACTGCGTGAAGGCGCCGATGTCACTTTAGTGTATCGCCGTACTCGCGATGAGATGCCCGCAGAAGCCTATGAGATAGCCGAGGCCGAACATGAAGGTGTGCGCTTCTATTTTCTCACTAATCCCATTGAAAACCATGGCGATAGCCAAGGGCGCGTCAATGCCGTGACCTTTGAGAAAATGGCTCTAGGCGACGCCGATGCCTCTGGGCGACGCTCACCTAAAGCCACGGGTGAAACCTTTACTGAAGCGTTCGATACCGTGATCCCCGCCGTTTCGCAAACCCCAGACATGGCTTTTTTACAACACCCACAGAGTCAACTGAGCGTGGGCGAAGTGGCATTAACCCGCTGGAATACCTTCTCTGGCTGCGAGCACACCATGTCGGCGGGTATCGATAAATTATTTGTGCTCGGTGACTCTCGCACCGGCCCTGCAACGGCCGTGGCCGCGGTCGCCGATGGAAAAAAGGCCGCGATGGCCATGCAAAAACTGCTGGATGGCGGACTCACCTGCGAGCTAAACCCCAAGACGTTTAACTCACAAAAACGCAGCAAAGCGGCATTAGACTGGCGCCACTATCCTCAGCAATTACAGCAAAATAAGGCTAAGATGCCCGAGCTCGCCTTAAGCGACAGAGCAGATAACTTTGCAGAGATTGAATTGGGCTTTAGCAATGACGTCGCCATGGCGGAAGCGGCTCGCTGCCTCGAATGTGGCTGCCAAGTTAATACCGATTGCCGCCTAAGAGACTATGCCAGCGAGTATCGTATCAGCAGCCAAGACCTTGGCAATGAGCCCCGCGCTTTTGTCCCCGATAGCAGCAGCCCATTTATCCATTTCGATCCCAACCGTTGCATCAGTTGCGGCGCCTGCGTGGCCATGTGTCACCAGCAAGCGGGGCATCACGCCATCAGCTTTGAGCCTGACAGTTATCTGGCTCTGCCCCAAGGCAGCCAAACCCCATTGCGCAAAGCTCCCAGAGCCGGCTTTAGCGTCAGCATGGCCGACAGCGATTGCGTGCAGTGCGGCAATTGTGTTTCAGTATGCCCCACCGGCGCACTCACAGATGCACGTGACAAACGCCAAGGGCGCAACCTTAGCCACTCACAAACCTCGACGGTTTGTACCTATTGCGGCATAGGGTGCCGCATCACGCTGCATACCGACCCAGAAAGCCATACCATCACCGGGGTCAGCGGTGACACTAGCTCTCCTGTTAATGAGGGAATGCTTTGCGTTAAAGGACGATTTGGCTTCGATTTTGTTAACAGCCCAGAGCGCCTAACCATGCCGTTACTGCGTAAAGCGGGCGTTTTGGTCGAGGTCAGCTGGGAGGAGGCCATCAGCTTTATTGCCGATAAGCTTCAGCAGATAAAAACCCAACACGGCAGCGATGCCATAGCAGGGCTTGCGTCCGCTAAAGCCACTAACGAAGACAACTACCTGTTTCAAAAGTTGTTTAGAAGCGTAATTGGCACCAATAATATCGATCACTGCGCCCGTCTGTGCCACGCCTCAACGGTAACTGCCTTGCAAGACTCGCTGGGTAGCGGCGCCATGACCAATGATATCGCCTCTATCAAAGAGTCCGATCTGATTGTGATTTTGGGCTCAGACACCGAGTCGGCTCACCCCATTATCGCCTCAAAAATTAAACAGGCCATACAGCAACACGGTACACGTCTTGTGGTTATCGATCCCAAACGGGTCAGCATAGCCGATCACGCTCAGCTCTATCTTTGCCATCGCCCCGGCACCGATGTCATGCTATTAAATGCCCTGATGCAGCAGATAATCAGCCACAATTGGCACGACAGCGACTACATCAACCAAAGGGTCGATGGCTTTGACGCTCTGCAAGCCGAGGTGATGAAGCCAGACTACAGCCTTGAAAATGCAGCGCTTATCACCGGCGTCAGTGCAGCCGAAATACAGCAACTGGCGAAGATGATAGGCACGGCGAGCAAAACCGCCCTCTATTACGCCATGGGCGTGACCCAGCACACCTCGGGCCATGATAACGTTACCGCCATCGCCAATTTACAACTCTTGTGCGGCAACATAGGCATGGCGGGCGCGGGGATTAACCCCCTGCGCGGACAGAGCAATGTGCAAGGCGCCTGCGACATGGGCGCGCTGCCCAACTATATTACTGGCTATCAAAGGGTTGAAGATCCCAAGGTGCAGCAACTCTTTAAACAGGCGTGGCAACAACCGCAGTTGCCGAGCACTGTCGGTATCGCCGCCACCGAGATGATGCATGCGCTGGCACACGGCAAACTAACAGCCCTCTATGTGATGGGGGAAAATCCGGTACTGAGCGATCCTGATCAAGCCCATGTATTACAGGGGTTGGCCGCTGCCGAGTTGTTAGTGGTGCAAGATATCTTTATGACCGAAACGGCTCAGCTTGCCGATGTGGTACTGCCCGCGGCCAGTTTTGCCGAAAAACAAGGCCACTTTACCAATACCGAGCGCCGAGTTCAGCAACTGCAAGCGGCGGTGAACCCGCCTGGGCAAGCACGTTTAGACTGGCAGATAGTTCAAGCTATCGCCAATCAACTTGGCGCCCACTGGCATTACCAAGATGAGCCCCAAATTTGGCATGAGATAACCCAAGTTACGCCACAATATCGCGGCATACGTTGGCAAGATACCGCGGTTAACGGCCATGCTGGGCGCCACGGCATTCAGTGGCCTTGCCCGAGCGAAGGCCACCCAGGCACGCCTATTTTACACACAGAACAATTTACCCGAGGCAGGGCCATAATGAAGCCAGTTGGCTATCGCTTACCCGCCGAAATGCCCTGTGAGCACTATCCCTTTATTCTCTCGACTGGGCGCTTGCTCGAGCAGTTTCATACCGGCACCTTAACCCGTAAAACAGCAGGCCTCAATGAGCTGGGCAGCCCTAAGGTGATGATCTCGGCCTTCGATGCCGATAGGCTCCAGATAGCCAACGGCGACATGCTAATACTATCGACTCGACGTGGCAGTATTCGCATTGCCGCCTTCGTCACTAAGCGGGCGCAAGCAGGCGTGCTATTTTTACCGTTTCACTTTGCCGAAGCGGCGGCCAATAAACTGACTAATAATGTGTTAGATCCTGTGGCTAAAATCCCCGAGTTTAAGATTTGCGCTGTGAAGGTCGAAAAGGAAATTGAACTAGCCTAACATCGAAGACCTGCCCCAAACGGCTAGTAGCAAAAAGGCCACCCATAAATGGGTGGCCTTTTTGCTATGACACTGCAGGGACACTGCTGACATGTTTTATATTTACGACACCAAGCTGATTAGCATTTTTTGGCATCAAACTTATCTTTTCCAGCCGATAGCGCTTACACCTTAAATTGGCCTACTAACGAATCTAGGTTACGCCCTTCGTGAGCCAACTCTTGGCTGGTATCCGAAGCGCTATTGCTCGACTGCAGTAGCTCGTTGACAATATCTTGGATAGCAAACACATTACGGTTAATCTCTTCGGTTACCGAGCTTTGTTCGGTGGCGGCGGTGGCAATTTGGGTACTCATATCATTGATAGAGGTCACCGCAGAAGTAACGGCGCCTAAGCTGTCGGAAATCGCCCGCGATGAGCTGACTGAGCGATGACAACTTTGCTGGCTCGACTCCATGCTATTAACCGCCAGCGAGACTAAGTTGTGCAGCTCTGACAGCATTTCATTGATCTCTAAGGTACTCGCTTGAGTGCGACTGGCCAGGCTGCGCACTTCATCGGCAACCACCGCAAAGCCTCGCCCTTGCTCACCCGCTCTCGCCGCCTCGATCGCGGCATTTAGCGCCAATAGATTGGTCTGTTCGGCAATACCACCAATCACACTCAGTACGCTGTTGATTTTTTGTGATTGCTCATTAAGCGAGGTAATGTGGGTGGCGGCGGTATCGATTTCGGCCATTAATGCCGACACTTCGCTCAATGAAGTATCGACACACAGCTGGGCATTTCCCACATCTTGTGTCGCAGCTTGTGTCGCCTCGGCGACCTGAGTTGTGCTCATCGCCACTTCTGATGCGGTCGCCGACATTTCGGTTATCGCGGTGACAACCTGATCTGTCTCATTATTATGGCTTTGTAACTGCTGTGACATGGTATGCGTCTGGGTTAAGATGCTATCAGCCCCCCCTTTCACGGCCAGCGTTGCCTGTGCTACCTGCTTGATAATGCCTTGCAGCTTTTCAACAAACTGGTTAAAGGAGCGTCCTAACATGGCTATCTCATCTTGACCTTCAACCTCAAGCCGTTTAGTCAGATCGCCCTCTCCCTTGGCAATATCTTCAAGGCTGCTCACCATATTATGAATTGGATTGACCATACGCTGCGCCGCAAATAGCATCACCACGGTCGTAATACCAATGATCACTAAGACAATAAACACAATTGTCATCGCCTTATTCTGCATATTTTGGGTCATCAACGCGCGATAGTCATCGATAATCACATCCAAGTCATCAACATAGGCCCCCGTCCCTATCACCCAATTAGTACCGGGAACCACAGCGCTATAGCTGAATTTAGGGATGATTTGGCTGGTACCAGGTTTGGCATACTCAAATTCAAAATGACCATCGGCATTACGGGCGGTGTCAATAAGCCCTACCACAATTTTTTTACCGTTGGGGTCAGTCATACCTATCTGATCTGTGCCTTCCAATGCTGGCGCCACAGCATGAAATATGGTCTTACCGGTAAAGTCATAAATAAAGAAGTAACCTGCGCTGCCAAATCGGACGTTACGCAACGCCGCACTGACATCACCCCTATCGCCGAGACTCAGCTGATACTTAACAATCTCAACGCCTATCTCTACCTCTTCCTCTAATAGACTCTTACGCTCACTGTAGAGGGAGTCACGAAAAGTGTTCATGTTTTCTTCAAGGGCGTTCGACTCTAGGGTATAGGTGATAGCCACCAGCAACAAAAAGCTGATGATTAACGGCAATAAGGCAAACACCAGTAGCTTATTCTTCATTTTAAGTTGCCACATTTCCATGCTCCATAACAGATTGATACATTAATTAAAAACAGAGGTTAATCGCTTGCTTGATGAACCCAATAGTTAAACTATAGTCAATATCGCTTTAGCTGCCGTACAAAAAATACCAAGAGCAACACAATACCTTGTTTCATTATGAGAAACTCAAGTATCACCTGACCCACAGCGCACTAGATGAAGATAAGCCGAAATCACCATAAGGCGAATATATCCGACCAGTTGAACGACAAAACATTGAAAATTAATGGCTTAATATCAGTAATGATCGAACAGTAAGACAGTCTATTAACAAGATAGCCTGCTAACGACTTACACTTTTACAATATCTATCACTAAATTGAGCCAAGCTTTCAGCAGCAAAGTCGCCCCCTATCACTAAAGTACGACAGTCTAACAGCAAAACTAAAACGAAATTGCCACTTCTCTGGCAAAATCAAGCAGGTCATACCACATTAATACACTCGAGAAACACAATTGCGCTACACATCCTTAACTAGCATGGTTAACACTTCGAAGTGATCGGTATGGGGAAACATATCAAAAAGTTGAACTTTGGTGATGTGATAGCCTTTGATCTGGCGTAGATCACTGGCTAAGGTATGAGGGTTGCAACTGGAGTAAAGAATCGCTTTTGGGGCGAACTCACTTAATGAATGGCACAGAGATTGACCTATGCCACGTCTGGGAGGATTCACAATAATCAGATCAGGCTTATCTTGAGCTTGCTTACCGCTGGCAAATTCGGTCGAGTCGAGGGCGGTAAATTGCACCTTCTCTAACCCCATCGCCGCTGCCGACTGTTTGGCGCATGCTATCGCCTCAGGTTCGATTTCGATGCCGGTTAACGCTATTTCGCCAGAGGCGCAGTGCAAGCCAAAGCCGCCCACACCGCAAAACAGATCCCAAATCGATTGAGGCGCAAGTTCAGCGGTCCACTCACGAGCAGTTTGATATAGCTTTTCAGCCACCATGGGATGGGTCTGAAAAAAACTCTTAGGGCGAATAGACAGTGGTACGTCATTAAAACGTTCTTCTAAGCGAGTCGCTTCGGTGAGGAACATTTCCGTGTCCCCCTCAAGAATTGCCATATGCACTGGCTGCAAGTTAACCGACACCACCTTAATTTGTGGATATTCAGATAATAAAGCTGGCAGTTCGCGCTCAATACGAGCAATGGCATCGGTGGAACGCAACACAAACCTGAGCATATATTCACCGCGAACTTGGCTGCGGGTGAGCAAAATAAACTTCAATTCGCCTTTTTGTTTATCGACCCGATATGGTGGGATACCTGCTTGGCGCACAAACAGCTGTAAGCGATGCAGCAGCTGCTGCATATCATCAGGGTAGAGCTGGCAATCACACAGACTGACAGGCTCGCCACTGGGGCTCACTATGCCTAAAATAGGCTGATGAGCGGCGCCCAGCACCACCATTTTGGCCTTGTTACGAAATCCATTTTCAGGCCCACATACGGGTGCCAGCCACTCTTGTACCGGTAATCCATGCAGCAACTGGCGTAATACTGCCGATTTAGCCGTTAACTGCTCGGCTAAAGGTGTCTGAATATGACGACAAGATAAACACTGCTTAGCATCGAAATGGGCACACTTCACGGGTGATAGGCTCTGAGATAAATAGAAAAGGCGGCCCATTTTAGCGCCTTTCAGCTAAAGAATCACCTGCTGAGCAAGGATCTTTCACCACGCCTACATCAAGGCTTAATGCCTCTATCCGTGATGACAGTCCATTTAGCCTAAGGGCAAATGATCAACATCGGCTTTTATCGGCCTGACACCTATTTGCTCACGCAGCCATAGCATAGCATCGGCGGCGGTATGCCTAAAGGTGGTGAGCTTACCCCCATAAATGGTCAATAAGTGTGGGTGACTCGGCTGAGCATCCATGATGGTGTCTCTAGGGGTATCGAACGCTGTTCTCGTCTGTTTAGGTAAGACTCGCACACCGCAATAGTGACCAACGACCTTGCTCTCGAGAGCATCCATTGTCATATGGGCAAAGTAATGACGATAAATCCCCAGTAAATATTGTGTTTCTGCAACCGTGACCTTGGCATCCTGCGGCGTCGCAATCGTCGTCTCTGTGGTGCCTATCATGGTTTTACCATGCCAAGGCATCACAAATACTACCCGCTTATCGTAAATAGACTCGAGATACAAAATGCCAGCAGGCGCGGCGATATCCAGCACCAAATGACTGCCCTGCACCAGCTCGATAGCCAGTTTATCCACCTTAGGAGTGACAAGTTCTAAGGTATCGTTGACCCAAGGCCCAGTGGCATTAATGACGCAGCGCCCGTGCAGACTCGCAGCCCCGTTGTTGTGACGGTAATTGACCACGCAGCCGTCGCCGTCATGAATGATCTGCTCTATCTGCACCTGAGTAATAATGTTGGCGCCAAGTTGCTCGGCACTGGCGGCAACGGCACGGGTCAGCGCCAAATCGTCGGTTTGCGCGTCCCAATAACGAAACACGGCCCTAAGCCCCTTGAGCGTAATACCAAGTGAGCTCCACTCTTTTGCCTCCAGCGACTTAAATTGCCCCAACGGGTCAAACTCACTGAGCAAGGCATAAAGGCTCAGCCCAGCGCGTATAGCCAATGGGCCGCGCTGGCTGTCTTGGTAGACGGGAATATAAAAAGGCACAGGTTTTACTAAGGTGGGAGCTAAGGATAACAACGCTTTACGCTGTGCTAACGACTCTCGAACCAAGCCCAGTTGGCCGCTTTCTAGGTAGCGCAGGCCACCGTGGATAAGCTTACTGGAATTGGATGAGGTTTGTTCACCAACACCATATTTTTCAAGCACGGTAACGCGATAACCTGCCGCTTGTGCCCGCTGCGCGATACCCACACCGGTTATTCCGGCGCCAATGACGATTAAATCGACAGCGTCCATAGCACTTCTTATCCCCTTAAAATCATCGCGCATTTATATCAGGTTAACTTTAAATCCGATGCGCTATCCTGGCGCGAACCAATATAACAAACAACCGCCACGCGTTTTATCTTGACTCAGCTTAAATAGGCATAAGCTTTATCGCACAGCTGTTTTAACTGAGCAAATTCAGCATCTTCGCCACCTAACCTACAGCGCATTTGCATGGGCACTTGCTGAGCCTGCGTTTCAAGCTGCAAGCCTTTGTCGGTGAGATGTAACACTCTGACTCGCTCATCTGTTTCACTGCGACCGCGTGTCACCAACCCTTTTGCTTCGAGGCGCTTTAACAAGGGCGTTAAGGTACCAGAGTCTAGGTGTAACTTTTCACCTAAGGTTTTAACGCTGATCCCCTGATGTTGCCACAGCACCATCATCGCCAAGTATTGCAAATAGGTGAGATCTAACGCCTCAAGCAAGGGGCGATAGGCTCTGATCATGGCATTGGTGGCACTGTATAAAGCAAAACAGATCTGATTTTCCAATAGCAAAGGGTTATGGCTGTTATCTTGACTCATTTACGGTTGTTCCAGTATTTAATTGCACACAACTTTTCATCAGTCTACTGCAATCTTGATCCCACTGACAACGACAAAAATTGCGATCGCGCTAGTAAGACAATGCCATGCCGATCCAACGCGTAAAACACCAGATTTGTGTAATGACTCAATTATTATCATCAAAATTGCATTTTATTAATAAATGCGGTTGATTTGTAAACACTTTTATCCTAAATTGCCCAGCTTATAATAATAGGCTGAAAGTGTGACACTGCGCCGTTAATGGCTGCATACTGGCCTTGCTCAACTTTATAGAGCACAAAGGCAATTAACTTGCAGTAAAAAACAACTTTTTATGTATCAAACCTAGCGCCACAGGCGGGAAACTCTAACACTAACAGCTTAAAAACAACCCTAGCCACAACTTGATAGACCTGAAGTCATACTTTGCTACAAAACCTAAGGTTATAGACCTAAGTCAAAGACTTGGCTTAACAAAATAGATCACAACAACACATTGGAGGTGTTCACTATGAAGCAGCTAATTCTGGCTCTGCTTTCACTATTATGGTTAGGTAATGCCGCAGCGCACTGCCCACAAGAGATTGAGTTGGTAGATATACCATTTGATGTCAACAGCTCGTACTTTGGAAAACATCACGCCAAGCAACTGCAACAGCTCATCACTGATACTCAAACGGATAACGGCTACTTATTACTCGAATTCCCTATCTATAAAGGCCAAACCGATAAAAAGCTGCGAAAATATGACCGTTGGCTGGCGTATCGACGCATCGAACGCGTAAAAGAGTACCTTGCGAAATCTGATTACAAGGCGCCCATTATGACCCGCATCCTCACAGCGAGTAATGACAATAGCCGCACCCTACGCATACATTGGTGTCAAGATGCTCATCCAGTAACGGTCGCCGCCAAGGAGAGTCGCTCAGAGCAAACTGATACCGCTGATGCAAACCTAAGCGATTAAACCCACGGACCAACCTACACCGCAAATGATATCGACGAATTAAGTCCAAACTGGCGGCAATCGCCGCCAGCAATAAACATGCGTTATCCCTCGTTGAGCTCAGCAGCAAAATCTGCCCCAGTTAACACTTACCTGCCATTTCACGATTTGTATTGCAAATATGACAGATAAACTTAATCTCCCTTTGGCTGCGCAGTAAACTATTGATAACAGGGTTTTCACCCTTGCCATCTTGATCAGGCGAGCACTTCCCGAGGAGGGAACATGTTAAGAATTGTCATTTTAAGTTTATTATTACTATTAAGTCTCAGCCCCTTTACCAGCCAAGGCGCCGACAAAACCACTCAATCTGATACCACTTGGCACTATGTCGACGACCAAGGGCAGTTAAAAATAAAGCTATACTTTTTTTGGTCTAAAACCTGCCCCCATTGCGCCGAGGCCCACCCTTTTATCGATTCGCTGCCACAACAATATCCCTGGATAGAGCTGGAGTCACACATGATTTCGGCCGATGGCACCATGGATAAATGGCAACAGATTGCCCAAAAGACCCAAGTACCTGCCCGCTCGGTGCCCTACATTGCCGCCTGCGATAAAGCCACTGTGGGCTACAGTAGCGAAGCGGTCACCGGGCAGTACATAGTGCAAAACCTTAAAGCGTGCTATCGCGCCTTAGGTGGACAAGTCAGCGATGACGAGCATCTGGCCCCACAGGCCAATGCCGACACTGCCGATGCCTCGCCCCTCTTTGGCACCTGCACTGAAAGTGAACAAGCTGGCACCTGCGATTTAGGCCTCGGTGACACAGCTAATACTGCCCCTGTAAGTCAAGTGCAACCGGTAGAACTACCTCTCATTGGCGTTATCGCTCCCGAAACCCTATCACTGCCCGTACTGACAGTGGTATTGGCTGGAGTCGACGCCTTTAACCCCTGCGCCTTTTTCGTGCTGTTATTCCTATTATCCATCATGGTTAACGCTAAAAGCCGAAGCAGAATGTTGATTGTGGGCGGTATTTTTGTCTTTTTCTCCGGCTTTATTTACTTCCTATTTATGATTGCATGGCTCAATATTTTCGAACTGCTCGGTGCGGGCAGTGATGGTGGCTGGATTATATTAGGCGCCGGATTGATGGCCTTAGTCGCGGGCGTTATCAATATCAAAGACTACTTCTTTACCAAAGGAGAGGTGACTTTGTCGATGTCGGCAGAAAACCGCACCGGACTCATTAAGCGGATGGGTAAACTCACCAGCGCCAGCAGCATGGCGGCGATGATCGCAGGCACTGTGGTATTAGCCATTTTAGCCAATGCTTACGAGCTGCTTTGCACCGCTGGTTTTCCGATGATTTACACCAGTGTATTGTCGATGCATGAACTCCCCGCATTCGATCGCTACCTGTATCTGGCTTTTTACAATATTGTTTATGTAATCCCGCTGGCCATTATTGTCATCGCCTTCAGTGCCACCTTAGGTAAACGTAAGCTAACGGAGAAAGAGGGGCAAACCCTCAAACTGATGTCGGGCATCATGATGATTGGACTGGGCGGCACCTTAGCGGTCGATCCTACGGCACTGCAAAACGTCACGTTAGCGATCGCCTTGATTGCCGCATCCATTGGCTTAACCTTGATTATCACCTTAGGCCGTAAGCTGATTGCGCGCCAAGGTTAGGCTGCCATGCGGTGATGGTATGGCACATCACCGCGCTTACCTTAAAAAGAGAATTAAAGCTGCGCAAGACTAGGCCGATAACACTATAGTTAAGTTAGGCTAAGAGCTAATTTAATAGCGTTTCGCGTTAACGATACAAAAATCCATATGATAATGGGCTATCGTTAACATAAGGCACCATTTAATTTAAGGCAGTCCTCATGGCAGTAACGATTGGTACCAGCAACCTCCAACCCAATATGAGCAATGGCAGTGTTGGGGTAAAAGTGGCTCAGCTTGCTAAGGAGCAACAACAAGCTGAGGGAGAAATTGCACTGCAATTAATTAATGCAGCGACGCCCGCACCAAGCGCGGCGCCAGTTGGAAACATAGGCAACAATATTAATACCACGGCATAAGCGCACACTTATAAGCCAATAAAAAGCCCACATTAGGTGGGCTTTTCTACATCACCTGCATTATAAAAACACGCCTGCTTTGGGCTCACCACGGGCTTAGCTATGCCTGTCTTAAAGGTGTTACGCCCCGCTTTTTTAGCCTCGTAGAGTAATGCGTCGGCGCTGCGAATAAAGGCCGCGGCATCGATCCCCTCTTGCCACTGGCACACCCCTTGAGAGACTGTAAGGTAAGGAGCAATATCTGAGGTGGCATGAGGAATTCGCGTATGCTCGATAGCTGTCTTTAGCTTTTCGGCGATCACCACAGCTCCTTTTAAGTCGGTCTCCGGCAAGATAAGGGCAAACTCCTCGCCACCATAGCGAGTCGCTAAGTCACGCGGACGATGAGCGATTTCCGACAAGATAGCCGCCAGCTGTACCAAACAGCGATCACCTGCGACATGGCCTTGACTGTCATTAAGACGTTTAAAAAAGTCCACATCGAGCAATATTAAACTCAGCGGATGACGGTTACGTTCTGAGGCTCTGATCTCTTGATGTAAAATCTCGTCAAAATGGCGTCGATTGCTTAAATTAGTCAACACATCGATCAAGGCCATGCGGCGAAACTGCTTCACTAACATCTGCTTTTCCACGTCTCGCAAGATAGCCGTATCGAACCACTGGGCTAACACTTTCTGTCCAGTAAAAATGATCACAAAAAAGCAGCCTAACTTGGTAAAGGCAAATACCAGACTTTCAGGCAGCGACGTCATACGAATGATCAATCCCATCAACATCAAAGGAATAATAAAAGCCAACATCCAGTTTCGCTTAGGAAATAGAGCTATCGCAAAGGTTACCACCAAAATATCAACCAACGCCTCAACTCCAGCCAATGCCGAATATTGATTAAATCCAAGCAAAGGTGAGGCCTGCAAAAATAAACTAATGATCAAAAACAGCCACGCCGCCGCTAACAGCAAGAAGTAGCTCAGCACCATGCGCTGAGTCATCGCCTCTCGCTCCATCCAGATGCCCATAGCGAGCCCCGATAGCGACACCAACAACACAGGTAACACCATTAGCGCCAACACATCGAAGTACTCGGCTGACAAGGATCTCACGTAAGCGCTCATAGAAATGGCCACGATTAAAAACAATGACAACAGTGCAGCCCACTTGATGCTGTTAAGTATGTAGCGCAGAGTCTCAATTTTATGTTGCTGTTCGAAGTTAATTATTTGATTTGTCATACATAAGACGGTGAGTTACCGATAATACCTCAATAAAAATCTTCTTGTTAAATCAGTATATAAGCAGATACAGAAACAGCCAGCTAAGCTGGCTGTTTAATCAAGGTATTAGGCTAACATTACGCGGCTTGGACGCTGCTGTCTTCGCTATGACGGATCAGATAATCAAAAGCGCCTAATGAAGCCGTGGCTCCACTGCCCATGGCTATGATGATCTGCTTGTAGGCCGAATTGGTGACATCACCTGCGGCAAATACCCCCGCAAGCGAGGTTTCCCCTTTCCCATCGACAATGATCTCACCACGGTTAGTCAGCTCGAGTGTGCCTCTTAACCATTCGGCATTCGGCACCAAACCTATCTGCACAAATATACCCGCCAAGGCGATATGGTGGCTTTCGCCTGTGGCTCTGTCAGTATAATTTAGGCCATTAACACGTTGACCATCGCCAGTCACCTCAGTGGTCATTGCCTGAGTAATAATATCAATATTGCCCATAGATGCGGCCTTGCGTTGCAGCACATCATCGGCTCTAAGCTTGCTATCAAACTCCAATACCGTGACATGTTCAACGATATTGGCTAAATCGATCGCCGCCTCAATACCTGAGTTCCCCCCACCAATGACGGCAACCCGTTTACCTTTAAACAATGGACCATCGCAATGTGGGCAGTACGCGACCCCTTTGCCCCGGTATTCTTGCTCGCCGGGGACATTCATTTCTCGCCAGCGGGCACCTGTGGCGATTAACACGGTTTTGCTGCGCAGCACTGCGCCGCTTTCCAATTCGAGTTCAAATAGCTCGCCAGATTTAAGGCTCAAGGCACGTTGATTATCCATAATATCAACATCATATTCGTGCACATGGGCTTCAAGGTTAGCCACCAGCTTTGGCCCTTCGGTGGCTTTCACTGAAATAAAGTTTTCGATGCCCACAGTTTCGGCGACTTGACCACCAAACTTGTCGGCCACGATTCCGGTACGTAACCCCTTTCTGGCTGCATATATGGCCGCCGATGCACCCGCGGGGCCGCCACCGACAACCAACACATCAAACGCTTGTTTCTGATTTAACTGCTCAGCCTTACGGCCAGCGGCATTGACGTCTAGCTTATTAAGGATCTCAACCACACTAATACCGCCCACAGAGAAAGGCTCACCGTTGAGGTAAACAGAGGGCACCGCCATGATGTTGCGTTGATTCACTTCTTCTTGGAATAGTGAGCCATCAATCATCACATTGCTAATATTAGGGTTAATAGCTGCCATCATATTCAGTGCCTGCACCACTTCTGGGCAGGTTTGGCAGCTTAACGATACATAAGTTTCAAACCGATACTCGCCGGGAAGTGCGCGGATCTGCTCTATTAGCTCTGCATCGAGTTTAATCGGATGCCCACCGGTGTGCAGCAAAGCTAACACCAATGAGGTAAATTCATGCCCCATAGGCAAACCAGCAAAGCTGATGCGGCTATGGGTTTCGTTGTTGGTTACTGTCATTGACGGGGTGCGTTCACCCGCGGATTCGGTCACTGACACTAAGCTTGAAGCGTCAGCTATATCGGCAGCTAACGACTTTAATTCTAACGCTTTAGGACTGTTATCTGCTGATACGACAAGTTCAACTGGGCGCTTGAGGTTTTGCAGATAGGTAGTCAGCTGATTTTTTACATTCGCATCTAACATAAAAGCTCCTAAATATAGGCGACTCAAAAATGAGTAAAGAAAAATAGCGATAAAGTGCCGGCTCAGGCATTGCAGGGGGAACCTGAGCCAGCATTAAGATAATGGGGCTAAGTGATGAACTTAGCCGGTAGCGAATAAGCCAGATGTGGCTCTATCCGCTAGGGGTGAGGCTGCGTTAGATTTTACCCACTAGGTCTAAAGAAGGTGCTAGGGTGTCTTCACCTGGCTGCCATGCAGCAGGACAAACTTCACCGTCGTGTGTTGCAACATACTGAGCAGCTTGGATCTTACGAACTAACTCAGCTGCACTACGACCAATACCTAGATCATGAACTTCAGCCACTTTAATTACACCTTCTGGGTTAATAACAAAAGTACCGCGAAGTGCTAAACCATCTTCTTCAATCATCACACCAAAGTTGCGTGTGATAGTACCGGTTGGGTCACCGATCATTGGGTATTGAATTTTGCCGATAGTGTCTGAGCTATCGTGCCATGCTTTGTGAGTAAAGTGAGTGTCTGTTGACACTGAGTACACTTCAACGCCCATAGACTGTAGCTTCTCGTAGTGATCGGCCATGTCACCTAGTTCGGTAGGGCACACAAACGTGAAATCAGCTGGGTAGAAGAACACTACTGACCACTTGCCTAAAAGGTCTTGCTCGGTTACCGAGACGAAATCACCATTGTGGTATGCAGTTGCAGAAAAAGGCTTGATTTCGGTGTTGATGATAGATTGTGTCATGTCATGCTCCATTTAGGGTTATTAACAGATTAACGCTTGGGTAGCAGCCGTTTGCTGCAACCCGTTGTTTGTTTCGATGGAGAGATAATAACGCGGCGTGACAATTAAATATAACGGGTAAAAACTATCATGCTAATCGATTTTTGTAATTGAACTTTGATCGCAATGAAAAAATCGATTAGCCCTAAGCGACTATGTTGCAGTGACTAGGGCCTGTTGATCTTTCAAGGTTGTTTTTGCAGCTAATTGTTGGGTATTTATACAAGGCAGAAGCTTTGTGGTGTAGTTATTCTACATAAAAAGCTGAGAACGCAGTAGAAATACCCAACAAACGCTGCCCGAAGGGTTCGGCTAAAAACGTTTTACTCTTTGTTAAGTCAATTTTGCTTAGATAACTAAGCAGCAATCCACTCGCCTAGATTAAAACGTTTTTGTCTCGAACAACATTCAACCAGCAAAGATCAACAGGCCCTAATTATAAAAGTGGCGCATTTAAATGCTAACAGCTAAAAATCACTCCCATAGCTCGAATCGCGTTAAACTGCGGCCCAAGGGAAAGTCCAATTGCAAGGATAACTGCTGCGCCTCGGCTTTTAAGCCACTACTACTGACCGACTTAGCCACTTTCCCCGCAATTACCACCCAATTACCGCCACCGGTTAAACAGGCTCTTACCTCGACAAAATGGAGCTGCAGTAACGCTAATAGCTCTCGATTTTGACTATGTTCTTTCCAGCAATTGAGCACCAAATACCCCTCACCCTTAAGCAGGCTCGCCGCATTGGCAATGAAAGTTTCTGACAGCTGGTTTTCATCGACACCGTCGGCACCATAAATATCGGCAAAAATCACATCGGCCTTTTTATGCTCCCGCGCCACCAAAAACTCGGTGGCATCTTGATGGATAAGAGTGAGCTTTTTGCCCGTAGGTAACTGAAAGTAGCGTTTAGCAATATCAATCACCTCGCCGCGCAGCTCGACGGCGGTAATATTAATGGCGCGATCGTAATGACGTAACGCATGAATTAAGCCCCCACCACCCAGGCCTAACACTATGACTCGCTTAGGCTTAATAAAAAGCAGTACCAATAACATGGCTTGTAAATACGTATGCTGGGGAATGTGCGGTGATGACTTAAGCAGTTTGCTTTGTTCATCGCTATCGCCAAACGAAAGCAGGCGCATCTGGCCATCTTCGTTAACGATTAAAGGGCCGTACTCATCCTCGCTGCGATACAAGGTTTGAAAATCTGTCATCTGGACTCCGACAATAAGCATAATGAAACACTGAGCCTATCGCGACCGGCCCGTTGATGGCGGCGTGATGTAAGCCGAGTAACAAAGGCGATAGTATGACTGAATCGGCGCGCTAACACAGCCACCACAGGGTGATTTATCCTCCACTTCAACCCCGTTACACAGATAAACCCACCGGTTTGCTCGATTAGTCGACAGAACACCCAGCTTGATGCAACAAGCTCGTTAGCATAATGGTTATCGCTAAGCCACTCCCCCTCAACTTATGATCCCACATTAACCCGTAAGCCAATTTGCTGATGCGTAACAAGAGTCATTGCATAAGCCTGCATCATGTAGTAAATGTTAAAAGTCTTTTATTTATAAGCTATTACTAATGACCTATTCACTACTGATCGTCACCCTGTTTATTGTATTATTTATTTTTGGCCAGCGCTTATTGACCAATTGGGTCAGTAAACTTGCCCAACATAAACAGGTATCAGCGACTCGTTCGAAAATGGTGATCCAATACATTAGCTACCTCTATTTTACCCTGATGGTGTGCCTAATGGTGGTTTCGCTCGGGATTGAATATCAGCAAGTGTCGCTGTTTATCTCATCCATCTTTGCCGTACTGGGTGTTGCCCTTGTCGCACAATGGTCGATACTGAGTAATATTACCGCCGGCATTTTAATCTTCTTCGTCTTTCCCTATCGCATTGGCGACAAGATTAAAGTGATTGATAAGGATGAAGATGTCACAGGGATCATCGCCGACATATGTCTATTCCATGTATTGATCCAACGCGACGACGATGTGCTTATCACTTACCCTAATAATTTGATGCTGCAAAAAGGGGTACTCAAGTTATCCAGCCATGCCCCAGCACTCATTAACGAAAAAGATGATAAAGACCATATCCAAATCCAAAGTGATTAAGGCGTCATCTAACCAGAGGCAAGACTATGCTGACCACTCTTCTCTACAGCCCACAAGATAATTCGCTCATTCAAGGCGACGACTCCCATATCGTTCAGTGGCAACAGAGCGATGACGCCATTTTATGGCTTAATATTGATGGCGAGTTAACCGAGCCACTGCAAGCCATGTTAAAACAAACTTTTAACCTGCATCAGCTAGCGCTGCAAGATGCGTCACGCGATAGGCATCCACCCAAGATTGAAGATTTTGGCGATCACACCTTTATTTTGCTGCGTGGCTTGTCGGCAGATTCTGAATCCATTAATTGCGATAATATTCTCTTGGCGATGTTTATCAGTGAGCGCTTTATTATCACTCGCCACTCGGCCCGCTCGCTCAGCATCGAGCGCACCATGGCGGCGTTGCACGCGGGCGATATCTCCCTCGCCACTGGGACTGGGGCCTTAAGCCTTAAGATCAGCCGCTTTGTGGTGAAACGCTACCATAAAATTCTGTTTGATTTAGAAACCCGCCTCGAACAACTTGAGTCGGTCATGCTGACCACCGCCGATGATAAGGTACTGGCCGAAGTGGTATTGTATAAAACCGATCTCACTCGTTTGCGGCGTAACTTTCACTATCATGTGGAGTTGTTTAACAATCTGCGCGATGAACCATCGCTCCCATTTGATAGCGCACTGGCGCATGAGATCAACGATGTGTGTGAACACCAACATCGCGCCGCGAGTCTAGCAGACCTGTTTTATCAAGTTGCTAGCGACTTAATTGACGGTTATATCTCCATTAGCGCCCATCGCTTAAACAACATCATGAAAGTACTGACGATTATTACCGCCATATTTGTGCCTCTGACCTTTATTGCCGGTATTTATGGCATGAATTTCGAGTATATTCCCGAGCTAAAAAACCCTTACGGTTACTTTATTGTCTGGGGCGTGATGCTCTGCATCACGGCGGTATTGATTTGGCTGTTTCGACGCCGAAAATGGATTTAATCACTTCAATACAAGCTTACCGCTAGGCGAGGCATAGACAATGGCTAAGCTGCACCATCACAAAGGGCTAATCATGGGTAAGGATTAGCCCTTTGAATTTAATATGATCATGTTAAAGCTGAGTTGGCAAGTCGACAGTGACTAACACTTAATGTCTAACACTTAATGTCTAACGTATAGTGCCTCTCACTTGGTGCCTAGCCGGCAGCCCAAAAGCTGCCTAGCGTAGCACCCGCTGAAAAAAAGCCACTGCCTGGCCATACATCTGTAAGGCTAATGCCGGGTCATATCGCTCACCCTCATCGCGCATAAAGGCATGCTGAGCGTTAACCTCAAGCCAGCTAAAGCAGCGCTTGGTTTCGCTAAGTTTGGCATAGATAAGTTGCCGCCCGGCGACATCCACATGTGGATCTTGCCTACCAAACACTAAGGCTAACTCGCCTTGAATATCGCCAGTGCGACTCAACGAGTCGTTGCCCTTATTACAAGGTAAGGTATTAGAGTGAATATCGGTTGGATACAGGCAAAAGGCCCCGACCACATCGCTATTGAGCGCGGCGCGATAGGCCAAGTGGCCGCCAATACACACGCCCATCGCCCCCACTAAGCTGCTGCAAAACGGCTGGCGCTGTGCAAATTCCACCAAGGCCTGAGTGTCGCTATCGTGATGCTCTAACCCTTTGGTAAATTTGTCTTGGTTGCCCTTATCTTTGCCCGCATCATCGTAAGCCAACACAGTACCTAGCGGGTTAAGTTCGTGAAACACTTCGGGCACCAACACCACAAAACCATGACCAGCCATGATTGCGGCGGCGCGCGCAATAGGTGCCGTTTGCTGGAAAATTTCAGAATAGAAGATGATGGTCGAAAACGGCCCTTCGGCATCGGGACGGTAGAGATAGCATCTCATGGGACCTGTGGGGGTATCGATATCGTGAACAGCCTGTTTAACCATCATACTCATGCCCTCGGGCTAATAAATGTACTTATAATTTATCAGCCTAAGGGGAGAATGTCAGGTAAAACTCATCGTTAACCATGGCGTTAAAACTGCGTCATAAGCGCCAGGATCAATCGCGGTTTATTAAGGTTAATAAAGCTGGTTAGGACAATCCTCGCCATCAAGCAGCTGCTTAATATTGGTTAAGCTGGTCAGGGCAATTGACCCCAACGCCTCTTCGGTTAAGAAGGCTTGGTGACCAGTAAAAATCACGTTATGGCAGGCCGACAAACGTCTGAACACATCGTCTTGAATGATCTCATTAGACTTATCTTCGAAAAAGAGCTCCTTTTCGTTTTCATAAACATCTAAGCCCAAAGATCCAATTTTGCCCTCTTTTAATGCCTCCATGGCATCCATCGCATTGAGCAGGCCGCCACGGCTGGTGTTGATCACCATGACTTTAGGTTTCATCTTGGCAAAACTCTCTTGGTTTAACAGATGGTGATTATCTTGGGTAAGCGGGCAATGCAAGCTGATAATATCGCATTGGGGATAGAGCTCATCGAGGGATAAATAGGGCACGCCTAAATCAATAACAGCTTGGTTAGGGTATGGGTCGTACGCGACCACTTTACAACCAAAGCCTAACAGCACCTTAATGGTGGCTAAGCCGATGTTACCCGTGCCAATAACGCCGACAGTGCGGCCATGCATATTAAAGCCAACCAACCCTTCGAGCGAAAAGTTTGCATCTCGAGTACGTTGGTAGGCTTTATGCACCTTGCGATTAAGCGTCAACATCAGCGCAACCGTATGTTCGGCCACCGATTCTGGCGAGTAAGCCGGTACG
Source organism: Shewanella algidipiscicola (assembly GCF_900380485.1). Taxonomy (NCBI): domain Bacteria; kingdom Pseudomonadati; phylum Pseudomonadota; class Gammaproteobacteria; order Alteromonadales; family Shewanellaceae; genus Shewanella; species Shewanella algidipiscicola. Next base: position 282,155 of record NZ_OXJV01000012.1, on the reverse strand, counting down.
TTAACCACTTTTAACCCTAACCGCTGCGCTGCCACTAAATCGACGTTGTTAAAACCAGAACAACGCATGGCGATAATCTTGGTGCCGTTTTTAGCCAGTTCAACCAACACCTCTTCGCACAGAGAGTCGTTAACAAAGGCACAAATCACCTCAAAACCTAAGGCCAACTTTACTGTTTTCATGCACAGACGAGAATCAAAATACTCTATGCGGGCGCCAAAAGCTGTGTTGGTGCGATTGAAATGCTCCATGTCGTAGTGCTTAGCACTAAAAAAACCAATTTTCATATTTGATTCCCAATAATGTGCGTGACCATAGGTCACAGAAAAAGAGTGTTCCTAGCGTCAATGCTAACCCTAACAAGCGGTTACCCCTTGTATATTCGGGTTATCATTCTGCCCTCCAAGGCTCATAGCGATATAGCCTAATGTCCACATTCTAATAAAGATAAAATCAGTGTAAGAGATCATTATAACTCAGGCATTACACTTGGATCATGACCACTGATCATGGCAAGTCAATATAATTACCCAACCCCATGATAAAACCGCAAGCTTCATCACGAAAACTCTCTCGCAACAGGGCGCCAATGTGCTTTGCCATGATTTCCTGATAAGCTCAAGACAAACTTATTGATGCCATTGATCTTATGGGACGACAATCGATTTCTGAAAAACAGTTTTGGTTACAACGCCTGAGTAAAACCAGTTTACGCGCCATACATATTTTAGGCATTACCGGGGCCGGCGGAGGGATTTTATTAGGGGTAGCCAAAGCCGACTGGAGCCTATACTGGATACTTGCGATGGGATCGGGCAGTCTATTAATGCTGTGGGAGATCATGCGTGACTGGCGCTGGCTTATCCAACTAAAGGGCGTACTCACTATAGTAAAACTAGGATTATTAAGTTTATTTATTCCGTTGGCCAATTATAAACCCGAACTACTCATCGTCATTGTATTATTGTCGGTCGTGGTCTCCCATGGGCCAGCAGGATTACGCCACTACTCAATTATTCACAGGCGACGTATCGATGGAAAAAAAGAGATTAAAGGCTAACGTAGCCCCCTTAATTAGCCACTATTTACCCAATTTAGCTCAGCCTGCACAGCTGCAGATATTAGATCTAGCCTGCGGTGGTGGCCGCAATGGGTTATGGTTCGCGCAGCAAGGGGCAAATGTGACCTTCATCGACAAGGATATCAGTAATTTACCCAAGCTGCCTCCACACTGCCATGCCTTAGCTTATGATCTTGAAGATGGCTCCGCGCCCGCTCTGCCTGTACATGAGTTTGATATAATACTGGTGTTTAACTACCTACACAGACCGCTATTTGAGCAAATAAAACACTGTGTTAAGCCAGAGGGACTGTTAATTTACGAGACCTTCACTACAGAGCAAGCCAAGGTAGGCCGGCCTAAAAACCCCGCTTTTTTGCTACAAGCCGATGAGCTGCTCACTCAATTCGATGAGTTTGATATATTGCACTATTTTGAAGGTAATGTAGGCTGTGAGGATGAGCCCATCTATAAAGCCCAGTTTATCGGGCAAAAACGCGCTTAGCCTCATCAACACAGCATTAAGGACGTTACATGTTTCCCTATCCCCAGCAATATCGCTTAGCGGCGCCGCCGCTCATCACCGTGCTTATGGTTGTTTGGGCGTTATTGTCTAGGGCATTATTGGGGGACGCTAGCCCTATTGGTTTCTACCCACTGTTTATGTTGTTTCCTCTCAATATCCTGCTGCATGGCCAACTGCTTTGGCAGGCCAAAGGGATGGAGCGACTCGATCAAGCTCTGTACGCCTTTATTCATCTGTCGCTGGCTTTTGTGGTTTGGACCTTTGCCATCATGCATGTCAATGGCCATAGCCTGTAAACTGCGCCCAATTTACCCGCTGCAGGTGAGTTTTGCTTGCGAGCCATGACGCTAAACGGTATCTTGGCTGCCGCTTAAAAATACCGAACCGACTATGAAAGATTTTGTATACACTCCACCCACCACGCCTTGGCTAGATGTGGTGCATCAAGACAAAGATATCATCGTGCTCAATAAACCCTCTGGGCTGCTCTCAGTCCCGGGGCGCGATCCCGCCTATCATGACAGCGTTTTTGCCCGCGTACTCAGCCAACACCCTAACGCCCAGATAGTACATCGTCTCGATATGGCAACCTCTGGCATTATCGTCCTTGCCCTGCGCCGCAGCGCCGAGCGCGAATTGAAACGCCAATTTAGGGACAGAGAAACTCACAAAACCTACTACGCGCGCGTCGCAGGCCATGTTAAACCCCAAAGCGGCACCGTTGAGCTGCCGCTGATCTGCGATTGGCCTAATCGCCCCAAACAGAAAGTCGATCACAGATTAGGTAAGCCCTCGACCACCCATTTCGAGGTGATTAGCCGCGCGAAACGCTCAACCTTGGTTAAACTCACGCCTATTACTGGCCGCTCTCACCAATTGCGGGTACATATGATGGCCTTGGGACACCCCATTCTTGGCGATAACTTTTACGCCGATGCATTAGCCAAACGACTCGCCCCTAGATTACTGCTGCATGCCCAGTCGCTAACCCTTCATCACCCCTACAGCGGTGAGCCGATGACCTTTAGCACAGACATCCCATTTGCAACGCCGAGCGAACAGCAATAGCTAACAACAACCTAACTAGGCTGCTATTAGCTATTGAAATTGGCATTAATTGGCCTAAAAAGTTAGCCGTTACTCAAAAAATATCGTAGATTAGCAAACAATATTAATCATAAAGCGGTATTGACTAGTGGATAGTTCATTTCAACGTGATCAATTAGATAATCAAATTCTGTCGGCATTAATGCAAGAGGCACGCACCCCCTTTGCCGAGCTTGCTAAGCGATTTGGTGTCAGTGCTGGCACCATTCATGTGCGAGTAGAAAAGATGAAGCAAGCTGGCATCATTACTGGCGCGCAGATCACTGTCAACCCTAAGGCGCTAGGCTACGATGTGTGCTGTTTTATCGGCATTAACCTTAAGAGCGCCGGTGACTACCCTGCCGCCATAGCTAAGCTTAATGCGTTAGAGGAGGTGACCGAAGCCTATTACACCACGGGCAACTACAGTATTTTTGTCAAGGTGATGTGCCAGTCTATCGATGGTTTGCAGCATGTGCTGATTAACCGCATTCAATCGATTGATGAAATCCAATCTACCGAAACCTTAATTAGCCTACAAAATCCGATTATTCGTGCCGTTAAACCATAAAGGTTACCAATAACGCAGCAGCGATGTCCGCTATAGGTAGTGGCGACCTCTGGCATCGCTAATACCTAAAACCTATGACGCTTTACAACTCAGGTTTATAGCTTGAATATCGGTGCATTAGAGCTCAAATACATGGGTCATTACTTTATACAGCTCGGTACCTTGATAAACCGAGGCAGAAGCAAAATGCAAAATCGGCACGCACGCTTGCGATAAGCATAAAGGGGTTAATGTAGACCCACAGCCATACTGATCCACCCGCAAAATAGTCGCTAAAGGCGAACCTGCGGCTAATGGCTCGCCTAACTTAGCGGTATACTCCACCATGCCCCCCATGGGGGAGTGGTATTTTTTATAGTCACGAAGATAACAGCCATACCGCGCCATCTTAGCGGGCAAAATGGGGTCGGCAACCACACCGCGATGACTCAAATACGCCATGATCCCATCGGCATCTAGGCGTGCATCGGCGAGATCGATATGCTCTTGCGAGCCCAGCTCCAAGGTAAACGCAGACACAGGTAGCGCTAATTCTCGCCCCTGCGCTGCTAGGTACTGACACAATTGCCACCAAGGATAAAATATCGATTCATCCATCGCCCCGCCAAACTCATTAGGCATAAATAGCGTGTGGGCTATCGAAAATAACCTCGCGGCCTCACTATCATATTCGGGACAATACAGATGTTTGCAGGCCTTGGGCCCGGTGTGCAGATCCAACACGATATCCGCTTGATGCCCTAAATGCTGCAGTGTGACCGCTTGGCGATGCCCCGTCGTCACGCCCCACTCATGCTGCAGACGCTGCTGACAGCTATCAAGCAACATGGCGCGATAAGCCGCCACCAAGGCGTTATCGTCTAACTCGGCATGCTGTCGATACCAAGCGGCCACATCGATATGATGATTTAAGTATTCGCGATTCCAATTCACCCCGGTTATCGGGTCAAAACGCCCAAGGGTAAACTCACCACTTTTTTGGTTAATCCCCAAAGGGTTGGCGAGTGGCACCAAGGTGACACTGCCGAGCAACTCGCAGTTTTCCAGTTGCTGCATTAACTGGTAAATCACCGCATTGCCCTGCACCTCGGCGCCATGCACATTCGCCTGAATATAGACACTCGGCCCACACATCACGGCTGGCGTAAACTGAAAAATGGGCAACTCGAGATCTTGCCCTGTCGCCAACTCGCCAATTTTCAACGTACTACGAGTGGGTTTCATCGTGCACCTTCGAACAGATTTTCATGTAACGAGCGGACCACCTGCGCCGCCTCACTTTCGGCAACCAACACACATAGGTTATGTGGGCTAGCTCCTTGGCAGATCATGCGCACATTATGCGGCTCTAGCACCTCAAACACTCGGCGGCATACCCCAGGTGTAGAGGCAATTTTATTGCCCACTATCGCCACTAAGGCTAAATTATCTTCCACACGCACCCGGCAATGCTGCGACAACTCTTGCAATAGCGCTTCACTAAGCAAATTATTGCCAGCCGAATCAGAGCCGGTTTTATCTAAGGTCAACGACACGTTAACTTCCGAGGTCGTGATCAAATCGACACTTATTTTGTGCCTTGCTAGCGTAGCAAAGGTCTCAGCCAAGAAACCTTGCGCATGTAGCATCTGCAAACTGTGTAGATTCAGTAAGGTTTGATCGCGGCGCACGGCCACGGCGCGGTAAATAGGCTCATCACTCACTTGATGACGTATCCAAGTACCGCCACGTTCAGGTTCTTTGCTCGAGCCCACAAACACCTGAATTTTTTGCCTTACCGCAGGTAAAATGGTCGCAGGATGCAGCACCTTAGCGCCAAAAGTCGCCATTTCAGCGGCTTCATTAAAGCTAATTTCGGCGATGGGCTGTGCATTGGGGGCCAAGCGTGGATCGGTAGTGTAAATCCCAGCCACATCGGTCCAAATTTCGACCGCCGATGCCTTAAGGGCCTCGGCCAATAATGCCGCCGAGTAATCGCTACCGCCACGCCCTAATGTGGTGGTGGCGCCCTGTGCATCGGCCCCAATAAACCCTTGAGTAACAATACGCTGCTCGGCCAGCAGCGGGGCTAAATGCGCCGCGCATAAGGCTGCAACCTGCTCAATTTGAGGCTCAGCACGGCCAAAATGACTGTCGGTGCGCATCACTTGGCGTACATCAAAGGCTGACGCCGCCTCACCTTTTTCACGTAATACAGCAGCAAACAGCGCCGCTGAACATTGCTCTCCTTGTGCTAACAACTCATCCATGGTGGCTTTGCAGCGTTCACGACTCAAGGACTCACTTAACATAGCGATACGGCTGAGCACGCCATCGAGGTGAGCGGCAACCTCTGCAGGACGACCGAGTTGGTCAAGGATTTGGTATTGAATTGAGGCAATCTGCTTAAGTAGCTGTTGACGTCGCTCGTCATCGAGCTGCGCTTGAGTCAACTCCACCAGCAAATTGGTGACGCCGCTAGAGGCACTCACGACTACAATACGTGTATTAGGATTGGCAATAATGATGTCGGCACAGCGACTCATTGCTGTGTAGTCAGCAACGGATGTACCACCGAATTTAGCTACGACAATCGACATTAGCCCACCTCAACGACATTGAAGCAGTAACAAGACACGACAAGAATAGATAACATGATAAACCTCCGAACTTACTTCGTTCGAAGAGCCTGGTGCAAAGATTACGCACCCCAAGACGGGAAATAGCGATCACCACCAGAAGCTCTCCACCAAAAAACAGGTGACAATCGACAGGATTCAACCATATCGACCGATAAACAAACGAAACCAAACACTTGTCTATCTCGGCGTTAATCTCCATCATAAGCAATCGTCAGAGTTTGGCCTCTTCATGCTTACTACCTAGTTAACGCTCCTCTTCTGTATCTCAAGCGCATTGACGCACAAGATGGTTGAAAATTAGCAAATATCTGTCTAATAAGTCAACGATATTTATTCAATATGAGTAAATATCCTTTCAAGGTGACCGTCATATTTAAAAACAGCACTAAGATTGGATTTCGGGTAACTCACTGACCAGACAAACCCGCGCCGAAAAAGCGCCCATGGTCAGCTCAGGGTAATTAAGTAAGCAAGGCACCAATTGCAACTGATCGCCTTCGACAAAATAGATCGCATTTTGATTAAACTGCCGGCCCAGTGCCACCGCTAATGGCTTCTCTATTGGGACAGCCCAGCTTTTTTCCATATGACGACGGTCATAAGAGGCCCCGATTATGGCACGATAAGGACGCTTAAGTTCGATGATATGTCGCTGTAATTGACTATCTAACAGACGATTTTGAGGCGCTGACAACACTCGTCCCCTTGGGTTGTGTGCGGTGATGATGGCGAAAGATAAGGCGGGAGAAAACCCTTGGGTCAATAGAAATTGGGTATGCTGATAACTGTGCCAAAAATGGTCATCTATGGTACTCATTCGCCGAACATTCCTAAATTAGCGTGCGATAATTATAGTTAAATCATCTCAACTGCCTAGAACAAACAGATTATATCTCTGTTAAATTATAATTAATGACCATAAAATCAAAAGATTAGCCATAAAAAATTGATAAACATCAAATCTAAGCGTAAATTTGTTAACATTTCATTTGTTAACAAATGACTAAAACGAGTACAATACGTCGGTTGATTCACTTCCACTCGTCAAGCATGAACAACTTTTGTTACGCCATGTCTAAATCACTGTGATCAAAAGTTGTCAATTTCCTATAGATATGAGCGATTTTGTCGCTTTTAATATTGAAACTTGAAAATTTCAATAGTTAAAGGAACTATTTCCTACTATTGTTAATCGTAGTGGATACAGTTAGCGCATCTTTTTCAACAAAGAGATACGCATACCTTACTAATCATGAAGTGTGTTGCGGTTTCAGTCGTTTTAGTGAAAGCACCTACGTGACTCGGTAATTTTCAACACGACAAGTTAGGGCGCAACCGCACGCCGCGCTCATGGTTAGCACAGATGTAAATAAATATTAGGTAGATAAATATGCAAAATCCGCACATTCTGATCGTAGAAGATGAAGCCGTTACCCGGAACACGCTAAGAAGTATTTTCGAGGCTGAAGGATATGTGGTAACTGAAGCCAATGACGGCGCAGAAATGCATAAAGCAATGCAAGAAAACAAGATCAATCTCGTCGTTATGGATATTAATCTTCCAGGCAAGAATGGTCTTTTGTTGGCACGTGAACTTCGTGAAATAAACAATATCGGTCTAATCTTCCTAACGGGCCGTGATAACGAAGTTGACAAGATCTTGGGCCTTGAAATTGGTGCAGATGATTACATCACTAAGCCATTCAACCCACGTGAGCTAACAATTCGTGCACGTAATTTGTTGACCCGTGTGAATAGCACTGGTGTAGAAACAGAAGAAAAGAGCGCGGTAGAATACTACCGTTTCAACGGCTGGAGCTTAGAAATTAACAGCCGTTCATTGGTTAGCCCACAGGGCGAGTCATACAAGCTTCCACGCAGTGAATTTCGTGCGATGCTTCACTTCGTTGAAAACCCAGGTAAGATCCTGACTCGTGCAGACTTACTGATGAAGATGACCGGCCGTGAGCTTAAGCCACATGACCGTACGGTTGACGTCACGATTCGTCGTATCCGTAAGCACTTTGAAAGCTTACCAGATACGCCAGAAATCATCGCGACAATCCACGGTGAAGGTTACCGCTTCTGTGGTAATTTAGAAGACGCATAAGCTTACGCTTATGTTATTCAATGAAAAAGCCAGTCGTGAGACTGGCTTTTTTGTGTCCTGAACACTTATGCCACTGTGGGCTAGACTTCGAATCCAGCTCGATATCATTTCAATCCGGCCGAGTGGCTTTTGGATATGCTAATTTGAAGCTAAAACCTCATGGTTACCCATCGCCTGCCCTGCGATATCTGCAGCACATTTTTGGCTAGATCAGCGATAGTCTAACTTAGTATTTATAGACGAAAAACAGGGATTATGAGTACGGTTGCCCCTGTCCCAATATTTGCGATTAGCGTCATATTGCAGACCAAGTTACTCCGTAACTACGGTTTGCAACCAGTCCTGTAGCTGCTGTAATTCTTGGTTATTAAACATCACTAGACCAGCATGTGTCCTCCTCTGGGAAAAATGTAACTGCAGGTTTGGCGATTGTAAATGGCTAAAGTAACTTGCTGGAGCTATCGAATCTTGCTCTGATGCTATCAATAAAGTGGGTGTATTTGAACGGGTCAATAAAGGGGCTATTGCCGTATCTTGAAGAGTTATATTGCGTTGCTGCAAAACGGTATCTGTGATCTGGCGTAATTGCTGTTCGCCCAATATTCGGTAATACCATGAATATTCCTGTGCGACGTAATTCTTTAACCCGGTACTAAAGTCATGCATAGGCGCAATTAATACTTGTCCAGTAATGTTCTGTCGTCTTGCGCTAATTTGCGCAGCGACATTGGCGCCAAGTGAATGCCCCAATAAATACACAGGCCCAATTATTTGGTGCCTTTGTTGGTGGCGCTGGGCTTGAGCTCATAGAAGAAAAAGGAAAACAAGAAATTAAAAAGCTAAAACTGGCTAAAAAGGGCATCTGCAGTAAATAAGAATTAGTGATTCCTTTCCCCAAATAGCCCTGTGACTTATATCAAACCACAGGGCTTGTTGTTCTAACGCAGCGCTAAAAATTCCAGCTTGCCGCCTAGAAACTATCGTTAACCTTTCTGTTTCAGTTGTTTATCTAAGAAATCGGCCAGCGAGCGGTATAGATGCGTTCTCACTTTCTCGCCGCGCATCGAATGCTTAGACCCGGGGTAGTCGATCATCTGAAACAGTTTGCCCTCATCTTGCAGCGCCTTATAAACCCGCGTGCTGTTTTCAAACAACACATTGTCATCGGCCATGCCATGATACATCAACAATCCCGACTGATAATCTTTGACATAAGGCAGTACACTGCTGGCTTCATAACCTTCGGCATTGCTGCCTGGGTGCGACAAATAACGCTCGGTATAGTGGGTATCATACAAGGCCCAGTCAGTTACCGGTGCACCCGCAATCGCGGCTTTGAAATGCGTGGGCGCTTTAAATAGACTCATTAAGGCCATATAACCGCCGTAGCTATGACCATAAATCGCAATGTTGTCACCATCGACATAATTTAAGCTACGCAAATAATCGACGCCCGCCTTTTGATCGTCAACTTCCGCTTGCCCAAGTTGCTTGTAGATCACATGTTCAAACTGAGTGCCCCTATGGGCCGAGCCACGATTATCGAGCTGAAACACGATAAAGCCTTGTTGCAGCAGGTACTGGGTAAAGTAGTCTTGTTCACTCCAACTATTGACTACCAACTGAGCATGAGGGCCACCGTACACACGCACCACAACCGGATACTGCTGGGTGGCATCAAAGCCTGTGGGTTTAAAGAGACGATACTGCAAGGCTTGACCATCTTGCGCTTTTATCTGACCAAATTCAGGTAATTGCCATTGACCGAAGAAGGGATATAAGGGATGAGATTCATCGACATTATTTTGCTCGACCCAAGCCAAGCGCTCCCCTTTAGCACCATGCAGACTAACCTGCGGCGGCTGCACTAGACTATTAAAGTAATCGAGGTAAATAGGCTGATTGTCGGCAAATACTGGCCCATGCATACCCGCTCGGCGGCTAATTTGCTCTATTTCGCCTCCGGCTAAGGGCACGCGGTATAGGTGCTTTTCGATGACACTGCTTTTGCGGCCCGTAAAGTAGACCCAGCCAGCCTGCTCATCGACATATTCCACCTCATCGACTGCCCAAGTTCCTTTGGTAAGTTGCTTAATAAGCTTACCTTGCAGATCAAATAGGTACAGATGATTAAAGCCATCACGCTCCGAGGCCCAAACCAGTTGTGGCTGCTGTTTCAAGAAATGCAGATCGTTGTTTAAATTAACCCAAGCCTTACTGCGCTCTTTGATAACCGTTGTAGGTGCCGCGGTACCGTTTAAAGCGGCAATGCGTAGGTCTAAGGTCTGTTGATCACGGCTTTGCCACTGAAATGACACATGCTGACTATCTGGCAGCCACTTAACCCGAGGCAGGTAGCTATCTGGGGTTTGGCCGATATCAATCCAGCGTACGTTGTTATCTTCAATATTGACCACACCCAGTTCGATACTGACATTATTTTTGCCCGCATAAGGGTAACGTTGCTCGGTAAGCTTAATGCCATCGGCATAAATTTCGTTGCGAGTCACCAACTCGACAGCCGACTCGTCGATACGGGTAAAGGCGATAGCCGACTCATCGGGCGCCCACCAATAACCAGTCATGCGGTCCATCTCTTCTTGCGCAACAAACTCGGCCATCGCATTTTTAATCGCGCCACCACCATCTTGGGTTAATGCGGTTAATTGGCGAGTCTCGAGGTTAAGCACATACAAGTTTTGCTCGCGCACAAACGATACAAAATGCCCCTTAGGCGACAATCTGGCGTCGGTAATAAAGCCCTCACCGGTTGGCAACACTTCCACTTTGGCATCGGCAAGCGAATAGTAATACAAGGCTCCAGACGCTGGGATCAATATGGCTTGGCTGTCATCGGCCCAGAAATACTCCATGATCCCTTGACCATAAATGCGTTGACGCTCGCGACGGGCCTTCTCTTCGTCCGACAGCTCGCCACTTTTAAGGCGATCGGCATTGAGCAAGATATCTTGCTCGCCGGTGGCCACATCCATCTGCCATAGGTCATATAAGTATTGGTCGTCGACCCGCCCTGCAAGGTAAGTCACCCGTTGACCATCGGGAGACAAGGTTAACCCCCGCGGACTGCTGCCAGCTAATGCCGGCGAGGCATACAAGCGCTCGACAGTTAACGCTGCCTTACCACCTTGGGGTTGATTAAGCTCGGCTTGCGCCGCAGATACACAGTGAGATAAAAGCATAGGCACCACCATTAGCGCAGAACTAATCCATTTTTTTTTCATTATTATGTCCTGGATATAAAACGAGTTTGATTAACTAAGCTATGACGCATTGTGCCTCAAAGTTGCGCAAAATAAAAACGCAGCCACTTAGCCCCCGGCGTAATTAGCCGCTGAAAAAACGATTCATCTACGGTAGAATAGCCACCAGAATTAAACCCTATAAAAACATGCTGACCTCAAATGTGAGCCTAGCTCGCTATGTCATAGGAAATAACATGCAAACTCTGGCGCAACACCTCAGTTCACAAGGGATTGAAGCTCCTTTGTCTCAACTCATTCTGACCCTAGCCGACACCTCTAAAGCGATAAGCCATGCAGTGCGTCATGGCGCACTGGCCGGTGTACTCGGTGCCACCGAGCAAGAAAACGTCCAAGGCGAAACCCAAAAGAAGCTCGATGTGATCACCAATGACATGCTTAAAGACGCGCTAAAAGCCGATAGCACGGTACGCGGCTTAGCATCAGAAGAGGAAGACCATATTGTTGAGGTCGGCCAAAGTGGCGATTTTTTAGTGTGTTTCGACCCACTAGATGGCTCATCGAATATCGATATTAACTCACTGGTGGGCACCATTTTTTCGGTGCTACCCGCGCCAAAAGGTGAACTGAGTCAGCAGAGTTTTTTACAAAATGGTCGCCATCAAGTGGCCGCGGGTTATGTATTGTATGGCCCATCGACCATGCTGGCCTTAACCACAGGTAAAGGGGTGCAGCTATTTACCCTCAACCCAGATACCAACGAATATTTGCTCACCAATGATGCCATGGCCATTAGCAAAGATACTGGCGAGTTTGCCATCAATATGTCAAACCAACGCTTCTGGGAAGCGCCAATGCAGACCTATATTAGCGATCTACTGCTAGGGAAAATTGGCCCGCGTGAAAAGTCATTCAACATGCGCTGGATTGCCGCCATGGTGGGCGATGTGCACCGCGTATTGTGTCGCGGCGGACTCTTTACCTACCCAACGGACAATAAAAACCCAGACAAACCCTATAAACTGCGCTTGATGTATGAAGCCAACCCCATGTCGTTTTTGGTCGAACAGGCAGGCGGTAAAGCCTCAACCGGCTATGAAAACATCATGGATATTGAGCCCAGCGACATTCACCAGCGCGTCGCAGTGATTTTAGGCTCGGCTAACGAGGTCGATGCCTGCCTCGAATATCATGGCGTCGATTACAGTCAAGAGCCTAGCCTGTAGCCAATCAGCTAGCAGCACTCGCAATAAAAAGTCGCCAAGGGCGACTTTTTTATTGCTTCTAACCATGACCTTTTGATGTAACGATGACTTGCTGCAAATATGTGCCAGCCATTATTAATCAGTCTCGATATCAATACGTAGCACCACATGAAGGTGATTCGACATTACGGCAAATGCTGCTACATCAATGGCAAAAGCCGCTGCAAGCTCAAACACCAGCGATTCTATCCAACTGCGGCGATGATCATAATTTTTCCCCGAATAGGCATCATCACCACATAAAAAGGCGCGCCTCACTACACCGGCTACAACAATGATAATAGGGTATGTCTTCAAGACTAATTTGGGTACGGCAAGGGCGTCGCATAACAACCTCCTTGTCTAATGCTTCTTCAAAGCTTAGTAGAAGGTCGTTTCTGATGCACATTAACTATGGGCGTCTATTTATTTCATTTAGTTAACGATAGTAGCGTTAACCTTCATCATTTTGAATTGCTTGCCGCAGGCCTTTCGTGCAGGTGCTTCTGTGACACGGAGAGTGAAGCGCTGCTTCGAGCCAACGAACGAGAGGCATGGATGCCGAACTGGCTCTTAAACAGGGATGTTGTTCAAGTACAATCCCTGTAGGCTCTGCCGTGACATCACTGTCACGGAAGGTCACAGCCGCACCTACACCCGAGTTCTTAATCTCTTCGATTTGACCTTACTAGTGTCACTCGGACAATCAAAAGTTAAATTGTTTTTGGACAAAAGTATCTTGGCCTTCGAATGAAGGTGTTGGCTTTTTTTGGCTTGTAGCATTTGCCGGAATAGGTTTTTACATCGCTGATGGTAGCGTTAACTTACATTGTTTTGAATTGCTTGCCGCAGGCCTTTCGTGCAGGTACTTCCTCGGCACCGCTGTAAACCCATCCTTGGGCGCTCTGCGATTTCATCCCTGAAATCGAAGGCCTCAGCCGCACCTACACCGACTTATCTATCTCTTCGATTTAACCTTACTGATATGACTCGGACAATCAAAAGCTAACTTATTTTTGGACAAAAGTATCTTGGCCTTCGAATGAAGGTATTGGCATTTTTGGCTTGTAGCATTTAGTCGAGTTAGGTTTTATTGATTGATGGTAGCGTTGACTTACATTGTTTTGAATTGCTTGCCGCAGGCTTACGTGCAGGTGCTTCCTCGGCACCGCTGTAAACCCATCCTTGGGCGCTCTGCGATTTCATCCCTGAAATCGAAGGCCTCAGCCGCACCTACACCCGAGTTCTTAATCTCTTCGATTTGACCTTACCAGTGTCACTCGGACAATCAAAAGCTAACTTATTTTTGGACCAAAGTATCTTGGCCTTCGAATGAAGGTGTTGGCTTTTTTGGGCTTGTAACATTTAGTCGAGTTAGTTTTTATTGATTGATGGTAGCGTTAACCTTCATGGCAACCAATTGCCTGCAGCATGCCTTTCGTGCAGGTGCTTCCTCGGCACCGCTGTAAACCCATCCTTGGGCGCTCTGCGATTTCATCCCTGAAATCGAAGGCCTCAGCCGCACCTACACACGAGTTCTTAATCTCTTCGATTTGACCTTACTAGTGTCACTCGGACAATCAAAAGTTAAGTTGTTTTTGGACAAAAGTGTGTTGGCCTTCGAATCAAGGTGTTGGCTTTTTTTGGCTTGTAACATTTAGTCGAGTTAGTTTTTATTTATTGATGGTAGCGTTAACCTTCATGGCAACCCATTGCCTGCAGCATGCCTTTCGTGCAGGTATTTCGGTGGGGCGCTGCAAGTATATCCCTATACGCTCGACGGTGGCATCCATGCCACCAACCCCCACCGCCATACCTACACTGAGTTCTTAATCTCTTCGATTTAACCTTACTGATATGACTCGGACAATCAAAAGCTAACTTATTTTTGAACCAAAGCTTGTTAAGACTAATGTTCTGATTAGTCTGTTTCAGATTAATATTTGTATAGATTAACGCCTTGCTAAGCGGAAAATAATGGTTGGCTATAATCGCAAAGCGAAGGCCAACTGTTATTTTTCCGTTTAAGCAACTCGTTATAAATCCTTATTGCTTAATTGATTGGTTACAATAAGGGTGCGTAAGTTGTACGTTACCCGAGTTCCCTGCGCCACCTTCTCTAACTCTTTGTATGTGATCATAAGACACTGATTTATCTACATCTAAATAACCGTTACAAATAGGGCACGTAAGAGCATTATTTAAAGCTATATTAATAAATAATTTACTCTTTTGTTCGTCTGTTATTTTAGAGTTACCATTTTTAACATCACCAGAAATTAATTTACCGTCCAACTGAGATAATACAATTAAGTCATTTTGTGTTATTTCTTGCTCTTCTGATAACTTAACAACAACTTTATCTAACAAATCTTTAAATATATCAGCCCGTTTATGGCTAATATGTTTTTGTAAAATAGTAGCGACAAGTTCTTTATTACTAATAAGTATTTCTTCTAGTTTTTCTCTGACACTTGTAAATTTAGTAAAAAATGATTTATTGTTTTGTATCAGTTTTTCATTGAAAAGAGTTATAGCACCTAAAAACATAGCGCTTGAGTGGCGACCTGTAGGACCATAGAAATATATTGCAGGGTGAAGTCCAAGGCTACCGCGATCATTTCCAGTAATTCTTGATGCTAAAGTAATAGTTTTTTTCAGAACATCAAGAGTGCCGTCACCAGATAAATCTTCTGGATATTTATCTAATTTCAACACACCGTCTTTCTGATTGGAATTTGCAATTAGGATAAAATCAATCAGTATTTGAATTGCTGTTCTAATACCCTTAGAACCACTTAGTGGCAAATCTAAAGTTTTTATCGGTTTTTTTATCTCAGGATCAAATAATAAACGGTGTAATTTAAGCGACTGCGCTTCAATAACTTCTGTTTTCTCTTTCTCAAATAATGACCAATAACGATGCCCTTTACCTGCTCGAATAATTGCTCTTGCAGCGATTGGTACAGGTCTTTTTCTATTCCTTAATAGCAACTCTTCAAGAGGGTCTAAAGGAGTTCCTTTCATATTTATATTAAAGAATGATGTCTCTGCCTTATCAGTATCACCTTTCACCCACTGTACTGGTAATCCACGAGCAGTCAAAGTGCTTAACTTTTTTCTTTGTTCAGGTGTTATATCATCACTATCGTTATCTTTTAAAAGACTTTGATAATAACTCCAAGCTCCAATTTTTTCTTTAACAAGTTTCCTCGTTTTTTCCGCCGCTTTTTTTTGCTCAGCAGATATATCATGGCCAAATAGTTTATGTGATATTGGCCCATCACCATAATCATCTTCCATCCAAGCGCGGATTACGCTTAATCTATGCCCTCCATCTATAACGAATAAAAACGAAGGAGACATCCATAAGATTACAGAAGGAATTAGGTCGCCATTGATATAACACTCAAGCAAAGATACAACTTGATCTGGTGTCCAATGGTTTGTTTCTCTTTGAAAGTCAGGCTTTCTTAGTAAAGCAACTATAGGACTACCTGAAGCTAGCTCCCGAGCAGGAATACTATTAAATGTTTCAAAAGATGAACTTTCATCTTGTTTGTGTGCAAAATCAGCTCTTTTGATCATTGCATCAAGGTTTACTAAATTTGACTTGGCAGCCATGTTACTTCCTTTTATTTTACTTTCTCAGATGAAAAACTTTACGGTAATACTCGATGCCCGATTGGCCTTATAACGATCTAGTTCACGAGCCAAAGGTCTCGTGTAACGGCTTGTTCTTTACTTTCGGAGAGAGGAGGTTATCGCTACTCAATCCGTGAGTTCATATTCCATGCCCTTGGGGCTTAATTGATGCCCCCTGCGGCGTGAGGGAAGCATCGCTTCTTCACTTGAAGTCAATTGCAGGTCTCTTTAAAAGCTACGCTTTACGAGCCTTGGCAAGTGCCTTCAAGCTACCATAGAAAATGCGTTTCTTCCATCGCGTTTGGCTCTATCTATTCCTTCAGCTAGACTTAAATATCACTTCTTTTTTGCTAAAAATCGTCTACCTCAGGTCAAGAACAGCTTATTGAATAGCAGCTCAATAAACTGCTGCCTAAAATTTAACTTACAGCGACTATGACACGCTAATGAATTGAAATAAAGCGATAAAGCTAACATCAGTTTGAGAAAATTTGAATAAGTTTCCCGCAAACTGAACGAGTTGATGTAGAGGTCTCTACAACAAATTATTAAATCACAACAATTCGACTAATTATAAAATTGCAGGCAGTTTATCGAGCATAAAAAACAGCTATTTCGCTCTGTTTTCTAGCCTGCGGCAGGCTATTAATTGCCATTAAGGTGCGTTTTCATAGCACATCAATAAATGAAAATTCAGCATAACGCTGCTCAAGTAAACTTAAAAAAATGCCAAGCCTTCATTTCAAGGTCACCAAACTTTGGGGCAAAAAGCTTCTTAGCCTTTAACTCACTAGTCGTATCAAATGAAGTCCAATCGAAGAAGCGTTAGAGATAGGTGTAAGCGCGGTTTTGGCCTTCGAAATCATGGATGATTTCGCAGAGCCCACACGGACGTGCTTGCGGCGAGCCAAAAGAGCGCTTGCACATAAGCCTGCTGCAAGCAATTAACTCACATTGAAGGTTCGACCTTCAAACACTTTCAATTAATAAAAATACAGCCAGCCGCTACTCAAGCAAATGTCATTGTTCTTCATGCCAAGCCCACCAAACTTTGGGGCAAAAATACGTTAGCTTTTAATTCTGAATCCACACCTAATACGGCTAAATCGAAGAGGCGTTAGATAAAGATGTAAGCGCGATTTTGGCCTTCGAAATCATGGCCAAAAATATTCCCAACATTTTTCGGCATCCATACCTCTCTCGTTCGTAAGCATAAAGCTACGCTTCACTCACAGTGTCGCAGAAGTATCTGCACATAAACTCACCGCAGGTGATAGGTTGCCATAAAAGTACGCCTTCAAACCCACTTAACCAACACCAATTCGGCCAAACACTAAACAACAAAAACACCAATACACAACAAACAAAAAAGGAGCTAACGTTAGTTAGCTCCTTTTCAACATAGCCTGATAGCTAATTAAGCCCAATCGCTAGTTAACGCGATGAGTTAGCGCAGTTCCCATGCGCGATAGCTCTTACCTTTAAGCTTACCCTTGGTTATCTTGTTAAGGGCTTTATTGAGCACTTTGCGATCGACAGCAACGTATGAGCGAAACTCGGTGATCTTAATCTTGCCCACTTCTGAGCCTTCGATGCCGTTGTCACCTGTGAGGCAACCTAAAATGTCGCCTGGACGAATTTTGTTTTTCTTACCGCCATCAATTTGAATGGTGACCATGCGTGGCTGGGGTGGGTAAGTGTCGAGCAGACTTTCGTTTGGCAAGGCTTCGCCCACGATGTCGCGGCCAATTTCATCTTCAAGCAGTGCCATTTTGTAACCGTCTTCATGGTTAAAGAAGGTATGCGCCGCCCCTTTGCTGCCCGCGCGACCAGTACGGCCAATTCGGTGAATGTGCACTTCGGTGTCGTAAGCAACATGGTAGTTAACCACCATATCGAGCGCATCGATATCGAGCCCGCGTGCGGCCACATCGGTAGCCACCATCACGCTAGCACTCTTGTTGGCAAATCGCAGTAACATCTGGTCGCGATCGCGCTGCTCTAAGTCGCCGTGCAGCGCCACAACGCTAAAACCATCGTTAGCCAATTTCGCGGCCACATCTTTGGTTTCGCGTTTGGTATTACAAAACACCACGGCACTTTCTGGCTTGTGATGCAGTAGCAACAGGCGCAGGGCTTTCATGCGATCGTTATTGTTACCGCACTCATAAAAATGCTGGTCAATGGTGTCACCGTCGTGCTTGCCTTCAACCTTGATCATCACAGGGTTGACCAAAAACTGCTCGCTAATGGTTTGAATTTGCTCAGGGAAAGTGGCGCTAAACAGCAAGGTTTGGCGCTCACGCGGCACGGCGAGCATGATGGCGTCGAGCTCTTTTTGAAACCCCATTTCTAACATGCGATCGGCTTCATCCAGCACTAACATGTTAACGTTTTCAAGATCTAAACGACCGCGATCGAGATGATCGATAATACGACCCGGCGTACCCACAATGATATGCGCACCATGTTCAAGCGAGCCAATTTGTGGCCCCATAGGCACGCCGCCACACAAGGTTAAAATTTTTATATTGTGGATGCCACGGGCCAGCGTACGCAGATCGGCCGCCACTTGGTCGGCCAGCTCGCGGGTTGGGCACATCACTAACGCTTGAATGCGAAAACGTTTCACATCCAATTTATTGAGTAATCCTAAGCCAAAGGCGGCGGTTTTACCCGAGCCTGTTTTGCCTTGGCCAATCACATCTTCGCCGTTTAAGATGGCTGGCAAGCTTTTGGCTTGAATGGGGGTCATAGACTCAAAACCTATGGTGGTTAGGGTCTCGAGCAGTTCAGGTTTTAACGCCAGGCTGTTAAAAGCAGTTGCGGTGTTATTGTCGGCTTGACTCACGGTATTTTCCTAGTCGGACAGCTGGGCTTGGCCGAGTATTAATCGCGCGTGCACAGCTAATCGAATTTAAAGCATGTCGATAGGCAAACCCAACACCCTCATATTACCGAATGCGCTAAGCTCTGCCCTGTATTGGCGGCGATTATAGCAATCTTTTAGTCAAAGTGCGTTAGGCAAGTGTGCTTAAAAAGGTTTATCGCTAAAAAGCCCCCGGCGCCGCGTGAGTGTTTGTCTACGCGGTGCAGGGGCTTGAGATAACAGCTGTTAAGATAATGGTTAAAGTGCAGCTACAAGAGTCGCGATTTAAGCGGTGGCCAGCTCGGCCTCTGCAGTCACTTTAGCATCCATGCGTTTAATCACAGCGCCATAGATAATTAATGAGACTGCTGACACGCTAGCGATACCGGCAAACACGTACCAGATATAATGGGCATGGGATGAGGCTTCAACCCAAGCAGCATGGTCACTAAAGGTGCGCGGATCGGGGCAGTAGGCCTCGAGTAAATAGCCTGACAAACCAAAGCCCAGTAATGAGCTAATAAACGAGTGTAGATGTGAGAACCCTAAGTACAGCCCCTCTTCGCCCTTAGGTGCTTGCAGTGAAAAGTATTCCAAGAAACGCGGCGAAATAAAGCACTCAGCTAAGCCTTGGAACACAATGCCGATGATCATCATCGCCGCAATAGGATGCATGCCTAAAATAGTGTCAGTCCCGGCAAACATATTGCCCGAGGCCATTAATAGTGCCGAAACAGGCATAATAAACATGCCTATGGTCATCGAAGAAAGTGCGCTGCGTTTTGCCATTAGCGTGGTCACTAGGCTCACACACAGAAACACCACCAGCGGATTAACGTTAGCGTACCAAGAAGGAGAAGACCCTTCGCCCGCCATGCGCAGCACATATTTGGGCATGGTGGCATACAGCTGATGTTGCACCATCCAAAAACCAGAAATGATAATGGTCAGCGAAACCAAACGGCCATTAGACAGCACTTTCGTTAATGCTTGCCAAATTTGCCCCAGGCTCTTACCCGAGCGATTGTTATCGGTACTCTTAAAGAACAGCAAAATACTGATAAACGCCAGTAACGTCATGCTGGCGGCAAAATAGTTGAGGTTAATTAACCCCAGATCGCCCATCGACTCGCGCAGCGGTTTAACCACAGTTTTACCGGAAAAGGCGCCAATGTTAACCATCATATAAAAGATAGAAAAGCCCTTAGCGCGGGTTTCTGTGGTGGTCGATAGCGCAACAGTGCCAGTGATCACCGCCTTGATAAAAGAGCCACCAATCATGATGACGATTAAAATAGGGATAATCGCCCAGCGAATATCGGCTTCGCGCAGCCCGCGATAAACGGTTTCCTTGCCATACTCCACCAGTCCTTGAGTTTCTATCAGCATGGGGAAAATCGCTAATGACGCATAACCTATGGTCAATAGACCAAAGGCCAGCAGCAAGGCCCCCCTAAAGCCTATCTTATCGGCTAAGGCACCGCTAAAAGTGGGCAAAAAATAGAGACCTGCCGAGAAGGAGCCAGCTAACCACGCCGCTTCTACGTCGCTAAAGCCCAAGATACGAGACAAATACAAGGTGATAACGACAAATACGCCGTAATAGGCCGCGCGTTCGAGCAGTTCGACGCCATTGGCGACCCAAAACATACGCGGAAAAGCCGTCTTAGAGTGAGTCGACTCTGCCGGCTCGGTGGCTTTGGATGTAACTTTATTATTCATTTGATGTGATCCAAAAATAAAAAAACACAACAAATTACCCCGCAGCGTACAACAAGGCAACACTTGCGACCTAAATTACCCCGCCATTTTATCAAGGTTGCGATACACACCACAGGCTCCCCCTTGGTTTATGGGTTTAACCTCCTTGGCTCAGTGACGCTACTGAGTCACTGCGATTAATAAGCCGTGATTAATCTGCAATAGTTAAAAAGCAGTGGCGGAGCGAAGTCGTATTGGCGAAGTAACATTGGCTAAATGGCAATGGCTTTAAGGCAATGACGACACAAGCAGGGATAAGCGATAGAGCTTACGCTAGCGATAACAAGCACATCACCAAGATGTGCAGCTTAAGGCCAAGTCCATTAAGGCTTAGTTAATTGTGGCTTAGTTAATTAAGCCTAAGTTATCGGCAAGCACCATTTAGCATCGCATCGCCGGTTATAAATCGGTATCCTAGGCGGCAAGATTTATCAGCCAGCAATTACCAACTCAATGACACAAGCCAATATCAGCAAAAGCCAACTTATCGAACAACTTGAACAATGGAAAAATCAGCAGATCTCAACTGAGCAGCTACAAGACTGGATGGTGACTCACTATGATCCCGACGAAGTCACCATAGGCCTAGGTGAGTGCGAATGGACGGTCGAGGCGATGAACATAGTGATGAACGAATATGAAATCGCCAAGCTCGATAAGTGTTGCCAAGAGCAGGCGCAACTGGCTATCGACTTTATCAACAGCGATGAAGCACGCTTTAACCAGACGCGTCATCTGTTTTTATATGAAGGCTTTAAAGATTAACCATCAGGCTCAGTGCTAGGTGCTAGCACCTAGCTGTTTTAGGCCTTAAATAATTTAAGGCTTAAACACCCCAATAACCGCACCTGTCGCCTTAGCGGCAACCTCGGCTTCGGCTTGTTGCTCACGGTAATCACACTCGATGCACTCTACCGTTTCAACTCCTTGCTCTTTAAACAGCACGATACTGTCTACCGCTTTACACTTGGGGCACTTAGCGCCGGCAACAAAACGTTTCTTTACTCTGACTTTACTCACGTTGCAATTAACCTGTAGTCTGTAAATTAGCAATTCAATGACGGCATTTTGCCATAAGCCAATCAAAAAGACTTCCATTAGTTAGAAATTGTTCTTGCTAAACGGTGGCTAAAATAGGCAATTTTACGCTATTATCCTCAGCCAATTATCTCCATGCAGTATCAAGTCGACCTTAATGATCACCATTACTCAAGCACAACTTATTCGTGGTTCAAAAACCCTATTGGACGAAGCGTCACTGACTATCTATCCCGGCCATAAAGTCGGCTTAGTGGGCGCTAATGGCACGGGTAAGTCATCCTTGTTAGCGCTGATCCTCGGTCATTTAAGCTTAGATAAAGGCGAGTTTAGCCTTCCTAGTGGCTGGCAAATTGCCTCGGTGGCGCAGGAGACACCCGCGTTAGATGTCAGCGCATTAGAATATGTGATTGACGGCGATAAAGAATATCGACAATTAGAGCAGGCACTGCATCAAGCCCAGCAAGATAACGACGGTAATGCCATTGCCTTGCTGCACGGCAAACTCGATGCCATCGGCGGCTATACCATTCAATCGCGCGCCGCCAGCTTATTGGCTGGCCTTGGCTTTGCCGAAGCCGATCAGCAAAATCCGGTTAAAAGTTTCTCGGGTGGTTGGCGCATGCGACTCAACTTGGCCCAAGCGCTACTGTGTCGCTCGGATCTGTTGCTGCTCGATGAGCCCACCAACCACTTAGACTTAGACACCATGTATTGGCTTGAGGGGTGGATTAAGTCCTACCAAGGTACCTTGATTCTGATCAGCCACGACAGGGACTTTATCGACGCCATTGTGGATGAAATTGTCCATGTCGAACACCACAAACTCAACTATTACAAAGGCAACTACAGCGCCTTTGAACGCATTCGCGCCGAGCGGATGGCGCAGCAACAGGTGGCGTATGAGCGCCAACAGAAAGAGCGTTCGCACATGCAGTCGTTTGTTGACCGATTCCGCTATAAGGCCAGTAAGGCTAAGCAGGCCCAGAGCCGCTTAAAGGCGCTCGAACGCATGACCGAGCTACTGCCGTCTAAAGCCGATAGTCCATTTTATATGGAGTTTAAAGCGCCCGACGCCCTGCCCAATCCACTGGTCAAAATGGAGCAAGTCTCTGTAGGCTATGGCGATAAGGTGATTTTAAACCATGTTCACCTTAACTTGGTGCCAGGTGCGCGTATCGGCCTGCTCGGGCGTAATGGCGCGGGTAAATCTACCCTGATTAAATTACTGTCGGGGCAACTGCAACCCCTAAGCGGCATCTATGAAACCAACCCCGGACTTAACATAGGTTACTTTGCCCAGCATCAACTGGAATTTTTGCGCCTAGATGACTCACCACTGCAACATTTAATGCGCCTTGCGCCCAACCATCGTGAGCAGGAGCTGCGTGATTTTCTGGGCGGATACGGCTTTAACGGCGACATGGCATTATCGCCAGTGCGACCTTTTTCGGGTGGCGAAAAAGCCCGCTTGGTGTTAGCGCTCTTGGTCTGGCAACGCCCTAACCTGCTGCTGCTCGATGAGCCCACCAACCACTTAGATCTTGAGATGCGTCATGCGCTCACCATGGCACTGCAATCTTTCGAAGGGGCGATGATTATCGTCTCTCACGATAGGCACTTATTGCGCCTCAGTTGCAGCGACTACTACTTGGTGGATCAAGGTGAAGTGCGAAGTTTCGATGGCGATCTCGATGATTATCACCAATGGTTGCTCGATGCGGCCAAGAGTGATAATCATAGTGATGGCGTGAGCGACGCCTCGCCCGCACAAGATAAAAAGCAGCAAAAGCGCCTCGAAGCGGAATTAAGACAAAAACTGTCGCCGCTCAAGAAAGTACAAGCCAAGCTGGAAAAACAGCAGCAAGAGTGCAGCGAACGTCTCAGCGAGCTAGAAAATATGCTGGCCGACACCAGCCTGTATGACGCCGATAACAAGGCCAAACTGACGGCGGTACTTAGCGAGCGAACAGAGCTGACCCAAACATTGGAAGAGAGCGAAATGGAGTGGCTAGAACTGCAAGAACAGATTGAAGCGATGGAGCAAAGCGTCACCGCGCAAATCACCGCATCATAGTCACCTAGCACAGCCACCCAACTCCCTTGAGGCGGTTTATTCGCCTCAAGGGCAGATTACAGCGAAAGTTAATGTTAACGCTCATAGCGAATGTTGGCGCGAAAGGCTAATATGATCGCTCAAGGCTTTCGCTAGCGCGCACAAATACTTAACCAAATTTTGGATGAATCACACTCACTGATAACAGCGGTGAATCGTAATCAATTAGTAGCACAAGGATCTGTCACCATGGCGTGTTTAACCCAACTCCCCCTGTCACTTTGGCAAGACTGCGACTTACTCTATGCCCAACATCAGGCTGAATATCTCAAACTACAGGATGAACACGGGTTAAATGTTAACTTAGCACTGCTGGCAACTTGGCTCGACAACCATGACTATCTTATGCCTACTCAAGGCTGGCAACACCTCATCACACAGATAGCAAGCTTTGAGCTCAACTTGCTGCAACCCTTTCGCCGCCTGCGAAAACTCAGTAAAGGGCACCTCGCCCCCGATGAGTATCAGCAGATGTTGACGGTGGAACTGATGTTAGAGCGCAAGGTACAAAGATTGATTTTGCGCAGCCCAAGCTTACTGCAATTATCCTCCCATACCGACAATCTAATGCGCTATTTGAGCCTGTTCGAGGTGGAGATAAGCGCTTACTCTATGCTCATCTCAAACCGTTAGTTCATCGCGTTGTGACACTCAAATAGAGGATGTTATTGTGCAGAGGTTAATCGCTGGGCTAACGCGGTGGCATTTTTAGCTGTGATCGCATAGATCGACAGTTGTGGATTGGCCCCCAAACTGGTGGGAAAGATTGAGCCATCCATCACCGACAGGTTATCGAAATAGTGCGATTGCCCCTGACTATTGACCATCGCCATTGCCGGATCTTCACCCATGGGACAACCGCCCATCACATGCGCCGACGCCACGATGGTTTTTAGTGGTGCTAAGGTCATCTCGGCAATCGCTTGTTTCGCCTCGGCCCAGCTCGATAGCGGTCCCACCCCCTCACTCATAGGCAGCACTTGCTTGGCGCCCGCCGCAAATTGCAGCTCAGCCATACTGGCAAAGGCGCGCCGCGCCGCGCCCCAAAACACGTCGTTAAGCGGATAATCGAGATTAAAGCCATTATCGGTTAACTGCACTTGGCCTCCCTGACTGTCATTATGGTAACCATCGCGCACCAGCGCTATGGTCACCTGCAGTTGATTAAACTGGGCCATTAACTGCGCATGACTCTGGCCATATCCTAAGGTTTTAGAAGCAATTAACACCGGGTGGATCGGCGGCACCTCAAGTTTATAGCCGAGCTCGCCAGAGGCACCATTTGGCCACACAAATTGATCAGAATAGATAGATTGCGGCGCGCCGCTGTGGCCATTAATCGCATCATTAAACACTGCGCCACTGAGTAAGGTGGGATGTAAAAAGGTGCGTTTGCCGATGAGTTGATAAGGATCGGGCAGTTTTGAGCGCAACATCAAGGTTGGGGTGTGTATGGCACCAGCACTTAAAATATAATGCTTGGCCTTAAACAGTACTTCGACCCCTGTCGGCGTGAGGGCGTCATTCAGCGCCTGTGCTTTTAAGGCAAACACTTGCTGCTTGTGGTGCTCAATTTTAGTCACTTTCACTCGACTGACTAACGTCGCCCCTTGGGATAGCGCCGCCGGAATAGTGGTCACTAACATTGACTGCTTGGCATTTACTGGGCAGCCCATGCCGCAATAACCGGTATTCCAGCAGCCCGCCACGTTACGTTTGATCACTGTGTGCTGCCAGCCTAGGGCTTCACAGCCGCGCTTAAGCGCCAGGTTATTGTTATTGGGCTCAATAGCCCATTCAGTGATATTGAGTCGCCGCTCCATCCGCTCAAACCAAGGCGCGAGGATATCACTTGTCAGGCCGCTCACCGACTTTTCCGCTCCCCAAAAGCGCAGCGCCTCGTCGGGGGTACGAATCGATGTGGTCCAGTTGATGGTGGTTGAGCCACCTACGGCGCGCCCCTGAAAAATGCCTATCGCCTTATCTTTGGTTTTCATCGAGGCCGCTTGTTGGTACAAGTTGGGATAGGCACGGCGCTCTTCCATATTAAAACTCTCTGAGGACTTGAGCGGCCCCGCCTCGATGATGATCACCGATAAACCGGCTTGAGTAAGGATCTCCGCCGCCACACCGCCACCTGCGCCGCTGCCTACAATCACGACATCGGCTTCTAACGTGGTGGGCGCGTCAAGATGACTGCCATCTATGTGATGCCATCCGCTTGCTAGGCCTTCTACTATGGGGTCTGGTATCGCCAAGGTCTGGCCTCCGTGTTAATGCTGTAACCCTTGTTTAAGGGGGGGTTATGGTGGCTATCATTACGCAGCGAACCGGTATCGTTAGCCACATGAGTGAGCCTAATGGTTTAGCCAAACAGAGCGGGCTTTTGGTAATGCAGCCGCGGCCAATGCTCAGGGCAAGCGTAGTAACTGGCCATTATCAACTCCCTTAAGCCTTGATATGCGATGACCATCATATCTAAGTAACTGTGTCGCCAGCTTTCTAACATGACAATCAGTTGCGCAGGGCTACGCAGTAGCAGTGGCGTCATGCTCCCGGTGAGCAGCAACATGCCAAGCCGCGACTCCAATAGATTCAGTAACTGCTCTAGCTCGGCTTGCGCATCTAAGGGAAGTAATACCATGGTGTCGCTAATGGCATCTAAGGTACGATTTTGCGCGGCAATTCGCAGCGACTCGGTTTGCGGCAGCGCACCATCTAACACCACAGGTAGCAGTAAACTGAATAACAGCCGGTGATGACGGTCGAGCGCCTTGTTAACTCGCACATAAGGCGGACGATAAAGCGTGACACCTAAAGCCAATGCTCCAGTGCCGACAAGCGCGGTAGCCAAAAAAGTCCGTCTTTTCATATGCCATTCCTTATATTCAATCATCACCCTCCATGACGTAATTTCAGCATGGGTTTGTGTGATACACTAGCCGATACTTACAATAATTAAACACACGTTTTAACATTCAGCAACAGCCAATGATGACGCAACCACATTTTTCACCCCCTTGGTGGGCTAAAAACCCGCATATCCAGACGATATTACCGGTGCTGACAAAAGTAAGCGGCCCCGCGCTAACACGCCAACGCCTCGAACTCGATGATGGCGACTTTATCGATGTTGATTTTTTAGGTGAACCCAAGGCCAATCAAGCCATTGTGGTCTTGGTGCATGGCTTAGAAGGCAGCGCCGACTCTCATTATGTCAGGCGCCTACTTAACCGCTTGGCCAGTATGCAGGTATGCGCCGTAGTGCACCATCACCGCAGTTGTTCTGGAGTGAGTAATCGCTTGGCCCGCAGTTACCACAGCGGCGACACCCAAGATTTACAGGCCACCCTTAGCATGCTTAAACGGCGCGCTCCCACCAGCCCCTTATTGGCTGTCGGCTATAGCTTAGGTGGTAACGTATTGGCAAAGTATTTGGGCGAGCAAGCCGATAACAGCTTGGTGGACCGAGCCATAGTGATCTCGGCACCACTGCAACTGGCGGCTTGTGCCACTAGGCTGAAAAGCGGCTTTTCGAAAGTGTATCAAACTTACCTTATCAAACAGTTGCAGCAAAAAGTGCGTGAAAAACTCGATATGCCCTCCTTGCAAGGCCAGATGCCAGTGTCCCATGCCGATATTGCGCAGTTAACGACCTTCCATCTGTTTGACGATCGGGTCACCGCCCCCTTACACGGTTTTACTGGTGTAGCCGATTATTATCAACGCGCCAGCGGCCTAGCCTATCTGAGTAAAATCACCAAACCGACACTGGTGATCCACGCTAAAGACGATCCCTTTATGACTGATGAGGTGATCCCCAATGCCAATGAATTGGCGAGCGCGGTGCAGTATGAGCTGCATCATAATGGCGGCCACGTGGGATTTATCGACGGCGGTACACCACTAAAACCGCAATATTATTTAGAAAAACGTATTACCCATTTTCTGTTCGACATAGGACAATAAACCATGCTGGTGCCTTACTCAGCGTTACTGCAACTGCCCAGTGACACATTAAATAACTTGATCAAAGAGTTTTTATTCACTCAGATGGAAGATGGCAGTTTTGCCGCCCTCGATGATGCGGCGATGTCCTCAGCAATACGACAATGCCAACAGGCATTATCGCGCAATGAGTTGGTTGTAGAGTACAGCGAAGAGGATGAATCTATTGCGATTCGTCACAAAGACAATACCTTAGCAACATCAACAGAAGATTGACCTGCACAGGGTCTGTACCGTATAACTATTGCTTCACTCCTGCTTAGCAGGCCGTGACTACTTCAGCGTTTTTAGGTAAATAAATGTCAGCAAAACACCCGATAATTGCCGTGACGGGCTCCTCTGGAGCCGGCACCACCACTACCACGACTGCGTTCAGCCATATCTTTCGCCAACTGGGGATCAACGCGGCGGTGATCGAGGGAGACAGCTTTCATCACTATACCCGTCCCGAGATGGAACTGAAGATCCGCCAATCGCAAAACGACAGCAAAAATATCAGCTATTTTGGCCCGGAAGCCAATGACTTCGAGAGACTCGAGCAGTGTTTTCGAGATTATGGCGCAACGGGCCAAGGTGAGACACGCTCTTACCTTCACACTTTTGATGAAGCTGTGCCTTTTAATCAGATGCCCGGCACTTTTACCCAATGGCGACCGCTGCCCAACAATACCGATATGCTCTATTACGAGGGCTTACATGGTGGGGTGGTCACCGATGAGTGCAACGTAGCACAGCATGTGGATCTCCTTATTGGTATGGTACCCATTGTTAATTTAGAATGGATCCAGAAGATCATTCGCGACACCTCTGAGCGTGGTCATAGCCGCGAGAAAGTGATGGGGTCAATTGTGCGTAGCATGGACGATTATATTAACCATATGACGCCCCAGTTCTCACGCACTCATATTAACTTTCAGCGCGTGCCTACCGTCGACACCTCTAACCCTTTTAGCGCCAAAACCATCCCCAGCTTAGATGAAAGTTTTGTGGTGATCCGCTTTCGCGGGATCAAAAACGTCGACTTTCCCTATTACCTTAAGATGATCGATGGCTCATTTATGTCTCGCATCAATACCTTGGTAGTGCCTGGCGGTAAAATGTCGCTCGCGATGGAACTGATATTGAATCCGCTTATCCGCGATCTACAAGAAAAGAGACAACAGCTGCTCGATTTAGATACTGAATAACGGCTTAGGTTAAGCTTCATTTAAGTCAGCCCACGTAGAATCTCACACGTCGGGATTTCAGGCGAAAGACTGATAGTTAGTATACTCTTGGGAGTGAATTCCCCCATCTTGATCTGTTTGCTTCCTTGAGTATGCTAGCGCACCACTTCCCTCGCCAAACTCCGGCTTAAATCCCCCGCCTTAGCATTAGTTTGAGCCTCGTCTTAGCATCCGATACAGTTATCCCGAACTCTAATACTGGTGATTCAGACTAAAAAATCACACTTGGGCGCCCGTAAGTAAGGCCGATCCCTAACTTGATAACCCAATACAGAGAAGCTTGTTACTAAGAGCGAAAGCGCAAGGGGAGATGGCAACGTTCATGTTAGCAAGTGGCGAACAGCCTTCCTTCATGCTCGATGAAGAAAGGAAGCGATAAGAGTAAGCAACTATAAAGGTAAGGTTTCGCGATAAGGTTTCTGCTGCTGATAATGCTGCAAGCGTAACTGAAACTCATCAAAACGATGCTGATCAGCCATCTGCTTAAGCGCATGGATAGCTTGTTGCTGGATATTGACTGCGGCGTTAAAGTCACCGATTTCGGCGTACGCCGCCGCAAGGTTATCTAAATGCGTCGGATCTTGGTTATTGGCTGCAACCAATCCCTTAGCGATAGCCATCGCCTTATCGCCATTACGATATTCAGATTCTGGGCAAGTCGCTAATATCCATGAAGCGTTGCCCAACGCCACGTTATCACCTACGGCAAGAAAATAATCGACCGCCTTACCACAATTACGCACCACCCCATGACCACCTGAGGCATAAATAAACCCTAAACGAAATGTCGCTCGTGTATCGCCTTGAGCGGCTAATTGTTGATACCAGCGCTCGGCTTGAGCTAAATCTTTATCAATAAGCTTGCCATCGAAGGAGAGATCGGCAATGGTTTGCACCGCTTTAAGATGGCCCTGCTCAGCAGCGCGAATAAGCCATTGCGGCCCTAAAAGGGTGTCTTGTGCGACAAAACGCCCCGAAACATACATTAATCCTAACAAATATTGCGCTTCGGCTTGGCCTTGAGCCGCTTTCAGCTGAATATGCGCCAGCTTACTAGCGGCTTGCGCTTGCGCCGTGGCAGGGATCGAAAATGCGAACGCACCATGGCTCATCGCACTGCCAAGCAATAAGCTGGCGGCTATCATCCACGTATTGATCTTCATGGTTCACTTCTCCCAAATCAAACAGCTTATTCGGTCCGGCAAAGGCCGACTTAAGCAATAAAAATCGCTGGTGCGATAAAACAACCACGTAGCCATTCATCTTTAACACTAACGTTGTCAATTAAACCAATCATTGATGAGTCATCAAACGATGGAACTCGACAGCCAAGACGCAAGAAGGCTGGTTAAACGAATGCCAACACAGACCAATAACGTTAGCAATAATCGCCTCATTAAGTCGAGAGAAATCGTTAAAAAAACCGTGTTCTTTAACCAAAATTGACAGTCTCAGCCAATAAGTAGCATTAGGCGTAAATAAAGGGTTAACGAATAGCGTAAAGCGCTTGATGTGATGCATACTGCATTGTCGGGCAAATAGCGCCGACTAAATGCAGTAATAGTTGACATATATTACTAATGTATCATTATAAAGTCCGATATTTACACTACGGTAAAATCTACTTATTGGGTTGCAAATTTGTCGCAAAGTTTGATCTCTCACGAGGTTTTTTCTGCTCAATTGACGTAATCTACTTATTTAGCATATTCTTGTATATACATTAATTCAGTCGAGGAACACAGGCATGGCTCTGATTGGTAAGCCTAAACCGGATCCAACTTTGGAATGGTTTTTATCACACTGTCACATTCATAAATATCCAGCCAAAAGCACACTGATCCATGCTGGTGAAGACTCAGATACGCTGTACTACATAGTTAAAGGCTCTGTTGCAGTATTAATCAAAGATGAAGAAGGTAAAGAGATGATCCTCTCTTACCTTAACCAAGGCGACTTTATTGGTGAATTAGGCTTATTTGAAGAACAGGCTGAACGTACCGCTTGGGTTCGCGCTAAGCAAGCCTGTGAGATAGCCGAGATCTCTTATAAGAAGTTTAAACAATTGATCCAGGTTAATCCTGAGATATTGATGAAACTCTCTTCGCAAATGGCTTACCGTCTGCACAGTACCAGCCAGAAAGTGGGCGATTTGGCTTTCCTTGATGTTGCTGGGCGCATTGCGCAAACCCTGCTTCATCTTGCTAAACAGCCTGATGCGATGACCCATCCTGACGGTATGCAGATTAAGATCACTCGTCAAGAGATTGGCCAGATCGTAGGGTGTTCACGTGAAACCGTAGGCCGCATCCTAAAAATGCTTGAAGAGCAAAATCTTATCCAGGCGCACGGTAAAACTATCGTAGTTTATGGAACTCGCTAAGCTAGCGTTAAGTTAGATTTAATAGATGTTCGCTAAAGTGGCCTGACATTTTTGTCAGGCCACTTTTTTTAGGACAGCATTAGTGAAACCCATCTACATTGCTAGTGCATTCATCCTCTATGCCCTCTCAGTCGCCTCGTTATCTGCCACGCCCTTTACCGAACTTGAGCACAATCAAGCCAAAAAACTGGTCAGCGACGGAAAAATACTGCCATTTGATGTCGTACTCGCCAAAGTCGAAGGCTATTGCAGCGTCAAACTGCTCGACGCCCATCTGTATCAAACTCAAGGCCAATGGCATTACCACCTACAACTCAGAAGTCCGCAAGGGGAATTAATCTCCCTGAAAATGGATGCCAGCACCGGCGAGCTAACAGACACCACCGAACTGCCCTCCAGTTGCCAACACGACAAAAAATAACACGGTGCTACATGGCCACTTGGAAAAGGTGTATGATTTATACCAATTGCAATAATTACCTGATGATTCTTGATGGTTAACCTGCGCGGCTATGGTGTTATAAAATGTATATTTAACCATGACTACTGATTGCAATTTCCGCCTCATAGTAACCATGTTTCATCGGTCAATAGAGTACTGGCTTAATTGGTACTCGACTTGATTAGTCACAGTTTAGGAGTCATCACTTATTGAAAGGCTCCCGTTTGAAAATGCTCACCCAAACAGGTAAACCCATATATGAAATTGCTGCTCGTTGAAGACAATACCCTTTTAGTTGCAGAGCTTGTAAAACAGCTAAAACAAGCGGGTTACGTTACCGATGTCACCGATAAAGCCGCAGAAGCCGACTACCTTATCAAAGAGACCAATTATGATTGCGTGATCCTCGATATAGGTTTACCTGATGGTAACGGCTTATTGTTACTACAAAACTGGCGTAATCAAGGGGTTAACACACCGGTCATTATGCTGACGGCTCGCAGTCAATGGCATGAAAAAGTAGAAGGTTTTAATGCTGGCGCCGATGATTACTTAGGCAAACCGTTTCATACTCAGGAGTTGTTGGCCCGCATCAATGCACTGATCAACCGTGCCCACGGCAAGGCCAGTACCCCCACTAAAGAACTCAGCTTCGAGGGGGTGACTTTAGATGAGGGTCAACAAAGCGTCAGCGTAGGCGAGCAGCATTTTGAACTGACCGCCATGGAATTTCGCTTACTGAAGATTTTTTTGATGTCGCCCAAAAAACTACTATCGAAAGCGCAGTTGACCGACAAACTGTATCAATTTGACGACGAAAAAGAGAGTAATGTAGTTGAGGTTTACGTGACCCATCTGCGTAAAAAACTGGGCAAAACCGCCATCGAAACGCGCCGCGGACAAGGGTATATTTTTCACGGCTTAAAACAATGATCTCCATTCGTACCAAGCTGAGCTTATGGTTATCAGGCTTGGTGATCATCTCAACCTTTGTTGCCATCGTCATTTTTGAGTCGATGCTCAGGCAAGCGTTTCATGACTCGATTATTGACCGTCTCGAAGAAGATTTACAGCAGGTATTACTGGCGATTCAATTCGATAACGGCGACATCACCATAGATCAAAGTCAGCTATCGAGCTTCTACAAACCTGTCTATTCGGGGCGCTACTACCAGCTTAATATGGATCATATCGAGCTAAGATCGCGCTCCTTATGGGATCAGCGCCTCGATATTCGCCCTTTAACCAAAGGGGAAACCCGAGTCTGGCAGACCAAAGGGCCGCAAAATCACGACATCCAACTGCTCTCTTTAGGGCTAAGCAGCGAGACTGCCTTAGTACAGGCCACCATTACGGTCGCCCAAGACTTGAGTATTGGCCGTCAAGTCTTTACCCAAGTTTATGGCACTAAGCTTGGGGTCAACTTAGCCATGCTGCTGGCCATGATTGCGGGGATTTTTATAGTTTTAAGGCAATCCTTTAAACCGATAAACGATATGCAGCAGGCTTTAATCAAACTGCGTGGTGGAGAAATAACCTCTTTAGATGTCAATAAGATACCACCAGAGCTTGCGCCACTAGCCACCACTTATAACGAGCTGTTGCAATACTCAAGTAAGCAGATGGAACGCAGCCGTAATAATTTAGGCAATCTTAGTCATGGTTTAAAAACTCCGCTGGCGGTGATGCAGCAGCAAGTGGAAGCGCTAGGGCTAAAAGACCCAGACTCGGCCATGGCATTGCAAAAGCAACTCGATCTTATTCATAAAATGATTGAGCGCAAACTGGCGGCGGCGCGAATAACTGGCGACATGCTACCGGCGGCGCAGATGCAGCTGCCCAAAGATCTGCATGATCTGTGTCATACCTTAAATAAAGTCCACCATGGCAAACAGATACAGTGCCAATTTGCCATTGATGACAGTATCAATCGTTTGCCGATACACAGGGAAGATGGCATGGAGCTGATTGGCAACCTGCTCGATAACGCCTTTAAATGGGCTAAATCTCAAGTGTCTATTAGTGTAACGACGGTGACTGCTAGCACAACCACGCCAGCGCAAGATGCTGATAAGCCGATACTGTTAACCATCGAAGACGATGGCTGTGGTGTCGATAGTGATCAGCTGTCATTACTCACCCACAGAGGAACCCGTTTAGATGAGAGCATCATAGGTCATGGCTTAGGGCTTTCGATTGTGAAAGACATTGCCGAGCAGTATGAGATTGAGCTTAGTTTTGAGCACAGTGCCGCCCTTGGAGGCTTAAAAGTTCAGTTACGCTTTACGCCGCAGTGAGCCAGTGACGGCTCTATTCATCGACGTTAAGGGCTTTAAACCGCTAGTATTTAAACCAAGGTAATAAAACCGCGATGGCTTAATTTGCTTTAATTTGTCGCGTTAAGCCAATAAAAAAGCCGATGTTTTAACATCGGCTTTTTTAGTGCCTTGAGGCAACAAGCTAGCTACCAGGGCAGTTAACTATTGGTGCTTTCAAAAATCTTGTCCGCAGAGGCCGCTACAAAGCCGGTGTAAAGCTCACCGTCGGCTTTAGGGTAACGCAGGGCAAACTCATAAAAACAGCTGGGGATCGTCTTCTGCCCGTCGCTAAAGCTCACCGCTATTTTATCGGCCATGGTCGATGATTGCTCTAGCAACACCTCGGGCGAGCCTTTAATCTCGCCGCCCACACAGTTAAGCACAAAACCGTTATCTTTTAGGATCTCATTAACCTCAGCTAGGGTTTCGACCCCCGCTAAATAGTTAATCGATACCGTAAAATGATTAGCTCGGTAACCGATGGCGGCAACCCAAGCGGCATATTCACTTTCAGCGAGTAAGGCTTCATAGGTGGCAATATCCAGCGTCCAGTGACGCCCAGAATAGAGGAAGTTATCCGCCGTAGTGGCAGCAACGTCAACTTGGTCGACCAAGTCTTTCACTATGGCTTGCAACTGCGGGCTAAACTCTTCCACCAATAGCTCAGAGATAAACACCTTAGGCTGAGTCGCATCTGGGTGCTCAAAGTGTTTTGCTTTAAGTTTCTTGGCTTCGAAATGGTAGTCACCACACGCTACATACCCCAAAGACTCAAAATGGTTAGCCAAGACACTTAAATTCACCTTGTCGAGATTAAAGGTACGCAGGGCAATGTGATCGTTAATGATCGGCTCACCCTTACCCAAGAGTTGATGTACTTTTGCGGCAGAAGGGGTCATTTCAACATAATCATCCCACAGGGACGCAAAAAGCTGGTTTACATCTGTGTGCATCAATTTCATCCTTAAACGGCATCTATTGTCCGTTAATTATGTCGCCAATAAACTTGCAGCTAGTCTATAAACATGGGGGAATAAGATCCCCCATCTATTGTGCGCTATACCGTTAAACCTGGGCTGAGTGTCGCAGGTAAGCTCACCACATCTGCTTCTACCGAGGCAACAGGATAGGCACAGTAATCGGCCGCATAAAATGCGCTGGCTCTGTGGTTACCCGATGCGCCAACACCACCAAATGGCGCCGCGCCCGACGCCCCTGTGATCTGTTTATTCCAATTAACGATACCAGCGCGAATACGCGCTAAGAAATACTCATAATCGTCACGACTGTCGGCAAGTAACCCAGCAGACAAACCATAACGGGTAGCGTTCGCTAACGTAATCGCTTGATCAAAATCGCTATAACGCACCACTTGCAGTAGCGGACCGAAATATTCTTCATCAGGCAATTCAATCACCTGAGTGACATCGATAAGTCCAGGAGAAACCAGCCCGGTCTCCGCCTCTAGATGCGTTAACTCCACCAGTGCACTAGCGCCTAAGTTGAGTAGGTTACGCTGCGCCGCCACCATACCTTTGGCGGCAGTCTCTGAGATCATTGAGCCCATAAAAGGTTGAGGCTGAGCATTCCATGCCCCCACCTTGATCTGTTTGACCGCTTGCACGAGTTGATTGAGTAACTCATCACCGGCATCGCCTTGCTCTATGTAGAGTCGACGAGCACAGGTACAACGCTGCCCAGACGAGATGTAAGCCGACTGGATAATATCGTGCACCGCGGCCTTAGTGTCTTTGACATCTTTGATGATAAGTGGATTATTGCCGCCCATCTCTAATGCCAAAATCTTACCCGGATGCCCTGCATATTGCTGATGTAAAAGATGCCCCGTGCGCGAACTACCAGTAAAGAATAAGCCATCAATTTGCGGATGTGATGCCAAGGCTTTACCTGTGTCGACCTCGCCTTGCACTAGGTTAATCACTCCGGCTGGTAAACCCGCTTGTTGCCACAGTTTTAACATCAGCTCAGCGGTTTTAGGCGTTAACTCCGACGGCTTAAATACCACAGTGTTACCCGCCAATAGTGCAGGCACTATATGCCCATTAGGCAAATGTCCAGGGAAATTATAGGGGCCAAACACCGCCACCACCCCATGGGGCTTGTGACGCAATACAGCGCGTCCAGCAGGGGTTTCATTCTCGCTGCTGCCTGTACGTTTATGGTAAGCGGCAACGGATAATCCGATTTTGCCAATCATGGCCCCCGCTTCGGTAGCAGTTTCCCACTGAGGTTTACCGGTTTCTTGGGCGATGGTTTCGGCGATATCATCTTTGTGCGCCTCTAGTTCGGCGCGGTAAGCTTCAATAATCGCCAAGCGTGCATCAAAACCAAGCATAAACCAGTCAAACTGTGCCGCGCGCGCCGCTGCAACGGCTTGATTGACCTGCTCTGCTGTCGCCGTTTTGCTGCGCCAGATAATGTCATTATTTGCTGGATTAGTTGAGGTCACATCGTGACCAAGGCCGGCAACCCATTGGCCGTTAATAAATTGAGTCATTGGTTATTCCTACATTGCTAAGACACGGATGGGATCGCCTGTGGCAACCATTAATGCGGCCGCGAGTTCAGGAGAGAGAATCACTTCATCGGTTTCATCGCTAACCAACAGCTTGGCTGAAGTGGCACGATAATCGGCTAACAAAGTATTTGAGAGGATAAAACTACTGTCAGAGGCCGGCATATCACCGACCTTGACCGTCAATAAACGGCTTTCTCTGACCGAGCGAATATCATTAATATTGCATTCGACCGTGGGGCCGCCATCAAAAATATCCACATACCCGCGGCAACGAAAGCCTTCAGCTTGCAGCAGATTAAGCGCCGGACGCGTATTAGTATGTACTTCGCCAATCACCTTTTGCGCGGCTTCTGGCAACATACACACATACACAGTGTTTTTAGGCATCATCTCTGCCATAAACGCTTTTTGCCCTAGGCCTGACAGATAGTCGGCCTGCACAAAGTCGATACCTAAAAAGTGTTGCTGCAACCAAGTGTAAAAAGGGGAGTTTCCCTCGGCGTCACTCTCGCCACGCATCTCGGCGATCACCGTCTCACCAAAACGTTCGCTATGTTGCGCTAAAAATAGAAAACGGCTGCGTGACAGCATGCGGCCATTATTATTTTTACGGTATTTGTCACCCAAAAACAGAGTACAAAGCTCGGCTGAGCCCGTGTAATCGTGGCATAAGGTTAAGGTCTCAACCTCATTGCGAACATCAATCTGTTCCGAGTGATACACTTCGGTGCCTAAACGATAATGATAAAACGCATCGACCATGCCCACAGCGGCTTCTAAACCGCAGGTACCCACCACCTCTTGGGTGTCGGTATCTTCGAGCACCATCAGATAACCTTCATCGAATGGCTTGTCGATAGTTTTGACAAATGAGGCTTCTGAGCGGGCAATCTTATTGCGCAGCAGTTCCTCATTGACGGGTAAAGACGTAAATCCATGGCCTGATTCTTCTGCGATGTGGTACAGCGCAGCAAAATCGCTCGAGCGGATGGGGCGGATAATTAACATCTTTGAGTCTCCTCACTTATCAAGGCGCTCAAGTACAGGCAGCACGGCGCGTATGCGCCGCAAAAGCACTTGAGAGCCAAGAATTTATGCTAACAAAAAAGCACGATAATGGAGCCTCGCGCTTTTTCGCCTCTTAGTCTGCAGCCACTTGAGCTACCGCGCGCTCGAAACGCACCAGACCTTCGGCAATATCTGCCTCTGGGATCACAAGAGAAGGAGTAAAACGGATCACATTGGCACCGGCAATCAGGCTCATCAGCCCTTGCGAGATACCTGCGACTAAGAAATCTTTAGCACGGCCTTGATATTGCTCATTCAATACCGCACCCATCAACAAACCCTTGCCACGAATTTCAGCGAAGACTTGATACTTGTCATTGATCTTATTTAAGCCATCACGCAACAACTGCTCACGGCGTTTAACCCCGTCAAACACCTCAGGTGTATTGACCACATCCAGTACGGCATTACCTATGGCGCACGCTAATGGGTTACCACCGTAAGTTGAGCCGTGAGTGCCGATTTTAAGGTGCTCGGCAATCTCAGTGGTCGTCAGCATTGCCGCAATCGGAAAGCCACCACCCAAGGCTTTAGCCGTGGTGAGGATATCTGGCACGACGTCGGTCAACATGTAAGCATACAGCGCACCTAAGCGCCCTACACCAGTTTGCACTTCATCGAAAATAACCAAGGCGTTATGTTTGTCGGCTAGTGCACGCACCGCAGCTAAAAATTCAGGTGAGGCGTCGATAATTCCACCTTCACCTTGCAGAGGCTCAAGCATAATCGCACAAGTTTTATCTGACACTTCAGCTTCAAGCGCGGCAATATCATTAAACGGTAAATGCGTCACGCCCTGAGGTTTAGGGCCAAATCCATCAGAATATGCCGCTTGGCCGCCAACCGTCACAGTAAAAAAAGTTCGGCCGTGGAAGGCTTTATCGAAAGCAATAATTTGCTCTTTACCAGCGCCAAACTTATCCAGCGCATAACGGCGAGCCAATTTAAGCGCCGCTTCGTTTGCTTCGGCGCCAGAGTTAGCAAAATAGACTTTTTCAGCAAAAGTAGCATCGACCAATTTAGTCGCCAACGCTAAAGCAGGTTCGTTAGTCATCACATTCGAAAGATGCCAAAGCTTTTCGCCTTGCTCTTTTAACGCCCCAACCAATGCTGGATGACAGTGACCTAAGCAATTTACCGCGATGCCACCGGCAAAGTCGATAAATTCATTACCATCCTGATCCCATACTCTGCTCCCCTCACCACGCACAGGGATCACGGCAGAAGGTGCATAATTAGGCACCATAACTTCATCAAACTGGGCTCGGGTTAGCTTGTTATTAACGCTCATTCCTCTATCCTTTCTTTGTTGTCGATGGCTTTAAAAACCATTCGTACCCGCCTTTAGTCGTGACAATGACCTGCAACGACGACGGTTATTGAGTTATCTTAGATGACATTAATAACGAAAATGTGAACAAAATACTAGTTTCTAACACGATACACCTTGAAGAGGTGCACGATTAATGCATAAAGATTTGGCTTTATGACTTATACAAGCGTTTAAAGGCGGGGTTTGCAGCATATTTAGTCACAAAAAAACTTAGTTGACCACAAAACCGTTAACAATGCAGCAATAATGAATATATACACATTTAT
This sequence comes from Shewanella algidipiscicola, assembly GCF_900380485.1. Taxonomy (NCBI): domain Bacteria; kingdom Pseudomonadati; phylum Pseudomonadota; class Gammaproteobacteria; order Alteromonadales; family Shewanellaceae; genus Shewanella; species Shewanella algidipiscicola. The sequence goes on along the minus strand of NZ_OXJV01000012.1, from coordinate 242,704 downwards.
TAACTGTGGTGTAACCAGGTAATTAATTACGTCTGTATTCATTTACAACCACTAAGACTATCGACGCCAGCCTTGGTTAAACAAAGAGGGGAAAATGAGCTTATAAGAGATCTAACTTACGGTAATTTTGCCCCTTGAGTCTGAGCAACTCTTGCTCTGATAACTCATAATAATCAAACATTAAATGTTTTTCTTTTGGGGTGATTAAGCGCATCTCTTCTAACATCATCACCTTAGCAAAGCAGCTCGCTCGGGCGACTAAGGCCGCATAGGTCGATAGCTCGCTGTAAGATAAATGGGTATCGAGTTCAATTTGTACCTGAGTCAAGGGGCTCGCGGTAAAATCGAGCAAGCTAGGCAGTTGCCAGTTTAGTTTATGAGCATGCTGTAATGCCTGCTCATAAATATTATCAGCAGGGAATTCAGTTGCTAATACAGCATCATACAGTTCTTTATCACGACTAGCGCTAGCCTCTCTAAGCCAGTTACCCCAGACAGTTTCAAATACTTTTGCACCATTTTTAAGTACCACAGAAGTGCCTAACTGATATAACAAGCTGCAACTATAAGCAAAGGCGACGTCTTGCTCATTAAGCTGAGCCAAAGCTTTAGCCGCTATGCCGGTAAGCATCGAATAACGCCATAACTTACGCGTAGTCCATAGCAGATTGGCATTAGCAGTTGGCAACCAATTTCGTAGGCAAAAATAGGGGATCACTTGCCGCAGATTTTCAATACCAATAAAATTAAGCACTAACTTCAAGTCAGTCACTTTCACATCGGAACGCTGTTGTCGTTTTTGTCGAAAAGAAGGGCTGTTAACGATATTGCTCAGGTCACGGCACAGCCAAGGCAGATCGTTAATGATCAACCTTAAACGATTTATATCGAGATTTTGCTGATGTAACACCTCTAACATCAACATTTGACTCTGGTTGAGCCCCGATTGCGCCAACAGTTTTTCTGGTGAGGCTAATTGACTATCTAAAGTGGAGTTAACCGTACTAATGAGCTGTGCAGATACAGCCTCAAAGACTTGCCTGGCTTGAATTTGCTTAGATAAACGTTCAAATATGGCATCGCGCTCGATAGCCAGCTTATTAGCGTCACCTTCAAGTTCTCTATCGAGTTCATCAAACATCGAAGCCGTCGTTTTTTGCTTACCCACAATCAGCTGCTTCAATAACCTATGTTCAATATCGACAATAATGCCCGGACGCACACCACCTGAAACAGATCTTCCCACCTAAACCCCTTTATGACAGGCCAAAATTAACGCTTAATCACTTTATATTACACTAAATCCTTACTCAGACAGCTCGCTGTAGTGGTAAAAATACGGACATTTTAATAACCATAGATAACTAAATATCCTGCTATTAAGCTAACTTATTTATTTTGCGATATAAAAAAGGCTTCCCATAGGAAGCCTTGTGTTGTTATTTATTTAAGCTCTTGCTCGAATAACTTAAAGATTCGACGATATTCATCCAGCCAACTCGATGGTTGACGAAAACCGTGGGGCTCTACCGGATAGATGGCCGTTTCAAACATTGGCTTTTCCAATTCAATGAGACGTTGTACTAAACGCACACTATCTTGAAAGAAGACGTTATCATCGAGTACACCGCTCATGATCAATAATGGCTTGTTAAGCCCTTGGGCGTGCTCTATGGGTGAGCTGCGCTCATAGGCGATAGCATCCACTTCAGGGGTATTTAGAATATTAGAGGTATAAGGCGCATTATAATGCGCCCAGTCACTCACAGGGCGCAGAGCGGCACCGGCTTGAAATAGCTCAGGCTCGGTAAATAGCGCCATAAAGGTAAGGAAACCACCATAAGACCCCCCATAAGTACCAACACGATTAGCGTCAACATTCGCGTTACTTGCCATCCAGCTCACACCATCTTTTAGGTCTTCGACCTCGGGATGCCCCATATTACGATAAACCGCGGTGCGCCAATCACGACCATAGCCCTTAGATCCACGATAATCCATATCCATCACAACATAGCCATTTTGAGTCAGTAAGTTATGAAACATAAACTCTCGAAAATAACCCGAGAAGCCATAATGGGCATTTTGCAGATAACCCGCACCATGATTGAAGATCACCGCCGGATACTTATCCACCTTGGTGTTATCAAATCCTTGAGGTAAATAGACTCGCGCATAAACATCATCGGCACCATGCGTTGATGGCACTGCAACGACTTCGGGCGCTTGCCATGGGTATTGCTTAAACGCATCACTGGTATAATGAGTTAGCTGAGTGAGTTCTCCCCCTATGGCCTGCACAAATAGCTCTGCAGGCTGGGTACGACGAGAGGCATTAAGCAGCAACTTGGTTCCGTCTGGGCTAAGTTGGTAATCGAGTTGACCCTCCCATTGGGTTAACTGCTGCTCTTTCCCAGAGACTATTTCAACCCGATAAACATTATCGATCCCTGGGTGCTGTTTATTGGCTTTGTAATAGATAAACTCCGCTTTAGGGCCAAGGGTAATATCGCTAACAACATATTTTCCCTGAGTCAGTGGCGTAGCTTCCTCACCTTTGGTCTTAATATAAAGATGAGAATAGCCAGTCTCTTCTGACAGATAATAAAGGCTATCGCTATTGGGCAACCAGCCAAACTGATTAAAGTTGTAGTTTACCCAGGCATCGTCGTGCAATCTGTGCTGGGTAACTAAACGCCCTTTATTGAGATCGAGTGTGGCTAGCCAACGATCTTTATTGTCGATAGCTTCCAACATCACAGCGACTTTGTCCTGCGTGGGTTGCCATTGAATGGCGCTTTGAGACCAGCCCCAATCTTGCATTAATTGCACCTTACGCGGCGCAGTTTGGCTCTGGTAGCGTTCACCCTTCGCTTGCGCATTTTCGGCTTTAACCTTGGCTAAGACATCTTCATCAAAACCAATTAACCCTTCGATAGTGATCTCTTTTTTATCACGAGTTTGCAAATCTAATAACACTAAACGCTCACCAGGATGCTTGTCTTCTGCAACCCGTGTCCGTACAGGAACTGCATCAACATAGCCATCTTTTCCTAGGTAATTAGGCATGATGTCGTGCTCGGCGCGCCAGCTATAATCTTTGTCACGCAGCGACAATAAAACATAACGTCCCGTTGGCGACAGGCTTAGCTGGCTCACCACTTCTTTATCACCCAAATACCATGTTTTGGCCGATAGGGTTGGATCGCTCTTGGCAAGCTGAGCTTGATAGGTTTGCTTTGCGATAGCGCTTTCTTGCTGCAAAGCCACATATTCAATCAATCTGTGCTGTTGCTTGGCAATATAGCTAGATGGTGCCTCTACCGCTTTGGGCTCTATGGCCATCTTGATATTAGCCATCTGCTCTAGCAGACCAGAACCTTGATGGATCTTAAAGATATCATCGCCTTGCCAATACGCGATATCGCCATTACTTAAAAAGCGCACCCCATCGATAGCTGTATTTTGGCGCGTTAACTGAGTCACTTGGCCTGACGACAGGTTTTTAACAAACAAATTGCCTTGGTAAAGATAGGCTTTACGTGTTTTGGCGAAATCCAAAACCCCATGTTGCTGTGACGCTGCATGTAATTGATCTAATGCTAACTCGTGAGCACTGGGCTCGGTTAGACGCTGTTGATAATAGGTCTTAATCGGTGCACCGTGGGCTTGTCTGGCAAAATAAATGGATTGACTGTCATCGCTCCAATATTCGCCCTTGGCAAAAATTCCCATCCAATCAGGATTGGCCATTATTTGCTTAAGTGTGAGGGGTTGGCCAATACTTGGCGGTGCAGCCAAGGTGACTGACGCAGAGGTTGTCGTCTCTGCTGAATTGTTTTGTGCTGAGGTCGCACAGCCGCCCAACATGGCGAGCGTTAATAGGCTGAGGCCAAAACCACGAAAAGCACCCATCATCATCCTTCCTTCTTGTTATTTTGCATAAACAGCAGTCGCTGTATGGCAGTTATTTTGCTGCCTTTTATATCACAAAATAGACTAAAAACGCGGAAGGATAAGTATAAATGTTGTAACAGTTTGAAAAGAGAAAGCAGACACACTGTAACATATTCAGGCTATGCCTAAGTTAACCTGCCATATCGATAAAGTGCTTTAGTAACTCCACCCCTTGTTCTGTCAAAATCGACTCTGGATGAAACTGAACGCCATAGATAGGTAGAGAGCGATGGCTCATAGCCATGATCTCGCGCCCGTAAAGCGGATCGTCAAACCAAGCATCGAGTACAAAATCTTTCGGTACACTGTCGACCAGCAGTGAGTGATACCGAGTCACAGTTAACGGCTGATTTAGCCCTGAAAATAACCTTTTATCACTATGGGTAATACGACTGGTTTTACCGTGCATCACGCGTTTAGCACGCACCACATCCGCCCCAAACACCTGAGCAATGGCTTGGTGACCTAAGCAGACACCCAATATCGGCAATTTACCAGCAAAGTGGCTGATAGCAGCCAATGAAATCCCCGCCTCATTTGGTGAACAAGGCCCCGGCGAGATAACCAGTAAGCTAGGCGATAACTGTTCGATTTGTGCCAGAGTGATCTCATCATTGCGTTTTACTATGATTTCCTGCCCGAGCTGCTGAAAATACTGCACTAAGTTAAACGTAAATGAATCGTAATTGTCGATCATTAAGATCATATACTGCTGCTAGCCTAAGGTCGTGAGGTTATTCTTGTGGCGCAGATGCTAACACAGAGAAGTGAACTATTCATCCACTAGCAAACCTCGTTAGCTTCAATGGTTCACTTGGCAAAGTGTAGGCAATAAAAAACCAGCCATTAGGCTGGTTTTTTATAATACGCAGTTAAATGTATTGCTACTTAACGACCGTTAGATGACCACGGCGCTTAGGTTTAGCCTCATCACCTTCAGATGTTGAAGCAGACGCTGGCGCTGGTTTCTGTTCGACTACCGATAGACCGGTCTCTTCTGGCTCAAGTTCAAGCTGATAGGCTTCTTCTTGGTCAAATACCGTACCTGCACCATTTTCTCGTGCATATATAGCCACGATGGAGGCCATAGGTAAAATCACTTGCTGGGGCACACCACCAAAACGAGCACTAAACTCGATAGCATCGTGACCAATCTGTAGATTACCCACCGCACTGGCGGTAATATTCAGCACAATCTGTCCATCTTTAACATATTGCTGAGGCACTTGTGTTCCAGGAACATAAGCATCCACCACCACATGGGGGGTTAGCTCATTGTCCATCAGCCAATCATAATATGCTTGCAATAAGTACGGACGATTAGGTGTCATGGGTTTCATTTTTAGATACCCATGCGCATTTCGCGCTCGGACTCTGTTAGTGATGCTTTAAATGACTCGCGATCAAATAGACGTGTCATGTAAGCTTTAACTTCCTTCGCGGTACGGCTGTCTAACTCGATACCCAGTACAGGCAGACGCCACAATAGCGGGCCTAAATAACAGTCAGCCAGACCAAACTCTTCCGCCATAAAATAAGGCATTTCATTAAAGATTGGCGAAATAGAAGTTAGGCTCTCTTGTAACTGTTTACGAGCGGCATCGGCGCGATCACCTTTACGAATGCGATCCACTAAGGTGTACCAATCGTTTTCGATACGGTGCATCATCAGACGCGTCTGGCCACGAGAAACAGGATAAACAGGCATTAATGGTGGATGAGGAAAACGCTCGTCCAAATATTCCATAATAATGCGCGAGTTATAAAGTACTAGCTCACGATCAACTAATGTCGGAACTGTATTGTATGGATTTAGCTCAATAAGATCTTCAGGCATTTCATTAGGATCAACCTGTAGAACATCAACGGTAACGCCCTTTTCCGCCAATACGATACGTACTTGGTGGCTATAGAGATCGTCAGCGCCTGAAAACAGGGTCATGATTGAGCGTTTATTGGCAGCAACAGCCATTGATACCCTCCAAAATTAAGTCGAAAGCTAAAAAAGCAAAAACAAACGAGGGGCAAGGCCCCCCGTTTGGAATATGCGGATAATACATTCTAACCTTTATTGGGGGTTAGTGTACATCTTTCCAGTACTCTTTCTTTAGTAGATAAGCCACGATAAAGAAAATAAACAGGAAGCCCATCACCCACCAACCTAAGCTTTCACGCTCAAGTTTGACCGGATCGCCTGAATAAACCAGGAATCCTGTGATATCGCGCACCACTTGGTCGTACTCTTCAGCAGTAAGCTTACCGCCAGTAGTCACAAAACTACCATCTTCTTGCTTAACCGACAGACCTTGCAGATCTTGCAGTACATGAGGCATGGCCACTGATGGGAAGACGGTATTATTCACCCCAAATGGACGACTCTCATCATGATAGAAGCTCTTAAGGTAAGTATAGAGCCAATCTTCACCACGCACGCGAGCAACCAAAGTCAAATCAGGCGGCGCAGCGCCAAACCATTTTGCCGCATCGACTTCTGGAATCGAGTTTTCCATCAAGTCACCAACTTTAGCTCCCTCTACCACCATATACTTATCACGCATATCGTCTAGTGAGATATCTAAGTCTTCTGCAACACGGTTATAGCGCTGATATTGAGTGCTATGACAACCTGCACAATAGTGCTGAAATTTATCTAAACCACGTTGCAGTGACTCAGTATCGTTTAGGTCGATGTTGGCACTTTCTAAATGTACATTTGCGCCACCTGCAGCAAAGGCAAGCGATGGCACCAAAGTAACTAATGCAATCAATAATTTCTTCATTAGTGAGTCAACCTCTCTGGTACAGGCTTGGTCTTCTCACTCTTGCTGTAAAGCCAAAGCGCTAAGAAGAAACCGAAGTAAGTCAGAGTAAAGATACGAGCCGCAATGGTTAGTGCTGGTGTGGCAGGAACCGCACCTAAGTATCCTAAGACAACAAACGATACAGCGAACTGACCAATATTGAGCTTATGGATCATGCTACGGTAGCGAATCGACTTAACCTTACAGCGATCTAACCATGGTAAAACAAACAACACGGCAATCGCTAAGCCCATCCCCACAACCCCTAGCAGCTTGTCAGGGATCGCACGCAAAATCGCATAGAAAGGCGTGAAGTACCATACTGGTGCAATATGCTCAGGTGTTTTCATGGGGTTAGCGGCTTCAAAATTTGGCTTCTCTAGGAAGTAACCACCGCCCTCAGGCATAAAGAACAACACATAACAGAAGACAATCAGGAAGCCTGCGACGCCCATAATATCTTTAACTGTGTAGTAAGGGTGGAATGGAATACCATCTTTTGGCCAACCATTTTCATCTTTGTTCTTCTTAATTTCGATACCGTCAGGGTTATTTGAACCCACTTCGTGTAACGCGATTAAGTGCAGGAATACCAGCACAACCAAAACTAATGGCAAGGCAATAACATGCAGTGCAAAGAAGCGGTTAAGCGTCGCACCAGAAACAACGAAGTCACCACGGATCCAAAGTGTTAGGTCATCACCAATCACTGGGATCGCGCCAAAGAGCGAGATAATTACCTGCGCTCCCCAATAGGACATCTGTCCCCAAGGCAGTAGGTAACCCATGAAGGCTTCAGCCATCAACACAAGGAAGATCAACATACCAAATAGCCACAATAGCTCTCTTGGCTTTTGATAAGAGCCGTAGATAAGACCACGGAACATATGCAGATAGATAACGACGAAGAAGGCAGATGCACCAGTGGAGTGCATATAACGCAGTAACCAGCCATATTCAACATCACGCATGATGTATTCAATAGAGGCAAACGCACCTTCCGCGGTTGGTACGTAGTTCATCGTTAGCCAAATACCAGTCAGTAACTGATTAACTAACACTAACATGGCTAATGAGCCAAAGAAGTACCAAAAGTTAAAGTTTGTTGGTGTTGCATATTGGCCAACATGGCGGTTATAGGTCGCCGTCATTGGGATTCTTGCATCAATCCAATCAATAATATTCTTTACCATTACGCAGCTCCCTGATCGACACCGATAATGACGTTGCCGTCATCAATGTATTGATGAGGTGGAACAACAAGGTTTAGGGGTGCTGGAACGCCTTGGAATACACGGCCTGCCATATCAAACTTAGAGCCATGACATGGGCAGAAGAAACCAGAGGCCACACCTTCGACTTGCTCACCAAAGGTATCGGGAAGATACGTCGGAGAACAACCTAAGTGAGTACAAAGACCTACAGCGATAAAGTACTCAGGCTTAATTGAACGAACCGCATTTTGCGCATAGGCAGGTTGCTGCTCTTCATTTGAACCAGGATCACGTAATTTATCATCGAGAGTGGCAAGACCTTTTAAGATCTCTTCGGTGCGACGGACAACCCATACAGGTTTTCCACGCCATTCAACACGGATCAGCTGACCCGGCTCTAACTTACTAATGTTTACTTCAACCGGTGCGCCTGCAGCTTTCGCTTTGGCACTCGGATTCCATGACTTTATAAAAGGAACCGCTACAGCGACGGCACCAGCACCACCTACTACGGCGGTTGCTGCGGTCAGGAATCTGCGACGTCCGGTATCGACTGGCGCATTGCTCATCCACTTATCTCCAGAGAGTGTTGGAATTTTTGTTTTAAAAACTTTGATATTGGGGTTTTACCCCAAAGCACAAAAATCAAATTTGAGGCGGGGCTCATTATAGCCAAAAATTAGAAGCAGATCATAGTAAAACAGCCAACAAAGTTAACGCTGTTTACAAAACAATCAATATATATGGCCAATAGCAATGAAAAAGTCACAAATTACGCGGATAATGGGTAGCAAATTGTTTAAAGCCAGAACAACAATTTAAGCTAAATTAGCAGGTTGAATTAAACAAATACAAAAAAGCCCGAACTCGTCGGGCTTTTTTATGTATATGGTTTATTTGCCGTCAGAACGCTTCATATATTTGAAGAAGTCACTGTCTGGCTCTAATACCATCACGTTTGAGCCGCTTGAGAAACTGGCTTTATATGCTTCCAAACTACGTAAGAAAGAATAAAACTCAGGATCTTTATTGTAAGCATCTGCATAGATTTTAGCCGCAATAGCATCACCTTCACCACGAACGGATAAGGCTTTACGCTCAGCTTCAGCAATTTGAATTTCTACGCTCGCATCGGTCTTAGCACGAATGATCTCAGATTGCTCCTTACCTTGTGCGCGATGCTCTTTCGCTACTGCGGTACGCTCTGCGCGCATACGCTGGTAGATACTCGAACTCACATTAGCAGGTAAGTTAATCTGCTTAACACGCACATCGACCACTTCGATACCCAAATCTTCGGCACTGTCAGACGCGTTTCTCAACGCATCTTGCTGTAACTCATCTCGGCTACCAGAGACGATATCTTTGATAGTACGGCGACCAAACTCGGTACGTAGATCGTTATTAATCTTACGTTGTAATAAAGATTCCGCCTGGACTTTATTACCACCGTTAGTCGCTAAGTAGTATTTTTCATGATCAAAAATACGCCACTTGACATATGAGTCGACCATTAAGTCTTTTTTCTCAGAAGTCACAAAGCGATCTGCTGCGCCGTCCATAGTCTGGATGCGAGAGTCTAAAAACTTAATCTTATCGATCAATGGCAGTTTAACGTGTAAACCAGGCGTATAAATCCGTGTCACGCCATCATCTTTAAGAATTTTACCAAAGCGCGATACGATCGCACGCTCACCCTCATTAACGACCAGCAGTGAAGATAAACCGGTCGCAATCAAGATTGCGATAATAATGACAGATAATCTACCCATGATTAGTTTCTCCCCTGGCGAGTACGGTCGCTACGAGAAGGACGCCCGTCGAGTGGCATACCTACACTATTCACTACACTGTTAGCAGACTCATTAGATGAGCCTTGCGCAGCCGCTTGAGGTTGCTTAGATGTCTTGCTTTGGTCCATCAGTTTATCCAATGGTAGATACATCATATTGCCGCTGCTTTTCGCATCGACCAATACTTTGTTAGCACCTGAGTAAACCTTAGACATTGCATCGATATAAAGACGATTACGAGTCACATCTGGAGAAGCTTGATACTCTGGAAGTAATTTTTCAAAGCGTGCCACTTTACCACGCGCTTCTAGAATTTCACGTTCCTTGTAAGCGTTAGCTTGCTGTTCCATACGTTGTACGGTACCACGAGCTTTAGGCTCAATCTCACGCGAATACGCCTCTGCTTCACGGATAAAACGTTGCTCATCCTCTTGCGCTGCAATAGCATCATCAAAGGCATCTTTCACCTCTTCTGGTGGACGCGCTGGCAAGAAGTTAACATCTCGGATCTCTATACCCAAATTATAAGGCTCGATAATACGATTCACTTCATCCCAAGTGTCACGGCGAATTTGATCACGCCCAGTGGTCAAGATGTCATCCATGCGATTGTGACCCACGACATAGCGCAAAGCACTATCGGTCGCTTCACGCAAGCTAGAGTTCGCATCGACAGCGCTAAACATATAGCGATAAGCATCGACTACAATGTATTGCACATCAAGCTCAACCAACACCACGTTTTCATCTGCAGTCAGCATGCTGCCAGATGCAGGGATCGAGCGAACGTTACTCACGTTTACCGGAAACACTTCATCGATGAAGGTCGCTTTCCACTGTAAACCAGGCTCCACTTCACCGATATATTTACCAAAGCGTAACGCAACCCCTTTTTCAGCTTCTTTGACGGTATAGAAACCCGAAAGTCCCCACACCACCACGGCGATACCTAAAACAATAACGAATCCTAATGCACTGAATCCACCGCCAGAACCATTACCTTTGCCGCCAAAGCGTTTAGAGATATTCTTAAACACTTCGTCGAGATCTGGTGGCCCTTTGTCATTGCCATTTTTATTTCCCCAAGGATCTTGACCCTTGTTACCGGGCTCGTTCCAAGCCATTTAGCACTCCATAGGTATGAAATAAACGAGATTACTAAAAACTACTCTACTGCTGTTGTTTCAACAATAAAAGTTTCCAATTCCCCTTGGCTCTGCTTTGTTAATCGATGCCAATCGGCTTCTAATAAACGTACAGATAAGATACAGTTCCCCAGATCGTCATACTCTTTCTGCTGTATCACATCCAGTCGATAAAACTGACCAAGATAATGCCCAGCCGTCGCTGGGATTTGCAAGGTAAACTCTAAAACAGCACGACCCACAATTTTGTTGATCGCCTCCTCGAGTAATTCCAAGCCTTTGCGTTGTTGAGCCGAAACCCACACACGCGTAGGTACCCCTTCGCTATCGTAATCGATCTTAGGGCCCACATCTTCCAACAGGTCTATCTTGTTACAGACAACCAATTGTGGAATATCATCAGCACCAATCTCTTTAAGCACCAATTGCACTTGCTCAAAGTTATCACCCATATTGTCATCAGAACAATCGACGATATGCAGTAACAGATCGGCTTCACGCGTCTCCTGTAATGTCGCCTTAAAGGCGGCCACAAGATCATGCGGAAGGTGCCGAATAAAACCAACGGTATCGGCTAAAATAACCGGCCCGTCTGTTAACTCTAACTTTCTTAAGGTCGGATCGAGCGTGGCAAACAATTGGTCTGCCGCATAAACATCTGACACAGTAAGCGCATTAAATAATGTTGACTTACCAGCGTTAGTGTAACCAACCAAAGACACGGTGGCTAATTCACTGCGCTGACGAGCTCGTCGACTCTGCTCACGCTGCTTATCGACTTTTTCCAAACGCTTATTAATGGTTTTGATACGCCCACGCAACAAACGTCTGTCCGTTTCAAGCTGGGTTTCACCCGGACCACGTAGACCAATCCCGCCTTTTTGCCTCTCAAGATGGGTCCAACCACGTATTAGGCGCGTCGACATGTGGCGCAATTGCGCTAGCTCCACCTGTAATTTACCTTCATACGTACGTGCTCGTTGGGCAAAAATATCGAGGATCAGTGTTGTGCGATCTAATACACGACACTGACAAACCAACTCAAGGTTTCGCTCTTGAGCCGGACTCAATGGGTGATTAAAAATAACCACACTCGCGTCAGTGGCAGCAACTAACGCTGCTAACTCTTCCGCTTTACCTGAACCAACAAAAAATTTACGATCTGGAGAGCGACGACTTCCCGTTATCACACCAACGGTTTTTGCTCCTGCCGACTCGACTAATAAACGAAGTTCAGTAATATCTTCTCTACTGCTTTCATCGGCAAAATCGATGTGAACAAGAACGGCTGCGTCTCCCGCTTCATAGCGATCAAACAAAAAACAAACTCCTCAAGAAATTACTCAGCACTTTCATCTGTAGGTGCGTTGTAACTGCTCGCTTGATTTGGGGTGTTGTGATGGTTGCTCACATTAAATGGGCGCGCTGGCACAACTGTAGAAATTGCGTGCTTATATACCATCTGGCTGACAGTGTTCTTCAATAAAATAACAAACTGATCGAATGATTCAACTTGTCCTTGAAGCTTGATACCGTTAACTAGGTAGATAGATACCGGAACGCGTTCACGACGTAATGCGTTCAAAAATGGGTCTTGTAAAGATTGCCCCTTTGCCATTATATAATTTCCTTTTTATTAAAATTAAATAAAACCTAATGCTGCATCAACTTTGGGTTTGGTTTTAGTATTATATAGAGTGAATGAATTAGCTAGCGACAATATTGTATTAGTCGACCTATATTTGCATCATCACCGCTCTCCAGCCAATTTAAATCGGCCCAGCCACGTAACCATGTTAATTGACGCTTTGCCAATTGCCTAGTCGCCGCGACGGATTTTTCAACCATAGTATCATAGTCGTAATCACCATCGAGGTATTGCCATACTTGGCGATACCCAACACATCGCATAGAAGGTAGCTCTAAATGCAAATCACCACGCGCCTTGAGTGCTTGCACTTCTTCTATAAATCCTTGCTTTAACATAGTGTCAAATCGTGCAGCAATAGCAGAATGTAACACTTTCCGATCGCTTGGCGATATACCAAATTGCACAACAGAGTATGGTAATGCAGCAGATTTAACCGCCGTTAATTCGGTTAAACTTTTACCGCTAATACGAAACACCTCTAATGCTCGCGATAAACGCTGCGGATCATTAGGATGAATACGCTGCGCCGACACAGGATCGATCTGCTGTAACTGCTGATGTAATGCTTGCCAGCCTAGGGTTTCAGCCTCTCGGGCTATCTCGGCCCTGATCTCACTGTTTGCAGTAGGAAGAGGAGATAACCCCTCAAGCAAGGCTTTAAAATAGAGCATGGTTCCACCCACTAATAACGGGGTTTTGCCAGCAGCTAAAATACGTTCAATTTCGTTAAGCGCATCACGACGAAAATCAGCGGCAGAATAACTTTCACTAGGGTCACGAATATCAATCAATCGATGTGGTGCACGGCGCTGCTCTTCAACACTGGGCTTAGCCGTGCCGATATCCATTTCACGATAGATAAGCGCTGAATCAACCGAGATTATTTCACACTGGTGACGCTCTACCAGCTCAATAGCTAACGCCGTTTTGCCGGACGCCGTTGGTCCCATTAGGGTTAAAATTGTCGGCTTATTATTGCTATTCACTCGTTTGCTCACTTAACCACAGTTGCCAAGGTAACACCTTGGCTTTCGATATTATTTGTTGCTGTTGCGGCTCAGGCAACTGACTGAACTCAGTCCAAAGTGCTGGTGCCGATGTAAAATGTTCTCGGCCATGGCTAACTAACCAATTCACAATGGCCTCATCGGCTGGCTCTTCAAAACGAATCCACTGTAAAAAATCTGCGATAACATTCGCTAATTGGCTTTGCCTTAGATATGGGGGCACTTTTTTGATAATCAACTGCCCCAATCGAATAGTTAATTCGATGCCCAGCTTTCTGATAAGTTGCTCTCGTTGTTCAAGAGTTTCAAGCCAGTCATTGTCTGCCTTTATCGACACCGGCATCAATAGTGGTTGCCCCACGAGTCCTGATGCAAGCTTGTGCTCTATCTGTTGACGCAGCACCGCCTCTGCGACGGTTGTAAACGCCAATAACTTGAGTGCATCGTCTTGTGTTATTACCCAGTATTGCCCCGCTAAAACCAAAGGCATAGGTGATGAGGGTGCTGCTGTGGGCCTGTTTACATTCGGGGTTGCAAGCAACTGCACATAATTATCAATGGCCGCCTGCGAAGGTAAATCTGCTGCTTGATAACGATCTGAGCGGCTTGAGCGGTGCTCTGCCCCTGAAGACTGGCTATAGCCTGATCCCCTTTGACCATAGGCCGAAGCAACTCGTTCATGCACATGGCGTTCGCTAGCGGGAGGGGTTACAGACAAAGGTGCGCTATAGTGCCCAGCAAAAGGCGACGATGGACGGTTTGCAGCAGGCGTTGATTGCACTAATGGCGCTTCAGCGTGATCCATTGGAGCCTCATCGCCCCCAGGCTGATGAGCGTTCAACGGTAGTTGTTCAGCCTGTGACAGAGCCGATTGGAGTGCTTGTAAAATAAAATCATGTACATAGCGACTTTCATGAAAACGCACTTCATGCTTTGCTGGATGCACATTGACATCTACTTGATGCGGGTCAAGTTCAAGCATCAACACATAGCCAACCTGAACGCCTTGCAGCTGCTCAGCAAACGCTTGTCTCACCGCATGATTAACCAACCTATCGCGCACTAATCGACCATTTACATAAAAATACTGAGTATCACTTGAGCTCGCGTCAAAATACGGCGACTGGATATAACCACTGAGCTTTAACCCGTTATGCTCGCAATCAACCGCCAACGCATGCTCGGCAAATTGTTTACCGCTCACCTGTGCTAAACGCTGTAGATACTGGTTTTGAGTATTCGCTGCGCGATAATTTCGCACCATTTTACCATTATGCTTAAGGGTAAAATGGATATCGCGCCGCACTAAAGCAATCCGTTTAAGCCACTCATCAATATGAGTAAACTCCGTTTTATCGCTTTTCAGAAAACGACGACGAGCGGGGGTATTAAAAAACAGATCGACCGCTTCTACCGTAGAACCCACAGGATGCGCGGCGGGGATCACGGTTACCGCCATTTCAGAGCCTTCAGCATATGCTTGCCACGCCTCGGTTTGGCTGGCGGTGCGCGAGGTGAAGGTTAAACGTGATACCGAACTAATACTGGCCAGCGCTTCACCACGAAAACCAAAGCTTAAAATTGCATCGAGATCATCTAAAGAAGCCAATTTAGAGGTCGCATGACGCGATAGCGCCAAGCCAAGTTGATCTTTTTCGATCCCAGAGCCATTGTCTTGAATCTTAATTAGCTTACTGCCCCCCTTATCGATTTCGATATCAACTTTAGTGGCGCCAGCATCTAGGCTGTTTTCTACCAACTCTTTGATAACCGATGCAGGACGCTCAACAACCTCACCAGCGGCAATCTGGTTAGCCAACTGAGGAGGCAAAATTTTAATGGTCATTTTGACTCCTATTAAGCGCGGGGAATGACCAGTTTCTGGCCTATACGAACTGTGTTTGATTTAAGATTATTGGCTTTTTTGATACTGCTAACAGATACCTGATAACGATGAGCGATAACCGACAACGACTCACCTTTTTCGACCTTATGACTCAAGGTGCTGCGATTAGCCAGAAGGGTATTAGCAGGCGGATTGGTTTCAAAATAGCGTAATATGCCCTTATGTACCGCATTGGCAATATTGTTTTGATGCTCGCGCTGTGTCAGTAAACGCTCCTCTTTATGGTTAGAGATAAAGCCTGTTTCAACCAAAATAGAGGGAATATCGGGGGACTTTAATACCGCGAAACTGGCCGCTTCTGGCTGGTGCTTATGTAATTTAGTGACCTTGCCTAAATTGAGTAATACATCACCAGCGATATTATGACTAATAGCCATAGATCGATCCATCGACATGTCGAGTAATGTCATGGCAAGATACTGTTCATTATCGGCACTTTGAATTATTTCACCTGCACCGCCGAGCAGCTCAGAGTGCTTCTCTTTTTGCTCCAGCCAACGACCGATCTCACTGTTAGCCCGTCGCATCGACAACACCCAAACCGAGGCACCTTGTGGCTGAGGCGAGGTAAATGCATCGGCATGGATTGACACTAATAGATCGGCTTTACTGGTGCGTGCAATTTCAGAGCGCTTATTGAGATTAACAAAATAGTCTCCAGAGCGGGTCATGACCGCCTTCATACCTGGGGTGGCGTTAATTTTCGCTTCGACTTTTTTTGCAATCTGCAACACCACTTTTTTCTCATAGGTGCCCTTAGGGCCTATAGAGCCAGGATCATCTCCGCCATGGCCTGCATCAATCGCGACAATCACATCCCTTAATTCAGGAACAGATTGTGCTTTTACTACCGGTTTATCCGGCCCACCGCCATCGAGATCGACAACCAAACGATTGCCGTATGGCGCTGTAGGAGTTAAAGCAAATAAATTCGCTTTTACAGGCTTAACTAAATCGATAACGAGTCTGAGCGTGCCTTTTTTCGGCGGCTTACTAATGCGCACCTTTTTGACCAGCTTACTATTATTCTCAATTTTACTCAGATCCATTGCGGTGGAAGTGCCACTCAGGTCGACCACCAGTCGATAAGGATTCGTCAGGGTAAAGTGGCTGTACTGCGGCGGCTGACGCAGGTCAAATACCACCCGCGTCGATTCTGGCGCGGCCCAAATTCGCACACCATCTAACCTGTTTGCGCTGTGAGCTATTGCTGCTGGAACACACAGCAGTAACAGTAGCAACACGCGCTTGATAATCGAGTCAGTTGTTATCATTATTATGTAAGCTATCTATCAGTAACTGTCCTGCAGGCTTATTTGCCCTTAAGGTGACCTCTCGCCCTTGATCAAGGTATTTTATATCGATAAGCAGATCGGCTTCAGGTAAAATACCCGCCCCTTTATCGGGCCACTCCACAATGCATAAACTGTTATCGGCAAAATAGTCTCTAATCCCCATAAACTCTAACTCTTCAGGATCACTGAGCCTATATAGATCAAAGTGATAGACATCAATACCATTCAGTTCATAGGGTTCAACTAAAGTATAGGTAGGGCTTTTAACTGCTCCCTGATGGCCTAAACTTTGGATCAAACCACGGCTAAATGTCGTTTTTCCAGCGCCTAATTCACCACTCAAATAGATGGTTAGCGGAGGCCTGATCGCTTGAGCTAACTGCTGCCCTAAGCTCACGGTATCAAACTCATTTTCAAGATAAACTGTCACTGGCGTCATGGTGTATTCGTTGTAACCTAAATTGGGCAAACTGATTATAACCAGATACTTTAACCCAAACTGAATTCTATCTAAACAAACATTAGCTGTTTTTAATCTGACGGCTTTAAATCTTGTCCACTAGTGTCCGAATATGCGGAAACAGATCGCAAGCCAACATGCCACGCTCTCCCTCTTCAGCAGCCATGTCAGCGGCGACGCCATGCACTACAACACCAGCACTGGCAGCATCCATATTGGACATCCCTTGCGCCATAAACGCCGCAATAATGCCCCCTAATACATCACCACTGCCACCGCTAGCTAATCCAGGATTACCCACTGGGGCGACATGACAACGAGTACCATCGTAAATAAGTGTGCCCGCACCTTTCAATACCACAACACCACCATACTTGGCCTGTAGAGCATAAACCGCTGCAAAGCGATCTTGTTCAACGTCTGCAATACTTATCCCCAGTAATCTTGCCGCTTCGCCGCTATGGGGCGTCAACACCCAATGTCGCTGCTTATTAGGCTCAAGTGCCAGTAAATTAAGGGCATCTGCATCCATGACACAGGGCTTGTCACTCAATCCGGTGGCCTTGAGTAAATTGTATCCCCAATCGTGCTTGCCAAGTCCAGGTCCAATTAGCAATACATCGGCCCACCCTAAGCGTTGATATACCTCCATATCAACCAATTCACAGCCCCAAAACATCAGCTCTGGTCGCCCAGCATTGATAATAGGGAGGTGCTGCGGCCTAGAAACCACAGCCACGAGACCTGCTCCGGCGCGTAAACAGCTTTCTCCGGCAAGCCTTGGCGCGCCCGCCATACCAATATCCCCCCCGATCACAGTGACCTTACCACAAGAGCCTTTATGGCTGTTTTTAGCGCGAGTGGGCATGCCTAAATCGGTGACTCGGTGCGCAATATTAATGACGGTAGACGCGGGAAGGTATGGGGTTAATCCAATATCGGCAAACCATAAGTAACCGACGCAATCTCGGGCCTTACCCGTAACAAGCCCCTGCTTTACCGCTCCCATGGTCAATGTCACATCGGCTTTAATCGCCAGTTGCCCAGCTCCTGTATCGGCATTAATGCCCGAAGGTACATCTATAGACAACACCCAAGAAGGCTGCTGATTAACGGCGGTAATGATGGTCGTAAACGTCTCATTGAGCTCACCGTGAAAGCCAGTGCCGAGTAAGCCATCTATCACCACATCTGCCGCTAATAATGCTTGCTGCCAATCCTGCTCTAGGTGACCACCTGCTGCCAAAAATACGGCTTTGGCATAGCTCACGCCTTCACCAATAGGTTCTCGCTCTAAAGCATACAGCTTAACTTGGCAGCCAGCCTCAAGCAAAAGCGTGGCACAGATATAAGCATCAGCCCCATTATTGCCGTATCCAGCTAACACCAAAATATGGCTAGTTAACTTATTTTGCTGTTGCAGTAATGCAAAGGTCGCCTGCCCTGCGCGATCGATTAACCCTAATAAAGATATGTCGCCTGAATGGATAAAATGGGCCTCAGCCTCTCTCACCATTTGAGTCGAATATAATGTTTGTGGTAGCTGTGCATCACAAAACAACATGGGGAGACTCCTAAATACGTTAATAAAACATCCTATGCGCTAGCTAAGGCTTAGCATATTCGATGTTAGATAACATATTGGTCATTAGATTCACGGGTTACTGTAATTATTGAGATAAGTTTGATCTTGCACAAAAAAAATGAGCTAGATAGTAAGGCTTAAGTCTGAAATTTAAGTAAACGTTAGTAGGGCGGGAGTTAAACGATGTGGTGACCTTGAACAATAAAGCAGAGGGGAAGCGCGCCAGAATGAGAACGGTGCTCGTGCTTCAAGCCAATGGCAATAACACCAGATGATGGGCTTAGCCCTAGCAACAAATAACTCGGTAGCTTTAGCCTATTAAACTACCGAGTTTACGATAGAATTTAAATATCATCCATACGAATACAACTATGCACTAAACGCTGCTGTTGAATTTTCTTTACTCGTACCAACTCGCTCATCGCATTTTTCACATCGCCGGGAACGGATGATTCGGCCGTTTTCTGCAGCAGTCCAATCAAACGATTATCTAGATCTAAATGTAATTCCAATAGATCTTCTTCGTTCATATTGGCTTTAGGAACGATATCTTGACAACGTTTGATAAAATCTTCAAACACAATATCGTTGTACCAAAGTTCTAATAATTTAGAGGGGGCCTCTTCGATATAGTCATCTATCTTCTGTGACATCTCTTTTTCATGCTGTTGTAAATACTCAAGCATCAACTTGACGCGTGATGAATCAACCGCACTGTGCAAACGCCCATATAATCGAGCCATTTCTAAGCGACACTTAGAGACATATTCCAATTGTTCATTAAGCTGCTGAAATCTCATCTTACCCTCTCCAATCCAAGCCATTTGACTAGGCGATAATATTGACTCGATTTTATTATGAAGTATTTTGCGGATATTTTTTTGAACAAGGTCATAGTTTACACAGTTCAATCATCTTTATATTAGGTTTCGTTAAAGAAATGGGGCACAAATCACCCAAGTTAAAATTGAACTTATGCAAGACGTTTAAAAAGCAACCACAACAAACAATGCACAATTGAGGCGATAGATGAGGTTAGAAATAGATACCAATGACGTTTAACCTTTATATGGTATCCCTCTTACCTAAATAATAGAATCAGCAGAACTCATATCGCTTAAGATGAGATAATCAAAAATAGGGAAATTGGAACGACATGTCGTGTTAGAAGCACGCCTTACTCTATAAATCAGTAATTTATCTAACTTGAGTTTAAGGGGATAATAAAACCTGAGGGAGATTGGAGCGACATATCGGGTTCGAACCGATGACCTATACCTTGGCAAGGTATCGCTCTACCAACTGAGCTAATGTCGCATAAATCTTTGCATCTATAACATTCGGTAATGTTGTAGATTGTAATTTGGAGCGACATATCGGGTTCGAAATGGATACCGATGACTATACCTTGGTAAGGTATCGCCCTTTTGCTCTAAAAAAGAGTCAGCTGAGCTAATGTCGCAATCAAATTTGGAGCGACATATCGGGTTCGAACCGATGACCTATACCTTGGCAAGGTATCGCTCTACCAACTGAGCTAATGTCGCATAAATCTTTGCATCTATAGCATTTGGTGATGCTGTAGATTGTAATTTGGAGCGACATATCGGGTTCGAACCGATGACCTATACCTTGGCAAGGTATCGCTCTACCAACTGAGCTAATGTCGCATAAATCTTTTTATCTATAGCATTTGGTGATGCTGTAGATTGTAATTTGGAGCGACATATCGGGTTCGAACCGATGACCTATACCTTGGCAAGGTATCGCTCTACCAACTGAGCTAATGTCGCATTTCAATTCTGCTAACGTGAGCTGCTAGCTGAAAGTTGAGGCCGCATTATAGGAGAATTTCGCCCCGCTGCAACCCCTTGCTTTAAAAATTTATACTGATTGATTAAATTTTAAATACTTTATCACGATAAAACTGCAATTCAGCAATAGATTCTTGAATATCGACCAATGCTTGATGGGTACCACGCTTAGTAAAGCCGTCCATTACTTCAGGCTTCCAACGACGAACCAACTCTTTTACCGTACTCACATCAATATTACGATAATGAAAGTAATCCTCAAGTGTTGGCATATAACGGTTCAAAAAGCGTCTATCTTGACCAATACTATTGCCGCACATAGGTGATACACCTTTGGGTACATGTAACGCTAAAAATGCAATCGTTTGTTCAATTGCTTGCGCTTCATTAATGCGGCTTGCTTTAACCCGTTCAATTAAGCCAGACTCACCATGATGTTTCTGGTTCCAATCATCCATGCCTGCCAACACTTCATCTGACTGATTGATCGCAATCACAGGGCCCTCTGCCAGAATATTTAGCTCCTTATCTGTCACAATAGTCGCTATCTCAATGATTCTATCGACACTAGGTTCTAACCCTGTCATCTCTAGATCAACCCAAATCAGATTACTTTCATCTGCAGCCATGTCTCTGCCTTATTATTACGTTTGCCTAAATTCAGGCTTTTTTGTTTAAGACCGTGTATCATACTGCTTTCTTTAGACAACACAAAATAACCTTATTTTGACGATGATTACACTGTGAGTAAAAAGAAACCTTTAAGTCAAGGCCAGCGCCGCCGCATGCGTGCTAACCACGAAAAACGTTTGCAACGCAAAGAGGCGGGTGACGCCGCTCCAGAACTACAAGATAGTTCACTTGGGCCCGAGTTACTCGGCACCGTCATCTCTCGTTTTGGTCAACATGCTGATATCGAAACCGAAGATGGCCAATTAGTCCGCTGTAACATACGCAGAAATATTCAAAGTTTAGTCACTGGCGATAAAGTGATTGTCCGCCTTGCCGTTGAAACCACAGCGACCATAGCCGGCGTTGTCGAAGCGGTGCACCCAAGGCATTCGTCATTGTCTCGACCTGACATGTACGATGGCATCAAAATTATTGCCGCCAATATTGACCAAATATTGATTGTCTCATCGGTAGTACCGAGTTTTACCACCCAAATTATCGACCGTTACCTCGTGGCCGCTGAAGACACTGGTATAGCCCCAGTCATTATCCTCAATAAAATTGACCTACTCAGTGAAGAGGAAGCCCCTCAAGTTGAGGCGGCTTTACGTCGCTACCAAGAAATTGGTTACCCTGTGTATAAAGTCAGCAGCATCGAAGGCGAAGGGGTCGACACGATAAAAGCGCTGCTTAAAGATAAAGTGAGTGTATTTGTCGGCCAATCAGGCGTTGGTAAATCATCATTAATCAATGCGTTATTACCCGACGCTGAATTACTCACTGGCGATGTGTCTGAAAACTCAGGCCTAGGTCAACACACCACCACCACGGCTAAATTACTACACTTCCCCAGCGGCGGTGACCTAGTGGACTCCCCTGGCGTGCGCGAATTCGCTTTGTGGCATCTACCTCCTGAGCGTGTCGGCTGGTGTTTTATCGAATTTAGAGACTATATTGGCACCTGTAAGTTTAGGGATTGTAAACATAAAAACGATCCAGGTTGTGCCATTACCGCTGCGTTTAACGAAGGCAAAATATTCGAAGATAGGTACAACAACTATCATCGCATCATAGACAGCCTCGATGAGCAGCGCCATGCTCGTCATTTTAGAAATGACAGCGACTAACAACAGACAGCAACATAGCCATATTGGATTTTAAGGATAACTAACGTGGACAAACTGAAAATTGCCTTGCAATACATGATGCCAAAACACCTTCTCTCACGCCTAGTAGGCAAGTTGGCGGCAGCAGAGCTAGGTATGGTCACCACTAGCGTCATTAAGTGGTTCATCAAGCAGTACAAAATTGATATGAGCGAAGCCGCCCAAAGTGAACCAGAGGCTTACGCCAGCTTTAACGCATTTTTTACCCGCGCATTAAAACCGGGGATCCGCCCTTTATGTGATGATGACGACTATATCGTCCATCCTGTCGACGGCGCCGTCAGTCAATGTGGATCTATCAAATCGGGACGCATCTTTCAGGCTAAAGGCCATGACTACTCTGCTTTAGCCTTATTGGGCGATCAAGTCGATGATGCTAAGCGCTTTGAAGGGGGCGATTTTGCCACCATCTATCTAGCGCCTAAAGATTACCACCGCATTCATATGCCAATAAAAGGCACCTTATCTAAGATGACCTATGTCCCTGGCGAACTGTTTTCGGTCAATCCGCTAACGGCTGAAAACGTACCGGGGTTATTTGCTCTAAACGAGCGCGTCGTAGCGATATTTGAAACCGAAATTGGTCCTATTGCCATGGTGCTTGTTGGCGCAACGATTGTCGCCAGCATCGAAACGGTCTGGGCTGGCACTGTCACCCCGCCAACGGGTAAAAAAGTCTTCACCTGGGACTACCCAACCGAAGGGCCGGAAGCCTTAACCTTAGATAAGGGTGAGGAAATGGGTCGCTTTAAGCTAGGCAGTACAGTGGTGATGTTATTTGCTAAAGATGCCATTGAAGAGTTTGCCGACGGTGTTAAACCCAAAGCAGTAACGCGCATGGGTCAAGCCTTTGCCAAAATAGACTAACTGCGACATTGAAGCCCAACACTAGCAGCCATCACGGGTTAATCGAACTGCATATTGCCGTCTTACTCTTTGGTGGGACGGCACTGTTTTCTAAATTGATCCCACTGAGTGCCCTCGACATTACCGTGCTGCGCTGTGCTGTTGCTGCCCTTATCTTGGCACTTATTGTTAAAAGCAGCGGTTGCCGCCTTCGCCTTAACGCCCACAAAGATTACCTTATTGCGCTTGGACTTGGGGTTATCGTGAGCCTGCATTGGGTCACCTATTTCGCCTCTATGCAGCTCTCATCTGTGGCCATAGGGATGATTGCCTTTTTTACCTATCCAGTGATGACGGTATTAGTTGAGCCACTGTTTAACGCAAGCCGCCTCAAACGCGCCGATTTGCTAAGCGGTATTAGTGTGCTCTGCGGCGTCAGTTTGTTGATCCCCGAAGCCACTCTCGGCAACGATGTTACTTTGGGGATCATTTTGGGCATACTCTCAGCCATGCTGTTTACCGCTCGTAATATACTCCACAAGCGTTACTTTGCTGAGTATAGCGGCGCCCAAGCTATGCTATATCAAACCGCTGTAGCTGTTGTGTTTTTAATGCCTTGGCACCAAGTTAATATCAGTACCATTAACCAGTCCGTTTGGGGCTTGATAATCCTACTCGGCGTGGTCTTTACCGCAGCGCCACATGCGTTATTTACATCAGCACTACGCCAACTTAGTGCCAAAACTGTCAGTTTAGTTTCCTGCTTGCAACCCTTATATGGTGCGCTATTAGCGTTATGGCTACTGGGTGAAGAGTTAGCGCTAAATACAATCATTGGCGGCGCGCTGGTTGTGATAACAGCCATTTATGAAACGCAACAGAGCCATAAAAATCAGCGAGCGAAAAAACAGTCCAATATGACCTCAGCATAACCAAGGCCATTGCTGAACACAGCAGATCAAAGCGGCCTGTCACGATTCAGTTCAAATTAACCGATCCATCAATATCATTTTCAATCTATATTGGTACTATATAGCGGTCTATCCATGTATTAATGCCAACTAAAAGCAGATTATGTCTCGTATTTTACTCATTTTTCTATGCGTTCTATCTTTTGCAGCCACTGCTAACTCGCCGCTATCGCTTAACAAGCATTTAGGGATAGGCCAAAACACGAATACCACAACAAAAACCCCCGAAGAACAACTAGCCTTACTTGAGCAGCAGATCACTGAGCAGCGTGAACTGCAAAGTAATTTCGAGGCGCTGCAGCATCAATATCAAAACAAAAAAAATGATATCAGCAAACAAATAGAGCAGGCTTCTAAACCCTTAAGTTGGCAACCACAACAAGATTTAAGCCAACAAGCCTCTATGGCCTATCTGCGCCTATCAGAGCTAAAAGAGATCGAAGCCAGCCTAGGGCAACAAATTAACGAACTCATCAAACGACAGCATCAACTGCCCACCATTATTACTCAGGCCAATAGCACGTTAGCCCAGCACACTCGCACCAGTAGTAGTCACGAAACTAACATAACCGAGGCTCAGAGTCGGCTCTACCGCCAGACACTGTCAACATTGGAATCAGAGCTCGCCAGCAGCCAAAAGCAGATCGCCCTCACCCAACAACAGTTAACCTTAGTGCGCCGCCAATTGATCCAGCAAGAACAGCTAATAGAAAAACTGAATGCGGCCATTTCAGTGCAACGCCATAAAACCACGGCTGCCACCATCGCAGCCAGCCAAATTGAAACCTCGACAACCGATGATGCTCTCGCGCTGGCGCTTAATGAACAAAACCAAGCCTACGGCGAACAACTGCAGCAACTCACCTATCAGATGAGTGAAGTGGCCACTAAACAGGAAGAAGCTGAAACCCAGTACCAGATGCAGGCCAAGCAGTTGAGTAATATTCAGCAGCAAATAGGCTTAGTCAAACTTAACTCTGCGTTTGGCGAGCGCTTTTTACGCATTCTATCGTCACTACCTAAACCGCCAAACCAAGACATTATCAGCAATGAAATCGCCAATGCTCGTCTTGAACGCTACCAAGTAGAGCAAGATATTACCCTGCATGCCAGCCTCAATACTGGCACAGGCGAGCACACACCATTACAAGCTAAGCTTTTGCAATCGCAACATAAATTGCAGCAACAACTACTGGAAAACTACGACCTGTATATTGGCGAGCTAGCCGAACTGCGGGTGATATATGAGCAACTCAATCAGCAGTATAAAAATCTAAAAACAACCCTTAACGAACATCTGTTCTGGGTTGCTAATGCCAATAGCATTGACCGGTTTTGGTTTAGCGATCTGCTGCAGAGTAGCCAATGGCTGTTAACACAAGCTCCTTGGCATCAGATTACCGACTCCTTTAGTGAGCAAAGCACACTGTGGTCTTGGTGGATCATCTTATTCATCTTATGCCTAGTGCTACAGGATCTAGTCACACCCAGTTTTAATAAAGCCATGACCCACAACGCGGCATTTGTGGGCAACGTGACCCAAGATAAGTTTATCTACACTATAACCGCCCTCTTTATTTCGATTTGTTATAGCGCCATTAAACCCTTGCCATTACTACTTAGTGGTCTGATTTTATATTACTCAGAACATAACTTAGTGTCATCGGTTGGCATGGGGATCTTAGCCATCGCCGCCCTGTATCTGTTATATCAATTCACCGATCTACTCGCCTTAGAAAAAGGGGTATTAATTGGTCATTTCAAAGGAGATGCCAACACTATTCATGCAGGGCAGCAACGGCTACGCACTTTTACATTAATGACCATGCCTATTATTGGCGTGCTCGGCTTTACCGAAGTGTTAGAAACGTCGATGATCCGTAACAGTTTAGGCCGCGGTGCCTTTATTGTGTTCGCCATCATGCTATTTTGGTTTTATATCGATATTTTACAGTTATCTAAGCAGCAACGTCTTTACCATCAAGATGATAAAAACAAACGTTTACTGCAAAAAACACTCTGGGCCGTGCTGTTATTGCTGCCGCCCGCATGTGCAATATTAGCGTTTAGAGGATATTACTTCACCGCTTTCCAAATGTTGTTACAACTTCAACTGTCATTGATCTTGTCGTTGAGCTTTATGTTGCTCTATCAACTGATTAAACGCTGGATGTTGATTGAACGCCGGCGCATCGCCTTTCACCGTGCAAAAGCCAAGCGCGCCGAAATATTGGCCCAACGGGAAAAAGATGACGACAGCGCCAATAATGAACAAGGTGACACCTACGAGGAGCCCGTGGTCGATCTTGAAACCATCTCGAGTCAATCATTAGGCTTGGTGCGCTCATTATTGACCCTTGCTTTCTTAATCAGTTTAATTGGACTCTGGACTCAAACCCACAGCGCCATCTTCTCGTTTTTGGATGGTATCACCCTCTGGACCAGCTCGACCGTGATCGATGGCATCTCTCAGCAGCAGCCTATCACGCTTAAATCGTTACTGCTGGGACTAATTATTGTTGGCTTTTCATTAATGATTGCCACTAATTTACCCGGTCTACTGGAACTGATGATCCTTCAGCGGCTCGATTTAACCCCAGGTACGGGTTTCGCTCTTACTACTGTAAGCCGTTATTTAGTCGTATTTTTTGGTGTATTAAGTGGTTTTTCTACCTTAGGAATGGAGTGGTCTAAACTGCAGTGGCTAGTGGCAGCGCTCTCGGTCGGTCTGGGTTTTGGCTTACAAGAAATTTTCGCAAACTTTATATCGGGCCTTATCATCTTGTTCGAAAAACCGGTGAGGATTGGAGATACGGTCACGATTCGTGACTTAACTGGCAC
Source organism: Shewanella algidipiscicola (assembly GCF_900380485.1). NCBI lineage: Bacteria > Pseudomonadati > Pseudomonadota > Gammaproteobacteria > Alteromonadales > Shewanellaceae > Shewanella > Shewanella algidipiscicola. Next base: position 215,580 of record NZ_OXJV01000012.1, on the reverse strand, counting down.
TGTCAGTAAAATTCAGATCCGCGCCACCACCATTGTCGATTGGGATCGCAAAGAGATCATTGTGCCCAATAAAGCATTTATTACCGAGCAGCTAATCAACTGGTCATTATCCGACCCAATCACTCGAGTGATTGTTTACGTGTCGGTCGCCCGAGACTCAGATCCAGCCCGGGTAGAAGCGGCACTGTATCAAGCCGTTAAAGAGTGCGATGAAGCACTGACGATTCCTGAGCCAGAAGTCTGGTTTGCAGGCTTTGGTAAGCACACCCAAGATTACGAAATTCGTGCCTATGCTAAAGACATGAATACCCGCTGGCCACTGCGTCACAAACTACATAAACAAGTAAATAAGAAACTCAAAGAAAACAATTTAGAACTCGCTTACCCGCAGCTTGAAGTGCATATTAACAGTGGCCAAAGCAAAGAAACTCAGGGGTTGATTAGAAACTAATGCAGGTATTTGCTCATCGAGGGGCTAGCGGTTATGCGCCAGAAAATACCCTAGCCGCGATTAAAAAAGCTGTGCAACTTGGGAGCATGGCTATCGAAATTGACGTGCACAATGTCGAAGGCCAACTGTATGTATTTCATGATAGACGCCTCGACGGTATAAGCACTGGCACTGGGCTCATCGAAGAGGTGAGCCAGGCCTATTTAGCCACGGTACGCGTCGGTGCCGAGCCCATTCCCACCTTGTGGGAAATACTGGCTTATCTGCAACACTTCGACTGTATCGTTAATATTGAGCTCAAGGGAATGAACTCACTGACGCCATTTTTAAGCTTGTACCCTAACATCTTATCAAAACTAAATTTTAGCGCCGATAAGCTATTGATATCTTCGTTTAATCACCACTTTGTTGCCAGCGTTAAACAGCAGTTTCCTCAAGCCTTGGTGGCGCCGCTCATTGAAGGTATTCCTGTTGATAATGCCGCCTTAGTGAGCCAGTTACAGGCTTATTCACTGCACCTCAGTTTGAGCTTTATCACCTCAGACATAGTGATTGATGCCCATCAGCGCGGAGCTAAAGTTTATGTTTATACCGTCGATGATGCGGCAGATATCGCCTATTTAGCTAAACTTGGCGTTGATGGAATTTTTAGTAACTATCCTGATATTAGTCAGCAAGTTATCGAGCAGCTTAGCAGAAAAGCGCATACACTATACTCATCCATTCAGGTAACATAACTCAGTTATGCTTGCCAAGTTAACCCACCAGGCCAAGCATGCTCGCTATGACCGCCTAATTAACGCGACAACGCCAATGATAATGGGGACTAGCCATGGAACATAAACTGCTGCTGCTGACCAGTGACAACCCAAAGTATCGCCAACTGCTCGACTCCTGTCATCTCCCACAACTGACGTTACTAGACGATGATCCTAGCAGTATTCTCAGCGCGAATATTTGGTTGGCAGAGCCCCCATTAGCGGCGCCACTTGTGGGTCACGCGCAGCAATTGACTTGGATGCAATCAACCTATGCGGGTGTCGACCCCTTAGTCAAACCTCGTCTACGCCGTGATTACCAGCTCACTAACATTAAAGGAATATTTGGCCCTTTAATGAGTGAATATCTATTTGGCTACTTGCTGGCTCATCAACGTCAACATAAACAGTATCAGTCACAACAGGCGGATAAAATATGGCGCCCCAGCAGCTTTAAAACCTTGCAAGGGCAAAAGTTATTGCTCTTAGGCACGGGCAATATTGCCAAGCATATTGCCCACACAGGCAAACATTTCGGAATGCAGGTAACCGGAATTAACCGCGGTGCCAAACCAACGACTGGATTCGATAAGGTCGATACCCTCGCCAATCTACCCAGCCATATTGCCCAGGCCGATGCCATTGCCGCGATCCTGCCTAGCACGCCAGATACCCGAGGCATTTTAGACAGCCAAATGCTCAGCATGATTAAAAATGAAGCCATTTTATTTAATCTTGGGCGAGGTGATGTACTCGATCTCGATGCGCTATATCAACAACTACTACAGCGACCCAAGCAACAAGCGATTTTAGATGTGTTCAATCAAGAGCCGTTACCCGCCAACCATCCCATATGGTCATTAAGCAATGCTACCATCACCCCACATATCGCGGCTCCAAGCCGACCTGAACAAGTGGTGGAAATCTTTGCCGCTAACTATCACCACTTCATCAAGGGGCAAGCGCTCAGCCATTTAGTCAACTTTGAACGCGGCTATTGATATAAAAGTAAGACTAAGCGGTGCACCTCACCGCTCAATTAGCTAGCTCAGTTAGGCAGCTAAGCTTAGCGGCATTGACGAGTGCTCAATGCTGGCAAGGCGCACGTAACACCTAAGCCATAGCCCCGACATTGAATAGCGACTCAGCCTCAGTTATTAACAATCTGCTATTAAAAATCCGCCTGTAGCCATTATATTTGCGCCAAAGCCCAACCAGCAGCCCATCAAAACGCGCTAACATCGCGTCTGGTTTTTTAATAGCTGAACCTTACAGCATAAATACTAGCTATAACTTAAAGTTATTAGTATTGAGAATCGTTTTCATTTACACTTTCATGCATCACTATAGAGAGAGCCATAGTATGTACGTTTGTTTATGCCATGCCATTACCGATACTCAGATTAAACAAGCTGTTGATCAGGGAGATACCTCTTTGGCCGATCTCAAAAAACGCTTGGGTGTAGGTAGTCAATGCGGTAAATGTACCCGCATGGCCAGCGAGATCATTCAAGCGAGATTAGATGTTACGCCTAACTTCTACGAAGTGGCTTAATCGACTCATCAGCCATACTGTGACAGACCCACAAACAAAGCTTATACCGTCAGCTAACTCCGGAGTTAGCCGACGGTGCAAATCCTTAGATATAAAAATTAGACATAAAAATGACCAACAAAAAAGCTGCTTAAAAGCAGCTTTTTTTGTTATCTCGCTATTTGCTATCTCACTCAGGACTTAGAGCACTTAGAGCACTTAGACTAAGACCTAAAGCGACCTAAAGCACTAAGAACCTAAAACGGCTTAAAGTACTGGCTCATCAGCACCGAGTTCCACCTTATCGACACGTTGTAAACCGCGCGGTAACTTAGCGCCACGGCGGCCACGTTCACCACGATAATGCTCAAGATCGCTAGGTTTTAAGGTCAACTTACGCTTACCCGCCCACAAGGTGACGGCAGTGTCTTCAGGCACTACGTGCAAGTGCATCAGTAGTTCTTCACGGTTTTTTGCGCGCTCGCTCGGAATACCGATGATTTTATTACCTTTACCTTTAGACAGTTGTGGCAGTGCATCTACTGAAAACAGTAGCATCCGCCCTTCGTTGGTGATCGCTAAAATCGACTCACGACGAGACTTATCGACCCGTTTAGGTTGCAGCACTTTGGCATTCGCAGGCAAACTTAATAGGGCTTTACCCGCCTTATTACGCGACACCATATCTTTGTAGTCACCAATAAAACCGTAACCGGCATCGCTAGCCAGCAAGAAACATTGCCCATCTTCCCCCATCAAAGCATGTTCAATGGTTTCACCTGGCGACAATTGGAAGCGCGTGGTTAATGGCTCACCCTGGCTACGCGCCGACGGTAAGGTGTGGGTATCGGTGGCAAATGCCCTGCCAGTACTGCCAATAAACACGGTGGCATTATTGCTGCGCCCTGAGGCGGCGCAGAGAAAACCATCCCCCGCCTTATAAGAGAGTGTTGTAGGGTCGATATCATGTCCCTTGGCACAACGTACCCAGCCTTTTTCCGATAAGACCACAGTCACCGCTTCGGCTGGGACTAACTCTTGCTCGCTTAAGGCTTTAGACTCTTGACGTTCGACCAGTGGTGAACGACGAGCGTCGCCATAGGTTTCTGCATCTTGCTTAAGCTCTTTTTTGATTAAGGTTTTCATGCGACGCTCTGAGCCAAGCAGCAGCTCGAGCTTTTCACGTTCGGCTTCGAGTTCGCTCTGCTCCGCCTTAATCTTCACTTCTTCTAATTTGGCTAAATGGCGCAGTTTTAAATCGAGGATGGCATTGGCTTGCTCATCACTCAAACTAAAGCGCGACATCAACTCTGTTTTGGCATCGTCATGATAACGGATGATCTCAATCACTTCATCAATATTGAGGAAGGCGATCATCAAGGCATCAAGAATATGTAATCTTGCCTGCACCTTATCGAGTCGGTGTTCTAGGCGCCGTCTGACGGTGCTCATCCTAAACTCTAACCACTCGCTAAGAAGCTGCTTAAGCCCTTTAACCTGCGGACGACCGTTGAGCCCCAACACGTTTAAGTTGACCCTAAAGTTCTTTTCCAGATCGGTAGTGGCAAATAAGTGCGCCATAAGTTGATCGCAATCGACGCGATTAGAGCGAGGCACAACCACCATACGTACAGGACTTTCATGATCTGACTCATCACGTAAGTCGGCGACCATAGGCAGCTTCTTGGCCTGCATCTGCGCGGCTATCTGCTCTAAAATCTTACCGCTACTGGCTTGGTGTGGCAGTGCGGTGATCACTATCTCACCCGCTTCGATTGTGTACACGGCGCGCGCTTTAATCGAGCCACGACCAGTACTGTAAATTTTAGCGATATCGGCTCTAGGCGTGATAATTTCCGCTTCTGTCGGATAATCAGGCCCCGGAACCAACTCCATAATGCGTTCAAGTTCGGTCTTAGGGTTATCCAAGAGTTCGATACAGGCATCGACTAATTCACGCGCGTTATGGGGCGGTACATCCGTCGCCATCCCCACCGCTATCCCGGTAATACCGTTAAGTAAAATATGCGGTAAACGGGCTGGTAACACCAGCGGCTCTTTCATGGTGCCGTCGAAGTTAACCCCCCAATCGACAGTGCCGTGACCCAGCTCGGTGAGCAACACTTCAGAGAATTTCGATAAACGCGCCTCGGTATAACGCATGGCGGCAAACGATTTAGGATCATCGGGTGCCCCCCAGTTACCTTGACCGTCAACCAGCGGATAACGATATGAGAATGGCTGAGCCATCAATACCATGGCTTCATAACAGGCGCTATCACCATGAGGGTGGTATTTACCCAATACGTCACCGACGGTACGAGCCGATTTTTTATGCTTAGACTGCGCCGATAAGCCCAGCTCACTCATGGCATAAATAATACGCCGCTGCACTGGCTTTAATCCATCGCCAATATGCGGTAATGCACGGTCCATGATGACGTACATAGAGTAATTGAGATACGCTTCCTCTGTAAAACGCCTCAGGGGCATCTGCTCGACACCATCGAGACTCAAATCTATCGCATCACTCATTGGTTTGGATCCTGTTGTTCACTCGGTTCACTCTCATTGACGCCGTTATCTTTATAAAACAGTCGATAAACATTGCCTTTAAAATCATCAGAAATATAGATAGCCCCATCGGGAGCTGACAGCAAAGCGTAAGGTCTAGCGACCGGGAATTCACCATCTAGAAAGCTCACCACGGTTTGTCGATCTACTATCTCATCGCCCGCAAGCGTCAGCATAGTGACCTGATAGCCAATTTTACTCGACCGGTTCCACGAGCCATTTTCGGCAACAAACATCTGCTCATGGTATTTTGCCGGAAACTGCTTACCACGATAAAACTGCAATCCCATTGGCGCGACATGAGCGGGTAATTCAAACACTGGCGGGGTCACTTTTAACCCTTTAGGTTTCTCATAAGCAGGTTCCTCCACGTCAGTCGCATGAATATAGGGAAAGCCATAGTGACTACCAACGGTATCGACGCGATTAATCTCATCGGGGGGCAATCGGTCACCCATCCAATCGCGACCGATATCGGCAAACCACAATTTATTATCATCTGGCGCCCAATCAAAACCGGTCACATTACGCAAGCCTGTCGCCACCTGCTGGCTACTGCCGGTGTTAACATCGATAGCAATAATACTGCCAAACGGCGCCGGTGCTTCACACACATTACAGGGTGCGCCAATGGCAACGTATAAGCGGCCATCTGGCCCAAAACGCATCGCACGGTGGCTCTTGTTAGTTTTGCCCGGTAAGCGGTTATACACCTCTTTGCCGCGATTAGGGCGACGTAAGCGATTTTCAACATCCACATAGCGAATAATGCGCGAACTTTCAGCTACGTAGAGATCGCCATCGTGAAAAGCTATCGCCTCAGGGTAATGCAGATCTTTGGCGACAATATAGCGCTTATCGACCCGACCATCGGCATTACTGTCCACTAGCGCATGAATAACTCCCGTCTTATAGGAGCCAACGAATAAGGTTCCCTTGTCCCCTAAGGCCATCTGCTTAGCATCGCCCAGATCTGCGGCATATAATGAGAGCCCAAAACCTTTAGCCACGGTGATCATAATCGACTGCCGATCGGCCTTGGCTCCTGCTGCCATAACCATGACGACCATAGCTATAAACAGCTTAAAAGATAAAGTAGTTATCGTTTTATTTTTCATTATCTTAAGTTCATCTGCCTATACAATCTCTGAGCCATAATTCAGGTTATAACTGAGCCATATCCCCTTTGGTCTCTAACCATGCTTTTCGATCACCCGAGCGTTTTTTCGCTAACAACATATCCATCAGTGCCATAGTATCATCGGCCTCATCAATGGTTAACTGTACCAAACGGCGAGTGTTCGGATCCATTGTGGTTTCGCGCAGTTGTAACGGATTCATCTCGCCCAAACCTTTGAAGCGAGTCACTTGTACTTTGCCTTTCTTTTTCTCGGCGGCGATACGGTCTAAAATCCCCTGCTTTTCCGCCTCATCGAGGGCATAAAAGACCTCTTTACCCACATCGATACGAAACAGTGGTGGCATCGCCACATAGATATGGCCTTTTTCTACTAACACTCTGTAATGCTTCATAAACAGTGCGCACAGCAAGGTCGCGATATGTAATCCGTCGGAATCAGCATCGGCCAGTATACAAATTTTGCCATAACGCAATTCAGAAATATCACTACTGTCGGGATCGCAGCCTATCGCCACCGAGATATCATGCACCTCCTGCGAGGCCAATACCTGCGAGGCATCCACTTCCCACGTGTTTAAAATCTTACCGCGCAAAGGCATGATAGCTTGAAACTCACGGTCTCTCGCCTGTTTAGCACTACCACCCGCCGAGTCACCTTCGACCAAAAATAGCTCGCCACGCATAGGATCTTGGCCGCTACAATCGGTAAGCTTGCCGGGTAAGGCTGGGCCTGATGTGACTTTTTTGCGCGCCACCTTCTTAGCCGCTTTTAACCGTTTCTGCGCATTATTAATACACATATCGGCTAAGGCTTCAGCCTGCTCTGTATGGGTATTAAGCCATAAACTAAAGGCGTCACGCACAATACCAGAAACAAATGCGGCGCTCTGGCGGCTAGAGAGTTTTTCTTTGGTTTGTCCTGCAAATTGAGGATCTTGCATCTTAATCGACAAGATATAACTACTGCGGTCCCAAATATCTTCGGGCGAGAGCTTGATACCACGCGGGATCAGATTACGAAACTCACAAAACTCACGCATCGAGTCGAGCAAGCCTTGCCTAAAACCGTTGACATGAGTACCACCAAGCGGCGTGGGAATAAGGTTAACATAGCTTTCGTTAAGATAATCGCCGCCCTCTGGCAGCCAAGTTATCGCCCAATCAACCGCTTCGGTATTGCCGACCATGGTGCCAATAAACGGCTCTTTGGGTAAGGTTTCAGCCCCATTAATCGACGCTTGCAGATAATCGGTTAAGCCACTTTCATAAAACCACTCTTCGCTTTCACCAGTTTGTTTATTGGTGAATTTAATGCGTAGTCCTGGGCACAATACCGCTTTGGCACGCAGTAAATAAACCAGTTTTGGGATAGAGAAATTGACCGAATCAAAATAGCTGGCGGTAGGCCAAAAATGCACCCGAGTGCCCGTATTACGTCTGCCGCAGGTGCCGGTGACCTTAAGGTCTTCAACCTTATCGCCATGCTCGAACGCCATTTCATAGACTTCGCCGCCACGTCTTACGCTGATTTCAACGCGATCTGACAGGGCGTTGACCACCGAGATGCCCACCCCGTGCAAGCCTCCTGAAAACTGGTAGTTATCGTTAGAAAACTTACCGCCAGCATGCAGCTTAGTTAAGATCAATTCGACCCCAGAAATCCCCTCTTCTGGATGGATATCAACGGGCATACCACGACCATCATCAATAACTTCCAGCGAGTTATCTTTATGAAGGATCACGTCAATTTTAGTTGCGTGGCCTGCCAGCGCCTCATCCACACTGTTATCGATCACCTCTTGTCCTAAATGGTTCGGACGTGTGGTGTCGGTATACATGCCGGGTCTACGCTTAACAGGGTCGAGTCCATTAAGTACTTCAATTGCATCTGAGGTGTATTGATTTGTCATGGCACACACATATGGTTATTCAGGCCTTATTGCGGCCCTACATGTCTATTTATTAAGAAACAGGAACTGGCAGATCCTATCCAACTGTTGTTCATAGCCGATAAAACTATGGTCACCACCCGCCTCTATTAGCAGCTGACAACAATGGTATTTATTCACTGCTTGTTGGTAATCGAGCACCTCGTCACCGGATTGTAATAATACAAGAAATCGCTCAGGATTCAGAATAACCTCGGTATCATACAGTGCAACCTCTTGTTTATGCTCGGGTAATATTTGATACGTTTCGTCAGTATACGGATTGTACTGTTGACCAATAAAATCATCAAATAATGCATAAGGAGTAACGGCCGGATTAATGAGCACCGCTCTACCACCGTAGGTTTCAGCGAGGTAACTGGCAAAGTACCCCCCCAATGATGAGCCAATAAAATGCAGCGACTCCCCTTTAGCGAGTGCTTGTTCGACAATCTCTATCAGTAATGTCATCGCGGCGGCGGGAGTGGCGGGTAACTGCGGTTGAAAAAAAGAGAGTTGTGGAAAATGCTGAGCAATATATCGAGCGGTCACCAGCCCTTTGTCTGACTGAGGGGAGCTATTGAAGCCATGGAGATAGAGCAGCATATTTCCTCGATAACTATTGCTATTATTTAACTCGCGATACCAACGCTAACGACACAGAACAAATCAAAAGGTACCGACAGAGAGAGTAAGTGCCACGATGCTAACATTGGCAGCGCAATTCACCAAATAAAGCTTTAGCTCCAATCAAGCATCATCCTGATGCTGCGCTAGTATGAGAAGAAATTAATAACCACTTGACTCATGATCGGGAGAAAACTTATTACCAGGAACCCGGTAAACATTGGTCAATATACCACCATCACTTTTTAGTTCCAGTAATCGATATCCTGGCTGCTGTGCATCTAATGCAAAATAAGGTGACTTAGGTTTAAATTGAATACAGGTGGAAGGTGTTGCCATTAAACGCATGGTGCCATGCTCAGTGGGATGAGTTTGATCTAGGCTTTGATGCACATGCCCCCACAGCAATCCCTTAACCTGAGGTAACTTAGCGACCCTGGCAATAAAATCTGAGCCATTATCCATGCAGTGTTGATCCAGCCACTGACAGCCCACCAAAATTGGATTGTGGTGCATCACCAGTAAGGTGTGTTTATCTGGCTGCGCCGCGACCGCAGACTCTATCAAGGCCAGCTGAGTCTCGGCCATGTGGCCCCCAGGCTTTCCCCTAACAGTGGAGTCCAACATGATAATTTGCCAGTTACCTGCCAAAATGCGTTGCTCGCCATACACTCGAGGCCCTTGCATATGCAGATGCATCACCCTAGGGTCGTCATGATTACCGGGTAAATAATGGCAAGGTAAATTAAGCGGTACAATTGCACGCACAAAATTATGATAAGACTCGTGCGAGTAATCCTGACTGATATCCCCCGTCGCCAACATCAGATGCGCCGGATAATCAACCGCCTTTATGGTATTAAGCACAGCATCTAAGCTATTTGCGGTATTAACGCCTAAAAGCTGAGCTTCGCGATCGGCAAACAGGTGCGGATCGGTCACTTGAACCAGTCTAACGCTCTCACCGTCACCAATAGAATAAGAGATAGCCTCTTTTAGCACATTAAAACCCTAAAATGTGGACTGACAAATAATCCTGACATGATTGTCAATCTGTAGTAACTCTTCAAGAAAAGCATTTACCTGGTACTTTTCGTCTCTATGATACATACGTATATTTGGGTAATCATATACTGGTCTTAAGCGATAAATCTGTCGACTAGTTAACACTTCTGCTAATTTAGCATCATGATAAACACGAACGACAACCTTAGGGGTATCAATTAATTGCACTGAGTCGATAGCCCGGGAGATTTCAATCAATTGGGTATATTGGGTATTTTCGAGCAACTTAACGTCTAAACTGCCAAAATCACCATCGACTTGCCAACAAAATCCCTGCTCGCAAGAGGCTGGTAGCCAACGCAATATATTAAAGTAATTTCGGCTACATAACGCCAAAAAGCGACTGACGTCCACTTGGTAGCTATTGTGCCGCTTGTTTAACGAAACTGTCACAGCCCTTCTCTTAATTTATGGTAATTTAATTGCAGCCATTGCAAGCCAATCATAGTCGAGGCGTTATTTATCACCCCATCACATAATAGCTGATACGCCGCTTCGCGCGACATCACATGTACCTTGATATCTTCATGCTCTTCACTGATCCCATGAATACCACTTGCAAGGCTCGCGTCCACCTTCGCCCAATAAAAGTCAAAGCGTTCGCTACTGCCGCCTGGACTAGCAAAGTAGTCACACACCCGCACCATTTTATTTGCCACCAGTCCCGCTTCTTCTCTTAGCTCTCGATGTGCCACTTGCTCGGCTGACTCACCAGGCTCAATCATGCCAGCCACTAACTCAAACAGCCATGGTGTTGAGGCATCCGCCACAACAGGAATCCGAATTTGCTCAATCAACACCACTTTATCGCTAACGGGATCATAGGGCAGAACCACCACAGCATGACCACGCTCAAACACCTCTCGAGTCACGGGTTCGCTCCAACCACCAGCAAATAACCTATGCTTAAAACGGTACTCGTCAACGCGAAAAAATCCTTGATATACAGTATGCTGACTCAGCATCTCAATATCATCACGGCTAAATTTCTGCTTCATCCACTTTCCTTTGAGTTATTTTGATGACGGTTAAGGGCTGCAGGGTAGGTAAATATAGCATGTCGCCCCCCAAAAATTGCAGACATAAAATCAAAAACTGTTACACTTCATAGTTGACTTAAAATTGGTTAATTTCTTAATATCTTAGTATCTTAACCTTACAAGTTTAGATGTATCGGGAAGCGTCGGGAAGCGCAAACCGCTTTACTCAAATGATTTGCTGTAAAGCATCACTTAACTTTATTAAGTAAATCGCTCCGCCAAAAGGAGTATTTATGTCTAAAAAAGGACAGGTAATGAAATTTAAGATCCGCACTTTATGTGCAGCCTTGACTCTAACGGCGACAACTTCAGCCGTGCACGCCGACGACCTATTACAAATTTATCAACAAGCACTTACCAGTGATCCTATCGCGCTTCAAGCTCAATCTCAACGCGACAGACTCTACGAGCAGATCGAAGAAAATCGTGCTCCCTTGCTGCCGACACTAAGTGCCAGCGTGGGTTATGGCAAAAGTTGGTCAGATGTGTCCGACAATACCTATAACAGCGGCTTAAATGCCGGCGTGTCATTAAAGCAAGTGGTTTACGATCACAGTGCATGGGTTGGGCTAGATTTAGCGGAACTTGCCGCCACACAGGCCGATGCCGCTTATGCTTCGGTACTACAGAACCTGATTATTCGAGTGACGAGTGCTTACTTTGACGTCTTATCGGCTAAAGATAACTACGAGTTTAAAGGCGCTGAAAAACGCGCAATTGAACGTCAACTAGAGCAAACAAAACAACGTTTTGCGGTAGGCCTTACCGCTATTACCGATGTGCATGAAGCTCAAGCACAGTATGACTTAGCCCGCGCCTCTGAAATCTTAGCGGAAAACCAGTTGATCAACAGCTACGAAGCCTTGCGTGAAATTACCGGTATCGATCATAAATCCATCGATATCTTAGATACCAATCGCTTCACCGCTGTCACGCCAACACCAGCCATGCCAGAAGAATGGTTAAAAATGGCCGAGAGCAACAGTGTTGACCTTATGGCAACTCGTATCGGTAAAGATATCGCTCAGCAGACCATCACGCTTTACAAAGCGGGTCATATGCCATCGCTAAACCTAAGTGCAGGTTACACCACTAATCTTGAGCAAAAGAACCAAATTGGTAATCAGCCTGATGTGGATAATGCCAATGTTGGCCTGACCTTAAGCGTACCGATTTTCGAAGGCTTCAAGGTAAGTTCACAAGTTAATCAAGCACAATATCAGTATGTTGAAGCCAGTGAAAAGATGGAACAAACCTACCGTAAAGTAGTTAAAGATGTGCGTAACAACTTCAATAACGTCGGTGCTTCTATCAGCTCGATCCGTGCTTATGAGCAATCGGTTATCTCATCAGAGAGTGCACTTAAAGCGACCCAAGCAGGTTTTGAAGTGGGGACTCGTACTATTGTTGACGTGCTAAACCGTACCCGTGATTTATACGATTCAAAACGTCAGTTATCGAATGCCCGTTACGGTTACATCAACTCCATTTTAGCGCTAAAACAAGCGGCTGGAACCCTAAATGAAGATGACGTAATTTCGATTAACAGTGGCTTAATCGCCCCCGTTGTCAGCCAGTAAATCGACTAACCATTAGCCATAAAAAAAACCGCCTAATGGCGGTTTTTTTTATGGCTCTCATCGACCAAATCAGGAGACAAACGCTAGGATAGATGACAGCGTTAGAAAACCAGTTCTACACCGGCAAAAGCGCCCTTGAACTGTGAGTTAGCAGTAATACCATCGAAGCCATTAACGTCGAAAGTAAAGTCACGATAACCAACACGGATTTTAGTATCGAGCGCGACGCCATCAAAATGCCAGCCTAAACCAACAGAATAGTCATATACACTAGTTTCATCTACACCCAGCATCACATCTGCAAACCCATACAAGCCTAGACCGGGCAAGCCTACTTCGGCATTAGCGTACGCCATCACAACACCGCTACTCAGATCTTTTTGCTCAGGATGACCAGCATCAGCAACCCGATATGAACCGTGCATACGCTTGTAAGCCGCACCTAAATCGAGCGCGACGAGGTCGTTATCCAGCAACTCATAATACAGTACAAAATCTGTGTTGCTTAAGTTGGTCGCAGTCGAAATACTACCTGGGCTAAAGGTGTGTTCGCCAAAGATCCAAGGGGCTACCAATGTGCCTTGACCATCCGCATCTAAGCGATTCTCACGAATTTTAACATTTGGTACTAATGGGATCGGATGCTCAACGGCAACCCAAAGGCTACCTTGTGTTGATGAGCCGTAATCAAAATCTTGTTGAGTTTGACCACCTTGTGCAAAAGTACCATTAGTATCCGCTTGCCAAATATCGCCACCCACTTTAAAACCAACCAGTGTTGCGGCCTGTGCAGAAGTCGCTGCTAGTGAAGTAAGCAGAGCACATGCAAGTAGTGTTTTTTTCATCATTTAACCTTGAGTCAATAAGTTAGTGAGATCAATAACCGCAGCATTTGCGCGGGAAATATAATTGGCCATCACCAATGAGTGATTAGCCACTATGCCAAATCCTGATCCATTAAGGATCATCGGACTCCACACAGGTTGCTGAGTTTCTTCCAGCTCACGAATGATCTGCTGTAAGCTGACTTCAGCGTTTTTCTTCTTTAATACATCGGCAAAATCGACCTCAATAGCCTTCATAAAATTCAGCAAGGCCCAAGTGGCGCCGCGAGTTTCATAAAATACATCATCGATTTCCCACCAACCTGTTTTTATCTGCTGACGCGCTAGATTCGGGGTCGACTGGCTGGCTTCGGTTTCTCCGGCTAAATCGGTATTGAGACGATCTTGCCCAACACTAGCAGACAAACGCTGCGACATGCTGCCTAGGCGCTTTTGCACCTCTTTTAACCATTCATTTAAGTTATCGGCTCGGGCATAAAACTGAGCATCGGGATTATTGGTATCGGCAATGCGGGCACGATACAGTTTGAATAATTTAATCGCGTCACGGTATTCGCCTTCAGCACTTGGAACCAACCAACTGGTGTGCTCAATATTCAGCTTAGAATGGGCGGCTAACAGATCGTTATCGGCGGTAGATTGCGATTGTGACCGACTAAACTCTTTGCGCATGATCAAGGCAAGATCACGTGCCTGCTCGATAGCACCAAATTCAAACGCCGGCATGTTATCCATAAATAGCGAGGGCGGCATAATGTCGTTAGATAACCAGCCACCACTCTTATCGAGAAGGGTCTCGACCGTTAAAATCAGTGACGTTGTGGTCGCATAGCCCACCACTTTTTGGCCAGTTGCACTGTTAAGTTGGTGCGGTTCAATTCTATCAGGCTCGATGCTCCACCACACACTGACAAAATAGCCAATTAGAAACACTATTGCGGCGACGAGAGCGCCTTTTTTCCATGTCATCTGCATACGATTACTCCGTTAATGGTGGTGATGATGATCCATTTCACCATCTTGCTTAGTCGCATCTTGTCTGGTGACCGTCAGGGTAATAGCCTGCTCGGTACCATCATCAAATGTAAGCGTTAAATCCACTTTCTGGTCAATTTGTAATGGCTGCTTTAAGCCTAGCAGCATCACATGGTTACCCGATGACGCCAACGCCAAATTGTCATGGGCTGCAATGGTAAAATAGGGGAGCTGACGCATTTTAATTACGCCTTCCTCTTCAACCAGTGTATGTAACTGCGCCTCTTCAGCGACATCGGTTTCCACTGCGACTAGTTTAACCTCTGGGCCATGATTCATCAGGGTAAAATAAACAGCCGTATTGGGCACACTAGCAGGCATGGCTCTCACATAGCCATCGACTAGCATCACATTTGCCAAAACGGAGAATGAAGTGCATGATAGCAACACAAAGTTAAACGCGTGTTTGAAAATCTGTTTCAATGTCTTAAACTCCTTCTTAATCCCATTTGCCACAAATAAGGAATCTTGACCAATGAGTACCATTCAAATTCAGGATGAGCAGGGCGTTCGCATTATCACCTTAAATCGCCCAGAAAAACGCAATGCGCTTAATCTCGATATGTATAATCAACTCACAGAATACCTTATCCAAGGGGATTCAGACAACGGAATTAACGCCTTTCTGATTAAAGGGCAAACAGAGTGTTTCACCTCTGGCAATGATATCGCTGACTTTTTAAAAAATAGTAACTTAGGTCCAGAGCATCCTGCATTTAAGTTTCTTTTTGCCCTACTTGATCTCAATAAGCCCATTGTTGCGGCGGTGACGGGAGCGGCCGTAGGTATCGGCACCACACTGCTACTGCATTGCGACTTAGTTTACGCCGACAACAGCGCTAAATTTCAACTCCCTTTTGTCAATTTAGCCTTAGTTCCCGAAGCGGGTGCCAGCCTATTATTACCACGTTTAGTGGGGCCGCAAAAAGCTGCCGAATTACTGCTATTAGGTGAGAGCTTTAATGCCGAATCAGCATTGTCGATGAATATCGTCAATCAGGTGTTACCCAATGAACAGCTGTTTGACTATGCACTCAACCAAGCGATTAAGTTAGCACAGAAACCGCCTCAAGCCTTGCAGGCGAGCCGCCGCTTAATGCGATACGATATCGAGGCAGTGCGGTCGCAAATGCAACAAGAGTTAGAAGCGTTCGCGCTGCGACTGCAAAGTGATGAAGCTAAGGCGCAATTTACCGCGTTTTTGAATAAGTAACAGCATAAGTGAGTCATGACATAGCGTCGGTTTAGTCGCTCTAAGCCGGCAACATCACTAGGTAATACCTCTCCCGACTTCAATGCAGTTTAGATAATCCAAACTATACAATGCGCTTTGGATGCGTTTTATGCGAACCTCTTTGTACCCAAGTTCAAGGTCAGCTAGTATCTGTGCCCTTTGCCACCGCATGGCTTACTATCAACTCTCTTGCGCTGTAACAGGAGTCACTGCGATATTAGCGTTCATGTTAAATGCTAATATTCCGCCCCTCTCATTAAAATATGCTCTAACTCACTTAATATCCAAGGCTTAATCTAAAGCGCTAAGGTGAAAATAAGCAGGCTAATCACAATGACCACACCTAATTCCACGGCAATAGCGGCTGGGCTCTGTGTACTAGTTAATCTCAGTTTCATCATAGTATCCTCTCAATAAATATCATTATCATCTGCTTTAACACTTGCTATGACCTATCAATCACGGCCTATGTGGTTAATAAGGCGATTTTCGTCTAGGCAATACCAATGCCAGCGCAAAATAAATCACTAGGAACATGGCCGGATTCATTACTACTGCCACCGTCCACACCACCCGAGTCCACAGGCACGACCAAGCAAATTTATCGGCCATGGTTGTGGCGACCCCACAAATCAAGCTACTAGGCCGCTTCAGGGTGTCAGTTAGATCATCAATCTTCATCGGTGACTCCTATTAAGGTATTGAGCAGTTAACTTCCCGTCAGGCTTCTTACTGTGCATACCAGTGCCGCACAAATCACAAAACCCAAGACAGGTAACAATAAAATCAATGCCAGCTCCCAAAAATACATCTGCTCAGTCCTTTTGGCTCACACTGGCTATCACTGCATGTTGATCTGACGTTGCCGGCTCTTCAATCGGGTTTGATGACTCAAAACCGCTATCGAACAGTGACTCCGACAACTGCGCCTGCAGTGACAAAGTTAGCTCTTGTTTTACTAGAGTTATTGCATCTTGCATTTGCGCCGCTAACTGACGCTCCAAAGTGGCGCTAATGTCATTTGGTATAAAATCCTCTGCGGTTGCAGAAAAACTGATCCCGATAAATGTGGCAGCGACTAATGACATTCTAGTGAACTTGTTCATGGTCTTATCCTTTGCTATTTAATGGTGATAATTAAGACAATACAAGTGGCGTGCCAACTCAGTAACAACAAGTTAAGCGGTTGAATTAAATGCAAAAGATTGAAGATAGAATAATCCCAAATAACAAACAAGGATTAAGCGAAATGAAAAGAGTTAGCGAGTTTCACTAGGCAGTAGTCATTTTTACTACTCTCTATGCTGAACACCCTGAACGGCGCCCACACCATAGAAAAGCCTTCACCAAGGTGAAGGCTTACGCTGGGCATAACAGGGGGAAAATGAATTAAACCCTGATGCTATCCAATAACATGGCTAGTACTTATTTACACACTCTCCATGCTGGCTCTGGCCTGATGGATCACTTCGATGCCCGCGCCAGGTTTGTGGGCATTTTCGCTCACATAACGACGCCACGCCCGAGAGCCCACTTCACCTTGGTACAGCCCAGTAATATGGCGAGTGATATGATTTAAACGCCCGCCCGCTTGTAAGTGTTTTTCGATGTAGGGGATCATCTTTTCTAGCACGGCATCTCGGCTCAACACTGGCTTTTCGCTACCACATAAGCGTTGGTCAACTTCAGCCAATATATAAGGATTTTGATAGGCTTCACGCCCCACCATTACACCGTCTAAATGTTTAAGATGCTCAGCACATTCATCTAAGGTTTTTACGCCACCGTTAATAGAAATACTCAGCGCGGCATAATCGCGCTTTAAACGGTAAACGCGCTGATAATCCAGCTCAGGGATCTCACGATTTTCTTTTGGGCTCAAGCCTTGCAGCCAAGCTTTTCGAGCATGAATGATAAAAGTATCACAGCCTGCGGCGCTAACGGTGTCGATAAACTCAGTCAAAAATTCATAACTGTCTAACTCATCGATACCGATACGGGTTTTAACCGTAACGGGAATATCCACTACACTGCGCATCGCATCGACACATTCGGCCACCAACTTAGGTTCGGCCATAAGGCAGGCACCAAAACGGCCATTTTGCACTCTATCTGACGGGCAACCGACATTGAGGTTAATCTCATCATAACCACGCTGCTCAGCCAGTTTGGCACAGGTGGCTAAGTCAGACGCATTCGACCCACCAAGTTGCAGCGCAAGCGGGTGCTCCTCTTCGTTATACGCTAAATAATCACCCTTACCATGGATAATCGCTCCCGTTGTCACCATCTCGGTATACAGCAAAGCTTGAGCAGACATGATGCGAGCAAAGTAGCGGTAATGCCTATCGGTCCAATCCAGCATGGGTGCAATGCTGAAAGTACGATTGATGACTGATGGCATGATATGTAACGACATAAAAAACGGTATCCCCTAGTTTAGCAAGCCACAGTAAAGGGCATGACTGGGCATTTTACCTCGGCCACTAGAGAATGCACAGGTTTGCGGTCAATTGAGGCATAAAAAGAACCGGCAAACTTGCCTTTAATGTCCTCTAGACATGTCACGCCCGCTTCTCCTTGCTATTTGCCCCTACTATCAGCGCCTATTTGACACGTTTACCCAACAGATAAAACACAAATTAATGACAAGCTTAAAATGCCGCCTATAAAAGCGTCAAACGATCGCGTAAGCCTAATAAAGCCCTTGCTCGTTATCGGTACGCCTATGCTAAGGTGGTCAAACCACAATGTGTTATAACGCTAAATTCACCTAAGCTTATAGCCTTGAATTCATCCTTGTTAAAATAAGGCCTCGTCCGTCATGAATGTTAACTTTATTAACCCCTTCTTAGCCTCGCTACTCAATGTGCTGGAGACCATGGCAAGCATGAAGCTAACGCCGGGTAAGCCAAATTTAAAGCAAGATAATATCGCTAAGGGAGATGTTTCGGGGCTTATTGGCATGGTTGGGCCGCAGACAAAGGGGTCGTTATCAATCACCTTTGAAGCGCCATTGATTCTTGAGATCATGCATAAAATGCTGGGGGAAAAGCCGCAAAATATCAACGAGGAGATCACCGATCTGGTCGGCGAATTAACCAACATGGTGACGGGTGGAGCAAAAAAACTGTTAGGCGAAAAGGGCTACGACTTTGAGATGGCGACCCCAGTCGTGGTATCGGGTAAAGCACACACCATAGCCCATAAATCTGATGGGCAAAAAATCGTTATGCCTTTTAGTAGCGAATTCGGCAACGCCTATATCGAAATCTGTTTCGAGCGTTAACACAGTACAGACCTTAACGACTTAGATCGTTAAGGTGCTTAATCGTTATTGAAATCACCGCTAATGGGCATTTGTCGTTAGTCCATGCACACTGCAACACGCGGGGTCAACTTGGTCACTAACTCGTAGGCAATAGTACCAATATGCTCAGCAACATCCTCAACGGGTAACGCCTTGCCCCACAACATTACTGCATCCCCAACTCTATCAGTGGCGTCTATGCCTAAGTCCACCGTAAGCATATCCATTGATACTCTGCCAACAATAGGTACTAAGCGGCCATTGACCCACACTGGGGTACCCTCTGGGGCATTACGCGGATAACCGTCACCGTAACCAATCGCCACCACGCCTAATTGGGTATCTTGCTTGGCATGCCAATAACTGCCATAGCCGACAGGATCGCAGGCCTTATGATCACGAACTGCAATGAGCTGCGACATCAACTCCATGGCCGGCACTAAACCATGATTACTGCCAAAGTCATTGGCAACGGGTGAGACACCATAAAGGGCAATACCTGGGCGGATCCAATCGGCCTGTGTTTGCTGCCAGTACAATGCTGCGGCAGAGTTAGCTAGCGTGCGAAACCCTGGGAGGCCTTGGGTCATCTCATTAAAACGCTCGGCTTGCTTCGCCGTCGCTGGATTATCAGGCTCATCTGCGCAGGCAAAGTGGGTCATCAAATGGATAGGTTTGGCCACTTGCGGGCACGCCATTAAGCGGGCATAAATGGCGTTGAACTGGGCCAGATTAAAGCCCAGCCTGTGCATACCCGAATCAATTTTTAGCCATACGGTAACCGGCTTGGCTAGTATTTGCTGCTCGAGCATCTCGATTTGAAACTCGTGGTGCACCACGGTATCTATGTCATGGGTGACGAGCAGATCCAGATCGCTTTGACGAAAAAAACCTTCTAACAATAGCAATTTAGCAGTAACACCACCGGCCCTAAGTTCGAGCGCCTCTTCTAATCTTGCCAAGCCAAAACCGTCGGCGGTGGATAGACAATTAGCGACATTCAATAAACCATGACCATAGCCATTAGCTTTAACCACGGCCATGACCTTACTGTGGGGGGCGAGCTCGCGTAATCGGCGTAAATTCGATTTCAGCGCCGCGGCACTGATCTCTGCACGGGGAAAGGGTTTCAAACAATAACCTTATTTTAGAAGCAAGTAACCTATAACAACATAGCGCAAATTAACGGCTCGCGGGGCAAGATAAATCATCTTTCATCCTGCCCCGCTCGCTATTAATCTTCTTCGAATTGAGGACCCGCGTAGTTATCAAAGCGCGAATATTGGCCTTGGAACACCAAACGCACCCGGCCGATGGGGCCGTTACGTTGCTTACCAATAATGATCTCTGCGGTGCCTTTATCTTGTGAGTCGTCGTTATACACTTCATCACGATAAATAAACATGATCAAATCCGCATCTTGCTCAATAGAACCCGATTCACGCAAATCCGAGTTTACAGGGCGTTTATCGGCGCGTTGCTCCAACGAGCGGTTAAGCTGTGACAGGGCGATCACCGGGATCTCCAACTCTTTTGCCAACGCTTTAAGCGAGCGAGAGATCTCGGCGATCTCCAGCGTTCGGTTGTCTGACAAAGCAGGTACTTGCATCAATTGCAGGTAATCGATCATGATCATCGACAAGCCGCCATGTTCTCTGGCAATCCGCCGCGCGCGGCTACGCACCTCGGTTGGCGTTAACCCCGAGCCATCATCGATATACATCTTGCCCTGCTCGAGCATGATGCCCATGGTCGACGACACCCGAGCCCAATCGTCATCATCAAGCTGACCGGTACGGATCTTGGTTTGGTCGACACGTCCAAGCGACGCCAACATACGCATCATGATCTGTTCTGAAGGCATCTCGAGACTAAAAATCAATACCGGTTTGCCTTCATTCAATGCCGCCTGCTCACACAGGTTCATCGCAAACGTGGTCTTACCCATAGAGGGACGCGCCGCCACGATAATCAAGTCACCCGATTGGAAACCGGCGGTCATCTTATCTAAATCGCCAAAGCCACTCGATACCCCGGTAACACCGTTATGCGGGTTGTTATATAGGGCTTCAATTTTATCGACCGTTTTTTCCAAAATGGTCTTAATGCCTTCTGGTCCCTCATTGGCATTGGTGCGCTGCTCGGCGATTTTAAAGACTTTACTCTCGGCTAAATCCAGTAGCTCGCCCGAGTTTCGTCCTTCAGGATTAAAGCCTGCATCGGCGATCTCGTTGGCGACTTTAATCATTTCGCGCACCACCGCGCGCTCACGCACAATGGAGGCGTAAGATAAAATATTACCTGCACTTGGGGTATTTTTAGCAATTTCACCTAAGTAGGCAAAACCACCGGCATCTTCAAGGCTATCTTCAAGTTCGAGCTGCTCTGATACGGTGATCAAATCTATCGGTTGGCCGGCAGCCACCAAAGACTCCATCGCCATAAAGATCATCCGGTGAGAACGGGAATAGAAATCTTCTTTTACCACGG
The DNA here is from genome assembly GCF_900380485.1 of Shewanella algidipiscicola. Classification (NCBI taxonomy): domain Bacteria; kingdom Pseudomonadati; phylum Pseudomonadota; class Gammaproteobacteria; order Alteromonadales; family Shewanellaceae; genus Shewanella; species Shewanella algidipiscicola. The sequence continues at coordinate 193,968 of NZ_OXJV01000012.1, read as the reverse complement.
CCTCAGCCACTTTATCCCACGCATCGGAGTCCAACATCAAGCCACCCAGCACAGATTGCTCAGCCTCAATCGAATGTGGCGGCATCTTTAATGCGTCGAGTTGTAAATCTCTGGGCTTTTTCTTAGCCTGAAAACTACCTTGCTGTGCCATTTACTCTCCAAATTTCCAACAATTAGGCAAAATATGATATAAAACTGGGGTCAAGCAAACCCATAACTGGCAGCCTACGCCAGTTAATCCAACAAACACACCTATAATAATTAAGGAATAAACATGCGCAAAGCATTGGTTGCAGCCTTAATGCTGTCATCGGGCATCACCATCGCCGATGAAGGGCAGTGGCAACCTTATCAGATGCCGTCAATCGCCGATAAACTTAGCGAACGCGGTATCCACATTGCAGCAGAGCAACTCGCCGATCTGACCCAATATCCAATGAATGCTGTCGTTGGCCTCGGGTATTGTACCGCCAGTTTCGTATCCCCCCAAGGGTTAGTTGTGACTAATCACCACTGTGCTTATCAGGCTATCCAATACAACAGTAAAAAAGAACATAACTACATCGAAACCGGCTTCTTAGCCAAAAAAATGAGCGATGAACCCTCGGCAGGTCCTAACGAGCGCCTGTATATTACCGAGGCGGTCACCGATGTCAGTGCCGAGGTCAAAACGGGCTTGAGTGATGACCCGCTAAAACGCTTTGAAACCATCCAAGCAAATCGTAAGGCCTTAATTAAGCAGTGTGAGAGCGATGAAAACTATCGCTGCTCGGTACGCAGTTTTCATAATGGCTTAGAATACTACCTTATCAAGCAGTTAATCATTCGTGATGTGCGTCTGGTCTATGCCCCGCCAGAGAGCGTGGGCGCCTTTGGTGGTGATATCGATAACTACGAATACCCGCGCCATTCGGGCGACTTTACCTTCTTGCGCGCTTATGTAGGCAAAGATGGTAAGCCTGCGGCATATTCAGCTGACAACGTGCCCTTTACCCCTAAAAGCTACCTTAAGATTAACCGCGATGGCGTCAAAGCCGGTGATGGCGTATTTGCGGCAGGCTATCCGGGTTCGACCAGCCGTTACCGCCTCACCAGCGAACTTAAGTTTGCCAGTGACTGGCTCTACCCTACCCTCGCATCGCGCTATCAACTACGTATCGATACACTCGAAGCCATGGGAGAACATGATACGGATGTAGCCATCAAATATGCAGGCACGCTATTGTCTATGGCTAACCGCATGAAAAAGTACAACGGTCTACTCGATGGTTTTAAGGCTACCGATATTGCGGGCATCAAACAGTCACGTGAAGATGACTTTAGCCACTGGCTAGCAAACAATAGTGAGTATCTGCACTACCAAGCCAAATTTGACCAACTCGAAGCCTTATTGATTGAGCAACGTGCAGCGCAGCAACGGCGCTACTTCTTCGACAACGCTCAGTCTAGTGCCTTGTTGTCTGCGGCTAATCAGCTTTACCGCTTAGCCAAAGAGCAAACCAAGCCCGATGCAGAGCGTGAAGAGGGTTATCAAACCCGTGACATGAAGATGTTTAAAGCGCGTCTTAAACGTATCGACTCACGTTTTGCCGTTTCCGTTGATAAGACGTTATGGCTGCAGGATCTTAACGCGTATCGGGCGCAAGCACATAGAGTCGCGGCATTAGATGAGATGCTCAATCTTAACAACAGCGACATTATTCTAGCCGACACACTAGATAAGCTATATTCATCAACATCACTCACAGACCCCGCTAAACGTTTAGCCTGGATGAATGCCGATGTTAATGCCTTTGAAACCAGTCGCGATCCCTTTATTCGCTTAGCGGTTGCCCTATACGACACCAATATGGCACAAGAGCAAGCACAAAAGACCCTAGCCGGTAAACTGTCTCAAGCCCGCCCAGATTATATGCAAGCGGTTATCGCCTACTACAAGGCAAACGATTGGCCTGTGTATCCCGATGCTAACGGTACTTTGCGAATCACTTACGGCATGGTCGATGGCTATCAATCAAAAGATGCGCTCTATAAACAGCCCTTTACCCGCTTAGAAGGGCTTGCGGCTAAACATACTGGCGTCACGCCATTTAATGCGCCGCAAAAGGTATTGGATGCCATTACAGCTAAACGCTATGGCAGTCACCAAGTGGAGTCGGTTTATCAAGATCCTGCATCTTGGTTGTGTCGTCTGTTTTCTTGTATAGATAAACCTGAACGCTTCGACTCGGTGCCGGTTAACTTTCTATCCAGTGTCGATACCACGGGAGGTAACTCAGGCTCACCGGTCTTTAACGGCAAAGGTGAACTGGTGGGGCTGAATTTTGACTCGACCTATGAGGCGATCACTAAAGATTGGTTCTTTAACCCAACCATTACACGTGCTGTGCACGTCGACTTTAGGTATATCCTGTGGATGATGGATGAGGTGGATCATGCCGATAATCTGCTTGATGAGCTAACACTCGTCAGTAATTAACGAATTGAAACTAGTGCACAACTAACTATATAACAACCTGATATATAGATAAAAACACCCGCACGCGCGGGTGTCACCCCCTCATATAGTACTAACTTAACTAGCATCATTTATCATTATTTTCTTACGGTCTAATGCTTACTGAACTTCATAATTTCACAGTGGTATTTTCCAAGGACATGCGTTCGAAAATACTTATCATTAAGTTTATAGCTAGGTATCCCCTTTCAATAATCTCTCCTGTCACTCTTTTAATGTGAAAAAAACAACTAAAGCAATGTACCTAAATGGTTGAATAAAATTAAGGTATATTCATGGATGTTTTTTATACTAACTGATAAATTAAGCTGCTAATTAACCTTAGTTATCAAGGAAGAAACTCTATGCCTGGAGCTTTTGCACATTTAACCGCGGTAAACATCGCAAGTGATTCCAATGCATTAAATACCATTGAAATGCCTTTGGAGGCAAAAAAAGCCATTGCTTTGAATAAATCGTATGTTGAGCTTGGAAGTGTGTCACCTGACTATCCTTATCTCGCAATTACAGACTCGAAGCAAAATGTTTGGGCTGACCTAATGCATTATGAAAAAACGGGAGAGTTTATTAAGGCGCTAGCTCGACAATGCAAATTGTATACGGGAACCGAACAACATAAGACGTTTGCATGGATTTGTGGCATAGTTTCCCATGTTATTGCAGATATCACTATTCACCCCGTAGTCGAGCTAAAGGTTGGACCTTATGAGCAAAACAAAACGGCTCATAGAACCTGTGAAATGCATCAGGATGCCTATATATGGCAGCGCTTGAATTTAGGAGAAATAGGGCTGGCAGATCATGTTAAAGAGCAACTAGGAAGCTGTATCGATAACAATGGTGATCTTGATAATACGATTAAGACCATTTGGTTAGCTGCACTAACAGAAGTTCATCCACAACAAGCAGAAAGAGTGACTCCTGATTTCGATAAATGGCATCAAGGTTTTCAATTAGTCGTTGATAATGCTGATGAAGGATATCGTTTTTTTCCATGGGCTAGGCATCTAGCTGCCAACTCAGGGATGCTATATCCTCGTCCTAACGAAGTGGATAATCAGTTTATCAAAAACTTAAATACCCCCTATGGCCTTAAAGACTATGATGAAGTCTTTGACTTAGCAATTAGCAACATTAAGCAATATTTAGCTGTTCTAGGAAATTTCGTTTTCGACAGTGGGACACTAAGTGCTTTCGTAAATTGGAATTTAGATAATGGATTCGATGAGAATGGAGAGCTAACGGCATGGGCATAAACTATAGACATTTTCTGGTAACCATATTTTTAATCTCGTTATCGCTGAACAATAGCGGATGTCAAGCAAACGATAATGAAGTAGAGAATATGTACGACTACGCATCGAGAATTAAGACCATTGCGTCAGGTGTTGATGGGCTTGTTAAATACGGTAACGGTAAAAGCTTATTAAACGATGAATTACTCTTAAAAGCCGTCAATGGACAATCCGAAAAATTACAGTTCCCACATGACTACTCTTTACTCATCAAGGTCGTTGGAAACAACTCTGAGGTCATGCTCTGTCGAAATGAAAAAGCATTGATAGAAGATACTGGATGTACAGCTAAGTCAGATTTACATCATTGGAAAACACAAGAGTCATCTCCCTGTGAATTCACCTTAAACCTTGATGATTTATGTAATTAATCAATGGCTTAATAAAAAATCAGCCATTAAAGCCTAGATATACTAAGCACTTTTGTATGCAGCCCTAGCTTCAATGGCATTTTCAGTCTCTTTATCTTTCATAGCTAAACATAGGTTAATACCGATGATAATCCTCATTTTTAACCGCTGTTAAAAGTAGAAGTTAGACAGCCATCAGCGGTGGTCTGCCATTATTAGCTTTATGTTGTCGCTCATGATTGTAAAGCCAAAAAACACACTGATAATTTTAAGGCATAAAAAAACACCGCCCTAATCACGTTAGTGCGGTGCTCTCTTTAAAGCGATTAAGCTAAGTTATTAAGCTTCTGCAACAACAGAAACTTTAACTACAGCTTTCACTTCAGTGTGAACTTGAACATCAATTTCGTATTCACCAGTAGTGCGGATAGCACCTAGTGGAAGACGAACTTCGCTCTTAGCAAGTTCAACACCAGCAGCAGTTACTGCATCAGCGATATCACGGTTACCAATTGAACCGAATAGCTTACCTTCGTCACCCGCTTTAGAAGCGATAACAACAGGCTCAAGTGCATTGATTTTCTCAGCGCGCTCGTTTGCAGCAGCTAGTTCAGCAGCTAACTTAGCTTCTAATTCAGCACGACGTGCTTCAAAAACTTCAGTATTAGCAGCGTTAGCAACAACAGCTTTACCTTTTGGTAAAAGGTAGTTACGTGCGTAACCCGCTTTTACAGAAACTTGGTCACCCAAGTTGCCTAGGTTAGCGATTTTATCAAGTAAAATAACGTTCATTGTATATTCCTCTAAATTAATGCGGTATTACTGATGTAAATCAGTGTACGGCAGTAGAGAAAGATAACGAGCACGCTTGATGGCGCGAGCTAGTTGACGTTGATATTTAGCGTTTGTACCAGTGATACGGCTAGGAACAATTTTACCACTTTCAGTGATGTAGTTCTTTAGAGTAGCGATATCTTTGTAATCGATCTCTGTAACGCCTTCTGCAGTGAAACGGCAGAACTTGCGACGACGGAAATAACGTGCCATGTGACAGTCTCCTAAGTTTTCAATTCGACATTTTCAGCGTGTAATACCAAACGGTTTTGGCCATTTCGCCCTTGTTGCAGAGCAATAAAACCTTGAACCTCGATATCCACCCCGGATTTCAGTTTGTCTGTAACGCTTTCAAAGCGTTCGCCGCTCAATATGACTTGTATCTGACAGTATACGTTTCTGAGCATTTCAGCTTCATAACACTGCGATTTGTGTTCCAACATAATCACACAATGCGCGATACCTGCTGGGCTTTTAAAGCTTCTAGAACGGGTTATGGTTCCAGACAACACCAAGTTATTGGTGGACACAGAAAAACTTACTCTGCTGTGTTTTCAGCGGCTTCTTCAGATTCATCAGCTGCATCAGCAACTGGACGATCTTCGCTAGAACGACGTGAATCACGCTCGTCTTTTGCTTTAGCCATTGGAGAAGCTTCAGTGATGGCACCTTTAGTGCGCATAACCATGCTACGAAGAACAGCGTCGTTGAAACGGAAAGCTGTTTCTAGCTCTTCAACCGATTCTGCAGTCGCTTCTACGTTCATAAGAACATAGTGAGCTTTATGCAATTCGATGATTGGGTAAGCCAGTTGACGACGGCCCCAATCTTCTAAACGATGGATTTGACCGCCAGCTTGGGTAAGAATACCCGTGTAACGTTCGATCATACCTGGCACTTGTTCACTCTGATCAGGGTGAACTAAAAATACGATTTCATAATGACGCATTTTTTGCTCCTTACGGTTATCTAGCCTCGTTGTTGGCTCAGTCAAACCAAATAGAGGCAAGGAACTAATTAAAGTGACTGAATTAAGCCGCGGAATATTACCTGCACACCCGACAAAATTCAAGCAATATCTTAAGCCGATGGACTTTACCGACAGGGCATTGAAACGGTATGATACTGGGCTGTCGTTTTGACGAGCGCCTAATCTGGGCTCACTTAAACAAAATAAGAACAATAATAATGATAAGAGCAACTCTTTTATTCGTCACACTCACTCTTTCTTACAGCGCTTGGGCGCTTGTTCCACCCGACTACCAAGAGCCACCCAGTGATTTTTCCGCTGAAATCGAAGCAGGTTTACAAATCAACACAGGTAACACCGACTCCAGCAGTTTTAATGGCCGAACAAAATTAGTTTACGATACAACCGCATACCGTCAAGAAGGGGTGATTAAAGCCTATTACGCCGCCGATGCGGAAAAAACCACCTCGGAAAAGTACGATCTGCAGTTACAGTCCAGTTATAAATTTTACAGCGGCTATGTGTTCGCTCGCGGCGACTTTATTAAAGACCGCTTCGGTAGTTATACCCGCAGCTCTACCGTTTCAACTGGCTATGGTTTCGATGCGATCAGCGACAATAACACCCGCCTTAGTTTAGAAGTTGGTCCTGGTTATCGTTATAATTTACCAGCAGTCACCGATGACATTCCCGACCCCGCCGCCGATCGTGATATCATTTTACGTACCGCTGCCAAATTTGAGCAGCGCATCCATGAGTACACTAGTTTTAATGCCGACCTGACCGCCGAAGCAGGCAAAGAAAACAATACCTTAACTCTAGATTTAAGTTATAAAAATACCCTATTCCAAGATTGGGCATTTAAAATTGGTATGAACGTTAAGTACACCGAAGTGGTGCCCGAAGGTTCGAAACAGACCGATACGGTCACTACCTTCAACCTACTCTATACCTTTCAATAATCGCCATATTAAACCGTATATCAGCAAGGCTCACGTTGACCTTGCCGTCACCTTATCAACCTAATTATGGTCATAAAAAGGCGCAATCATTATCACGATTGCGCCCTTATCGATATTCCCCCTTGGCAAGCTCCCCCCCATCTTTAATGGCTATAAACTTGAATGACTATACATAAGTCACCGTAGTTAATCGCTTCAGATGGGTGATTGTCCATAGCCATAATTAATGCCAATAACGCACTCAGATTAATCGATTGAGTAACCATGACGGCTCACTGCTGGCCAGTGCTCATCAATCTCTTGTTTAATAAACGCCTGTTTCTCTTCGGTCAACTTATCTAAATCTATGCCTACAGCCTGCTGAGCAGTCTGTTTCGTCGATATATCGGGATAGTTGACTTGGGTAACGGCTAGCTCTTTCAACACTGTAGCCAAATGGCGGCGTGCCTCATTAGCCTGAACAATCGCCTTATCGAGCAACTCGTTGCCCTCTTCAGGGTTATGGGCATATATGCCGTGTGACGACATGGCAAAGTCCCAGCGCCATTGTGAATGTCGAATAGCCATGATGGCATCATTCATCATGGCCCAGTTTGCCCCTGCTTCCCATGCAGCACCAGCTTCATAATGCGCCTTCACCAACAAACCTTCTACCTCACGAGCCTTGGCATCTATTTGCGTCTTAGCCTGTTGCAAGCTGTCCACTAACGCTGATTTATTACCATGACAGTCTTGACACACTTGCTCATAATTGGCTAATGCGTCACTCACTTGATGATTCGTGAACTCCTGCCCCGTAGCGTCCTTTGCCGGTGGCATATGGCAGCTAATACAGGTGACCCCAACCTCAGCATGTTGGCTGCGGCTCCAATGCTCAAATTCAGGATGGCGCGCTTTTAAAATAGGGGTTTTCGATACTGGGTGGATCCACTCATAAAAACGACGCGCATCATAATACTTCTCGATAAGGTCAGCTGTGCTACCAAATATCCACGGAATATTGACTTTATTACTGCGCTCTGGTTGGAAATAGTAGGTCACATGACATTGGCCACACACTTGAGCCCCTTGCATATTGCTGTCCTGTTTATCAAAGGGCAGGTGCACCTTAGCCATGGCATCTTGAGCGTGGGGACGTGGTAAGCTTAATTCGGCAGAGCCGTTAACATGGCAATCAGTACAATACACCACGCTGTTCATTTCGGTGCCGAGATCGGTAAAGTTTTGCGCCGAAAAACCTTCAACCCCCAGCTTATCGATTAATCTTGGCACATCCGGTGATTTGCAGGTCCAGCAACTCGCCGATAGGCCTTTTTCCCCAGCAGCTGGCGCCACGCCAGTACGTAAGGTATGGCTCACATCCGCCACCGCAAAATGATGACCACGAGGGCTGTGATATTCTTTGGCATATGCAGAGCCGGCCCATAAAACAATAGCAGCGGGGTAGCTGGCCAACATATCGGTTCGCTCCTCCTGCTCTGATGTCGCCGCCCAACTCATATATTGATTAGGAAACTTAGCCTGCATCGCTTTAGGGCTGGCCGACTCTGTCTGGGCGTAGCCATAGCTTATCCACATAACACTACCCAATAGCGTTAATAACAACCCTTTGTTTCGCCCTAGGGTGGAGCCAAATAAACCCTTATTAAACAACATCATAAATCATCCTTCTTTAACTACGTTTAATACAAATATTGAGCAGCGCCTCCTACCCGGGGCGCCCATCGATCCTAGGCTGGGTGAGGATCGGCACATAAAACCACACAAACAGCCCGAAGGAGACAGTCCAACACCCCGCCGCCAACCACAGCCAAGTCTGCGCATATTGCGGCCACAACAGTGGCAGGACCGCACGCAGCAACGCCGCCATGATTAGCCCTACAAAGGCGAGAGTCATATTGGGCCCCTGATAAATATTGCGACTAGTGTGACCCAACGACACCCGAGAGATCATCGACAAACAGATGCCAGCGAGTGTACCTATGGCAAACAGGTGTAATAGTTGACGATAAGCATTCTCATCATCGATGTTCCACGCCAGAGCGGCCAAGGTAATTGGCAAGAATAAGTAAGCGCTGTGCAGCGACCATAATAAAGGTTCACCCAAGGTTTTATGGGGATACCAACGGGACCAGCGCACCAAATGCAGCAAGGCGGCAACGACCAGCAAACCTTGCTCGATATTAGCTGGTAAGACCTTAACCATCGCTTGCAGCACAAGTGCCAACATCAACAGGATAAGGCAGCGGTCTAAGATCACGATAGGATTAGGCTTAGGCAGCTTAATTCGCATAGCCGTAAAGAAGGGAATAACACGCCCACCCACTATGGTGATCAACAGCCCCAGCCACCATAGCATCGCCTGCCAAATCTGCTGACTTAAGCTGAAGTTACGCTCACTGAGCGCATAGTAACTGAGTAAATTAATCACTAAAGCAAGCAATAACATGATAGGGAAGCCGATGTTATGCCACTGCTTCACTTTATATATACAGCGCCATAAGGTCATCGCCGTGATGGCTAAAAACAGTGAATCAAATAACGCGGGGAGCCATAGCGGCAGCGCCATAGGCAGTAACAACAATAACCGCGCCATCAGCCAACACGCGAATGTCAACGCTAGTGGGCGTCCTTTTAAGCTAGGTTGGTTGGTCCACGTTTGCACCGATGTCAGCAAGAAACCACAGACAATGGCCAACGCGAAACCAAATAGCATCTCATGGGGATGCCACCATAATGGCACCACCTTAAGCCAAAATTGACTAGGGAATAGACTAAATTGCGGTAAAAACCAGACCACCAACCATAAGGGAATGTACAAGGTGGCGATCACGGCTCCTCCTAGGAAAAACGGCCGAAAACCTAAACGCCATATTGCGGCTGTTTGCTCTGTTTCACGCGGATCATCGATATTCAACATGACTTTTCCAATTTAACATCTAACATAATTGACTGATTCAAGGTCACTTAGCCTAATAACATCTGCCCATGAATAACGGCGCATAAGCGGAACGACTGAGTGATAAACTTACTCACGTGACTCTGACTCCATGACTGACGCTATAAATGCTGACTAATACACATCAAACTCACCTGTGTGTATGGCGATAACGACAACCAAAACAAACATTATAAATACAACTTATAATTTCAGTGTAACCACAGCAGACGCAAGCGACAACCGATAAACTTTCCTAAATAGAGAAGTGTGATCTACCTAGGGCAATTACGCTAAGATATGCGATAAAAATACCGCTTTATAGGTAGTTAGCTTCAGGTGATTACCCCAGCGATACTGGCTTATATCGCCTTTTTGAATACATAAGGTCAATCAAGATGTCCGCTCCAATTGAGATCCACTCTGCCGCAGAACTTAAGCTGTTATTGCAACAAAATAACGCCGTGCTATTACTGTTTGGCGCTCCCCATTGCGGGGTTTGTCAGAGCATTAAACCGCGAATAGGTGACATGCTACGTGATGAGTTTAACCAAATGAAATGGGCTTATATCGACTGCCAGAGACACCCGGCTATTGCCGCTGCGTATCATGTGTTTAGCCTGCCAGTGGTAGAGCTCTATTTTTATGGGCAAGCTTTTGGCCGCTTTGCTAAGGTGTTTTCGATAAGGGATGTTAACGAGGCGATAGCTCGCCCCTATCAGATGTTGGACTAGATTAAATGGATGCAGGGTTCACCCAGTCTGAAATAGTCTAATAATAAACTAAAGCTGGACAGATAGTGAGTTAATGCAGCTTTATGCGCTGCATTAACTGCCAATAGACAATAACAAAGAGTTACTTGCCTGCGGGTCGTAACCTTGAATAACTTGCCACAAGGTTACTCATTGGCTCAACTCGAGCCAATAATGGCGCGGCTTGATCAGGCTTGCTCTGCCCGCAACCGCAAGCACCGCTGCTGGCGCAGCAACCGCCTTTCTTGGCATGATGAAGTGAGGCCCGTCCTTGGGATGCATCAACCATACGTCGATTGACATCCAAGCTATTGGTAAGCAGGGTCTCAATACTGTCACAGCTATCGCCTTTGCTCACACTGATCCCCGCATCTAACAACTTACCCAGCATACGTTCGCCAATATGTTGTACGATAACGATAGCGGTTTTTTGCGCGCCGATCAGATTTAACAGGGCTTTTTTAGCGCTACATCCGCCAGCCAATGCGGGGTTCTCTACAGTTGTGATTAGCTGATGATATTGGTTAAAAAAACCAATCAACGGCGCTTTAGTAAAATGGGTGGCAAGCCGGCCTCGGCTCATCGGCAATGCAATAATCATAATGGTTCCCTATCTATCGGTTGAGGAAGTAACAAAGCATGGCCTTGAGTTATGGCCGTAGCGACTTTTTTACGCGCACTGGCTAATAAGTTACCAAAGGTTTGTCTCGACACCCCCATTAAGGCGGCGGCATCGAGTTGACTCAACTTTTGCACATCACCTAAATTTAACGCTTCAAATTCATCGGCCTCGAGCTGTATTTTCGTCAGCTCAACCGCGGGCATACCATTAGGCTTAAACATGCTGCAAGGTACGCAAGATGACAGACGGCGACATTTTTTGGGTCTAGGCATAAAACAACCTCATTAATTATCTATCTTATGCCTACAATATCCCATCTTACCCACTAGATTTACAAACAATATCAACCATGTATGAGTAAAAATGATGCCAATATCAACCATGTATGAGTAAAAATGATGCCAATCTCAAGGTATGAAATAAGTGATGTTAGCCGGCAAGTTATTGGCGTGCGCCAATAACTATTACCTTAAAGGAGTCGTAAACAGAAAACTGTGCCCCACCTCACAGCTTGATTGCATTACCGTCAATCTAGCTCAGACACCGCCTTATGGATTCATAATAGTGACCCTTTCAATCACTATGGGCTTGACTGGAACATCATCATACTCGCCTTGCGACTGGGTCTTTTGCTGGGCAATTTGATTGACCACATTCATGCCCGCATTTACGCGACCAAACACCGCATATCCCCAGCCGGCATTAGTCGTGGCGACATGGTCCAAAAAGGTGTTATCGGCAAGATTAATAAAAAACTCGGCGGTGGCTGAATGCGGCGCATCGGTACGCGCCATGGCAATGGTGCCTTTAATATTGCTAAGGCCACGATTGGCTTCATTAACGATAGCCGCCCGCGTTGGTTTCTCCTGCATATCGACGCTAAAACCGCCACCTTGGATCATAAAACCTTTAATCACTCGATGAAAAATGGTCCCCTCAAAAAATCCCTCTTGGCAATATTTGAGAAAGTTTTTACTGCTGATCGGCGCGCGTTGCATATCGAGTTCAATCTCAATATCGCCCAAATTGGTGGTCAAAATAATCATTAAAACGTCTCCTTTGACATTAGGTTTCAGCGAGTATAACCCAGCCCCCTGATAGCGAGAACGACTCCCCAAAAAACCGGTAACCCACTGGACTAAATAGTCCGAGAAGGTTTGTATTTGGTCGTAATTGGCGCTTAAATGCTCCTTACTGGCAATAACTTCAGGTGCTATATGAGTACAGATGAGCGCTACTATTACGAACCTCGCAACGGCCATGGCTTAGACCATGACCCCTTAAACGCCATTATAGGCCCACGCCCTATTGGGTGGATCGCCTCACGCAATGCCCAAGGTCGCCGCAATCTGGCACCTTATAGTTTTTTTAACTGCTTTAACTATCATCCGCCCATCATCGGCTTTGCCAGCGTCGGCTATAAAGACAGCGTGGCCAATATTGTCGATACGGGTGAATTTGTCTGGAACTTGGCCACGCGCCCCTTGGCCAAGCAGATGAACCAAACTTCGGCGGCGTTACCCCATGGGCGCGATGAGTTTGAGTTTGCTGGGTTAACTCCTGTTTCCGGCATTCTCGTGGCGGCAGATAGGGTGGCACAAAGCCCAGTGAATTTTGAGTGTAAACTAGCGCAATGCATCCAACTGCAGGCGGCTAATGGGGACAAAATTAATACTTGGTTAGTCCTTGGCGAGGTGGTTGCTGTGCATATTGCGCCGCACCTGCTTGACGCTCAGGGAGTGTATCAAACCGCGCTGGCCGAGCCAATACTGCGGGCCGGTGGCCCATCGGCCTATTACGGCATTTCAGAAGCGCTGCGGTTCGACTTAACCCGCCCCACTGCATTTTAATCATACTAGACATAAAAAACCGCCCCATGCAACATGGAGCGGTTGTTAACGAGAGTCACTCAGACTGCTTATGCAATGGCGACCTTACGTCTTCTGTCTGCGATGATAATACCAACCAAGGAGATCACTCCTGCCGCAATACCTATGGGCTGACTTAATGACTGCTCAAGCCCTAACCCGATACCTGCTGTAGCGATATAAGAGACGGTTACACTGGTCCCCACGGTAGCAGGTAAACTCACGATCCAGTGGATGGTGCCACGATCAAACAGATATTTAGTCGCTAGCCACAATACACTGGTCGATAACAGCATGTTAGAGAAAGCAAAATAACGCCAGATCAGAGAAAAGTCTATTTTCGTCATAAAGTAAGCAATAACCAAAATAGGCAAGGCCACCAAGAGACGATTACGAATACTTTGTGGGATCTTAAACGCATCGATAATGGTTAATCGCAGTGAGCGAAATGCAGTATCACCCGAGGTGATAGGAAACACCGCCACGGCAATAATCGCCATAATACCACCAGCAACCCCTAAGTAAGTGGACGCCACCTGATTAACCACTAAGCCTGGGCCGCCAGCATCGAGAATGCTTTTTAGCTCAACATAGCCACCGGGGAACGCGGCGATACCCGCCATTGCCCATACGCACGCCACAATACCTTCTGACACCATTGCGCCGTAGTACACTGGACGCACATATTTTTCATTGGTTAAACAGCGCGCCATGATAGGTGCCTGAGTCGAGTGGAAACCACTGATCGCGCCACAAGTAATGGTCACAAACAATAATGGCCAAACAGGTAAACCATCAGGGTTGGGCGCCAATAGATCGTTGTTGTAATGGCTGTGATCGAAGTAAGCAAATATATCGCCCATCTCTGGTAGTTGTGGAGCATTAAACAACAATGCCACCGCAATCGATACTGTCATTATAATCATTAATAGCCCGAAGAATGGGTATAGTTTAGTGATGATTTTATCGATAGGCAGTAAGGTCGCGAGGAAGTAATACCCCAAGATCAATAATACCCAGAAGGTATTATTGGCAAAAATAGTGTCTTTGAAAAAATCCAGATTACTTAACAATCCAGCTGGACTCATGATAAACACTACGCCAACAAAAAACAGCAGCATGGCGGTAAAGAGCAGCATTACACCTTTAAAGTAAATATTAAAATAGTGACCAGCTATCTCAGGCAGACTCTTGCCATCCTCTTTGATGCTTAACACACCAGAGAAATAGTCATGCACCGCACCACCAATAATGTTACCCAGTACAATCCAGACTAGCGCCACTGGACCATATAACGCGCCCAAGATAGGACCAAAAATCGGCCCCACACCAGCAACGTTCAGAAATTGAATTAAAAAAGCTTTAGCAGGATGAACTTCGACATAATCGACACCATCATTAAAACGAGATTGCGGGGTTTCTGCATTGGGATCGATACCCGCCTGACGTTCTACAAAGGGACTGTAAAATTTATAGGCCAGTATGAGTAACGCAATACAAATAAAGAATATGAGCATTGTTATCACCATCCATATTTATGAGTAAGTTATAATTATTATATATTTTCAGTGACTTATATTGAGCCGTCTACTGGCTAAAGGTCGTATTGCTCACCAGCCCGGTAACCGAGTGACACCCAATTTATGCCGCTATTATTGCAATAAACCTGCAAACAACTTGCGTTGCAGATGCTGAATCCTACTACAGCGACGCAAGAAATAACATTAGTGATAACGACTGGCAACATTAAACAGTTAATTATTAATAACCGACTTTCATTGCAACAACGGCGAACAAGTAGAATTAAACAGCTTATATAACAGCAACATAAACGATACAAAATCCATTAGCACAGGGGTTTGGCGAGCGTTAAACTGTCCTCAAGGTGGCGCGCGTAGGCCACCTTCCCCTGACGCTTTCTTATGCCTGCGCGACGTAATTTAAGGATCATTCTTGGCTGCAGATTGTTAATGATAAGCGCCACATTTTTGCTCTCTAGTTGCTGAGCTATCGATTCCATCGCGACAATGGCACTCATATCGAGCAAGGTGACATGGGACATATCTAAAATCACCACTCGTACGTCGGGGCGTACCGCCGTGATGGTTTGCAGCGCCTTTTGCGCCGAGCCAAAAAACAGCGGCCCATCGATATCGTAAATAACCACTTGCTCAGGAATCGCAT
The DNA here is from genome assembly GCF_900380485.1 of Shewanella algidipiscicola. NCBI lineage: Bacteria > Pseudomonadati > Pseudomonadota > Gammaproteobacteria > Alteromonadales > Shewanellaceae > Shewanella > Shewanella algidipiscicola. The sequence continues at coordinate 178,675 of NZ_OXJV01000012.1, read as the reverse complement.
AATGTTCGTGGTCGAGCTTCATCGCTTTAGGACCACTCAAACTAATGCTGCGGCGGATAAACAATATCGCCGCCATCCCCATACCGACTGCAACGGCAATGGTCATATCAAATAACACTGTCAGTAAAAAACAGGCGAGTAAAATCACCACATCGTCTCTAGGCGCGATCTTGAGCGTGCGCATAAAATGGCGCGCCTCACTCATATTCCAGGCAACCACTAACAGTAACGCCGCCATCGACGCCATCGGAATATAGGCCAATAACGGTGACAACATTAAGATGCTTAATAAGATAAACCCGCTATGCACCACGGCCGACAGCGGCAAGCTCCCCCCCGCCTTCACATTCGCCGCCGTGCGGGCGATGGCCGCCGTAGCTGGGATCCCCCCAAACAGGGGCGCTACCATGTTACCTATCCCCTGACCAATCAGTTCATCATTAGAGTGATGCCGTTTGCCCGACATACCATCGGCTACCACCGCACATAACAAAGACTCTAATGCGCCTAATATGGCGATGGTGATAGCTGAAGGTAGCAGCTGCCTAATCAGCTCAAAACTCAATCCTATGGGAGCGCCACTGGCATCGGGCAGCGCCCATGGCCAGGTAAAGCTGGGCAATAATGGCGGGATCCCTTGCCCTGCCACCCCAGCAATTTCATAATGAAAACGGCTACCTATGGTCGCCACACTAAAATCGGTTAGCCCTTGGGTTAACAACCACGCCACGAGGGCGCCAACGGTCAGTGCCACTAAGTGTGCCGGTATTTTTGAACGCAACTTTGGCCACAGCAATAACACCATTAAGGTGATTGTACCAATTAAGGTTTCCTGCCAAGTGATACTCGAAAATGCCGAGCCTATGGCCGACACCTGTTGTAAATAGTGCCCTTCTACAGGCGCCACACTCAGACCAAAAAAGTCTTTAATTTGTAATGTGGCGATCACCACCCCGATACCAGCGGTAAAGCCTATCGTGACAGGATAGGGCACTATTTCAATCAGCCTACCCAGTCGCGCCATGCCCATCAGCACTAAAATCATGCCCGCCATAAAACCGCTCAGCAGCAAACCGCCTAAGCCAAACTGCTGTACTATCGGCAGCAAAATCACCACAAAGGCCGCTGTTGGCCCCGAAATATTGACTTTAGAGCCCCCGGTAATGGCGATAATTGCCCCAGCGACCATAGCGGTATACAGGCCATGCTGCGGCGGCACACCGCTAGCAATAGCCAGTGCCATAGATAAGGGCAGCGCGATGACACCAACGGTTAAGCCCGCCAACACATTGGCTTGCAACTCGGCGCCAGACAGCGATTTACTCAATGATTTTTTCAGTGCTGATAACATCTTAATCCCGATAATCTAGCGCTAACGCTTGCAACACACTAACGGGCTATCGAGTGTAATGAGTCGAGATCACGGCTTGTTTGCGCGAGGGCAAGTTTGGGCAAGTCAATGAGGTGACGATACACCTTAGAGTCTCTGTGTGCGAAAAAGCAACAACGCTTAGCAACATAAGAGTTTTATAACCACGGTGTGATTATGGTTTTTATTGTAAACCTACAGCAAGCATAGATGTAAGGGGCTAGGCATAAATAATTTATATCTGAGGCTTTAAGCCTAGATTAACGCCAAGATTAACCAAGGTCATTAACTGCTATTGACACCCGCTCAAAAAATCAGCGAGCGGCCGAGATAATACACAAATGTGAAATTACACCCTTGAGCCACAACCGCAATTAGCGCATGATATCACCCCCTTTACAGACTCAAGTGGTATCACTTCATCTGTAAAAGGGATCCGTTCGGATGAAGGTAGCAGGAGAGCGGGGATTAACCCCACACCGACGAGGCAACTCTGCATGCATAAGCTCAGCGCTTAACGTACAGAGCACTCTTTCAGGTACCACTTATGTGGTGAGGACTGTTACTGGACGAGCCTCTGGAGAGACTGTGCACAGATAGGTGAGCGTTTGCCTAAATATGACACAGCGCCGAAGGCGAAAGTGGCGATGGTATCAATCCATTACCGCGAAACGCTCAGGCAAAAGGACAGAGGAGAGGATGACTGTATGCGTCGTCATTTGCCGCTGCCCACTTTTTGCCATCGCTTGGCCGAAACAGCACATCTGCACTTTACGATACCGAAATTCAGCCATTTCTTTTCCTCCTCCGATTATTAAGACGAATCGTCAAGCAGTTTAATACTCGAGGAACAACATGAACTTTCACGCTTTACTCACAGATATCAATGCCATTGTATGGGGCCCCATTACCCTATGTTTATTGGTTGGTACCGGTCTATACCTCACTCTGCGACTGCGACTATTACAGGTGTTTAAATTACCCTTGGCGTTAAGCCTGCTATTTAAGCCCGCCAGCGGTAAAGGGGATCTGTCATCTTTTGCAGCGCTGTGCACCGCCCTATCGGCCACCATAGGTACAGGTAATATTGTTGGCGTCGCTACTGCCATAAAAATTGGTGGACCTGGCGCCCTCTTTTGGATGTGGCTAGCCGCTTTTTTTGGCATGGCGACCAAGTACGCCGAATGCATGCTGGCGGTGAAATACCGCACAGTCGATGAACGTGGCAATATTGCCGGTGGCCCCATGTACTATATTGAACGCGGCTTGGGGCTACCTTGGCTGGCAAAACTCTTTGCCCTATTTGGTATTGGCGTGGCTTTCTTTGGGATCGGCACCTTCGCCCAAGTCAATGCGATTAGCGATGCCTTAACCATTGCCTTCGACGTCCCCACTTGGGGGACCGCCGTGGTCTTAACCTTGTTAGTCGCCGCTGTCACCTTGGGCGGGGTTAAACGCATCGCCAATGTCGCACAAAAGTTAGTACCCACTATGGCGATAGGCTATGTATTGGCTTGCATCTGGATTTTACTTAGCTTCTCAGAGCAAATAATCCCAGCCTTTGAATTGGTATTGCACTCAGCTTTCACTCCGATCTCGGCCGCCGGAGGTTTCCTTGGCGCTACTGTGGCCCAAGCACTGCAAATTGGTATTGCTCGCGGGGTATTTTCCAATGAGTCTGGTCTAGGGAGTGCGCCCATTGCCGCCGCGGCGGCAAAAACCAACGAGCCGGTTGAGCAAGGGCTGGTGAGCATGACGGGCACGTTTTTCGACACCATCTTAATTTGTACCATGACAGGCTTAGTGTTGATCATCACCGGCGTCTGGAATGGCGACACTGCTGGCGCCGCCATGACTAGCGCCGCATTTGCCTCTGGTGGCTCGGTCATCGTCGGTCAATATGTGGTGACTATCGCGCTGGTCTGTTTTGCCTTTACTACTATCTTGGGCTGGCACTATTATGGCGAACGCTGCTGGCACTACCTCACGGGTAACCGCCTCGGCCAGCATGGCATTAAAATCTATCAATGGTTATTTTTAGGCTTAATCGCCGCCGGCGCCTTTATCCAACTGGACTTAATTTGGATGCTGGCCGATACCGTCAATGGCCTAATGGCGATCCCTAACCTCATTGCGATCATCGGCTTAAGAGATGTGATTCTGGCAGAAACTCGCCACTACTTTGCTAAACGCAAACAGATTATCGTTGAGCAAATTACTGCGTAGGTTCATTAGTTCAATGCATTATCTCGGTTACCCCCAATAAAAATGGGGCATAATTGCCCCATTTTTATTGCTCTTTTATCTTCAGTCTTTTGATGACTACTGCGTTTTTAATAAGCTCATCACCGCAGGCACCGACTCAATTTCACACTCTCGCATCACATCCTCAATAGTTTGCGCCATAACTGGACGATGCTGTCTGACCACCTGATAGATCTGAAAACACAAGATGATGTCACTCTCTGAGAGCTGCTTATGCTGGTGCGCCATCGCCGAGAGATAACCGCGCATGATAAAGCAATCGAGCACCAACAACCTAAAGGCCTTCAGCGGCGCCTCTTCGCCAAGCAGAGGAAAGTGATGATGAAAAATGGCGTAGAGAATATAACGCTCAAATAGATCGGCATGCTCACCTAAGGCGGGGAGCGCAATAGCATTCCACGCCTGATTCATGGCCGCGACACTAAACTCGTTGTCTTCATTGCAGATGGCCGATACCGCCTCATTTAAGCGCGAAAAACGCGCCCTTGTGGCCCGAGAATGGATTTGACAAAAAGTGGAGTGAACCCCAAAGAAGGCGTGCGACTGCGGGATAGGGGCATAAGGCAATTTAGCATATTGCTCGACCAATAATCCCGCCTCGGCAAATTGCTTCAGTTGTAAAAAACGCTCATCGAGGGCGCTATCGGGTAACTGGCCCGCTCGCACCTCTTCACTGGTTTTCATTAATAAACCAATGGCCAGCAGCGCCGGTTCCCAATCGAGCCCTAAACCCACTAACAACTCTAGGCTGTACTCATAACTCTTTTCAAGCCAAATAGGAGAGGGTTTAACCACCGCCTTATGACCACTGTGTTGTGCATCAAATTGAAATGCATCGGGATGAAACAACACGATACGCGCGACTTCAGGGCAAGACATACTCAGCGAGCGGTACTTGTTACCACCAACATGACGGTCGAGTTTAGGATAAGTCTTACAGGTGTCGCTCAAGGCCGCTTCACCAGCATGTTTATGAATATTACACAGTTTTCTTTCATCGAGAAACGGACAGCCCCCCTGTTCATCAAGCTTTACCGTGGCCCAATTCGCCGCATTCTTTTTCACCTCGGTAAAGGCTATTTTGGCAAGCGAGGCAAACTTAGGATGGCTAACGGTTTTTTTATAACTTTTCTTATCAAACGTAATGGTCCAGTCATTACAGCAACTGTCCTCACACTCAGGGCCGACACAGTTAAATAGACTGACATAATTGGGTTTGATCACAAGATTGTTCATGGGGCCACTTACTTACGCTTAAATTTTAAGTAAGGTAACAAGAAAGTTGACGCATCGACAAGCTGAATTCATTGACACAGCACTCACCAACGACGTTAATCTCTTTTACCCTGTCGATGCCGCCGTAATTGGCCCTGGCACTATTAAGCCTATTAATAAAAGCAATAGCTTAAGCAGGCTCAATCCACGATGCTATGACCCTATTGATGACACTAAGTCGATCTTTTATCGATTATCCTTCGTATAACCCCACGGTCTTAATCAGCCACTTATTTGATGCAATCGACAATCAATGCAATTAGAAGATGAATGTTAAATTGCATTGTGTTACCAATATCTTACTCGCGCATTATTTAACCAGAGCTTGCCGCTATGGTGATGCACTACAGGAGTTGTGATGAGTACAAGCGTTATTACGCTGGATAAGATCTGCAAAGGATTTACCGACGGCGATAAGTTTCATCAGGTACTCGATCATGTCGATTTACACCTGCAGCGAGGCGACACCGTTGCCTTAACTGGCCCCAGTGGCTGCGGTAAAAGCACCTTACTCAATATTATTGCCGGCTTTGAGCGGCCGACCTCGGGCACCTTATCCCTTTTGGGAGCCCCAACTACCCAGTGGAATGATGCGCGTTGGAGTGAGTTTCGCCACCAGCAACTAGGGGTTGTTTTTCAGCAATTTAATCTGCTCACCCCGCTTAATGTTGAGGACAATATCGCTTTCCCCTTGCACCTCAATAACGAGCGCTGGACCCCTTGGTGCGATCACCTAGTCGACACCTTAGGGCTTTGCGCCTTGCGTAAACGCCATGTCGAAACCCTGTCTGGCGGACAACAGCAGCGCGTGGCCATTGCAAGGGCGCTGGCACATAAACCTGCGCTGTTACTCGCCGATGAACCCACGGGCAATTTAGATCAACAGGCCAGCCTTGAGGTAATGCGCCTGATTTGCGCTCTCGCGGCTGAACACCACACCAGTATTTTAATGGTCACCCATAGCCAAGAGTGCGCCGAGTTTATGCAGCGCCGCTGGCACCTGGATCTGGGCAAGGTTCATGAATAACCCACCCAGTGGCCGTCACATCGGTAATCCTCAAACCCTAAAAGGTTGGCAGCTCACCCTGCGGGTGTTCTTGGCGCATTATCGACAATCACCGCTGCAAGCGGGCGCGATTATTATCGGTATTATCCTCGCGGTCACCCTGCTTACTGGCGTGCGCGCCACCAATGAAAATGCGATCAACAGCTATAGTAACGCCACCGAACTGTTAAGCCAGCAAGCTAAGTGGTTTATCACCCCACTGCCTAATACCCCCTTAAATGAACAGCTCTATTTTACCTTGCGCCAACAGGGGATCACCCACAGTCTGGCGGTAGTGCAAGGCATGTTGGTGGACGAACAGGCACGGCACTGGCAAGTACAAGGTAGCGACATCATCGCCGCCATGAGCGCAGCAAGTAGTCATAGTTCAAATGACGAGAACGCCTCAAGTCTGCATCGCTTTAACGGTGACGCGCTGCCACTGGCAAAACTTATCGCTGGCGAGCCTATCGTATTAATGAGCCAATCAAACGCCAAGCAGCTCAATCAACCTACGTTGACTGTCGAGGGGCAAACGCTCAATGTTATCGCTGTGGATGACCAGCTTAATTTAGGCAACCGCCTACTGATGGATATCTCGCTGGCACAGCAACTGCTCAATAAACCGCAGCAACTGAGTTATATCGCCATTTTTAACGATGTTAGCGCACAAAAAGTCCAAATAGAGCAGTGGCTTGAGAATAAGGCTCATCTCAGCCCAAGTGACAATGGCGACAGCATGAAAGCGCTCACGAACAGCTTTCACCTTAACCTCACCGCCATGAGCTTACTGGCCTTTATTGTCGGCCTGTTTATCGCTTATAACGGCGTGCGTTACAGCCTGCTTAAACGTAAACGGCTGATCACTCAGTTGCAGCAGCAAGGCATCATGAAACTGTCAATCATGTCGGCACTCGCGAGCGAGCTGCTGCTGTTGGTTGTGGTAGGTTCGCTGATCGGATTTATTGGCGGCTTGCAGCTTAGTTATTGGTTACAGCCTATGGTCTCAGTGACCCTAGAGCAGCTCTATGGGGCCACCATTTTACCGGGAATATGGCAATGGCAATGGCTCGCTCAGGCGACCTTGTTAACCTTTATCGCCGCCTTACTGGCCTGTAGCTCGCTGTTTATCGAGCTGCTGCGCCAACCGCTGGCCCAGAGCGCCGGGCAATTTAATCAACAAGCCAGTGCCCATCGTGCCCATAAGCGGCAGCTATGGGTGTCGTTGTGCTTGGCAGCAGTGGCCTTAATTGGCATGGCATTAACCGATAATTACCGGATCACCATGGCGTTATTAGGCTTAGTGGTGCTCAGTATCCCGCTGGCCTTGCCTTGGTTATTACAGCAATTAATTCAAGTTATTGAGCGCGTGGCACCCAAAGGGTTAGTCGGTTATCAAATAGCCGAGACCAAGGAGCTTATCCCACCGCTCTCCCTCGCCATGATGGCCATGCTGCTGGCACTAACGGCTAATATTTCGATGAATAGCCTAGTGGGCAGTTTCGAACTCACGCTCAAACAGTGGCTCAACGCGCGTTTGCATGCCGACCTTTATATCCGCCCACCAAGCAGCCAGATGCAGCAAATTGAAGCCTATTTAGCCGCCGATAAACAGGTCACTGGCATTTATCAGCAGTGGTCGATTAAGAGCCGCGCTAAGCAGCAGCCTATCTACTTAGTCGCCCGTGATGACTACTCTGTTGAACACACCACAGTGCTTAAAACCGCTGTCGATAACTTGTGGCAGCGCTTTTTAACCGGTGATGTGGTGATGGTCAGTGAACCTTTTGCCATCAAACACCAGCTGGGGTTAAACGACACGATTAAGGTCGATGTGCTTGGCGATAGTCCCCTTACCGTGGGGGCGATTTACTACGACTATGGTAACCCCTATGGCGAGGTCATCGTCTCGACTGTCACCTGGCACCAAGCCAAGCTGTCCACCTTACCCATTAGCTTAGCGGTGACCTATCAAGGCGACTTAACGCAATTGAGCCAAGGCTTGATGCAAAGGTTTTCGCTATCAGATGCACTGATATACAGCCAAGCCCGTATTAAGGCGCAAGCGGTAGAGATGTTTAAACGCACTTTTTCCATTACTAAGGTGCTTAATAGCTTAACCTTATTGGTGGCCGCCATTGGTTTGTTTAGCGCCTGTTATATGTTGACCCAAGCCCGTATGGCGCCGATTGCACGCCTGTACACCTTAGGGGTTAATCGCCGCCAGCTCTCCCTTATGGTCACCAGCCAAATGCTGTTAATGGTGATACTCACCTGTATTGTTGCCCTGCCGACTGGCGCGCTACTAGGCTACTTGCTGATCAATAAAGTGACCCTACAAGCCTTTGGTTGGAGCATCGCCATGATATGGGATTGGCAAGCCTACTTCGACGTGACTCTGCTCGCCCTAGTCGCTAGCGGCTTTGCCGTAGCACTGCCCTTGTATCAGCAAACTCGCCGCCCTCTCATCAGTAGCCTACAGAGTGATGTGTTATGACGCTATTATCCTCGCCCCGCGCGGGCCTGTTCACCCTATTACTCTTACTGCTTGGCTGCGATGCACCAGACACCAAGCCTCAAAGCGCAATGGGCTCACTGATGGGCGATAATCTACAGGGCTATACTCAGGTCACCCCTGGGCAAACCCTGCGCTTTCCTGAAGATCACCAAGCCCATAACGATTTTCGCCAAGAGTGGTGGTATTTGACCGCCAACCTCACCACGGCATCGGGTCAACCTCTGGGGCTGCAATGGACACAATTTAGGATAGCCCTATCGCCCAAGGCGAGTGAATCCTCATCAACCTGGGCCAGCAACCAGCTGTATATGGCCCACAGCGCGGTGACCACCGCCCAGCAACATGTGGCTAAAGAGCGCTGGGCACGGGCTCAACCTCAATTAGCCGGCAGTGATGCGGCGCCATTGGCGATTAAACTGGACAACTGGCTGTGGCAGAGTCAAAGCCAAGACCTGTTTCCGGCAACCTTAACCGTCAGCGATGAGCAGCTCAGTTATCGATTGGCACTTAACACTAGCGCCCCTTATCAATTACAGGGCGATAAGGGTTACAGCATTAAAAGCGGTGATGGCAGCGTAGCCTCTTATTACTACAGCCAGCCTTTCATCCAAGTCACTGGCGAAGTCACCCTAGAGGGTAAGTCGGTTAATGTCTCAGGCGACGCTTGGCTCGACAGAGAGTGGAGTTCACAGTTCCTCAATAAACATCAACAAGGCTGGGATTGGTTTGCGCTGCGTTTAGACGATGGCTCGGCGCTGATGCTGTTTCAATTGCGCAGCGACGATAATCAGGCGAGTCATTTCTACAGCGCCAGACGCATGTATGCCGATGGCAGCGGGCGTAATATCGACTCCACCAGCGCCCCCACAGACATTAAAATGACGCCCACCGACTGGCAGCAAACGCCGTCGGGGCGATACCCTGTGGCTTGGCGCATCGCCATTGCAAGTGAACAACTGCAACTGACGATTAAGCCGTTAAATCGTGACAGCCATATGCCACTGAGCGTGAGCTATTGGGAAGGCCCCATTAGCATATCGGGCAGTCATCAAGGCACTGGCTATATGGAGCTAACAGGCTATTAGCCGATAACGAATAGCATAATGAAAAGTACAATGGCTAGCCCAATATGCGTTATCACGCCCCGTGAACCCATTGACCAGCAATGGCTCCGGCCATTTTTGGGCCCGCCGCCAGATAAAACAGTCACCCCGCCAAATAGATGACAACCTCGATTGATTGCATCGGTTATCTGGGCGCCTCCCTCATCTGCCCGCTCAAAAAATGCGACAAACCGCCCACTTAAGCGCCCTTATCTTGTTCACCACCACACTGGCGAATCGCCCATCGGCTTACTAAGCTGATTGATTACACCAATAGCGCGGTCCCCATAAATAACGAACTGAGTGTTAGGTCACGCTTAAAAACTTGATCTTGATCGACAAACCAATCAGTTACCTCTCAAGAGGTATACCCACAAAAATAACAAGGCTTAGACTCAATTTAACCCTAAAGCGGTCACTGTAACTAACCGACAGCGTTGGCTATCGTTACTGCGAATAACAAGGTAACCCCATGCGTCAGGAATACCATATAACCAGTTTAGTGGTACACGCTGCGCCAAGCGCAGTGGCACAAATTACCGCAGATATCGAAACTTTAGCCGGCGCCGATATCCACGCAATCAGCGACCAAGCAAAGTTTGTGGTCACCCTAGAGGGTGAGTCGCAAGCATCGATACTCAAAAACATCGAAGCCATTAACGCCCTCAACGGGGTGCTATCGAGCAGCCTTATCTATCATCAAGTTGAACCTGTAGAAGAAAAGAGTGAGGAAACACCATGAGCATTAGCCGCCGCGAGTTTCTCAAAGCCAACGCCGCAGTTGCCGCTGCCACCGCAGTGGGAGTCACTCTGCCAGTGAAGATCGTTGAAGCTGCAGAGCAAACAGACACCATCAAGTGGGATAAAGCCCCCTGCCGCTTTTGTGGCGTGGGATGTAGTGTATTAGTGGGCACCAATAACGGTAAAGTGGTTGCCACTAAGGGCGACCCAGAAAGTCCGGTTAACAAAGGCCTTAACTGTATTAAAGGCTACTTTCTATCAAAAATCATGTATGGCAAAGACAGACTCACCACGCCATTGCTGCGCATGAGAGACGGCCAATATCATAAAGAGGGTGAATTTACGCCCGTCAGTTGGGATGTCGCTTTAGATACCATGGCCGAAAAGTGGAAACACACACTCAAGACCAAAGGGCCGACGGCGGTGGGCATGTTTGGCTCGGGCCAATGGACCATTTGGGAAGGTTACGCCGCCTCGAAACTGCACAAAGCCGGTTTTCTCAGCAACAACATCGACCCTAACGCGCGTCACTGTATGGCGTCTGCCGTGGTGGGCTTTATGCGCACCTTTGGTATCGATGAGCCCATGGGCTGTTATGACGACCTAGAAGCGGCCGACCACTTTGTTTTGTGGGGCGCCAACATGGCCGAGATGCATCCCATTTTGTGGGCACGTTTGTCAGATCGCCGCCTCAGTAATGCCGATTGTCGGGTACATGTCTTATCTACCTTCGAAAACCGCAGCTTCGACCTCGCCGATAATCCCATGGTGTTTAAGCCGCAATCCGATCTGGTCATTCTGAACTACATAGCCAACTACATCATCCAAAATAATGCGGTTAACAAGGACTTTGTTAACAAGCACACCAAGTTTGCCTTAGGCATCACGGATATAGGTTACGGCTTACGCCCTGAGCATCCGTTAGAGCAAAAAGCCAAAAACCCAGGCAATGGTAAATCGACCGCCATTAGCTTCGATGAGTACGCCAAATTTGTCAGTACTTACACCCTAGAATACGCCGCAAAGATGAGTGGTGTTGAGCCTGAAAAACTCGAAGTCATGGCCAAAGCCTATGCCGATCCCAATGTGAAAATCATGAGCCTATGGACCATGGGGATCAACCAGCACGTCCGTGGTGTATGGGCCAATAACATGCTCTACAACATCCACCTGTTGACGGGTAAAATCGCCACGCCCGGTAATAACCCATTCTCACTCACAGGCCAACCTTCGGCTTGCGGTACCGCCCGTGAAGTGGGCACCTTTGCTCACCGTCTGCCCGCCGACATGGTGGTGACTAATCCCGAGCATAGGGCCATCGCAGAGAAACATTGGCAGTTGCCCGAAGGCACCATTCCACCCAAGCCCGGTTATCACGCCGTATTGCAAAGCCGTATGCTTAAAGATGGCAAGCTCAACTGCTATTGGACCATGTGCACCAACAACATGCAGGCGGGCCCCAATATTAACGAGGAGATCTATCCCGGCTTCCGCAACCCAGACAATTTCATTGTGGTATCTGACCCATACCCAACCGTCACCGCCATGGCAGCTGACTTGATTCTGCCAACAGCCATGTGGGTAGAAAAAGAGGGTGCCTATGGTAATGCCGAGCGCCGCACCCATATGTGGCATCAGCAAGTCAAAGCGCCAGAAGGGGCTAAGTCAGACTTATGGCAATTAATTGAGTTTTCGAAGCGCTTTACAGTGTCAGAAGTATGGCCAGCAGAGCTGATAACCAAAAAGCCTGAGTACGCCGATAAAACCCTGTATGAGGTGTTATTTGCCAACGGTGTTGTCAACAAGTTCCCGCAGTCTGACTGCAAAGGCGAGCTTAATGATGAGTCGGCAGCCGTGGGTTACTATCTGCAAAAAGGCCTATTCGAAGAGTATGCCCAGTTTGGTCGCGGCCATGGCCACGACTTGGCAGACTTTGATGCCTACCATGCCTCTCGCGGTTTGCGCTGGCCTGTCGTTAACGGCAAAGAAACCCTACGCCGCTTTGTCGAAGGTAGCGATCCTTACGTTAAGGCGGGCGAAGGCTTTAATTTCTACGGCCATCCCGATGGTAAAGCGGTGATTTTTGCCCTGCCTTATGAGCCCGCAGCCGAGGTGCCTAACAGCGAATATGACCTATGGATGTCAACCGGTCGCGTGCTAGAGCACTGGCATACTGGCTCCATGACCGCTCGCGTGCCAGAGCTTTATCGCGCCTATCCCGATGCACAAATTTTCATGCATCCCGAAGACGCCAAAGCTCGAGGCCTGCAGCGCGGCGATGAGGTCGTCGTTGCCTCACCTCGCGGTGAAGTCAAAACCCGCGTCGAAACCAAAGGCCGTAACAAGCCGCCAAGAGGCGTAGTGTTTATGCCGTTTTTCGATGCACGTCAGCTGGTGAATAAGCTCATGCTCGATGCGACCGATCCCTTATCGAAAGAGACCGATTACAAGAAGTGTCCAGTAAAAGTGATGAAAGCCTAAGGCAGTTTATTTCACCAAGAGTTTGTACCATTAAAAGAGGTTTGAGCAGTACGCTATGAGTAAGGTCAATCGACACACCCAAGCCAAAGGCGTTAATCGCCGCCAGTTTTTAGCCACCTCGGCTAAGGCTGGCTGTGCGATGGGATTATTGGGATTAGGGATCACTGGCGTGGCGAAGCAATCGTCGCACCTTGACCCATTAGCAATAAGGCCCCCGGGCGCGTTAGCAGAAGATGATTTCTTATCTGCCTGTGTGCGCTGCGGTCTATGTGTTGAGGCTTGCCCGTATGACACCCTTAAACTGGCCCGCTGGTTTGAGGGTGCGCCGACGGGGACGCCTTACTTTACGGCGCGGAAGATCCCCTGCGAAATGTGTGAAGATATCCCCTGTGTCAAAGCCTGCCCCTCGGGCTCGCTGGATCACAACTTGACGGATATCACCCAAGCAAAAATGGGGGTTGCGGTGCTTATCGACCAAGAAAATTGCCTCAACTTTAAAGGGCTTCGCTGCGATGTGTGTTATCGCGTCTGCCCATTGATTGATGAAGCAATCACCCTTGAGCACCTGCACAATCAACGTAGCGACCATCACGCCCTGTTTATCCCCACGGTCAACAGCGACAGCTGCACCGGCTGTGGTAAGTGTGAGCATGCTTGCGTGTTGCAAGAAGCGGCGATCAAAGTGCTACCGCCCCATATTGCCAAGGGGAAAACCGCCACACACGATACCTATATCAACACCGAAGAGACCACGCTTGAGATGTTAAACAAGGGGCTCACACCATGACGCATAACAACATGGGTCATACCACAAACAAAGCGGCCAAGACGCGCTTTGACCAAGCCGCGATTGACCAACTCGGCTGGTGGCGCGCCCACAAGTTTCTATTGCTGCGCCGCGCTTGCCAGCTAGTAGTCCTGCTTGCCTTTGCGATTGGCCCTTGGTTTGGCTTCTGGCTGCTTAAGGGGAATCTGTCTAGCAGTGAGTTGTTAGGTGCCGTCCCCTTGGCCGACCCACTAGCGACACTGCAAGTGCTAATGAGCGGCCACTGGCCAGAGCTCAGTTTGCTACTTGGCGCCGCAGTTATCGCCATCTTCTATTGGCTAGCTGGTGGGCGGGTATTTTGCAGCTGGGTATGTCCAGTCAACCTAGTGACTGATGCCGCCAGCTGGCTAAGGCGTAAGTTACATTTACCCCGCACAAGCGAAATGCCACGGCATTTACGCTATTACCTATTAGCCGTGGTACTCATACTGCCGCTGCTCACCGGTATTGCGGTGTGGGAATGGGTAAACCCGGTGCCCATACTCTATCGCGCCATCTTGTTTGGCGCAGGGAGTGGCTTGTGGATATTAGCCGCCATCTTCTTGCTCGATCTCTTCATTTGCGAGCGAGCCTGGTGTGGTCACCTCTGCCCAACCGGGGCGATGTTTGCCCTACTGGGTAAAACCAGCCCAATCAAAATCAGCGCTGTCAACGCCAGCAGCTGCGATAACTGCATGGCCTGTTTTGAGGTTTGCCCCGAGCGCCAAGTATTAAAACCTGCACTAAAAGGGAAAAATCCCATGATAACCGACAGTGACTGCACTCTATGTGGTCGCTGCATCGATGTCTGTGCTCCACGCGTATTTCAGTATCAAAATCGAATTGCCCTAAAGGCGGAGAACAACCAATGAAAAAAGCACTCACTTTAGTCGCGCTCATGGCGCTCAATGCCAGCGCAGCTGAACTCGCACCAGCCAAAACAGAGCCCGTTAATGTGAACTCGCTCAGCCACGCGGCGATCACTGAGGTACGCGCTGCCGATGCGATGCCCACTTACCCTAAAAAAGGAGAGCCGATAGCCCGCAGCTTTGCCCACCAGCCCCCGCTGATCCCCCATAAGGCCGACTATCAAATTACCATTAAGAAAAACGGCTGCATGACTTGCCACAGCCCAGACAAAGCCGTACGCATGAAAGCAACCCCAATTCATGACTCGCATATGCAGGCCGATAGCCAGATCAACAATGAGTATTTCAACTGTACTACGTGCCACGTACCGCAAGCGGAGAACAAGCAGAAGTTGGTTGAGAATAACTTTTCTAACCAATAAGGTTCGAGTGACGAGATTAAACACTGAAAACTTAAAGACCACCTAGGGCCTGTTGAACTTTCAAGGTTGTTTTTGCAGCGAATGATGGGGTAGTTATACAAGGCAGAAGCTTTATGGTGTAGTTATTCTACATAAAAAGCTGAAAACGCAGTAAAAATACCCAAAAAACGCTGCCCGAAAGGTTCGGCTAAAAATGTTTTACTCTTTGTTAAGTGAATTTTGCTTAGATGACTAGGCTGCAATCCACTCGCCTTGATTAAAACGTTTTTGTCTCGAACTACATTCAACCAGCAAAGGGCAACAGGCTCTAGCAATAGATGGGTTTTTATTGCATTTGCAATATGGCAAAGTGTATTGAAAAGGTTCACCCTCATCGTGAGGGGTCACCTACCCCCGACGGTATTCTGCCGATGAATGCTGAGGGTTGTTTTCTGCAACGTCTAGCCGAGTTGTTACTTGGCGAACTATCTGAGGTCGAATCCTTCAATGGGAGTTAATTGCCTGCCGCAGGTGCAGTGCATGAAAGCGCCAATGTCGTGATAAACGACCTTGTTATTGGCTAGGCTTGTTTGAAAGCATACCTTCATGCTTAGTAATTGCCTGCCGCAGACTCAGGTGCAAGCGCTTTTTTGGCTCACTGCGGATACCTCCCTAAACGCTCCACGTCGGCATCCATGTGATCACGACATTCGTCTATCTAGATAGATCACCCCGCAGGCCATTAACAACAACGAAATGTCGACTTCAAACACGCTACTCCTCCCCATTAAGCCGAAGAAACAATACCGACACCTTCATTCTAAGGCCAATATGACTGAGTAGCCGACAGCACCATCTGAAATTAAATCAACAAAAGATTTCAGTTATGCGCCAATCGGGTCGTATTAACATGCAAAAATGGGTTTATTTTAAGGAACGGTAATGCATTCAAGCATGACAAAATTTGCTATCGATGATGGCTCTACTAATGTAAAAATCAGCTGGATTGAAGACGGCTTAGTGCGCAGCGTGACTTCCCCCAACTCTTTTCGTAAAGACTGGAAAAGTGCCGCTTTGCTTAATGACCGTAAGGTGTTTAACTATCAAATCGCCTCGACCAAATACACCTATGACGCGACATCGGATAAGGCATTGTCGACCACTCACGTTGCCTTCCAATATGACGACTTAAACCTGCTGTCGGTTCACCATGCATTGCTACAAACTGGCGTGAAACCGGGTCCTGTGAGCATTCTGGTCACACTGCCTATCACTGAGTACTACAAGGCCGATGACTGCCAGAAAAACGAAGAGAATATCGCCCGTAAGAAAGCTAACTTGATGCGAGACATCAGCCTCAATAAAGGCGAGTTATTCACCATTGTCGATGTTGAAGTGCTGCCAGAAAGCCTGCCTGCCGTGCTAACCACGCTGATGGATTCAGGTGTCAATGAATTTACTAAATCTTTGGTTATCGACTGCGGCGGCACCACCTTAGATATGGGCGTCATTGTTGGCGAGTTCGACGATGTGTCGGCCGTGTATGGCAACGCCGAGATTGGTGTATCTATGGTGACCAACGCAGCAAGAAAGGCGCTGTCGGCAGCAGACAGCGATGCCAGCTACTTGGTCGCTAATGAGTTAATTAAGCGTCGCCATAATCGTGAGTTTGTTGAAGAAGTGATTAACGACATCAGCAAGGTCAATTGGGTACTAGAGCGCATCGAAGACAAGATAGCCGAACTTGGTGCCGCGGTAGCCTATGAGGCGAAAACCTTTACTCGTAACCCAAACCGGATCTATTTAGTCGGTGGCGGCGCTATGCTGATTGAAAGCGCGATCCGCAATGCCTATCCTTCACTGGGCGATAAAATTGTGATGGTAAAAGATCCTCAAGAAGCATTATCGAGAGAGATCTGTTGCTATCACGCCGCTACCCCAGCTGAATCGGTGTAAAGGATCATTATGCGGATTCGATTCAGTGTCGGGCTAGAACCAGAGGTCCACGACTCCCACGGCTATGCCATAAAAGTCTTAAGGCTATGGCAACAGCAGGAAAAAGCGCGTAATGATGAATCTGATGTCGTGCAGCAGCGCCGTATCCAGTTTCATCGAGACCTGTACCTATCTGGGTTATTCCTGCATGAATTGGCGCCACAGCTGCCATCAATGCTGAGCCAAACCTTGCTACAAGACAAGATAAACTGTCAAACCTTAGACGGCCAACTTCGCTCTGTCGGCCTCACTTTAGCCGCCGACGAGAATAAGGGGCTATCTGAGCCGCAGTGGCAAAAATTAACTGCGATGCTTGAGGGCGCAAGCGTGCCACAACAAACAAGCAACGTGGATTTTAGCGCTATTGAGCAGCAACTTGAGCAGTTACAACAGGGGCAGGCACAGTTAAGTGACCAGCTGAGTCAATTGCCCGCAGCAGAAACCGCGCAGCCACAAGCTGACTTCGCCACTCAGTTGAGTCAGCTTAAGCAAGGGCAAGATCAGTTAATGGCACAGATAAAGGCGCTGCGCAGTCAATTTGCACAAGCGCCAGCCACAGCCACGACTCCCGATGACACACCAAGCCTAACAACTCAGCTTGAACGTGCCAGCCGGGTGAAATCAAAAGGCCTGTGGTAGCCTCCATTACCTAATAACAATGAAGCAATAGGTGCGCCTTACGGACGTTTAGCGCACCTATTAAGGTTACTTATTATCGGAGCGAAGTACCAACTCGACACGGCGATTAAGCTGCTTGCCTGCATCCTTGCTATTGTTTGCAACGGGGGCATATTCGCCAATCCCCTTGGCGGTGAGTTGTTGTTTGTTTATGTCGTGCAGACTGATCAGTGATTGCACCACTGCTTTAGCCCGCTTTTCCGATAACACTTGGTTGTAACTCTGCTTGCCTTGGTCATCGGTATGACCGATAACATAGAAGTCTTGCTTCGGGTGAGCCTTAAGATAACTTGCCACAATCGTTATCACTTCGGCGGCCTCCGGTAACATCTCATCGCTATCAAACTTAAACAATAGACCGTCGAGTGCAACGTGACCCGTTTGTGCAATCTTGTCGGTTAGGCCTTCTAGATCAATAACTAATCTATCATCTACTAGGCTGGTTTCTTCAACGAGCTTAAGCTCGCTCCATAGGCCATTCTCGTAACCTATAATGTAGACCATGGCATGCACATTACCCTCTGGGCGAGCTAAGGTATAGAGAGAGTAAAACTGATTTTCATCTCGCCCGATATGTGCAAATGTTTTTATGCGTGAATGAATTTTTTGTGATTGACCACATTGATTACCTTGGCAGTGAAATCCGCGCACAAAACCGAGTTTTTCTAACGCCGCCTTGTAATTGGCATTGACCTCATACTCAGAATAACCACGAGGAAGTTTGTAGTTTATATCGGTGATCTTACCTTCAAGGGTTTTGATTTTGTGTTGGCCTTTATCGACGCCATCGAACACTAAGGTTTGGCCAAATCCTTGTTGTAGGTAATCATGGATATAGGCACCGGGTAGTCTGGCTATCATGGGGTGATCGCTAGCGCCTTGCGTATCATTACTCATTCTGTCTTTAAATGACTCTTGTTCTACCGCCGCACCGAGATAGGCTTGATTGGTTGTTAATAGATCCAATGGCTCATCGATTGCCTCGATAATATCCAGTTGCAGCCCAGCACCATTGTGCCAATTAGCCGCATAGACTGAGAGGTAAATTTGTTTGTTTTTAAGGGGGAGCTTAGCCGTGAGTAGTGCCGGAGCGTTTTTAGGAATATCGTGAAGCGGGCTCACTTGTTTCGATAGTTTGTTCTTGTTACCACAGGTATCTCGCTGACACTCAAACAGTATGTTGCCTCCTAGCTTTATAATTTGCGCTTTATAGTTATTAACCGCATGGCTAGGATCATAGCTGGTGGGAAGTTCATAATAGATGCGTTTTAGCTGCCCGGCATAAGTTTGAGTTTGGTATGCCCCTTTATCAATACCTGAGATAAAGGCGAACGGAATATAATGACGAGTCTGCTTTTTATAAACCTTACTCTCGGCAAGCGGTGCGAAGGGCAGTAGCTCTGGCTCTGCTTGAGCGCTAACGGCTAAGGTACAACATAACGCTAATAACAGTTTTTTTATCATTGTATTTCCTTTTACAGTTTATGAGCTAAAGGCAATTGACTGTCTATGCCGCTTAGTTTCCCAGACCTAATTTGTTAAGGTTTAACTTTTGATGCTTAGCTGTTTGGTTATTAGTTTTGGGGGGCTGGGCAATCCGTTAACACTGTCAGCGATTTGTTGCCCTTTTCCACCTGCTGCATTAACGCCACCATCTCATTAGGGTTAAGTCCTTTATACATTAAGGCCACATGAGGCTGATGTGCTAAAGGGGCTAGCCGCGAACAATCTGTAATGTTCATGATCGAGATTGAGCCAGCTTGACTCTGTGCCAGTGCCTGCCAATCGTGAGTGTCGATATTTGATAACATCAGGTTGGCTGATAGTCGGCTGATATCGCCAAATTTGGTTATCTGACTCTGCTCTAAATGCAGCATATCTAATTGCGCTAAGCTCGATAAGGGCGATAAATCAGTGAGCTTGCCGCCCATTAAACTGACGGTTTGCAGTTGTTTGAATTTTTGCAGGTCGTCAAGATTTACTGTCGATGACAGACGGCAATTAAGCTGGGTAAGCTCATTGCTACGACTTAATTGAAGCTGCTTGGCGCTAGTTTTTACACAGCTTGCTATTTGTGGGTCGTTAAATGACATTGCATCGATGGAATATGACGGCGAGCGGATCAGTAATATATCTAGGATGACTCGCTCATTGTCGGTCTCGACAACACCGGTAATACGGGCTTGGTATGACAGGCTGTTATCTGCTAATGCCGCATCTGGCAGTTGTAACTGAAGTTGGTCATTAATACTGAGTTGATTGGTCAACGTAAGTTGCTTGAGCTCATTGATATCGCTGACTTCAAGAGTGCTAAGATCGTTAAAATAAGGGAGAGCATTAGCCGTAAATTCATAACTTAGTGTCACTGTTTCAACCGCCTTTTCCTGGGGTTGCCGGGGCAGTTCCTGTGGCTTGAGCGCGCTCCTTATCGCTGTCTGCGACGTCGTGTCATCATATTCATCTGTCGCCCCATGGTGTATCAGTTTCTCAACCAGTTCAGTCTCGACACTTTGAACGTCTTCAACCAGAGACGGCAGAGCCTCTGACAGATAACAGAATGTAGAGATCTCAAACATGTCGATAAGCATATTGACTTGTGTTTGACCAAGATTGAACGCCATCAATGCCGAAAACGCCTCCGCTTCATCTCGAGTTATTAGCAGGGCGTCGATGCTAGCGACATAATCTTGTAGCTCGGCTGTAGTGTGTTGAAATTGTGCCAATTGCTCGGGTTGGTAGCAATGACTGTCTTTGTCGATATGTGCGAGAAAATGCTGATAATGGGGTAAATACTGGTTAGCGAGCGCTAACATTTGCTCGGCCGTCTGTGTCATGTCGCCAATGAATTCGCTTTGTAGCACGATTTTGGCGCTTTGAGTCTCGTCTAGCTTTTGTGATAACAGCTCCATTTGCCGAGCGTGCTGTTTACTGAGGCGATGAGATTGCTCAACGATAGCCCTGGTAACTTGTTTGAAATTCAATATGGCATCGCGAGTCGACATGGCAAGTGGCCCGCTGCTGTATGTCATCACTGCAGTAACAAACACAATAGACATTGCCAAGCTTAATTGTTTATCGGTGAAACAGCGGGAGCACGTGAGAGTTAATAATCGCTTGATTGCCATTAGCTTCCTTGTTTATACCAATCAATCTAACCTTGACTGAGACCTATCAATTAAGATTATTCACCAAGCTGATTCATCAGACCTATGCCATAAAGGATGGGGCACAAGTTATCAATTCAGGGAGGAAGCCCCCCCTGATTAATTGCCAAACCTAAATTTAAAAATATTAGAAATATAAGTTATCGACTAACTTTTCATTGACGTATAACTCACATTTATCGGCTGTGCTGCTCTTTGAAGACTGCACCACACTTGCGATAGCACCAAAGGCGCCGCCTTGATTACCTAACACCGAGCCAAAGTAGCAATGACTGCGTACCGCGAAGTCTTGATAATTGGCTTTTAAATTTTGAGTCGGTGTGTAGGGAGGAAAACGGCCTTGCATGATGGGATCGCCGTTCACTGTTAGGATCAAAATGTTTTTCTTGTCGTGATAGCTACCGTTAAACTTCAGTACTTTACCATCGACTTCAACGGTTTTTTCCAGTGCCATACGTGGCCCAGGATCTGAAGCACAACCAGTAAGAACAGCGGCAAGTGTTAACGCAGCAAGTGAAGCATATTTCATTAAAACAATCCTTTATCAAGAGTAATTAATCCCAAGTGCAAGATAGTAATCTAGACAAAATAGCAGCACAACGAGATGTAACAACGAGCAACGCAAAATGATACTTTTGTTTTACAAGCGCAATCAAAAAGTAACGATTTCAAAGCAAAAATAGTGTTTGTCAAAAATATTTTTGCTCCTCGTTAGGCTTGCCTGCCTTTACTTTATCAACCCTATTGCCTGTTACATACGTTGCTAAAAGGCGGTTTTACAACGGCCCCATTACCCCTTATCGACATCAACTCGGCAAAAAAAGGGGCTTAAGTGATGACTTAAGCCCCTTTTTCGGTGGCATAGCGTATTAACCGCGCAGGGTTAATCGCCGATGATTAATGCACAATTTCCATCTCTTCCAGCAGGTTATCGGCATTATCTAAGTACTTCATGACCCACAGCATATAACGGCTATCGACTTGGATAGAACGGTTGGTGTCAGGATCATAGCCCCAGTCACCAATGATGCTCTCATACACACCGTCAAACAGCAGGCCCACAAGCTCGGCGCGGCCATTTAAGGTTGGCGAGCCAGAGTTACCGCCAGTGGTGTCTAAGGTCGACAGGAAGTTAACCGGCACCGAGTCGATAGACTTCATATAGAAATCACCATACTGCTTTTGCTTAATCAGCTCTAACTGCTTCTTAGGGGCGTCAAATGGCGACACGCCAGTGTCCTTAGCTAAGATCCCTTCGAGGCGAGTAAAAGGCACCGCCTGTAAACCATCTTGTGGTGAATAGCCCTTCACATGGCCCACGGTAACACGCAAGCTTGAGTTGGCATCGGCGTAAACTGGCTTACCTAACTGCTTGTTATAAGCGATGATGGCGTCCATATATTGCGGGCGCACCTTCATAAGCTTACCAGCCAGTTGCTTCGATTTTTGCTCTTCAGCCATGTCGGTGTCATACATAGCCACTGCAAACTGAATAAAGGGATCCTTGGAGGCCTTAAAGTCGCTTACCGATTTGTCCATCCAGGCCAGACGCGTGGCTTGATCGTCCAGTTGTGTGTTGGCGTACATCTTGTCTAACGTCTTGCTGAGCTTGGCGGCATCAAAGTTTTTATCGATACCAAAAGCTTTATCGAGTGCGGCAATATGCTCACTCTCTGGCAACGCGGCGTAACGTTTAAGCAGGTCAAAGACCACGGCTTTATCGACACTGGCAGCGTAACGTCTGTCGATACGCTCCATGCCTGACTTAAAGCGGGTCATATCACGCTCTTGGTAACCTGGCTCACGAGCCATATCGTCAAGTTGCTTCTCATTGGCTAGGCGATAGAGTTGGCGCGCGGTGGGCAACATAGTGGTGTAACCTAAGTAACCCAAGATGATGTTACGCGCTTGGTGCTCTTGGCTTTGGGCGATCAGGCTGTCTAGCTCGGCAAGGGTCTTACCATATTTGGCCTGACGGTCGCTATCTTGTGCAATCCACTTCCCGAGTTCGGCCTCACCAGCTTGGCGATCGGCCAGCATGGTCGACTTACCGTAGAACTCGATCATTGAGGTGAAGTTTTTCGCGTAGTTGGCCAATCCAGCGATCAGGCTTTCATACTTGATGCGCTCATCGCTGCCCTCTGGCGCCGTCTCTTTGATGATCTCGATAAAGCGCTCGCGCAGCATTTTGCCTTCAGGGTATGCCCATTCAAACTGATTTTGGACTTCGTTGGCGGTGCGGTAGCGATTGGTGCGCCCCGGATAACCTGCCACCATCACAAAATCACCGTCACTGACGCCTTTGGCCGACACTTTCAAGAAGCTCTTTGGCTCGTAAGGCACGTTGTCTTGGCTAAAGTCGGCAGGCTTGCCATCTTTAGCCACATAACCACGGTAGAAAGAGAAATCCCCCGTGTGACGTGGCCACATCCAGTTGTCGATATCGCCGCCATACTTACCCACGCTTGCCGCTGGGTTATAGACTAAGCGTACATCGCGGATCTCCAGTTGCTTAACCAGATAATATTCCAACCCGCCATGAAAACTGTATACCTGACAGCGATAGCCCCCTTCGGCCTCACACTCGGCCACTAAGGCTTTTTCTTTGGCTTCAATGCCTTGATAGAAGGCGTTACCCTCTTTATCCGCCAAGCCCGCTTTAACCTTGTCAGTCACATCGGTCACTGCTTCGGTAACATAGATGCGTGAGCCGGGTGTCGCTGGTAACTCATCGGCAAAGGTTTTGGCCAAAAAGCCATCTTCGAGAAGGTTGTTCTCAGGAGTAGAGTTGTACTGAATCGAGCCATAGGCACAGTGATGGTTCGTCACCACCAGCCCTTTAGGAGAGACAAATGACGCCGTACAACCACCAAGGCTTATCACGGCATTCATAGGGAATTCGGTCAATTTAGAGATTGATTTGGCATCAATTTCAAGCCCTTTGGCTTTGAGCTCGTCCGCCATCGCGGGCAGTTGATGCGGCTGCCACATGCCCTCATCGGCTTGTGCGCCAAAGGCAGCGGCAAAGGCCACTGTCATTAATAGTTTTTTCATTTTTTAAGTCCATTTTATCGTTATAGATATCGAGCGATTCAATTGTTGAGCAATACCCAGACAATAAAAAAGTCGGGCAATTACTCGACTTTATCACAAATGGTTAGTATACAAATAGCTTAGAAAATGACTAAAAAAGTAACGAGGTGTGTCGCTAAATATGTCGTATAACACCCTTAAAAAATAATCCACTTAGGCGGCATCTTAGTCTCATTTACCCTGAATAAGTCATGCCGCCTTAAGATGATGCTACATGGTCACCCATAATTGCGAGGCAATGATCATCACCCCTAGCGCGCCCGCCACATATAGGGCTGGCGTACCGCCCATCACTTGGTAACCTCCCAGTGCCAACTTACGCTGACGCATGGCCATCAAGATAGGTAAAATAATGATCATCATCACCAGTGGTATCGCCGCAAAGCCTAGTACTTTGACAAAGCCGTCGGGATAGAAGATCGCACACAACAAAGGCGGAATAAAAGTTAATAACCAAGTCTGTAAGCGGCCACTCGCATTGCTTTTGGCCCGAGTTAACTCGGCAATAAAATCAAACAGGCTCATGGTGACTCCAAGAAACGAGGTGATCAGCGCCAAGTCGGCAAAGAAGGCGATACTTTGGCTGACAATCGATGATTGCGCCAAGGCTTGCAGCGCATTGATCAGCTGAGGTAACGAGCCATCAAACCCACTAATTCTGTCGCCACCTACGGTACCTAAGGTAACCGTCAGCCAAAATATATAACAGGCCAATGGAATGGTTGAGCCAATCAACAGTACCTTACGCAATTTAACACTATCGCCGTCAAGGTAACCCACTAGGCTGGCAATACAGACGTGGAAACCAAACGAGGTAAATACCACTGGCACCGCCGCCATCAAGTAACCAGAAAAACTGCCCTGCTCGACGCCTTCAATAACCGCTGTCGCCGCCATGCTCGACAACGAGACATCGGGCAACAAAAACAACACCACCAGCACTAATAACAGCACCATGGCAGAAAAAAGTACCCGTGAGATCTTATCGATCCAGGCGATCCCCACCGCAATTAGCCCGCCAAAAAACAGAGTAAACAACATAATCGCTGAATGTGAGTCGAGCTGTACGCCAAACAAACCATCGAGTTTAGAGACTAATAAAGAGGAGCCACCGAGCAAATAGACCATGGTTAATGCGTAAAGCAGGCTTAAAAATGAGCCCCCTTGAATAAGCTGACCAAATTTGCCTAAGGTTTTACCTGTGATGGCATGCACATTGTCACCCACCCCAGAACGAAGATTAATTTCTAACATCAACAGCGCTGTATAAGCCGATACGCCCCAAATCACCACTAACAAGATAATAGCAGCAACACTACCTAATGCCGCCGTCGCCAGAGGTAAAGCCAACATTCCCCCACCGATTGCCGTCCCTGCAACAATGGCTATAGAGCCAAGCATTTTTGAATTCACAAGATTTTCCTGTTTTTAATTTTTATAAGAGTTGGAAGGTCAGATTTGAACGACAATTGAAAGAGGATTTTTAGCAACATGTAGCACCCACTGTAAGCCTCCCCATCGTCTAGTGCATCTGCACCTTACTACGATATGGTTGGGCCCCAACAACTTAGCTAACATGATCATTTTTACCAATATCTATTTAACTAAGCCGCTGAGGCGGTATAAATCGGTAAAAATATCGATAGGCTTTTTTCATCACTACCTTTACAATTTTAATATGACTGCTAGCGACCTTATCAGAGCCGAACGCAGCGCACAAGCCAACTTCAGCAACAAAAGCAAGTTTATACACCCCGGCAATATCCACTAAACAAGCGTAATACAGCACCATTACAACTATACAGCTTTTTGCAAAAAAAACGGCCCGCCTGACTTGCCTAATAAACCTAGATCCGTATAATCTGCCGCCACTGCTTTAGGGGAGTAGCTAACGTGGCTTAATATAATGAGTCATGGGTGAGTATCAACATACTTGGCCTTATGCCATGGTGCTCACAGTAATAGGCATAGCCAACATCGGCTTGCGTATTACCCGGCAAGACCTAAGCACGGTTACCGCTCAAATTTAGGGGGCGGCGGACTGTGCTTGGATTTTTTGCCCCCTAAGGAACCCTCATGGAAGCTCTACTTGCGTCAACCTTCACCGTGGCAATTGCCGAAATTGGTGATAAAACTCAACTGCTAGCATTAATCCTAGCCGCCCGCTTTAGAAATAAAACCGCCATCATTTTAGGCATCTTACTCGCGACCCTTGCCAATCACTTTGCTGCTGCGTGGCTGGGCCAATGGGCCATCAACTGGATCAGCCCAGATCTTGCGCGCTATATTGTCGCAGGCTCCTTTTTTGCCATTGCGCTGTGGGTATTAGTGCCAGATAAGGTCGACGCCGAAGAGAGCCGCTTCTATAAGATGGGGCCCTTTATTGCCACCTTTGTGCTGTTTTTCTTAGCCGAAATGGGCGATAAGACTCAGATAGCCACCATAGTACTGTCGGCTAAATATGACGCCCTCGCCTTGGTGGTTGTCGGCACCACACTCGGGATGATGCTAGCCAATGTGCCAGTGGTGATTGCCGGCCACTTTAGCGCCGACAAGCTGCCTATGGTCTGGATCCATCGTGGCTGCGCCGCACTCTTTGCCCTACTAGGATTTGCCACACTGCTATTTTAAGTGGTGAGTCAGCAAAGTAATAAAAACAGCCAGTGACATATGCCACTGGCTTTTAACTGAGTAGGCTCTATCCGCCTAGCGCAGGCTTAAACAAAGTACTGCACATCCATACGGGCGGTTAAGATAATGAGTTCAATCACTGAGTATTTGGGGTAACGCTTGGTGGCTTACGGTAGAGCTTAACCAAATAATAAGCGTCAATCAGCACAATAAAGAAGTTCACTAAGGCGACAGGATAAGCTTCAATCGCCACACCGTAGGCGACAAACAAGGCGGCGCCAATTAAATTCCACCAGCGCAGCTTTTTAATATTCGCCATCATCAATGAAATGGCGACCACCACAGAGGCTAAGTAACCGACCCATTCCCATATCGTTGCATTATCCATACACGCTCCATCGAGGTAACAGTGAATATCCTTATTATGGACAGCATAAGCGTAAAGCGACAGCAAGGTGGCAGACTGAGTTGTGGTGTATCCCAATGTTGACTTAGGCTTAGCCTTCTTTGGTGCTGCCCGTGATACCAGCACAGTTATACCTGCAATTAGGCGAGCGGGTTTGATATCCCAGAACACGCCTAACGTTACCGAGCACAAATTAAGCCCTAAAGTTAACGCTTAACGATCGCCGCCGTCATACGTGAAATACAGCAGAGTTCACCGGCACTGTTATGAATCAGGATTTCCCACACCGAACTGCGTTTACCCAAGTGCACAGGCTTAGTGGTGGCGGTAAGTACGCCGTTACGAGACGCCTTAAGATGGTTGGCGTTGATCTCTTGCCCGACGCAGTAATACTGCTCAAAATCGACCGCAAAGTTTGCCGCATAACTGGCGACAGTTTCGGCTAAGGCAACATTAGCCCCGCCATGCACTATCCCCAATGGGTTATGAATTGCGGGGGTCGCAGCCATGGTGGCTGTCATGTAGTCATCGCCTATCTCTGTAATGCTAATGCCCATGGTCTGCATCAAGGTGCCTTTGCCATGCAAGCCGGCATCTAATTTGGCGCAATCTTCTAGGGTAATGGGTCTAAACCAAATGCTCATCTGATATTCCATTTCAATGATAATAAGCGCTAGTCTACTGCGTCATTGCTAAAGTTTAAACCGCTAACCGAGCGGCATATCATGTAAAAACTGCGGTTATCTCAAATACTTTGGCCTATTAAGTAATGAACACCAACGGCAAGCCAGTAATCTCTGGGCACAAAAAAAGGCCTTGTCATAAGGCCTTTTTATGTTTAATAAGCTCAAGTGCTTAGCTGATGACAGTCGCGGCTTAGTCTAAGTGACTAACCGCTTCTAGTGTCAACTTAATCATCTCATTAAGGGTTTCTTGACGCTCTTCAGCAGTCAGGTGCAACCCTTGGCGAATATGGTCGGTCACTGTCATCATCGCCAGCGCTTTAGCACCATATTCAGTTGCGACTCCGTATAGACCAGCCGCTTCCATCTCGACACCTAAGATGCCATATTTTTCCATCAAGTCGTAACGCGACTCGTCGCTGCTATAAAACAGATCCGACGAATATAAGTTACCGACATGATAGTTAGCCTCTTGTTTTTTCGCGGCATCGACGGCAAGGCTCAACAAGTTAAAATCGGCAATCATGGCAAAATCTGTATTGGCAAAACGGCTACGATTGACTGCTGAGTCTGTGCTAGCGCCCATCGCGATAACCACATCCATCAGCTTAATCTTGTCACTGATCGCGCCACAAGAGCCGATGCGAATGATGTTTTCGACGCCATATTCGGTGATCAACTCTTTGGCATAGATAGACATAGAAGGAATGCCCATGCCAGATCCCATCACTGAAATTGGTTTACCTTGATACTCACCGGTATAACCCAACATGTTGCGCACGTCAGTCACAAGCTTAGGGTTTTCGAGAAAGTTCTCGGCAATGTATTTAGCACGTAGCGGGTCACCTGGCATTAACACTGTTTTCGCAAATGCACCTGTTGGCGCGTTAATATGTGGGGTCATTTGTCTCTCCAATCAATAAATGGCCTGTCGCGCAGCGACAAGCACCCTGAATCATTAGCCCGCTAGGCTGTATAGTAGACCGGCAATGGTACCACTCATCAAGTTAGCTAATGCCGCGGCGATAAGCGCCTTCATGCCCATGGCGCTAATGTCGTGACGACGCTCAGGGCATAAGGCTGCCAAGCCACCAATCACCATAGCTAGCGAGCCAATGTTAGCAAAGCCACATAGGGCGAAGCTGATAATAATTTGGGTTTTAACCGATAAGTCGTCGGCCACTTTAAGGAAGTCGATATAGGCAACAAACTCATTGATCACCATTTTTTGGCCAATAAATGATGCCGCTTGGGTCGCCTCGCTCCAAGGCACCCCCATGATCCAAGCTAAAGGCGATAACAAATAACCCAAGATGGCTTGCATGGTGAGGTCGCCATAACCAAACCAGCTCCCCATGCCACCAATCAAGCCATTAAGTAGCGCAATTAACCCGACGAAGGCCATTAATAAGGCAGCCACGTTGAGTACCTGTTGCATCCCCATTGCTGCGCCACTGGCTGCAGCATCGAGTACGTTTGCAGGCTTATCTTCCTGCTCGTCCATCACTTTTTTGATGTCGTTGATCGGCGTTTCTGTTTCTGGCCACATCAACTTGGCAAACAATAGGCCAGCGGGTGCGGTCATAAAGGCAGCGGTCAGTACATATTTAACATCGACCCCCATCTGGATATAACCAATCATGGTGCCGCCAGCAACCGAAGCTAGGCCACCTGTCATCACAGCAAACAACTCAGAGCGAGTCATGTGCTTCACAAATGGGCGCACCATCGAAGGCGCTTCAATGGGGCCAACAAAAATATTCGCGGTGGCCGATAGTGATTCGGCGCGGCTGCTCCCCAATAACTTAGACAGGGCACCACCGATTAGGCCAATCACCAACTGCATCACACCTAAGTAGTACAGCACGGCAATCAGCGAACTGATAAACACCACAATACACAGCACATTGATAAAGAAGATAAAGCCCACGCTGAATTTGGCCAAATCACCAAACACAAAGGTTAAGCCTTCATTACCATAGTTAATCACATGCATTACGCCGTTTGAGGCGCTATCGAGCATGCTTTGACCTATAGGGGCATACATCACAAACGCGCCAAATGCGACTTGGAACGCCAGCGCGCCTAAGACGGTGCGCGGGTTAATGGAACTGCGACGCTCCGAAAATAATACCGCTAAGCCCATTAAGGCAAGCATACCTAATAAACTGATGAAAACTTCCATACATTTTTAACCACTAATTTTATTATGTGGTAGCAGTGTATCGAGCTATATCAGCCTGACAAGCATCCGACATCATAGAAAAAAACATTATTGGAGATAGGCGAGACAGGTAACCAAAAGTCAGGTAAAAAGCGACTTTTAAACACCAAACTTAAAACAAGGTGAAAACCAAAATAACCAAAAGCAAACCTTAATAAAACAAATGAAACCGAAGAATAAACAATCACACCATTAATATCGCTTTCTAGCGACAAGCAAAAACCGTCTATAAAAGACAAAATAACGATCGATATACTTCACTTTGGTAAATTAATTACGCGATTTTAGCGTTTTCAGACCATACTCGCGGTAATAGAGTTGTGAATAGCGGCATAAAGAGTGAGCAACAACCACTCACCATGCATATAAAGAAAGCTCCTTGCCGTTAGTCAACAACACTCAAAATAGGCGGCGTTCGCCTGTGACCAACGCAGTAGTTCGACACGGTTGCGCGACTGGGTCTTACGAAAAATCGACGAGATATGTGCTTTCACCGTGTGTTCACTGATAAACAGGTGGGCGGCGATCTCTTTATTGCGAGCACCACTGGAGACCAATTTGATGATCGTGCGTTCACGACCCGTTAGCTTTTGCAGTGCACTAACCGTTTCTTGATCTAAAGATTGCGAACTTTGTTGGGGGGTGATAAAGCGACGCAGCACTTTCGATAATAAAGTTCTGTCGTACCAAAGTTCATCGCGAAGCATTTCATGTAGACCTATGAGTTGCAGATCTTGTCGATCATCGCTAAACAATAATCCTTGTACACCTTGCAATAATGCCACTTCGGCGTCGATAGCATGGCGATCGACCAGATATAATGCCAGCGGCACATAAGGCAGTAAGTGAGGCACAATCAGCGGCATACCATCCTTATCGACAGCGGCGCCTTGTTGAGCAATAAAATAGAAACTATTGCGTTGCGGATCGGGCTCAAGCTCATCGACCTGATGTACAATCCGTACCCTTAATCCGAGAGACTGCGCCCATAATCCTAGCTCACACGGACTCGATACTTGATGTAAAAATACCAGCTCGTCAATTTTGTCCATCAAATCCTCCTTGATTTAGATTTCGCCAACTCGATTGATATCGAGTAAACATTCCTGAGTAATTACAACATCTCCATCACCCTAGGCAGTCACACGGGTAACGTATTCATAGGTTCAAGAAAATTAAGCAAAAAAATAAAATACCAACAAACTAAAATCAAAGCAAAGGCAATCAATACAAATCAGTAGCTTCGCCGCACCAAAGGCATAAAAAACCTTAGTAGCCGACAAAATAAGATGCGCTTAAATGAGATAGGCTAAACCACCACGGCTGAGGCCAACACCCGAGCTCAGTCGTGGTGGTTTAGTTAATCGTTCACCTGAAATATCAAACAGCTTAGCGAGTGGGGGTAAACTGTTGCAGCAGACGATTATGCCAAGGTGATAACAGCAGCACACTGACAATTGCCCCCAGCAACGCCATCGCCATATCCGACTGGGTATCCCACACATACCCTTGGGTGCCCAAAAACGCCTCGGCATTTTCACCAGTCAAGACCGCCACCCACCATTCGATAAGCTCATAAAATGCCGATAAGGCTAAGGCAAAACAGCAGACTAAAAAGCCACACCAAGCCCCGGGCTTTAATACTTCATTACGCAGCAGCACTTCTCTGGCCAACAATGCTGGAATAAAGCCTTGGGCTAAATGGCCGACTTTGTCATAATTATTGCGATCACTGCCCATCACCTCGGCGACCCAATCAAACAACGGAACTTGGGCATAAGTGTAATGGCCCCCCACCATTAAAATAACCGCATGGATCAGAATCAAACCGTAAGCTAATGATGTTAATGGGAAGCGCTTACGCGTAAAATACAATACGGGCAGCGCGATTAGTGCTGGCAGCACTTCCAAAAACCATGTAAAGGTATCTTTTGGCTCAATCGCCGACCAGATGAAGACAGCGAAAAAAATGATGAGCCAGATAATACTTTTATTCAAAATTGGAACTCCTTAGATGATATTGTTTTAATATCAAAATAATGACTTTAGCCATCTAGCCCTCCACACTGACTCAGAATAGTGTTATTTTGAGAGGGCTTTAGCTGTCAACAACCAAATAATGACCAATATATAGCAACAACCGATAAAGAGGGTACCCAAATCATGGCGAAACACTCGCTAGACAAGGATAAAATTAAGATCCTGCTGTTGGAAGGCGTCCATCAATCTGCGGTAGATGTGTTCAAACGCGCCGGCTACAGCAACATTGAATACCATAAGGCATCACTAGGAGAAGAGGAGCTATTGGCCTCGATTAAAGATGCTCATTTCGTTGGTATTCGCTCCCGTACCCAACTGACTGAAACCGTACTTAAGCACGCTGATAAATTAGTCAGCATTGGTTGCTTCTGTATTGGGACCAATCAGGTTGATCTCGCCACGGCCGAAAAACTGGGGATCCCGGTTTTTAACGCGCCTTTTTCTAACACGCGCAGCGTCGCAGAGTTGGTATTGGGTGAGATCATCATGCTATTGCGTGGTATCCCACAGCGTAATGCTATCGCCCACCGTGGCGGTTGGCTCAAAAGCGCTGCTGGCAGCTATGAAGCCCGCGGTAAAACTTTAGGCGTTATCGGCTACGGCCACATTGGTACTCAGCTGGGCATTTTGGCAGAGACCTTAGGTATGCGCGTCGTGTTCTTCGACATCGAAGATAAATTGCCACTGGGTAATGCGCAGCAAATCCACTCGCTTGAGCAGCTATTGGCCCTAGCCGATGTGGTGAGCTTGCATGTACCAGAAACCCCACAAACCAAAGATATGATCGCCGAAGCAGAGCTTGCTTGTATGCGCCAAGGCAGCATATTGATCAACGCTTCGCGCGGTACGGTTGTCGATATTGATGCCCTAGCTCAAGCAATTCGTAGCGAGCGCCTTGCTGGGGCGGCTATCGACGTGTTCCCGGTTGAACCTAAATCGAATGATGATGAGTTTATCAGCCCACTGCGCGGTTTAGACAATGTGTTGCTAACCCCACACGTTGGCGGTAGCACCCAAGAAGCGCAAGAGAATATCGGTATCGAAGTGGCTGGGAAACTGGCCAAGTACTCTGATAACGGTTCAACCATGACTGCAGTTAACTTCCCTGAAGTGTCGCTGGCCCAGCACAAAGATGCATCGCGTCTGTTGCACATTCACCATAACCGTCCCGGTATCTTGATCAAGATTAACCAAGCGTTTGCAGAAAAAGGCATCAACATCGCCGCCCAGTACCTGCAAACCACGGCTGAAATTGGTTATGTGGTAATGGAAGTGAATTCAGATCAAGCCGACGAAGCACTCGAAGAGATGAAGGCGATTGAAGGCACCATCAGAACACGCTTACTGTACTGATAGCCTTGAGTTATGCACTTAAATGAATAAAGCCCTATGATCAACATCATGGGGCTTTATTGTTTGCTGTAAGTTTCGCTTAACCACCTTTGCGCCAACGATGATTAACGGTACAATCGTGACTCTTATTCGTTTATTTCTTGGACTATCTCATGACAGTGTCAACTTCTCAGCCAACCTGGCCTTTAAACGGACAATCCCCAGAGCTGTTCTTTTCGCATCTTACCCACCTAGGCTTAATTGCCGTTACGGGTGAGCAAGGCCGCAGCTTTATCCACGGCCAAGTCACCACAGATATTAGCTCGCTGGGCACTGAACAATGGCGCTGGGGAGCTCACTGCGACCCAAAAGGTAAGATGCTGGCCAGCTTCAGAACCTTCAGCATGGGTGACGCTTTGATCATGATGATGCCTCGCGATACCTTGGCGATGGATCTGCCACAACTGCAAAAATATGCGGTATTTAGCAAGGCGGAGCTGAGTGATGCTAGTGCAGACTGGTTACTGCTTGGCGTGAGCGGCGAGCAAGCCACTGACTGGTTAAGCCAGCAATTTGGCGCGTTAAATAGCGAACTGACCCCTATCGATAATGGCGTGATTTTACATGATGCTGGCCGTCATATTATCGTGCTAAAGCAGAGCGCAGCCGACACATTAATAAGCCAGTTGCCACAAGCCGTGTATGATGCCAGTGCATGGCAAGCGCTCGAAATCGCCGCAGGTTACCCCAACCTTGGCGCCGCACATCAAGGGCAATTTGTGCCGCAAATGTGTAATCTGCAGGCCATCGACGGCATCAGCTTTAATAAAGGCTGCTACATGGGGCAAGAAACCATTGCCCGTATGAAGTACCGTGGCGGTAATAAGCGCGCCTTATATATTGTCAGTGGCACGGTATCTAGCCCATTAACGGCCGACAGCCAACTTGAAATCGCCCTTGAGGATGCGCTTTATCGCCGCGCCGGCACCATTATCGAGTGGGTGCAACGCGGCCAAGAGGTGCTAATGACGGCGGTCTTGGCTAACGATACCCAACTCGATGCCACATTACGTATCGCAGGCGATAAAGCCTCACAACTGACCTTGCAAGCCCTCCCCTATTCACTGGAAGAAGCCGAATAGGCTCGATTGTTAGGCGATTAGCTTGGCCGACTCACAGGGTATCTACACCCCAAAAGGTGCATTCAGCGCCTTTTGAGGTACCGGTTAACCTTAATGCCCGCAGCTAAATCTTGCTGGTTTCCACTCATCGCAGGCTCGTTTACATGACCCATAAAACATCACAACTTGTATCAACCTCTGGATGATAAGACCCTACATAAGTGTTAGCTCAATCACATTCAGTGAAAAAAGTTAGGCGATAATTAAGTTCCTTTACTACAATCCGCGCCTACTATGACAGTGATAGTACACTTGGCGACTCACTCTCATTTAGCTGCAGTGAGTGGAGTCTGTGTATCATGCCCATTAGTGTTATTAAGGCCATTGCCGCAACCCTCACCTTGTGGGCAGCATCAGTATCTGCCGATACGCCACTATCATTAGCCACCTTGAATATGCCACCGCTTGAATACCAAGAAAACGGTGTGGTTAAAGGGATCTCTACCGACATAGTTAACACAGTCTTTGCCCGCATGGGCATATCCCCATAGATGAGCTTGGCGCCAGAGATAATGGCATCAATCTAGGCGCGGCTTTAACCCTGTCATAAAACACGCCTTGGCAAACAAGTAAATCAATTGACGCTAGAGTAAAAAATCCGTTGTGAAAGCTTAATTCAATGGCACTATAGATGTTCATGGCATATCAAAAAGCGCGAAACCATCACAGTCAATGTGGTGACTTACGCCTTCACAATACTCGCCAGCAGTATGTCACCTCATCAAGGAGCAAACGTGTTAACAGATCCGTTATTTTGGCTCGTTGCGATACCCGCCGTATTAATGACCGGCATCTCAAAGTCGGGGTTTGCCGGCGGCGTGGGCGGACTGACGGTGCCCTTAATGGCTTTGGTTGTCAGCCCCCTAGCCGCCACGGCGGTGATGCTGCCACTGTTAATTTATATGGATATTTTGAGCGTTCGTTCATGGTGGGGTAAACACAATGCCCGCCAACTGTCCATTTTACTGCCTGCGGCCATTGTCGGCATTGCAATAGGGTATCTGCTGTTTGATCATCTAAACGAGCAATACCTGCGCGGCATTTTAGGGGCAATATCGCTGGGATTTGGGACGTATGGCTTGCTGCTGAGCGGCCGTTTTGAGCATAAACCGTCCGGCTTTACCAGTTTTGTCGCCCACGCTGGCGGGCCACCGTTAAATGCCTATCTGCTGCCGCAGCGTTTAGTAAAAAGCCAATACCTCGCCACTGCGGTGATGTTTTTCGCCGTGGTCAATGGGGTCAAATTAATCCCTTATAGCCTGCTTGGGCAGATCAACGTCGCCAATTTATGGGGGACAATGCTACTAGCCCCTGTTGCCTGGTTGGGGGTGAGATTGGGATTACGCCTGCAAGACAAGGTCAGTGAAAGCCTATTTAAACAGATCATTTTAGCCCTGATGGTATTGATCGGTATTCGCCTGCTGTGGAGCGCCTTATTGGGTTAACTCCAGTGATCACAGCGCCAGACAAGTTAACGCCCCTGTACACAGTGGCGCAGAGGGCTAATCACCCAGCAGCTCCCGTAGTTGCTGTTCGGCAAGTTCGACGGCGCTTAATGGTTTATCTTGAGGTTTACGTTCAGATGTATGCGCTGGGCTATATTCTGAGATAGCGTCTGGCTGAGTGGCTACAGGCTCATCATTAAACAAGGCGGCCAGTTGTGCCTGCGCCCGCGCTTTGGCGTTATCACTATCACTCTGGGCTGTACTTTGCTCTGCGTCGCTGGCCGTTATCGGCTTAAAATAATCGCAAAAATTGGCCCGCTCGCGATCCGATATCCACTCGGCGCGCACTTCATTGCAGTCGCCCCGGCCCGCATCGCCAAAGGACACACACATCTTACACACGTGCTGATCGGCATGACACGCCAAACACTCTTCACGCCGCGACATAGGTAAAATCACCGCCGTTAACGGCTGCTTGCATCGCCAACAGATAAATTGCTCAGACATGGTTGCACCTTACTCATGCTTCAGATTGAAAACATCGCCCACTGCCAGCATAGAATCGACGCCGCAGCATTGCAACCTAAGCCTTGGGTTCATTCGCCCTATTCTACTCAGCCTGCCGATGTGTGATAAAATTAGCGCCTATTTATTTTTACACTTACACAAAGGCATCAAGATGAACCCAATTATTGCCATTTTAAAAGAACACAATGTTAGTGACGAAAAGATCAATGAGCTGTTTCAGACCTTGACCGAAAACCCACTCATGGCGATGGGCACCATTGGTCAGCTAGGCATCGCTCCCGAAAAGCTCCAACAGCTGATGGCGATGGTGATGCAAAATCCGGCCTTGATAAAGGAAGCGGTTACAGAGCTTGGCCTAGATTTTTCAAAAGTGGAAGCCGCCAAGGCGCAACTACAAAAATAGTTGTTCCTCATATTATTGGTTGCGGAGTCGTTATGCGACTCCACGCCAGAACCTGAACACGTTCAAGTAGAACTCACTGAGATTAACCTTCTATTTATTCCCCAGCCACAGGCACGAACAACTCGTTGGCAATATGGTGAACCATATCTTGAACCTGCTGTTTCAATTGCGGTTCTGCTAATTTGTGATTACCGGTGTTAAATGGTGGCTGAGGATCATATTCCAGCAGCAACTCTAAGATCTGAGCCTGCTGTTCTCCCGCTAATTCGGCTATCAAGGTTAAAGCAAAGTCTAGTCCTGCAGTGATCCCGCCGCCGCTGATCCGATTACGATCTTTAACGATACGCTGATCGACATAACTCACCTTCTTATAACGCTTAAGCGACTCAGCATAAGCCCAGTGTACCGTCGATTTGTAGCCATCTAACAAACCCGTTTCCGCGAGAATAAGCGCGCCAGTGCAAACCGATGTCACGTATTTGGCCTGTGAACCTGCAGCGCGCAGAAATCCGATCACTTGTTCATCCTCTATCTGCCCGATCGGATTCGCTCCACCTGGCACGATTAACACGTCGAGCGCAGGACAGTCTGCGAAACTGTAATTGGGCAGTAACGCGACATTAGCATCGCAGGGCAATGGCTCTGCAGACTTTGCAAAGGTAAACGCGTTGAACAACTGACTAACGGCCAACAACTGCAATGGTCCGTATGCATCTAACATCGTCATCCCTGGAAAAAGGAAGATACCGATATTGAGCTTTTCAGGGTCTAAATTAGCGAGAGGATGAGAGGTTTGCTCTTTTGATTTTGCCATCGTACTTACTCCTAGAAGGCTGAAACTGGAAGCCGCTATCAAACTGCTTTTAACAAAACTCCGACGATTCATTGATGAGTTCATGGTATTTTCCAATGATGATTGTTGATGCACTCATATTGGCGACCTCCTTAGTCATAAAACAGGAACAAGATTGCAGATAAGTACCAGATGGAACAATTTAAGCAAAACGTTCCACTCAACCGATTATCCTCTCGCTATTGGTTGCCTAAGTTACAAGCCGCCTTATACTGGGGCCTTCCACTTTCCGATGCTATGGCGTCGATATTTGAACCCAACTATGCCTGAACTCACCAAAACCAACCGCTGTCGCAAGCGCATACAGCAGGCCTTTATGGAACTACTAAAAGATAAAGACTATTGTGATATAACCGTGGTGGAATTGCTCGAAAAGGCAGATGTTGGGAAAACCACCTTTTATCGTCATTATGAGCGTAAACTCGATGTGTTTTTGGCAATACACGATTCACTCTTCGAATCATTTTTTCAGGATTTAACCACTCTAGAAGATTGGTTGAGCTTGCGTCCTCGCTCATCGGTTATTGCTATGTTGAATAGAATTAGTGTGCAGAGTAGCTTTCGTCGTTCTATGTCTTATAAGCTAGGTAACGATGCACCACAGGCTCATCGTCAATTAAAATATAATTTAACCACATTGATCGAACAGAGGCTGGCCGTGGCATTTGAGACAGATAATTTCATTATCCCCTTACCCTGTTTGGCCAGCTCCCTCGCGGCCGTATACCTAGATTTTATCAGTCAGCTTTTCTCTGATCAGCTCTCCTATTCGGTAGAGGATAAAGCTGCCTCGTTGCAGCGCTTAACTCAAGCACTCCTGCGTGCAGCAATAGAGAGGTAAAGTCCTATACCACAAGTCGATACCGCTGTGCATTAACGCCAACGCTCAACTAACTCCCATCCCCACCTACAAAAATTACCATTAACTTTACAACGTCGGCCCCACAAACTCGGCATAAAGTGTTTGGTTCATCACGATAATGACCAAACATCTTGTGCAATACTTTTTCAGGCGAAATACATTTGGCTATTATGCCAAATAACAAAATGATAATTACCCTAAAGCAGCACTCAGCTTGGAGATTGCCATGACCGACCAAGAACAGCTTAGGCTCAATGCCCGTGCAGCGGTTCTCAAGGCATTAGCACATCCGACTCGACTATGGCTACTGGAACAAATACAGCAGCAAGAACGATGTGTCTGCGATCTCACAGGTGGTATTAACGCCGATATATCAACCGTCTCAAAACACCTATCGGTCTTAAAGCAGGTGGGGATCGTCAATAGTCGCCGCGATGGAAAACAGATCTATTACCGGCTCGAAACCCCCTGCCTATTAAAGATGATTGACTGCATCGAGACCGTTCTGGAAAAAAATGCTCAGGCACAAGCCTCACTACTTCGACCTTGCTCCACACAAAATCCCCTAAACACACCTAAAAAGGTAACGACATGAAAATTGAAATATTAGGAAGTGGCTGTAAAAAATGTACCAATTTGGCTGCAGATGTAGAACAAGTCGCTAAACACTTATCGGTAGATATTGAACTTGAAAAGGTGACCGATATGGCAACGATTTTAGATTATGGCGTAATGTCCACGCCCGCCATCGTGATTAACGGTGTCGTTGTTTCTTCTGGAACTGTGCCGGCTCATGCCGAAATCGAAAAACTATTAACCCAAGCTAGTATTGCCAATTAATTAATGAACTAACTGGTTTTTTCATCCTTTAGCGAGGTCGACCAATGTTAATTTGGTTTTCTGTATTTGCCGATTGGCTCGTCTACGATACCTTTGGTTTATCCAACCAAACCCAAGTTGGACAAGCACTGCATTTCTTTGTTGAAGACACCAGCAAGATTTTCGCTCTGCTTATCGTAATGATTTATGCCATCGGCTGGTTACGCGCCTCGCTGAATGTGGAACGGGTAAGAGATTATCTATCGGGTAAACCTAAGGTGGTCGGTTATGGATTGGGCGCTGGGTTTGGTGCCATAACCCCCTTTTGCTCCTGCTCAAGTATTCCCGTTTTTTTAGGTTTTACTTCTGCGGGGATCCCCATAGGGATCACCATGGCATTCTTACTCACTTCGCCACTGATTAATGAAG
Source organism: Shewanella algidipiscicola (assembly GCF_900380485.1). NCBI lineage: Bacteria > Pseudomonadati > Pseudomonadota > Gammaproteobacteria > Alteromonadales > Shewanellaceae > Shewanella > Shewanella algidipiscicola. Next base: position 139,037 of record NZ_OXJV01000012.1, on the reverse strand, counting down.
TCGCTATCCTATTACTGTTTAGCCTATTAGGTTTAAAGATCACCCTATTATATGCCTTAACGGGGATCGTTATCGGCATGCTCGGCGGCGCACTACTCGATCTGTTAAAAGCGGAGCGCTGGCTGCAACCATTGGCGGCGAAAGCTTATGCCAGAGGACAGCAAGCCGCCTCCGCAAACACCCCCAATGAAACATCAACAACCGCGCCCGCTAGCAACGTAAGTTGGCAGCAGCGACATCAGTTTGCTAAATCGGAAACCAGTGAAATTTTTGGTCGGGTATGGAAATGGGTCATTATCGGTGTGGGTATTGGTGCTGCGTTGCATGGATTTGTGCCTGCCGGTTGGTTACAAGCCAATCTAGGTGACGGTCAATGGTGGTCTGTCCCCCTTGCGGTATTAATGGGTATTCCTCTCTATGCCAATGCTACTGGCGTCATCCCAGTATTAGAGAGTTTACTGTTGCAAGGCGTGCCATTAGGTACCACATTAGCCTTCTGCATGAGTACCGTGGCCGCGAGCTTTCCAGAATTTGTGATGTTAAAACAGGTGATGCAGTGGCGCTTGCTCGCCCTATTATTTGTCCTCCTACTGGTATCATTCACCATTATGGGCTGGGTATTTAATCTGGTTTCGTTAGCCTGAAGGTAGATTTGGATTGGGTCTGATTAAATTGATTTAGCTAAACCATATTGAGATACGTTATAAAAGCAGAGCGTTAACCACAAATAATAGATGGCTTAGGTTAAATCACCTCAGCCTGTTAGTGACAAAAAGATCAAAGCTGTTTCAGACCTTGACCGAAAACCCACTCATGGCGATGGGCACCATTGGTCAGCTAGGCACCGCCCCCGAAAAGCTCCAACAGCTGATGGCGATGGTGATGCAAAATCCGGCCTTGATCAAAGAAGCCGTGGACGAGCTAGGGCTCGACTTCGCTAAAGTCGAAGCGGCCAAAGCTCAGCTACAACAATAAGCCATTATCGGTTGCGCTTAACACTCAGCTTAAGCGCCAGCGATGATGACACAAAAAAGGCTGCCAATTTAGGCAGCCTTTTTAAGCTGTGTCAGTGAAACCTCACAGACACTAGCGCTTAGCTCTGTGATATCACTTAAGCCATATTACTTTGCACCAGGCTCGGCAAAGCGAGTCATCCAATCTTGTACTTGGTTATACCAATAGATGGAGTTATTGGGTTTCATGATCCAGTGATTCTCGTCAGGGAAATAGATCATCCGCGACTCCACGCCGCGGGTCTGCAGCGTTCTAAACAACTCAAAACCTTGCCCCACTGGTACGCGGTAATCGAGCTGACCGTGGATAACCAAGGTGGGGGTATTAAAGTTAGCTGCGCCATAATGAGGTGAAATCGCCTTGTATATCTCTGGGTTATCCCAGTAATTACCGAAACGAGGACTATGCACCGCAAAATCTGCCGCCAATTGCGAATACATGTTGTACACCGCGGCGTGGATTAACAAGGCCTTAAACGGATGCTCTTGTCCCAAAATAATCGAGGTTAAATAACCACCATAACTGGCGCCACCCGCCACTAACCGCTCACTATCTATCCACGGCTGCTGTTTAAACCATTCGGTCGCCTTGAGCACATCTTCGAGTGATTTATTTTTCCAATCGGGATTAATACTGTCGGCAAAGTCTTGCCCAAAGCTGTTAGAGCCGTGGAAATTAGGCCACGCAGTAACATAGCCCCAAGAGGCAAAGGTTTGCGCATTCCAGCGGTAATGGAAACCATCAGAAATTGCATTGTGTGGACCACCATGAATTAACATCATCAGCGGATACTTCTTGCTACGGTCAAACCCAGCGGGATAATGCACCCACATTTGAATGTCTTGGTTATCATAGCCTTTATAAGTCACTGACTCATAGGTGCCCATATCCACATCGGCTAAGATGTCATCATTGAAATGGTCCAGTCGGGTGCGGTTACCGTTTTTAGGGTTAATGCTGACCAACTGCGCCGGATACAGGAAGCTGTCGTTGGCCGCAACTAAGGTGCCATCATTGGCAATTGCCGGTTGGCTAAAGTTGGTGGCATCGGTAATGGCGTTAACTTTGCCATTGCTGGCATTAATGTAAAAAATACGCCGCGTCGCCGCATCATCGATGGCGGCATAAAATCCTTTGCTGTTTGGCGTCCAGACAAAGCGCGTCACCGAGCGATCCCAGTTATCGGCTAACACCTTCTCACTGCGCCGCTTGAGATCCAACAAGGTAAGTTTGGCAGTATCGGCATAAAAACCATTAATAGACTGACGAGTAAACGCGAGCGTTTTGCCGTCAGGGCTGAAGCTAGGGTTGGTATCGGGCGCTTGATTGGCCGAGGTGATATTTTCAACCTTACCACTGCCAATTTTCGCAAGGAAAATATCGGTTTTAGGATCAACTTGGTTGTCCCAGCCATTGGCGTTAAAGGCTATCCAAGTTTCGCTAGGGTCAATATCGTAACTTGCCGCACTTTGTGATGAACGCGGAAGCTGTTTATTTAACGGCAGAGTCACAGCCTCGACGCTGCCCCCCTTAGCCGCAATCCGAAATACATGTGCCTCACGGTCTTCATCAATCCAATGGTCGAAGCTGGAATAGGGCAGCGCATTCCATTGCCGTGCAGAGACTTTATTATCTTTATCTACGGTGAGCTGCTCTGCTATCTCTTGCCAATTTTTAGCGGGAAAAATAGAACTGATAAAGTAGAGGTGTTTGCCGACCCATTTCAGGCCTTTTACCCCACTGGGCACATCGGTTAAACGCTGGGCTTCACCCGGGCCATCGAGTGGTAACAGATACACTTGGCCCACTTCATCCTTGTCACGCTGGCTAATAAAGGCCAATGTACGGCTGTCTGGCGAAAATACCGGCTCACTCACACGCAGTCCTTTAGCCGTAAGGGCGCGCTGACTTTTACCGTCTTGATTAAATAACCACAACTGAGTTGAGCCTTTATCCTCAGGCACATCGTACTGGGTGACGGGCGCAATAATGTATTGACCATCTGGCGAAATCGTCGGGTTACCTATGCGGCTCAGTTGCCACAACACATCGACCGACAGCGGTTTGCTTGGCTCAGCAAACGCACTCGCCACCGGCATCAAGACGCACAGCAGCAACATGGTGATTTTTTTCACGCATTATCTCCTTCAATTTATTTTAATTTTATTGCTAACGAACACTAACAAGATATCAAAGTTCATAGGTTTTTAGCATCATTCTTATCACCTCGCATCATCGGGGTTAACACTTAAACCAAGCTTAAACGGATAAAATAGGGAGTGAGAAAATGAGGGGGCTGGTGCGCCCCCTAGCAGAGTTGTTAAGGCCTGTTGTTAAGCAGCTAGGCAACCAAATTGCTTATCGGGCCACGCTCACCTGCCAGCAAGTAACGCGAGCCATCTAACGGTTGTTTTAACTCCAATCGCTCAGTGGCGACACAATTGACCATGCCTTAACACACGCCTTGCGCCTTCATCGCATCGGCCACTTTGACAAAGCCTGCAACGTTAGCCCCTAACTCATAATTAATATGCTCACCTTCACGGCCATATTGCTGACAGGTATCGTGAATCGAATACATAATGTCACAGAGACGCATATCCACCTTTTCACGAGTCCAACTTAAGCGCAGTGCATTTTGGCTCATCTCAAGGCCCGAGGCCGCAACACCACCGGCATTAGCGGCCTTCCCTGGGGCAAAGAGCACCTTGGCTTTATGCAGCAAGGCGATAGCTTCTGCCGTACTTGGCATGTTGGCACCTTCGGCAACCAGTTGCACTCCATTGTCGATCAACAGGGCCGCGTGCTCTGCATTTAACTCATTTTGTGTCGCACAAGGCAGTGCTATTTCGGTGGCAAACTGCCATGGCGTGGCGTCGGTAACATACTCCAGCCCCATTTCGTAGGCGTAATCTGCAACGCGGCCGCGGCGCTGATTTTTAATCTCCATCAGCTTAGCGAGTTTTTCAGGGGTAAACCCATCGGGATCGAATACCACTCCACCAGAATCGGACGCCGTAATGACTTTTGCGCCCATCTCCATCGCCTTCTCTATGGCGTACTGCGCCACGTTACCCGAGCCAGACACCGTCACGGTTTTGCCCTCGAGTGTGCCTCCGTTGACCCTGAGCATGGCCTCGACAAAATACAACAGACCGTAACCCGTCGCCTCAGGACGAATAAGGCTGCCCCCAAACGACAGTCCCTTGCCCGTAAACACACACTCGGCGCTATTGGTTAACTTTTTCATCATGCCGCTCATATAACCCACTTCACGAGCACCGACGCCCATATCTCCGGCAGGCACATCTGTGTCTGCGCCCACATGACGATGCAACTCGAACATGAGCGCCTGACAGAAACGCATGACTTCGGCTTCGCTCTTGTCTTTAGGATCAAAATCACTGCCCCCTTTACCACCGCCCATAGGCAGTGTGGTGAGGGCATTTTTTAAGGTTTGTTCGAAAGCCAAAAACTTAAGGACCGATGGGTTAACTGACGGATGAAAACGCATCCCCCCCTTAAAGGGCCCAATAGCCGAGCTATGCTGCACTCGGTATGCGCGGTTCACCTGCACCTTGCCTTGGTCATCGACCCATGAAACACGAAACTGAATTAATCGCTCAGGCTCCACAAGACGCTCTAAAATTCCGCTATCTAAATATTCAGGATGCGCTGCTACAAAAGGCCAAATTGAGGTTAAGACTTCGGTTACAGCCTGCAAGAATTCAGGTTGATTAGGGTTACGCGCGGCAACGGTGGAAAGAAAACATTCGAGAGTCATGTCAGCGCTCATTGTGGTACTCCAGGGTATACAAATAATTAAGATTGCTACTGCTTGGAATGCCAACGCAAACCCACAGTTGTTAATGTGAGTGATATTTATATCAGGAATTCATGGCCAATGAATACAACACCTTACTAAACTTGCGAGTTTCCTAAAGAAAATAGATTTTTCTTCAAAGCTAATGGTAATCCCTCAATAAATTACCCATAAAAATAAGGAATCGCTAATCGCTCACGCAGTAATAATGACAATATGTTAGCACATTGTGAAAAACTGGCTCATCGACAGTGACAAACTCAGTAAAACGTCTGGGTAAAAAGAGCATAGCCAAGCCTAGCTGGCCCAGCCTAAAGCTATAGGTAGCAACAACATGAGATAAGTGACAACGTGGACGCCATATAAGCGCCCACGGTTTGATTTACAATACGAGATTAACTAACGCGATCTAGATGCAAACACTTTATTAAGCGCTGTCGTATTACTGCCGCTATCGCATCCACTGCATTAGCTCATTGGCGCTCACCACTCCAAATTGTCTTTTAACCAACTTGCCCGATGCATCGAAATACAAGAGTTCGGCTCGACTGGCACCGTATCTAGCGATCAGCTGATCGCCCTCAGGCGTACCCGCTCTCGCCAGCAGAAAGAAGACGTTATCGCCAAGGTGGGCACGCGCCTCATTCATCTGTTCAGTCTGGCTGTTACTCGATGCGAGATTAGGATCATAGACAAACACCAACGCCGGCTTACCTGTACCTATTTGCTCGTGGGTCGTCTTAAACCCCTTAGGCATGATGGTTAACAACAACCAAAGCAGTAGCCCTATAGATACAACAACCCCAATAGCCACCCAGGGCTTACGGCCCTTAGATTGTGAATTTTGTGTCCCCATGATGATAAATCCCCGCTGTTAACTGTCTATGGTAGGTAATTGAACCACCAAGTGTAATCAAGCAACCTGAGGTGGAGATTAAAATTGCTACGCTGCGCCCTTAGAGACAATAAAGCCCCGCGACCTTTAAGTCACGGGGCTTTAACATACAAGGCTAACTCAGCTTTCTATCAAGATTAGTTTGCCTTTACAGGGACAAATGATGCCTTACCAAATTGTTGCTCCGCCATCGCTTTAGCCATTTTGGGCGCTTGCCACAGTGAAGGAAGCAGAACAAACGACACTGGCGCTGCGGTGATCACAATAAAGGATTGCAGCGCAGAGATCCCACCAGATCCCATAGAGATCAATGCAATGGCAACAAATCCCATCAACAATCCCCAAAACGCACGCATGGCTCCACTCGGCTCGGTAGAACCGGTCACCACCACACTAATGGTATAAGTCATTGAATCACCGGTGGTGACGATAAAGGTGGTGGTGAGGATTAAAAACAGTATCGCCGTCAACAATGGCATCGGCAGCTGTGAACTGATCGCCAGTAAAGCCCCAGGCAAATTGCCGCCCTCAAATGCTGTAGAAATAATGCCGGGCTCAGCCAGTTCAAACGCCAGCCCCGAACCACCGACAATGCTAAACCAAAAGCAGGTGATCAAGGGCGCAATAATAGAGATGGATAAGATCATTTGGCGAATGGTACGCCCACGAGAGATACGCGCAATGAAGATCGCCATCATAGGACCATAGCCAATAAACCAGCCCCAGAAAAATACCGTCCACCAACCTAACCAATCGCTATCACCACGAAAAAGAGACATTGGCACAAAGTTATTCACCATTCGCGCCATGCCTTGCATGTAGCCATCAATAATAAAGCTAGTAGGACCAAATAATAGAATGAAGATGATGAGCGCTGCGGCCAACATAATATTGTAACGACTCACCAACTGAATACCTCGGCTAAGGCCACTCAACGCCGACAAGGTATACATAGCAATGGCAAACAATACCACCAAACTTTGGGTGATAAGCGTGTCTTGCACACCAAATAACGCATTGAGCGCATAGCTAATTTGCAAGCCAAGAAAACCAATAGGGCCAATGGTGCCCGCAGCAACCGCAATAATACAGAAGGTGTCGGTTAAGGTGCCAATCCAACCATTAAGGGCTTTATCACCAAAAATGGGATACAGCAAAGTACGCGGCTGCAGTGGCAAACCTTTATCGTAATGCAGGTGCATCAAAACGATAGCCGCTAAGCTACCGAGGATCGCCCATGCTAGGAAGCCCCAATGGAGGAACGATTGCGATAAGGCATTGATCGCCAGTCTTCGACCTTGCGCTTCACCGTAAAAAGGGGGGGATGAGACAAAATGGGCAATTGGCTCGGCGGCCGCCCAAAAAACGCCACCACCGGCTAACAGGGTGCATAGCACAATCGCCAACCATTTAAAGGTATCAATTTCAGGCGTCTCGCGATTACCTAGCTTAACGTCGCCAGTACGCGCAAACGCTAAATAGAGACCGATAATAAAGTTAGCCAGTAACAGCACTTGCCAGAATGGGCCAAACCATTGGGTGACTTTTGAAAATCCAACTTGAACGATGTTGGACAGGAGCGGAGTATCGAAAACAGCAAGCAGTACAAATAGGACGAGAAAGCCGCCACTTAACCAGAGTACAGGGCTGGAGAAGGCGTTTACCGTGGTTGATGTAGCACTTTGTTCGGGGGGATGGGTAGCAAGGTAGTTTTCATCTGTTGATTTACGAGCAACAGATTGCGTCAAATTCGACATTAAGGATTCGCTTTTGTCATCGTCAGCTACAAAGCGGAGCCGTTTGGCACCACATTTTTGAACTGAACCGGTAAGTTTTCCTCGTCTATTGCAAAGACACGTTAATGACGTTGTAAAGGCTGAGGCTGTAAAAAAAGGGCGGCATCTTAACATATTTTTGCATGAAATAAAACCAAGATGGGCAGTAAGGCAACAGCCCAACCCCATGTTCAGCGCGGGTTACAGCCTTGTTAAATGCTCAAAACAAGCATTAGTAGGAGGTTAAAATTTATGCCGTTAATGATGGGTGGCACTGTTTTCCGCTATTTAACTCACTTGGTTTCAGGCTGTGAAGCTTTAGACCAGCAGAGTATTTTACGTGGGATAAATCTTGTTAGAGCAAGGCGATTTACCGCGACGTTTAGTTTCCTGCTCTCAAGCATTCGGAGTGGTGAAGTAACACTGATCGCTGACCCCGTCCTTTTTACACAGAAAACTATACGGCCTCTATGATAGCAAAACTATTTTCCTAACCATTATTTGCTAGCAGTCGTAAGCACAGGTCGGTGCTAATTTAGTACTTCTATCTTTACCATGCTCTAATTGACGTTCAGCATCTTGTACTGAAATCTTTTGGAAAAATACTTCCATAATTAGATTTAATCTTTCTTCTGCATCGCCAAACTTATCCATACCACCATACCTTACTGAATCGAAATCAAGTTCAGCCACCTTATTTCCTTTATTATCAGTAACATCTAAGTTTACGTAACGCATATAGGTTGCCATGTCCCACCACCAGTTAGCGTTGAATTCAAACATGACTTGATCATCGCCTAGCTGCGCATTTGGACTTGCCGTTTTTTTAGACACATTGTAACCATTATCGACCATCCAGTTAGTAACAATACTTCTAACTTTTGCGGTTTGATCTGGATCGTTTGTCATCACGATTTCTTTTTCAAAATTTGGATCCATTGGCTTCAGCGTTGTTAGACCATTGCTTGAACAACCTGTAACAGCGATTAAAACCAAACCGAATATGATCTTTCTCATGTGAATGTCTCTTTAGGTTACATGGGGGATTACACCGCCAAGTATATAATTATTCATCTATTTAGATAGTTACAATGATAACCTGACTTCGATGATATACAAAAGATTAGCTAACATCAGATCGGTTTAACGAAACACTGAGTGCTCAACTGAAATTGCCCACCATAGAGTTTAACCAGAACAAAGGCTCTAGTTCATTGGGCGTCAACCCGCCTTTATACCAATATAGGACGAAGCACCACGACTTTTCGTCAAACAAAGTTTGCAATAAGCACATAAAACAAAACCCCGATACTATTAACAGTATCGGGGTTTCTTTTTAGGTGTAATTCTTAGCGACCTAAGCACTCAGGCCTATGGAACAGATGTTCTAGCGCAGGAAAAATCGCTCTAGAGCAAGGCTTCTTGCCACGACGTTTAGTTCTCTTAAACGAGTAGCAAGGTAACGCCGCTATAGACGATTTTAACCAGCTAGGATCACATCATGCCGCCCATTCCGCCCATTCCACCCATTCCACCCATGCCGCCCATGTCAGCAGCAGCTTCTTGTGGCAATTCGCCAACCATAGCTTCGGTGGTGATCATCAGGCCTGCGATAGATGACGCAAACTGTAGCGCACTACGAGTTACTTTAGTTGGGTCAAGAATACCCATCTCTAGCATGTCACCATAAGTGTCGTTACCTGCGTTGTAACCGTAGTTACCAGTACCGTTTTTCACGTTGTTAGCCACAACTGACGCTTCTTCACCTGCGTTAGTCGCGATTTGACGTAGTGGCGCTTCCATAGCACGTAGGGCGATAACCACGCCGTGCTTTTGATCTTCGTTAGCCACTTCTACGTCGCCAATCTTGCTAGCAACACGTACTAGTGCAACACCACCACCTGCTACTACGCCTTCTTCAACAGCGGCGCGGGTCGCGTGTAGTGCGTCTTCTACGCGAGCTTTTTTCTCTTTCATTTCAACTTCGGTGGCTGCGCCCACTTTGATCACTGCAACACCGCCGGCCAATTTAGCCATGCGCTCTTGTAGTTTCTCTTTGTCGTAGTCAGAAGTTGATTCTTCAGCTTGAACTTTAATTTGTGCTACGCGAGCTTGGATCTGCTCTTGCTCACCGTTACCGTCGATAATGGTGGTGTCATCTTTAGTGATAACAACGCGCTTAGCTGTACCTAGGTCTTCTAGGGTGGCTTTTTCAAGCTCTAGGCCAATCTCTTCAGCAATGACAGTACCGCCGGTGAGGATGGCGATATCTTGTAGCATTGCTTTACGACGGTCGCCAAAACCCGGTGCTTTAACAGCAGCCACTTTAACGATACCGCGCATGTTGTTTACAACCAATGTGGCTAGTGCTTCGCCTTCAACATCTTCTGCAACGATAAGCAGAGGCTTACCCGTTTTCGCTAGACCTTCAAGGATAGGTAGCAATTCACGGATGTTAGAGATCTTCTTATCAACCAACAAGATGTATGGGCTTTCTAGCTCTACGCTGCCGGTTTCTGGCTTGTTGATGAAGTATGGAGATAGGTAGCCACGGTCGAACTGCATACCCTCAACCACGTCAAGTTCGTTTTCGAGTGCTTGACCTTCTTCAACAGTGATAACGCCTTCTTTACCTACGCGCTCCATCGCTGTTGCGATGATTTCACCGATTGACTCGTCAGAGTTAGCAGAGATGGTACCTACTTGTGCAATCGCTTTAGTGTCGCTGCACTCTTGAGATAGGTTTTTAAGCTCGGCAACGGCTGCGATAACCGCTTTGTCGATACCACGCTTAAGATCCATTGGGTTCATGCCTGCTGCAACGGCTTTTAGGCCTTCAGTGACAATCGCTTGCGCTAATACTGTTGCAGTGGTGGTACCGTCACCGGCAGCATCGTTGGCTTTAGAAGCAACTTCTTTCACCATTTGTGCGCCCATGTTTTCGAACTTGTCTTCAAGTTCGATCTCTTTTGCTACTGACACACCGTCTTTAGTGATAAGTGGTGAACCGAAGCTTTTGTCTAAAACAACGTTACGACCTTTAGGGCCTAGGGTAACTTTAACTGCGTTGGCTAGTACGTTTACGCCGGCTAGCATTTTTACGCGTGCGTCATTACCAAAAAGTACTTCTTTAGCTGCCATGTTAATATCCTTTAATAAAATTTTTGTTTAACTGGGATAGTGAGTAACTTAGTGGATTATTCCACTACAGCCATTAAATCTGCTTCAGATAGGATCAAGACTTCTTCACCGTCGATCTTCTCTTTTTTCACGCCATAACCTTCGTTGAAAATAACTGTGTCGCCGACTTTTACGTCAAGTGGCTGAACAGTACCGTTTTCAAGAATTCGGCCATTGCCTACTGCAAGGACTACACCGCGAGTTGATTGCTCGGCTGCACTACCTGTGAGTACGATGCCACCGGCGGATTTTGCTTCAACTTCTGAACGCTTAACGATGACACGGTCATGTAATGGACGAATATTCATCTATGGACTCTCCTAATGATTTTCTTGCCCAACAAACGTTGGCGGTTTACAAATAAAGACGACACAAAGTAGTTATGCCGAGTGATGATTGGATATATGGGGGTAGGTGTGACGAGATCCAAGGGCTTTACAAAAAAAAATCTGATTTTTTTAACTGGGTTTTATTAAAAATCGGTCAATCCTGCTAGAATTGCCCTCCTTCTGTAATCTAGGCAATCCATCGTAATGAGAGACAGACACGGGCTGCTCAGCCAGCCTATCGGTCGTGTACTGCTAAATATGAGCCTCCCGAACCTGATTGGTATCTTAACCATTCTTGGGTTTAGTCTAGTGGACACCTTTTTTATCAGCCAGTTAGGCACCGAAGCCCTAGCGGCGATCAGTTTTACCTTTCCGGTTACCTTAGTCATTTCCAGTATCGCCATAGGCATTGGCGCTGGGGTAGCGACCAATTTGGGCCGCCTGATCGGCAGTGGTAACAGCCATAAAGCCAAGGTGTTTTTGCACGATGCCTTACTGCTGACCTTTGGATTAATCGCCTTGCTCGCCTTAGTTGGCAGCCTGTGTATTGTGCCTTTGTTTAGCCTGTTGGGCGCCAATGATTCCAGCCTCCCCCTGATTAAAGAGTATATGTTGCTGTGGTATCTGGGCGCGCCACTGTTAGTGCTGTTAATGGTGGGTAACCAAGGGCTGCGCGCCACGGGGGATACCAAGTCACCGGCTAAAATAATGGCACTGGCGGCGTTAATCAACCTGATCCTCGATCCGCTGCTGATTTTTGGCCTGGGGCCATTTCCGCGCTTAGAAATACAAGGCGCAGCCATTGCGACCTTAGTGTCGTGGGTAGTGGCGTTGTCGCTATCTGGCTATCTACTTATCATCAAACGTAACTTGGTTGAATTTGCCGAGTTTAATCTCGCCCGCATGCGTTGTAACTGGAAACAATTAGCGCATATTGCCCAGCCAGCGGCGCTGATGAACCTGCTTAATCCGCTCGCCAATGCTCTGATTATGGCGATGCTAGCGCGTATCGACCATAGCGCCGTGGCCGCCTTTGGTGCAGGCACACGTCTAGAATCGGTACTGTTAATCGCCGTCATGGCATTGTCATCGAGCCTAGTGCCCTTTGTGGCGCAAAACTTAGGCGCGGGTCAAGGAGGACGAGCACGTGAGGCGTTAATGCTATCGCTGAAGTTTGTGTTGGTGTTTCAGACCTTACTCTATTTACCGCTGCTATTTTGGGCCAGCTCCATTGCACAGCTGTTTAGCAGCGATCCACAAGTTGTTGAATGGTTAACATTTTATATTATCGCCCTGCCCGCCGCCTATGGCCCATTGGGGATGGTAATTTTAACTGCCACTACGCTCAATGCCTACCACAGGCCAATGAGTTCGCTGTTGCTTAACCTCTGCCGCCTGTTTTTATTACTCTTGCCCTTTGCGGCGGTAGGCTCTTATTTAGGCGGTGTAAAAGGATTATTGCTTGCATTGCCCATAACCAATGCCATCATGGGCATCGCCTGTTATATTTTGGCCAAACAAATCACCGAGCCGAGCAAGAGTCAGGTGAATAATATTCCCACCCCAAATTAACGCTCTGCCAGCCTCCCCCCATGCCTAGGAGTTAACATGACAACGATCTGCGAGCAATGGTTTATCGAACATGATTTTAGCGGCGAAGATTTACAACAACAGCACTATCGAGATTGCCACTTCTACCGCTGCAGATTTAACCATGCCGATCTAAGCGATTGTCAATTTGAGCGCTGTCAGTTTGTGGAAAGTGGCGACCTACTTGGCTGTGATTTTAGTTACGCCACCCTAACTAATGCCAGCTTTAAACAATGCAACTTAAGCATGAGTCTGTTTAGAGGCAGCCGCTGTTTTGGCGCTGAGTATCGTGATAACAACCTGCAGGGCGCCGATTTTCATCGCGCCAGCTTTACCAATTACATCACCCAAAAAAGCTATTTTTGCAGTGGCTATATCACGGGCTGCAATCTGGCCTATAGCAATTTTGATGGCGTACTACTCGAGGAGTGTGAGCTATTTGATAACCGCTGGCGCGGCGCGAATTTAAACGGGGCATCCATGCGTGGCGCCGATTTGAGTGGCGGCGAGTTCTCCGCCGATCAATGGGGTAGTTTTGACCTGCGCGGCGCTAACCTTACCCGAGTCGAGCTCGAAGGACTCGACCCTAGAGTGGTACCGCTCGAAGGAGTGATCATCAACCAGTGGCAACAGGCACAGTTACTTGCACCATTTGGCCTCATAATTAGCGCTGATTGATACCTCAGTTTAGCTTAAAGGCTTTATTGCACCTTTGGTTTTTGCTTCGCGATCGCAGGCACCATTGTGATTACACGCTGCTAGCGCGGTCATAATGTAGTCAATAAAACGTTGACTGGCTAGGCTAATAAAGCGCCGCGAAGGATAGACTAAGAAGCACTTGCCCTCATAGGGCTCAACATCTTCAAATAGCATGACTAAATTACCGTTATCCACGCTCTCTTGCGCGAGAGGAAGCGGCATCATAGCGATCCCTCGCCCCATCAGTGTCGCCTCCAAGCAAGCGTCTAAGTTGTTGATGCATAAGTTCCCCGTCACAGAGAGCATCTTCTCCTTGCCGAAGGGCACCTCGTTGAAAATTCTGCCATTAGGGTAGCGAAACAGGATTGAATTGTGCTTGGGTAACTCTTCTGGCGTTAACGGTTTACCCGCCTTTTCGAGGTATCCTGGACTGGCAAAAAAGTGTATCTTTTCATCGATAATATGCCGCGCAACCATCTCATTTTCGTTAAACGCATCTTCGAGCATAAAAGCCAGATCGATATTGTTTCGAATCATATCCTTAGGTTCAGAACTTACGATCATCTCAACCGTAAGTTCTGGGTTCAGATCCATGAATTCAAAGATCGTATGGATGATGTACTGGAGTTCTGGGATAGGGAAAATTAAGATCCTCAGATGGCCGGTCACCTCCGCTTCCTGCCCAGACAGTTCCGATAGGGTTTGTTCCAGCATGGCCAACATCGGCGTGGTTTTATCGTAGAAATGGCTGCCTGAGGCCGTTAAGGTCATCGCCCGACTCTGGCGATGAAACAGCTTCACGTTAAGCTCATCTTCAAGTGCCTGTAAGCGACGACTTAGTGTCGACTTGGGCAAATTTAAAATATCTGCCGCTTCAACCAGACTGCCGGTTTCGACGATGCGATGAAATAAGGCTATATCTTCAGTTTTCATATTCATGTCTCTCCACTGTAGCCAGGGCCATTAACAAAATGGCAAGCAGAGCACTGCTCAACTTGTTAATCAAGCTAAAAATAGTTTCATTTTATGAAACTCATGGTTTCACATAATTCCATTTTACTCAACCATGAGGGCTGTTATCTTGACCCCTTAGCAGGATACAACTCGTAACAATGTGAGATTAGTATGATGAAAAGTGTAACAATCGGACTCTCTATAACGACACTACTGCTTTTAGTGGGCTGCTCGTCAGAGTCTACTGAAATTCAGGCGCCAAGTATTCGTCCCGTCAAATTGATGGAGATCACCGACCTTAATCGGGCGAGCATACGCAGCTTTCCAGCCAAAGTCGCCGCAACCAAACAAGTTGAACTCTCATTTCGCCTCTCGGGTCAGCTAACTGAGTTCTCATTAGTTGAGGGCCAGAAAGTGAGCGAGGGCGCCACTCTTGCCAGACTCGATGATAAAGATGCGCGTAACACTTTACTCAACAGAGAAGCGGAACACGAGTTAGCCGTGGCCGACTTCAAGCGTAAGGGTGAGCTGCTGCGTCGTGAATTAATCTCCCAAGCCGAGTATGACTTGGCTAAGGCCCAGATAAAGTCGGCTAAGGCCAACTTAGCGAGCGCCCAAGATCAACTCAGCTATACCATCATCAAGGCGCCATTTGACGGCACAGTGGCAAAAAGATCGATCGAGAACTATCAAATTGTTCAAGCTAACCAGCCCATTTTGATCCTGCAAAAAGATAGCTTTATCGATGTGGTTATTCAGGTGCCTGAGTCATTAGCAAGCCAAGTTACACGTTTTAATCCCAATGCTCCTGCCCTGCCTAGCGTGACCTTTAGCAATTATCCACTGCAAACTTATCCTGCGCGCCTAAAGGAGTTTGCCACTCAGGTGACACCGGGCACCCAAAGCTATCAGGTCGTGTTTACCTTGCCAGCCCCGCAAGATATCAGCATTTTACCCGGCATGAGCGCCAAATTAAGGTTAGATCTATCGGGGAAAGCTCAGGCCGACACGGGGGCAACCGTCCCAGTCAGTGCCGTTATCAAGCGAGATCTAGATGGTAAAACCATTATATGGACCTACAACTCAGACACAGGATTAGTGCAGTCTCAAGAGATCACCGTAGGAAAAATCACCACTAATGGCATTGAGGTGCTCGATGGCATCAACGTAGGTGACAAGGTGATCGTGGCAGGCGTGCAATATCTGCAAGAAAACATGCAAGTTAAACCCCTGCACTGGCAACGAGGTCTTTAATCGATGAATTTTGCCGAGTACTCGATTTCCCACAAGGTCGTCAGCTGGATGTTTGCCCTGCTGCTATTAATTGGTGGCTGTATCTCTTTTTTCAGCTTAGGTCAGCTGGAGTTTCCTGAATTTACCATTAAACAAGCACTCGTGGTCACCGCCTATCCGGGCGCCTCGCCCGAACAGGTTGAAGAGGAGGTGACCCTACCACTGGAAGATGCATTACAGCAACTCGATGGCATTAAGCATATCACTTCGATTAACAGTGCAGGACTGTCTCAAATTGAGATAGAAATTAAAGAAAGCTATGGCGC
Source organism: Shewanella algidipiscicola (assembly GCF_900380485.1). Taxonomy (NCBI): domain Bacteria; kingdom Pseudomonadati; phylum Pseudomonadota; class Gammaproteobacteria; order Alteromonadales; family Shewanellaceae; genus Shewanella; species Shewanella algidipiscicola. Next base: position 123,219 of record NZ_OXJV01000012.1, on the reverse strand, counting down.
AAGCGAACTGCCCCAAGTCTGGGATGAGGTGCGCCGCAAGATTAACGATACCAAAGGCATCTTGCCTCAAGGCGTCATGGAACCAGCGGTTATCGATGATTTTGGTGATGTGTACGGCATTCTGCTCAATTTGAGCGGCGTAGGTTATAACGACCGTGAACTGCAAAACTATGGCGACTTTCTGCGTCGCGAACTGGTGCTGATTGAAGGCATTAAGCGCGTCAATATTGCTGGCGTGGTGAATGAACAAGTGGTGGTTGAAATATCAACCCAGAAGCTCAATGCCCTAGGGTTAAACCAAGATTATATATATGGGCTGATTAATAGCCAAAACGTGGTCTCAAATGCGGGGAGCGTCATGGTGGGTGATAATCGTATCCGAATTCATCCCACTGGGGAGTTCGATAGTGTTACCCAGCTATCACGCCTAGTGGTAAGCCCTCCTGGCGATACCAAGCTTATTCATTTAGCCGATATTGCCAACATCTATAAAGATGTCGAAGAAACACCTAGCAGTATCTACCACGGCGCGGGAAATAAGGCGTTATCTATCGGAATAGCCTTCTCGAGTGGCGTCAATGTGGTGGATGTCGGCCAAGCGGTCAATGATAAGGTTGCAGCCCTAGACAGTGAGCTGCCTCTAGGCATGACCCTGACTACGGTTTATGACCAAAGCCAGATGGTTGATGAGACCATTAATGGTTTTTTAATCAACTTGGCCGAGTCTGTTGCGATTGTGATTGGTGTACTACTGATTTTTATGGGCGTTCGTTCAGGCCTATTGATGGGGCTGGTGTTACTGCTGACGATTCTCGGCACCTTTATTATGATGAATGTACTCAATATCGAGCTGCAGATCATCTCACTGGGTGCACTCATCATCGCCTTGGGTATGTTGGTGGATAACGCCATAGTAGTCACCGAAGGCATTTTGATTGGCCTCAAACGCGGCCAAACGCGTCTCGAAACCGCTAAGCAAGTGATCAAGCAAACCCAGTGGCCACTGCTCGGTGCTACCGTGATTGCTATCATGGCCTTTGCCCCCATTGGCCTGTCGGATAACGCCACCGGCGAGTTTTGTATCACCCTGTTTTTAGTGCTGTTGATCTCGTTATTGATCAGCTGGATCACGGCGATGACGCTGACCCCTTTCTATTGCAATATGATGTTTAAAGATGGCGTTCCTAGCGATAATATCGATAACGATCCTTATAAGGGCTGGCTATTTAACCTGTATCGTTTACTGCTCAGCCTCGCGATGCGCTTTCGCGCCGTCACCTTGATTATGGTCACCCTAGCTCTTCTGGGCTCGGTGATCGGTATGGGGCATGTGAAAAATGTGTTCTTCCCCTCGTCTAATACACCGATGTTTTTTGTGGATGTGTGGATGCCCGAAGGCACCGATATCAAGGCCACGGAGGCACAACTTAGCCGTATTGAGCAAAAGTTGCTCTCTGGGCAAGCTAAACAGGATAGCGGACTGGTTAACATCACCACGGTTCTGGGCCAAGGGGCGCAACGTTTCGTGCTGCCATATGTACCAGAAAAAGGCTATAAAGCCTATGGGCAGCTGATAATAGAGATGAGCGATCTCGACAGTCTTAACCAGTACATGCGAAAACTTGAGCGTGAGTTAAGTGTTGATTACCCCGAGGCCGAATATCGCATTAAATACTTAGAAAATGGCCCAACTCCGGCGGCTAAGATAGAGGCGCGTTTCTATGGTGAAGATCCTCAAGTGCTGAGAAATCTCGCCCAACAAGCGGTGGATATTTTTAACGCGGAGCCGACAGCCACCAGCGTGAGGCATAATTGGCGTGATCAGGTTATCTTGGTTCGTCCACAATTGGCGCTGGCACAAGCAAGAGAAACTGGGGTCAGTAAACAAGATCTCGACAATGCCCTGCTGACCAACTTCAGTGGCAAGCAGATAGGCCTATATCGCGACAACAGCCACCTATTACCCATTGTTGCTAGAGCACCAGCAAGCGAACGCTTTAACGCTAATAGCATCTCTGAGCTACAAGTGTGGAGTTCAGGCAACAATGTGTTTGTGCCTATCAGCCAAGTCGTCTCAGATTTTAGCACCGAGTGGGAGAACCCGTTAATCATGCGCCGCGATCGTAAGCGTGTGCTTGCCGTGTTCGCAGAGCCTGTCAACGGTATCGATGAGACCGCCGATTCGGTATTTAGAAAAATCCGCCCGCAAATCGAAGCCTTACCCCTACCAGCAGGCTACACCCTCGAATGGGGCGGCGAATATGAAACCGCTACCGAGGCACAGGTATCGGTCTTTAGCTCCATTCCACTGGGCTACCTTGGCATGTTCCTTATCACTGTCTTGCTGTTTAACTCGGTGAGACAGCCCTTAGTCATTTGGTTTACCGTGCCGCTATCCTTGATTGGTGTGGTATCGGGTCTGCTATTATTTAATGCACCATTTAGCTTTATGGCCCTGCTTGGCTTACTTAGTTTAACGGGGATGGTGATCAAAAATGGCATTGTGTTGGTCGATCAAATCAACCTAGAACTCAGCTCAGGTAAAGAGGCGTATCAGGCGGTTATCGATTCGGCCGTCAGTCGTGTAAGACCGGTATTGATGGCGGCTATCACCACTATGCTCGGAATGATGCCACTGATATCGGATGCCTTCTTTAGCTCAATGGCGATCACTATCATCTTTGGCCTTGGGTTTGCGTCTGTGTTAACGCTAATCGTATTACCAGTGACCTACACCTTGTTATTTGGCATCGCCTACCCAGAAAATAACGGGAGGTCACTACCACAAAATTAATCCTAACAACGCTTCCCGGCGCACCCGGCTCAAATGAGCTGGGTTTGTGTTGTTATTCTGCTGCGATAAACCCCCAGTCATTATTACCACTATCTTAGCTCACCACTTTACGATACATTTTGTCTATTACCCCACATCGATTACTGGTTCAGTAAGAGTGAATCCACTAAGGAGTACAGATGAAATCTGCCTTGATGATGATCTTAGCATTAAGCATCAATACCGCTTGGGGATGTGAAGATAGTGGGATACATTCACAACAAGATTTGCAAGAACAACAACATATCGGCGCCATGGTGCAGTCACTTAAACACGCAATACGCACCCCCTCACCAGAGTCACTCGACATCGTCGTCCGTTATGGCACCGACTCGCGTTACTATACTATGATACGAGGCTGGCTAGTGCAGGAGTTGTCGGGGGTAGAGAGCCAACTCGCCAGCCAAAATGAGGGAGACAACCCCGAGCAGGATGCCTTAGCGGCGCACCTCAGAGCCTGTATTCGTCGCATCGACTTAGAATAAACCACTTAGGAATACCCATGAACCCCGCGATCATCGCCGCCCTGTTATCTGCCTTTATCTGCCCTGGCAGTGGTCATTTTTATTTAAAGCGTTATAACACAGGCACACTGCTGTCCGTTGTGAGCTTATCTGGACTGGTGTATCTGCTTTACCGTGCCGTTGAGCGGGCACAAGCCATTAGTGATCGCATTTTATCGGGAGAACTACCGCTGGATTTTGGGGTGATTTTTCAAGAGATAAATCAAGCCGGTGCCCATGGTGACGATATGGCTATTACCTTAGCGACCCTCGCCTTTGTCATAAGCTGGTTTATAGGTGTGATTGACGCATATCGTATCGGAAAAAACCGGCCCCAAGCTAAATAAGTCGCTAACGAGCAAGTAATAGCATTCAATCACCAACACTCGTTGGGTGCCCCTCTTTAGATGAGGTAATCACCCAACCACAGGGTAAATTAGACTTATTTTGCCGCTTCAGTCTTAGACAAATCATGGGGAGTCGAAATGCTCGACCCTTCACAATCGGTACAACGCTTGTTATCGGCAAAGTCATAGTCGGCGTGTGCCGCAGTGGTCTTAGAAAAATCATGACGACTGGTGCGTTTAAGGATAAAGCTGACCTTGGCCGACGGGTTTTTAGCAAAATCATAATCTGATTTTGCCGCTGTGGTTGAAAATTCGGGGCGCTGGGCTAACACAGTACAAGACAATAACGACGCCGCGATGGCCAGTCCTTTGACAAGTGATAATTGCATCACAAACTCCATTTTAGTCAACAAAAAACACGCGAAGTCAATATGCTACCAGCAAACCCAAAAGCATACAAATAACCAACAATTTAGCAAAGTATGTCAACGCATCTCTATCACGCCAGCGGACTAGCGTGAATTCACCCAGACTAACTTGGGTAAGGCGTTCAGATCGAGGCAATTAGCATACTCGGCAATGGCCGACTCGATAGGCGCCGACTCACCCAGTTGTTGCAAGGTACTGAGCAACACCTTTTGTGCCTCTGATTCACCGTGCACCAGCACCACTGATGGTGTGCCCGTAATGTGGCGATACCAGTTAAGCAGTTCGGCTTGATCCGCATGGGCCGATAAGCCGCCTATGGTATGTAGTTTGGCTTTAACGGGCACCGGATTACCATGTATGGTCAGGCTGTCGGCACCATCGACCAACAAACGTCCGGGCGTGCCCATGGCTTGATAACCGCAGATAATCACATCACACAGGCTATTAGCTAAATTATGAGCCAAATGACAGCGAATGCGCCCACCATTACACATGCCACTGCCGGCAATAATAATTAAGCCTTCATGGATCTGGTTAAGCTCCATCGACTCTTCTGTGCTATCGATAAAGTCGACATTTGACAGCAGTGGATGCTGCCCCGGTGAGAGGCGGGTGAAACGTTTAAAGTCTTCATCCATTAAGTTGTAGTTTTCGACATAGACTCGAGTGGCTCTTATCGCCATCGGGCTGTCTAAGCAGATGCGCCACCGTGATAGATCCCACTCTTTGGCGTACAGATGAAACAGGTATAACAGCTCTTGTGCGCGCCCCACCGAAAAGGCTGGCAGTAAAATATTGCCGCGACTGCGTTTTATCGTACTCGCAAATATCGCCTTAAGTTCGGCTAGGGTATCAGGCCAACTGCGATGCAGGCGATCGCCATAGGTGCTTTCCATTAAGACTAAATCGGCGCTGTCGATAAAAGTGGGATCATGCAAAATCGGCATGCCGGCACGCCCTAAATCGCCACTGAACACTAGCTTTTTTTGCTCCGCGGTTTGCCCTAACCACAACTCGACAATGGCCGAGCCTAAAATATGGCCCGCATCAGACAAACAGAGGCGAACATGGGGTGCCACCTCACACGACTCGCCATAATCGAGTGCCACAAATTGCTGCATCACCAGCGCCACATCTTCCTCAGTAAATAAGGGCTCAATGGGATCGAGCTGGTTTTTAGCACGGCGTTTATTAATGCGCTCGGCATCGCGAAATTGCAGCATGGCCGCATCTCTGAGCATGATGTCACACAGCTCAACCGTGGCCTTGTGAGTAAAGATAGGACCTTTAAAGCCGGACTTAACTAATAAAGGTAGTCGACCTGAATGGTCTATATGGGCATGGCTTAGTACCACGGCATGGACTTGGCTGGCATCGAAAGCAAAGGGGTCGTGGTTACGCAATGCGTCTTGCTTACCCCCTTGGATCATGCCGCAATCGAGTAACACTTGGCGTCCATCAATCGTCAGTAGGTGACAAGAGCCTGTCACCTCTTGGGTTGCACCAAAAAACTCTAGTGTCATCTGCATAATAATCCCTTAAATCGCGAGTCTTTAGGGCAGATTTAAACAGTTACACGCTATGTTATCGCCCCTATTTATGTGATCTAAAGTATAGCTGGCAAGTGGCAGAATAATGTACGAAGTCTATTTAAAATAAAAGGGCTTAGCGTAACTCACGCCGTACAGGTTTTAAGGACAGCCAGTCAAGGCAAAAGCCTTGACCCAAACGACCAATAGGTTTTGGATGATCTCGCATTAGCCATTAAGGTTCAAACTGAGTCAGCCATTGTTTAAATATATCATTGAGTGCAGCGCGCTCTTGGGAAGATAGGCCTTGCATCGATTGCTGCTGTACTGCCACATGAGCCTCTATGGCGATATCGATAAGACTCAAACCCACATCGGTGAGTGCCACAGTCACACTGCGACGATCTTGCTGGCTGTGAACTCGGCTGATCAGCCCTTTTTGCTCAAGCTTATCGAGTCGATTAGTCATGGCGCCAGAAGTGAGCATCATTGAATCGAGTAATGCCGATGGCGTTAAGCTAAAAGGCGCGCCACTGCGGCGCAAGGTAGCCAGCACATCAAACTCGCCCTGGGTTAAGCCAAAGCCTTTGTGACAGGCGGTTATCTCTGACTCTAGGTGTTTATATAAGCGCATCATCCGCCCTATAATAGCCATTGGCATGGTCTCTAACTGTGGCTTTTCACTGGCCCATTGCGCTACGACTTTGTCGACGCCGTCGGTAACAGAATGATTCATCTATGGCTCCCAAGGTATTGCTGTATATCAGGGATCGCACGGCGGCAGTTAAGACTACCACAGCTGCGACTATATCGATTATGCCAAGATAACGGCAAAAATATTTTAACGCAAAGATATTTTACATAGAGATACTTTACAATTGCGACATTAAGCCGCACACTAATATATCTTTACATTAAGATACTTGAACTGGAGATAAAAATGAATGTGCTGCTTGCGATGATCCCAGCGTTTTTCTGGGGCACGACTTATGCGGTGACCCAATTTAGCCTGCCCGATTGGCCGCCACTATTATTGGGCGCGATACGTGCATTGCCAGCGGGGCTTATCTTACTGGCGATAAAACCTAGCCTACCGCAAAGGCAAGATTGGTCTATTTTGCTCAAGCTGGGCGTGATCAATATTGCGCTGTTTTTCAGCTTAATTTTTGTGATGGCACTGACATTGCCCTCGGCCATTTCAGGGGTCGGCATGGTCAGCGTTCCGGTATTTGCCATGTTGTTTCACTGGGTAGTCAATAAACAACGCCCCAGTAAAATACAGGCCTTGTTTGGCTCTATCTTAATAGGCTTGGCTTGGTTGCTGTTTGACCCTAATGCCATTAGCTTAAACCCTATCGGCCTTGTGGCTATGCTCGCGGCCATTGGTTGTATTATTGTGGGAAGCACTATCACTAAGGCTCTGGGTGGGCGCATTCATTGGTGGACCATTTTAACTTGGCAACTGCTATTGGGCGGCGTAATTCTCTCTTTGATAACAGCAGTCCATGCCTTTATGGCGCCTCACAGCTATGCCTTCGCGCTGAGCCAGCTGACCAGCAATAATGTGCTGGGACTCCTTTGGATAGTGTTACTCAATACTGTACTGGGTTACAGCATGTATGTATGGCTGCTGCAACGCATGAGCGTGGTCGATTTTACCTTTGGTGGCATTGCCAATCCGATTGCGGGGATAGTGGCGGGCATGTTCTTGCTGGGCGAGCGCTTTAGCCCATACCAATATCTATTGATGCTGGGGATGATTGCCGCCTCTTTGATGCCGCAGATCATCTATTTGGTGCGCAGCCGACTAAAGGCTAAGCCTGTTAAAGGGTAAATTTTACCTAAGTGCTAGTCTGTTTTACGGTTAACAACAATCGCTAAACACGTTAGAATCTAACTCTTTAGTATGACTTACAGGAATAATAATTAATGAAGATCAGTGCACGCAACACACTTACCGGCAAAATTAAATCGATAGATGAAGGCTCAGTTAACAACGAAGTGGTTATCGAATTAGCTCCAGGTGTTGAAATCACATCAGTGGTTACTAAACGATCTTGCGAGCAATTGGGCCTAACCGTTGGCGGCGAAGCTTATGCGGTGATCAAGGCGAGCAACGTCATGGTTGCCGTTGACTAATATTTAGCTGATTATTGGTTGGCGAATGCATAATTGCTGAATAGACATTTACAGCACAGCGACTCGCAAACAGATAATGAGCAATATTAATCACAGCGGCATACCTAGGTATTGCCGCTGTTTTTATTTTACCTACAGCTCAACGCCGAGTACTCACTAATTGTAACCCAATACGAAACACACCTCCTCTTCGTTGTCGCCCTCATGCCCTTCTGGCATCGCAGGTAAACAGTGCTGCGCAATCACGTCCTCAGTTTGCGCTTCTAGCGGGTAAAATCTGTTATTACGTTCATTTTCCATGATGCATACCAAATATTGTCATAACTCAATTAGAAAGATGCCTAACGCTAATTAAGCATTTGGCAGCACAATAAAACCAACGAGGTGTTTTATTTATTAAACACACAAAACCGATTAAAGGCGTGATCCGTTTGACTGTCAAGCCTGTTTATTGGTCATATCAATAGACCGAAAATAATAACCCACCATTCACCATAAACAGCAAGACATTGATTTTAAATAGCATAAACCCATCAACCTGACATAAAACTGATAAACCACAGCCATAAATCTGTCGCGAAAAAGTTAAATTTAATATCACTTTCTGCTAAATAACCGCAACGGCATGCGCTTAATAAAACAAACATACGTTTGAATCGCTTAGCTCATGACCTGCACATACTTCTATGGCAAGTCTCAAGCAACTCGCAGCTTAAACACAATTTACACAAGTTTTATGCTGCACATAATTTTCCCCCTAAAAGCTTATGCTTGAGGTGACGTCTTCCTCTGGTACTGAGCGCTAACTGCGACACCTTGTCGCACTCTGGCGATTTACCTTTGTCAGTCTTAAGACTCGCTGAGACAATAACGCCACAAAAATAAATTACCAGTGAATATCAACAGCATATGATCACCTTACGACACTCTTATTTAGCACTCGCCATTAGCAGTCTGTTAGCCACGCCGGTGGTGGCCAACCAAGCGGCGTTTGAAATTATTGAAGTCAGTGGCAGTCACCTAACAGATGACAGCACCATTTCCCGTGAGGCTAACGTACCCGTCGCCGACATTAGTAGCTTGTTGAGCCAGTTGCCTGGCGCAGCCGTCAATGGCAACGGGCCATTGACAGGAATAGCCCAATATCGCGGCCTATTTGGCGACAGGGTCAATACCCAGGTTAACGGCGTCACATTAGCAGGAGCCGGCCCTAATGCCATGGATACCCCTTTGAGCTATGCGAGCCTAGTCAATAGTGAACGTCTGGAGATGAGTCGTGGTATAGCCCCGGTGTCGGCTGGCACCAACACCCTTGGGGGCAGCGTTAAAGTGGTTGAATCACAGGCACGCTTCGATGAATTTAGCGGTAAAGTGGCCGCCCGATATCAACATAATGGAGAGCAAGCGCACCTTGGAGCGAAAACCAACTTCGGCACAGAGCAACAGGCACTGCTACTGTATGGCGATGCTCTGCAAGCCAATGCCAACCAACAAACTGGCGCCGGTATCGACATCGCCCCAACCACCTACGATAAGGCGATTGTAGGCGGCCAATATCGCTTTAACCTTAGCGATAAGGGCTTTGACGATGAGTCGATAGCCATCGACTATCAACATCTAGAAACCACCAATGCCGGGACCCCAGCCTTACCTATGGATATCGATTTTATCCGCACCGACAGGGTCAAACTTGAGGGGCAACACCTGCTCAATAATTGGGACATCAACTGGCATCTCGCTTACAGCGATGCGCGTCATGGCATGGACAACTTTAGCGAGCGGGTGAAAAATGACACCGCCAGTGCCCGCTATAACAATGCCGACAGCAAAAGTATCGACGGTTCAGTATCGATAGCCAAAGCTGCTTGGCTATTCGGCCTCGATACGCAATGGAGCCAGCATGACTCGGTGATAACCGATCCCACCAAACCGATGTTCAAGGTCGATAACTTCAATGGCGTTACCGATAACACCATCAGCGCCTTTGCCCAGTGGCAACAAGATATCGATCAATGGAACTGGCAACTGGGGGGGCGAGTCAAGCACTACCAAACCGATGCCGATGCGGTGAATCACTCAATGGCGGCGAGTATGCCTGCCATCAAGGTATTGATGGACAGATACAATGCAGCCGATCGCTCTCAATCGCAAACGGGTGTCGACCTCGTCGTTAATGGCCGCTATCAAGTGGATGAGTCGCTGAGCTGGATTGTTGCGGCGGCGCGCAAGCAAGACAGTGCCAGCTATCAGCAGCGTTATTTATGGGTGCCGATGCAATCAACGGGTGGACTCGCCGATGGGCGCACCTATGTCGGCCAGATGGATTTATCCTTAGAAACCGCCTATCAATTGGAGCTTGGCGCCGACTATCAAGACAACCGTCTGCAACTGAGTCCAAGGCTGTTTTGGCAACGTATCGATGATTATATTCAAGGGGTTAATGCCACCGATAAAGCGGTGATCATGGCCGCGCAGATGATGGGCGACAGCCACCCATTGCAATTTGCCAACGTCGATGCCCAGCTCTACGGTATGGACATTAGCGCCCGCTACCGGCTCAATGACCAGCTTCAGCTCGATATGTTAGCCAGCTATGTTAGAGGAGAGCGCCGCGATATCGACGATAATCTGTATCGCATCGCCCCGCCAAACATCACGGTTGGCCTAAACTACCAACGAGGAGCATGGTTGGCTCGCGTTGAGGCGCTAGGAGTAAGCGCGCAACATAAGGTGTCTAGCACCCAGCAGGAGCTGCAAACCTCAGGTTATGGTTTAGTCAACTTATCGCTGGCTTATGATGCCGACCTCTGGCTGGTTAAAGCGGGCGTAAACAACTTGTTTGACACCGAGTACCAAGAGCACCTTGGTGGCTATAACCGAGTAGCTAACAGTCAGTTGGCACTGGGTGAACGTATGCCCGGCACAGGTATCAACGCCTGGCTGATAGGTGAATATCGCTTTTAAGAGGCAATGCGAGCGATAAGTGATTGTTCAAAGCTGCACTTTTTAACATCGTTATTATCATTTTAGGGATCATTCCACTGCACTTCCCTTCCCCGACATCGTAAGATGCCGGGGATTTTTTAGCTTACATCGCCACGTAATCACAGCCTTTGACGCCAAGCGCAGCGAAAGCCAAACTTTTCCATTTTTACAATGGGTTAATAATGCGGCACTAAGAAGTAGTCAGGCCGATATAGACTCAACTGCTCACGGGCTTTTTAAGTAATTTACGTTGTAAGGTGCGCCTATGCATGCCCAGCTGCCGCGCCGTGGCCGACACATTGCCCTTGTTGGCCGTGAGCACCTGCTGAATATGTTCCCACTCCAGCCGTTTCGTGCTAAAAGGTGCCTCATCGACGCCCTCCTCGGTGAGCGCTGACGCGCTATTATTGAGCACATTCAATAAGGTTTGGGTATCCGTTGGCTTGGCCAAATAGTTATCGGCGCCTAAGCGAATGGCTTCCACCGCGGTAGCGATACTGGCGTACCCCGTTAACAATACCATCACCACATCGGGCAAAGATCGCCTTAATGGCGAGATTAAAGCCAAGCCATTGCCTTCGGCCAATTTCATATCGAGCAAGATATGGCTAGGTTTAAACTCGCGGGCACACAACAGGGCTTCTGTCGCATCATGAGACTGGCGGCATTCAAACTCATGCTTACTCATGCGCCGCGCTAAAATAGCCGCCAAACTGCGATCATCTTCGATAATTAATAAACGTTTCATTGCGCCTCCGGTAGCGGAAGATATACCTGTGCAATCGCCCCACCATCGAGATGACTGCCAAAGATTAAGCGGCCACCGAGACGCTCAAAACTGGCATGGCTGAGCAGTAAAGCCACCCCCATGCCTTTGGGTTTATCGATGATCTTATGCCCCAATTGGGTCAGCAACGGGCTGGGGATCCCGGGGCCAAAGTCACGCACCGCCACCACTAATTCATCAAACTGACATTGCAATGACAGCTCTACGCGCGCTGGACCGCCCACTTCTTCGCTCGCTCGCGCACCATTTTCTATTAATGCCAGCAGCGCCGGCAGCAAACTGGCATCGGCGCGCAGTTGCTCATCGCCGCAATCTATCGTCGAGATGACCAGCTCTATGCTGGGTAGCAGCAAGCGGACTTGCTGTTGCAAGGTTTCTATTAACTTATTGATTGAAATATAGTTAAATTCACCTTCACGTATCGAATCGGTCGCCAAGCGCAACTCGGCTAGGGTGACATCACACACATTAAGGGCCGTTTGCATCTCATCGAGCGTCATCTGGCTACCTGTGGATTCGTCATGTAATTCGTCGACCAACAGTCGCAGACTCGCTAGAGGTGTGGCGAGTTGATGCGCCATTTGCGCCGAGGCTGTGCCTAGCGCCAGTAATCGCTCTTGGCGCAGCTGTGCTTCTCGCATATAGGCCAGCTCGGCGTCTTGACGCCGCAAACGTTGAGCCAAAAATGCCACACTGGTGGTGAGTACCAGCGAAGAGATAACAAAATTAAACCACATGCCTAAGTAGTGTGAACTCATGTCCATGCCGTGGTGCTGCATCTCTCCTTGAGGCAGAGTGAATAACATGGCGCTGTACGCTAAGGTCGATAACAAGGCCAGCGCCCAAGGTGCCCATTTGGGCAACAAGACCGCGGCTATCGCGATGGGCAACAGCAAGAGTGAGATAAACGCATTGGTCGCGCCACCAGAAAAATAGAGCCAAGTGATCCACAGCAAGGTGTCGATAAGCAAGGCAATGAACAGCCCCGCATCACTATTAAATAACTGTTTTCTTAGGTAGAAAGTAAAACCGAGGTAGAGCCCCTCGATGATCAACGCCAAATTAAGCGCCGGGCTGTGCAGCGATAATCCAAAGGTATCGGCCAAAGCAAAGGTTAAACACAGTTTGAGTACGAGACCCATCATCCGCAGCAACGCCAGTTGATCGGCGGCTCGGTATCGTGAGCTGGCTAGAGAGGGCACTTGAGTTCCTTAGCTGAGGTGGCCGCCGCGCGGCGACATTGCGTCAATCTATAAGGGCTATTTTAACGCGTTTAAGCCACTTATCGCACAGTTAATCCTCAAAGGTGTGAGCTTAACTGCCACCTTCAAGGCAAAAAAACACCTCACATAATCGAGCCACATCAAGTGGAGCTTGGCATTCACCCCCTAAAGTTCACTTAAGCGGGCTCACTACCGGGTTTAAGCATAGGGCAGTCGGCACTGAGCACCATCTTGATGGCATTAGGTACCACTTCGAAGGTGATATCGCTAGTGGTGATAGGCTCACCATCGAGGTTAATTGGCATTGGTGACTTTGCGCGCCAACGTGCCGCCGTGTTTTGAGCATATATCGCATATTGATTATCGTCTTTGGGCTGGCGAAATTCATCAATCACCTGTGATAAAGCCTCTAGAGGGAAATCATGCAAGGCGACTAAATCGAGTAATCCATCGTTAATATAGGCATTGGGCGCTAACACTTGCCCACCGCCCGCCTGACGGCCATTACACACGGCGCCCAATAACAACTGCTGTGAAGCGCTCTGACCATCAATAATAAATTCGCCCTCATAGGGTTTAAAGCTCAACGCTTGGATCAGCCCAGATAAGGTATAGGCTCCGCCACCAAGAAAGTTTTTTAACGCCGCCGGCGTCGTCGAGGTCACTTGCGCACCAAAACCACCACTGGCGATATTGATCAAATGGGTGTCGTTAGCTTTAATCGCATCGATCCAAAAAGCATCGCCACTGAGTGCCAGCTCCAGCGCAGCCTCTGGCTCATCAGGAATGGTACACGCGGCGGCAAAGTCATTGGCTGTGCCTAGGGGCAAAATCGCCAGTGCTGGACGTGAAGCTTTAGGGTGAGTTAGCAGCGCATCGGCCACCTCATTGATTGTGCCATCGCCACCGGCGGCGACCAGTCGTTGGCAATTATCGCCAATGGCCTCATCGACTAAGCGCGCCATATCGCCGGCCTCATATGTCACGCGCACCTCAATATCATGCTGCTCGCGTAATGTGTCGATCGCCACTCGCAATGGCGCTAACTGGACTTTCTTTCCATTTAACAAGATACGGATCTTCACTTTGGCCTCCACAGCCTAGCTATCAGCACTGATAGTATGATGCCCAATTTAACAAAAAGATAAAACACACTAAGCTAACATGCTCATAAAACAAGGTTAATGTTAAACATTTGCTGGGTCGCCACTGACGCGATATTCTCAAGCCTCAATCTGATATTAGACCCGCCCTGAAATGAGGAGCCACTAATGCCACTAACACAAGTGTTCAATACTAAGCCGCTGAGCTACGCCCTATTATTAGTCGCACTTGGCGGTTGTGCCACCGCTCCAGTTGAACCAAGCGAGCCCAGCCTAAGCGGCAATACCACACCCAGCTATGATTGCACCACCCCGACATTAAACAGCATCGAAAGCCTGATCTGCCAAGATGAAACACTCGCAGCGTTGGATAGACAATTAGCCAGCATTTACGCTCAGGCATTAGTTAAAGCACACGATCAACACCCTCCGATACTCAAGGCCGAGCAACGCGGTTTTATCAAAGGTCGTGATGATTGCTGGAAGAGTACAGATAAAAAACAATGTGTTATCGACAACTACCAGACTCGCATGGTAGAACTACAAGCAAGATATCGCTTAGTTGAGTCTACAGGGCCGGTGTTTTATCGCTGTGATGATACCCCTGCCAAAGAGGTGGTGGTTACCTATTTTGACACCCAACCACCAAGTCTAATTGCCGAATTGGGCGATAGCTCCTCCTTGATGACCATTCAGCCTAGCGGCAGCGGGGCTCGCTACCAAGGTAGGAATGAGCAATTATGGGAACATCACGGTCAAGCAAGTATCACATGGGGCTATAACGCCACACCGATGCACTGCACACTGGTAAAATAATGCCGCCTGATGAGAACATAAACCTAATAACACCAGCCGATTAAGAGGTGAAATGCGCACATCTAAAGGTCACAATCGATTGAGGCAAGCTTAACATGGCAGTCACGCTCCCCTTACTCTTGGCCGGTCCGATGCTGCGCCACTGCGATAGCGATAATATCTGTTTACTGTTTGTCGCCAGCAAGCCCTTATCCGCACTGACGCTGACATTGGCAGAGGTGGAATATCCGCTTGCAACCGATGAGGTCACTCAATTTAAGTTGGGCGAACACGCCTATCAATATATTATCCATCTCTGCAAACCTGAGCTCAATCCCAGCGAACAGCTGATTGAATATGGTGTTTCCACTCCCACCGATGGCGACCTATTTAGTGGCGTTAAGCAGCTACATTATCCGCAGCAACAGGCACCGCAATTTGTGGTAAAACCTGTTATAGATAAGCTATTACACGGCTCTTGTCGCAACCCACATCACTATAGCGGTGACAGCTTAGTGGCCGCCGATACCCTGATGGCCACAGACAACAGTGCGACCTCGCGACCCGCACTGTTAATGCTCAGTGGCGATCAAGTCTACCTCGATGATGTCGCAGGCCCCATGTTATATGCCATCGGCAAGACCATCGAACTGCTGGGGCTGCGCGATGAGCAGTTCCAGCAAGCTTTGCTGACCGACAGCAAGCACATAAGCTACCAGCCAGCGTCTATGTATCAACGCCACAAAAACATATTGCCACGCACCGAATATCCTGCGGCAACCGCCATCAGCCGTTGGTATATTAATCACCCCATTTTTACCTCGTCGATCGCCGAAAATCACCTCACCAGCTTGGCCGAGGTGATCGCTATCTATCTGCTGTCTTGGTCACCCGAATTATGGGCCTTAATGGATATTCCTAAGCAAGTTAACGGCTTGTCGCCAGCCAATAGCGCTAGATGGCAACGTGAATGGCTTCATCTACTCGAGTTTAAAGCGGGCTTAACTCAGGTCAGGCGCCTGCTGGCACACCTGCCCACTTATATGATCTTCGATGACCATGACATCACCGACGATTGGAATCTCACCGCAAAGTGGGAGCAAGCGGCCTATGGCCACCCTTTCTCTAAGCGGATCATAGGCAACGGCTTAATTGGCTACACCCTGTTTCAAGGGATAGGCAATCAACCGGATAAATTTAAAGCCGACATAGTGCCTCAACTGAGTGCATTTTTAGCCTCACCCACAGAGAGTCAACACGATGAGCTCATCGATACACTACTGCACTTTGACCAGTGGCATTACCACCTCAATACCAGCCCTAAACTCATGGTACTCGATACCCGCACCCAACGCTGGCGCAGCGAGTCAAACCTAGCCAAGCCTTCAGGCTTAATGGACTGGGAAGCCCTGATGGAGATGCAGCAGCAACTGGTGGGGCAAGACAAGGTGATTATTGTATCGGCCGCACCTATCTTCGGGGTTAAATTAATTGAAGCCGTACAACGCACCGCCACCTGGATAGGCGCGTCGCTGCTGGTCGATGCCGAAAACTGGATGGCCCACCCAGGCACTGCCAACACCTTGCTGAGCATCTTTTTGCACCGCAAAACCCCCGAGCAGTTTGTGATCCTATCGGGCGATGTGCACTACTCTTTTGCCTACGATATTGGCATTCGCTTTCGTTCTATGAGCCCTAATATCTATCAAATCACCTGCAGCGGCATTAAAAATCAGTTTCCAGAGAAGCTATTGCCCCTGTTTGATAAATTCAATGGGTGGTTGTATGGCCACTTTTCACCTTTAAACTGGCTGACAAAACGCAAACGCATGTCGATTCGCGGTAGGCGCCCTAACGGCGTTAACAGCCAACGGCTGGTGAATAAAAGCGGCATTGGCTTAGTGACATTTGCTGATAATGGCGCACCAGAGCGTATTAGCGTGCTGCATGCCGACATGAGCGAAACCGAATTTAAACCACCAAGGCAGACAAGATAAACGGATTGCCGCGCCACAGCTAACAGCCCTGTGACCTTGTTATCATCCTTTGATAATGGCTTAACTAAAGGGTAAATCGGCCAATTGAATATCGATATGCCGACCACTAATAGGATCGCTAAACTGCAGCCGCTGAGCCAGCAGCTTTAACGGCTGAGCAAAGTTATCCGCCGCCTTTGGCAATAAAGTGGGATAACATCTGTCATTACAAATGGGCATGCCTAAGCTGTGCATATGCACTCTAAGCTGATGGGTTTTGCCCGTAATGGGCGACAGTTCAAATCGCCCCATCCCCTTTTGCACCTCAACCAAGGCCACCTCCGAATGGCTATTGGCCTCTCCATCAGTCACTTGCATCATAAATGATGGCTCACTTTTCACCAGACGATTTTTTACCGTCCAGCGCAAGGGGCTCGCTAACTGACCATCGCTATATTGGCGCGCCAATGCTGGGGTTAAGGATGCTAAGGCTTGGTAGGTTTTAGTGATCGCGCCATCACGAAATAGGCCATGGTAGGCGTCGCGATATTCAGGCTGTTTAATCAACAGCA
Source organism: Shewanella algidipiscicola (assembly GCF_900380485.1). Classification (NCBI taxonomy): domain Bacteria; kingdom Pseudomonadati; phylum Pseudomonadota; class Gammaproteobacteria; order Alteromonadales; family Shewanellaceae; genus Shewanella; species Shewanella algidipiscicola. The sequence continues at coordinate 105,998 of NZ_OXJV01000012.1, read as the reverse complement.
CTATGCCCGCCGTAGCCCTATCGAGCCTGTGCGCTGGGACTAACTGTGGCACTTGGGTAGCGATTCGCAGCCGATTGACTAAACATTCATTAATAAACTGCCCACTGGGATGCAGCGCTAAAAAGTGCGGTTTATGGGCGATGATAATACGCTCATCTTGATACAGTATCGACTCACTAAAGGGAATGCGGGGCTCTTGGGCCACCTCGCGATAATAATACACACGTTGCTTGGGCCGATAGGCGCTATCGAGCTCGATAGGCTGTCCATCTAGCCAATGCACCTTCCCTTGACGCACCCGTGATTGCCATTCTTGGGCGGAAACTTGTGAAAAACGCGTCATTAAAAATTCCACCACGGTGGCGGGCGCCGAAGGATGGTCAGGAAGTACGATATATGAGGCTTGGGATGCGCGAACCATGATGCTGGCCAATAAATCAAAATGGGCGCCATAATAACAAAGATAGCGCCAAGGGGCGCTATCTAAGCCAAGTAGTGATTAAATGTTATGGTTGGCATGTGATTTAATCAGCTCAAGCACAAAGTCCATGGTTTTGTGGCAGTCAGGCTGATTAACTAACACTTGCTTGTCGCGGTTATACAGAGGTAGTACCTCTAACCAGCGCTGGCTCACCCAGCTGGCGTCTTCAAGATGCAGATCGGAGTAAAGCTCAAACAAGGCTGGATTCACGCGATAAAACTGCGCTAATGCGGCGCTGATCAACTCAAATTCACCTTTAATGGGTTCTTGTTGCCAGTTGTGGCAGCCTAAGGTACGCGCTATCCAGTTGCCGTCTTTACGCTGGCTGGCCGATAAGATTTTTACTCTTTGTTGACCTTCGAGTACAACCCCCAAACAACCGTCATCGAGTAGGTTGAAGTCGATAATCTCACATTGGGTCGCGATGGTGTAACAAGGAGGGATGCTATCGGTTTTTGCCATGCCAAAGGCTAAAGCATAATGCCCTTTAAGTACCTCAGCTATCAGGCTTAATCCAGATGGCCCTGCCACTCGGATCTCGACTCTGCCAGCGGGTAATAACAATTCATCACGAATGATTAGTGCCATTTCTTGCGTTAACATAGCAGCCTCCTCCCCCTTGGTCGATGTTTGCAAAACCGAGCATAATGAAAGCTGCAAACGGCTTACTAGGAGCAATAATAATAAAGTGTAGCAGTTGCTGTCATTACTGCTTTATACGTCATTATTGCATTGGCTAGACCATGCCAATCTCACTATTTCTTCCGTTAATGATTAGACCAGACTTGAACAGATTTGGTTTCACGCCCCATAACATTAATCATTAAAACGGCTCAATAAACCGCATAATATCTCCACTTTTCAAAATCTTATTAAAGTCATCGGCCAACACGTCACTGGCCGCTAAAACCTGCTGCCAATATCGAATTCGCTCATCGCTAGATAGGCGATTAAAGTCATTTCTGTCGGGCAATTTACCATAGGGTAGTTGACGAATGTAGGCCTCGCTCGGCGCCAAGATCAGCGCATTATGGTAGTTTTGCCGAGCACGACGCCAAGGCAAAGATTTATCAAACCAGCCTGGTAATATCTGGCTATAAAAATGGGGGTACAAGGTTAGCCCCTCACTATCCTCTATCGCCAAATCAAAATGATAATCGGTAATACCGCCATCATAATAATGCCCTTGTGGCGCGCCCGCTATGTGCGTCACCGGAGCCAACACTAAGGGAATCGAGCCTGTAGCCAGTAACACTTGCGCCAAGTTAGTTGCGGTCAATGCGAGGTGCTTAGTGGGCAGATCGGTTAAGTGTAAAAAGGGCGATTTCGCCGCCGCATTACCAAAAACCATACGCTGGAAATGCAACCCCAGGCTCTTACGACTAAGCAGATTGGTTAACGCCGTCGTGGCAAGCCCAGTCCCAAGAGCCAACCGACTGGGCAGGCGATTTAAATGTCGCGCCTTACAGGCGATAAAATGGCTTTTAATCATTGGGTTATCGACAATATCTTGCCCAGCATTATCGCCTAAAATTGCCTTGATAATGGTTTGTATCTGGCGGGATACCTCAACAGGCGTCGGCTTAACATCATAACGCTGCTCAATATAATGTTGTTCGAGCCGAGCATAGGCCGCGAGCGGATCGTGCTGCGCCAAGCAGGCGAGACGCCACGCCCCCGACGATGCACCTAAGGTGTATAGCGGTGTCTGTCTGGCCTTGAAAAATTGCGTAAACAGGGTTTTATCTAGCCCAGCAATCCCAATCCATTTGGGGCCGCCAGACGCCGCTAGCACACGAGTAAACAGCGCGGGATCAAGCCCATGTTCGGCAATAGTGCGATAGGCACTGGGGCCGGCTAAAAACCGTAATTGAGACACGTTATTTTCCTTTTTGAATGTCATCAACGCACTCCTTACCCTAAGGAGTCTATGAAGTTGGCTATGATAATAAAATATCGCGACAGTGGGCAGCCAGCATTTATCTAAAATAGCCTGTAAATAAGAGATAGAATATAGGTGTATAGTAACAGCCCTAGGCCAAACCGAGCGCTAACCACCTGATAAAAATAGGTTATTGTTACGAGTAAACCCTTTGAGCTAAGGCAACGTATTACCATGGCATGATAAACCATCAGCGCAGCAACAAAAAAGGAAGCGACTCAAGTGACACCCAAGCACGAGCCCACAACCTCATTCACAGCCGGCCTAAACAGATGTTCTTTTTAACCCAGCGCGTCGCCAGAGTCACAGTCTTACTGGCATTACTTAGTCTATTCACTGTGGGCTGCCAGCCTAGGCAAGATGCCGATGCCATATGGCAAGATTACAGTAAGCGGCTCGAGACCGTACTCAATCAGCCCTATCTAGGCGCACCATTGACTCCCATGGCCTTACCCAAGGCCACAGTTTATGAAGCAGACACCAAAACCCTCTCTATTTTACAAACACTTAAGCTTAATCACTGCGCGCTTGGCCAACTGATTGCCGAGCGCAATAGCGCTTTAGGTAAAGTGGCACCGCCGAGTCAGCGACTGATCTACCATATTCGTTTTATCCAACTTGCCCCCAAGTGCATTGAAACATTAGACGATGCTGATCTCATCCACACACTGACATTAGGGCTTGAACAAAAACAGCAACAGGCACTCACAATGTTTAGGCAGATGTTAACGCGCGATACCAGCATTAAGAAACGACTGTTTATCGGTTACGACTCACTGCCCCTAAATGAGATGCACAGCGGACGAGTGGAGTTTGAAAGTGCACTGAGCCAGCTCAACAACATCAAAGAGCAGATCGTCGCTCACTCGTGGCACCAGATTGAAATAGACAATTTAGAGCAAACACTAGCGATTTTTCATCGCCAACCACTGCTCAACCAATATCTGCGCTCACTTGCATTGAGCGTATCTCAACTAACGGCAGTCAATGACTACCTATTTAACCATCAAACGCTCGCCGCCTGCCGCCTTGGCCACGCCAATCGGCAACAAGAGATATTGCAAAATTTGTTTCACAAATATTATCTTGGGCAAACTCAGGCTTATCTATCTCAATTAAACCAACTGCATTACCGCTTAAGTCAGCCGATGCAGCGCCTGTTTGATGGCAGTGTTTATCAAGGCTATATCGAGCATCATTTCTCCGAACAGCGCCATGCCCTGCCCGCGCAACTCAAACAGCAGATGCGCCGACATGTGCAGTGGTGGCAAGATTTTAGGGCCTCGTGCGATATCCCCCCCCCCGAGCCACAACAAACGCTATCCCACTAACAGCCAAGCTTGCTAAACTAACGCTTCAATTAACTTGTTTGCGTAACCGTCATGATAGTAGATAGCTTAAATAACATTGCCCTGTATGCCTCACTGAGCCCAAGATTGGCCAAAGCGCTGCAACACTTAGTCGAGACCGACTTTACTCAAGCCGAGGTGGGCACCTATGAGCTCGAGGGCAAAGATCTGTTTGTCATCGTTAATGACTATGAAACCAAACCCAGAGAACAAGAATCTTTTGAGGTGCATCGCCGTTACATCGACGTGCAATATGTGGTCAGTGGTGAAGAGGAGTTTGGTTATCTGCCTCTGGCGGATCAGACTCCAGCAAAACCCTACTTCGACAAACATGATTACGCCGAGTTTGATTATGAATCCAATAAAGCAGATGCCGCCTTTATCCCCTTAAAAGCCGGCATGTTTGCGCTGTTTTTCCCACAAGACATGCATATGCCGGGAACATCGGTTACACCTAAAGCGGTAAGGAAAGTGGTGATAAAAGTCGGTATTTAATCTCGCCGCGACAGGCATAAAATAAAGCCACAAAAAAGGGCACAGATGATGCGATCCTATGCCCTTATTATCGAAATCCCAGAAAGCTGATTATGAGTCTTCGGGTAAGCCTATATGCATATGGCCCGACTTATAGTCTATGGTTAACACAAAGTGTTTCAGTACATCATAGCCCACCAGCCCCTTGATGTTTTTACCCTTGATACGAGACCCTCCACTGTTACTGCGACCCGAGACCGATTCTGTTTGTCCCTCTCCTGGTACTGTCACTAAGACATTTTCAACTGTGTATGGCCCAAACTTCATCTTAGGCAACCGAAATTCATCGACCAGAGCAATGCTATTGGCACCACGGCCTATTCCCGACTGAGAACCGTAAAGCTCAAGCCAGTTATTGTTCGTTACTAACATGCGCTTTAAAAATAGCCCACCGGCGTTACCAGTATCGAGGACAAGCCAAGGTTTTTCATCGGCATCACCATTAAGCTCAACTCGAACAATGGGTTGCCCCGCACCTCTGTCGATCTGCATCGGAATATTTTCGAGTTTAGCTAAATCCACACTGCCTCTTTCGAATAATCTCATCCGGCTATTGGGGTAATCAATCTGAAAGATAAACTTATCTAATAGACCCGCACCGAGTAACAACTGCACCTCATGATGGCCAATACGCAGACTCGCTAACTGATCAAACTCGATGGTAGCCCCAAACAAGGTCACAGGGACATTATTATAGAGCTGGCGTTTCTCAGTGCTGAACACCCCTTGAATATTAATCTTGCCGCCTTTATCGAATTCAAAACCATGGCGATTAATAAAGCTTGTGTTAATCGCATTGCCTTGAGCGCCACTATCCAAAATGGCACGGCCTGCTATGCCATTAATGCTCACTGGCAAATTGATGTGGCCATTGATAAGTTCAAAATCAACCCATTGGGTGACGGCAAAGGTATTAAAAGAGGCAATCAAACAGAGCATACCAGCGAGCTGTCGAAACGAAGCGTACATCAATCATCCTTAATTTAGCGTACTGATTAATAAGTTAATCTATTCAATAACACTATGACTGTCAACGCAAAACCTTACTCAGGGTGACCCATTAAACGCCTATATCAATCGGGCCATCCTTGGCCCAATGGAAACCATAAGGTTTACTCACACCGCTCTAACCTTGTGACGCCTTATCGTCTCGATACAACCAGCGATACAGGGTCGGCAGCACCAGCAGTGTCAGTGCGGTCGAGCTAAATAGGCCGCCAATGATCACTACGGCCAGTGGCTGTTGAATCTCACTGCCCACACCAGTCGAGAGCAGAATAGGAATAAGGCCTAACGCCGAGGTCAGTGCCGTCATCAGTACCGGACGCAGCCGCCCGACGGTACCTTCATACACACAGGTATACAGCGGCTCACCCGCTGCGCGGCGCTGATTAATGGCATCCACCAATACCACACCATTAAGCACGGCCACCCCAAATAGGGTGATAAACCCAATCGAGCTTGGCACCGACAGGTAAGTGCCGCTTAAGTAAAGCGCCACGATACCGCCGATCAAGGCCAGTGGCACGTTAGCCATAATTAGCCCCACCTGCTTAATAGAGCCAAATGAGAAATAGAGCAGCAAGGCGATCAACCCAATAGAGATAGGCACCACCAGCATCAGTTTTTGCTGGGCGCGCTGCTGGTTTTCATACTGCCCACCCACCACGACGGTGTAGCCTGGTGGCAGCTCGGCTTGGGGCACTATGGCATAGATATCATTAACAACCGAGCCCATATCACGTCCCGATACGTTAGCTTGTACCACGACGCGGCGCTGCACATCATCGCGGCGGATATTGGGCGGCGCCATCTCAATCAACACATCGGCCACCTCGCCAAGTCGCACGGTCGCACCATTCGCCCCATTAAGCAGCAGATCCCGCAGCACATCGGGCGCACTGCGGTACTCGGCGGCCAAACGCACATTGATATCATATCTGGCGTTACCATCGATCACCTGCCCAGCACTCGCGCCGCCCACTCCTTGGCTCACAAGGCTCATCACCTCATCGACACTGATGCCGTAACGGGCTAACACGTCACGCTTAGGACGCACCACCAACTGCGCCTCACCAGAGACTTGCTCCAGCGACACATCGACCGCGCCGGGGATCTGCATCACCAAATCACTCAGTTGCTGCCCTTTTTGCGACAATACCGCTAAATCTGGGCCGAACAGCTTAATGGCAAGCTGCGCCTTCACCCCAGACAACAACTCATCTACGCGAGTGGCAATAGGCTGTGAGAAGGTAAACAGCAGACCCGGATAGACACTCAGCTTTTGCTCCATTAGCCGCTGCAGGGCAAAGCGATCGCTCGCCGATTGCCACTCCTCCAGCGGCTTGAGACCAATATAGATCTCAATATTACTCACAGGCTCAGGGTCGCCGCCCAGCTCCGCCGCGCCAATACGGCTTAGCGCATATTCCACCTCGGGAAATTGCATTAAGATTTTTTCGAGCTTAGGCGCGACATCAAGTGAAGTGCTTAAGCTAGCAGTGGGTGCCAAGGTAACGCGCAGATTAATGGTGCCCTCCTCTAGTTCGGGCACAAACTCCGTGCCTAGCCTAGGCAGTAGCGCCATGCTAAAGGCAAGCATCAGTATCGCGGTTAATCCCACTACTTTAGGGCGCGCCATGGTGACGGTGAGCAGCTTGCGATAGAAGGATTCAATCGGTTTAAGCAACACGCTTTGTCTCAGTTTCACACCCCGTTTGAACACTCCCGGTTGAAACAAGATTACCGCCAGTGCTGGCACCACAATCAAGGCCACCACCAAGGCCGATATCATCGCTAAGATGATGCTGACCGCCATCGGCTGAAACAGCTTGCCCTCAACCCCTTCTAAGGCAAACAGCGGCGCAAACACCACAATAATAATGGCGGTCGCAAAAAAGATAGGCCGGCACACCTCTTTTGCCGCCAGCATCACCCGCATCACAATACCACCACGAGCACCTTCACCAAGGCCATCTAAATCAGCATGGTGCGGATCACGCTCACCTCCTGATCTAGCCTGTGCTTTGACTAAATGACCTCTATCTGGCTGAGTAAGATGTTTAAAGATGTTTTCCACCATCACCACCGAGCCATCGACCAGCATACCAATCGCTACGGCGAGGCCGCCTAGTGACATTAAATTGGCCGACATGCCAAAGTAAGCCATCACCATCAGCGCCAGACCAATCGACACAGGAATAGACAACAACACCAGCAAGGTAGCGCGCAGATTGACCAGAAACAGCGCTAAAATCACCACAATAAACACGAAGGCCATTAGCAGGGCATCGCGCACCGTTTTCACCGCTTGGTTAACTAAGTCAGCTTGATCGTAAAACACCTCAAACGACACCCCATCTGGCAATGCTTGCTCAATCAGCGCAGTTCTCGCCGTAATATCATCGATAGTGGCTTTAGTGTTAGCCCCCATACGTTTGAGCACCACGCCCGCAACCACTTCACCCAAGTTTTGTACATTGCCAGCATAGTCACGCCGAGTCATGGTCACAGCACCTACACGGATCTCACTACCATAATTCACTTTGGCAATATCGCTCACGCGCACGGGGGTACCTGCCACTTCGGTTAGCGGAATTAGCCCGATCGCTTTTAGGCCGGCATCGCCCGCGGGCAACATACCGTAACCGCGCACCACCAGTTGCTCTTGGCCTTGTGCCATAAACCAGCCACCGGCATTGCGGTTGTTGCTCTCAAGCGCAGCGGTTACCTGTGCCATATCAAGGCCGTAACTGCGCAGTTTGTTGGGCTCTATCTGCACTTGATATTGCCGCACTTCACCGCCAAAGGAGAGCACATCGGTCACCCCAGCCACGGGCATCATCAGCAGCTTCACTAAGTAATCATTCAGGCTTCTCAGCTCATAGGCATCGATGCCAGAACCGGGTTCGGCGCGTAAAATATATTGATAAATTTGCCCTAATCCCGAGGTGTTGGGGCCAATTTCGGGCACTCCGACTCCGCTAGGGATCATCTCTCTGGCCGCTTGCAACTGCTCAAACACTTGCTGGCGAGCAAAATAGATATCCGTGCCTTCATCAAACACCACAGTCACAATAGACAAGCCCGTACGCGACAATGAGCGCACCTCGGTGACCGCAGGCAAGGCGTACATCGCCGACTCGACGGGGTAACTTATTAGCTTTTCCACCTCTTCGGCGGCTAAGCCTTCAGCTGCGGTATTGACCGTCACCTGCACATTGGTCACATCGGGAAAGGCGTCGAGATTGAGCTTAGGCAGTACCACCACACTGGCGACAATGGTCCCTAGCAGCGCCAACACCACCAGCAGACGATTGGCTATCGCCGTATCGATTAATTTTTGTAGCATAGCAAGGATCCCTTAATGATTGTGGATATCAAAGCCCGACTTGGCCTGTTCGGACGCTAAGAAAAAGGCCCCCGAAATCACCACCTGAGTCTCAGGACTTAAACCACGCACTAAGTTCATGCCCCGTTGACGCTCAACCACCTCAACTTCTCGCGCCTCGAACCCCTCATCAGTGGCGACAAACACTTGCCAGTCACCATCACCGCCCCGGGTCAGGGCTGCATCGGGCAGTACCACGCCGGTAACGCTATTGTCGGCCAGATAAATTTCGGCAAATTGCCCGGCATGCAGTACATGACCAGGATTATCGAACGCCACCAAAATTTGCTCGGTGCGCGTGACGCTATTGAGCTCATGGGAGCGGCCGATGATCTGCGCCTCTATGCTATGGGGGCCCACTTTCACCAGCACACTGCTGCCCACCGTCACTTTTTCAGCCTGAGTCGGTGTCACTTGAGCCTCGACCCAGAGGTGTGACTCATCGGTAAGCTGCATCAAGGCGGTGCCGCCAGCAAAAACTTGACCTAACATGGCCACATCTTGCTGTACGCGCCCCGCTATTGGCGCTAACAGTTGGTAGCGGCCAATGGTGTCTGGACGAGATGCAAGCGCCTTAATTTGCCCATCCGTCATTTTCAACGCCTCGAGGGTCGCCCGCTTAAGCTCGGCGTCCACCTGCGCCTGTAAGCGACGGCTGGCACTGACGGCGCTTTGGCTCATGCGTTGTACTCGGCTCCACTCGGCGGCGGCATTGATATACTCCGCCTGCGCCTTGGCCACGGCGGCGCCGCCTAGGGTCAAAATGGGCTGCCCTTGCTGCACTTCTTGGCCAGGCACCACATGCCGCTTAAGCACCCGCACCTCAAGTTGTGGCGCCAAGGTGATAGTGCGATTACGGTCCACGACTAAGGTGGCCGTTGCCACCGCCTCTAAACTAAAACTTTGTTTAGAGAGCGATACCACCTTAATACCGGCAAGCTCACATTGGGCGGCGCTAAGTACAATGCCATCGCTATGCTCGGCTTCGTCCTCATCATGACCATGGGCGTTATCGGCCTCGCGATGCTCTGGCAGCTCGCTTTGGTGGTCGTGCCCCACTTCGCTGGCGTCATGTGGACGCTCGAGGTCGCTGGCTGCGCCGTGATCATGGCTGTCACTGGCAAACGCACTGGCTGACAAGCCTAATAGTGTGGTGATTGATAGTAACTGTGCGGCCTTAATTAGCCTTGCGCTTAACGTCACGCCTTGGATCCTATTAATTTGCTTATTCATGTTATGTCGTCCTAAATTCACTTCGATGCTTTAGCGTGCGCGGGCAAACTCAATTGCGCTGTTAAATAGTGCTCTAACTGGCCGCTAGCCCCCATCCAATCGAGCCAAGCTTGATACAAGGCCGACTCCAATGACAAGCCAGCCAGATAACTACTGGCCAGTTGGCGCTGGCTCTGCAGGTAATCACTGGTGCTAATGTCACCAGCTTGCCATTGCTGACCTAACGCATCGGCAATACCGGCACTGGAACTCAGCACCAATTGGCGCCACTGCTCATAACGTTGTTGTAATCGCGGAAAGCTGAGTTGAAATAGCTGTTGCTGTTGGCTGATGACACGCACCTGGGCCAGGTAATTTTGCTCCGCCACCGCCACCTCACTGCTGGCAACAGCATGGGTGTCGCGGTAGTTATTGCGCAGGTGTAATGGCACCGACAGGCCCAAGGTAAACTTATTGTCGTCACCTTCGCGTTCGGCGCCAAAACTGATGGTGGGATCGGCGGCAGTATCGGCCTTCACTTGCTCTGTGGCCCATTTGGCGAGCAGCACTTGTTGATATGCCCCCTTGAGTGCCGGCAACTCGGGCGTGACCTCTGAGCGGATCACATAACGCGAGTCATCGACACTGAGCGCAGTAATAAAGTCATTAAAGGCAACCGAGGCGGTGCCCACGAGCATCAACACCTTAGCGTCGGCCGCGATCGCCTCTTGCTCTACCATGGCATGCTCTGCGGCGCGGCTTGCCAGTTCAAGTTGGATAAGTTGATGTTCAGCTTGTGACAACAGCCCTGCCTGCAACTGCTGCTTGGCAATAGTGAGTTGCCGCTGAGCCGCATCGAGCTGCTGCATTTGGAAATGCAAGATCTTGCCCTGCCGTCTTTGCTCGACAATAGCCAAGAGCAATTCAGCCAACGCCTGACTGCGACTTAGTGCAACGTCAGAGCGCAATATTTCAGCTTGCAACATGGCGGTGCGCGTTGCGGCGCCGCGTTTATCGCCCCAATCTAAGGTTTGGCTTATCCCTATGCCATAGGTCTGATCTACGCCATCTTCATAGCTGACATCTAACGCGGGGTTATAGACGGCGTTGTCGGCCGCCAACATCATTAACTCAGCCTGCTTGAGCTTGGCTTGCTGTGCCTTGATCTGTGGCAGTTGATTAAACTGCTGCAACAACTCTGGTAACCAAGCCTGAAAAGGGGGAGTACTGTTATTGATTTGCGCCAACGCGGGCGCAAAACTTTGCGTCCCACTGGGCAGGGCATGCACAACTGAGCCACTACAGCTGGCCAGAAGTAGCGCCGCGATAATACTTTTTTGCATCGCAATTCCTAGTATTGAACATTCGATCCAGCCACCGCGCCATATGGCGCCCATCCACGCAAGGTCAAAGCGGGGCAGCTAAACAGGGTGTCAATCTCCAGCACATTAAGCGTCACAGCGTTAATGAGCTGAATATGATCCGATAAAACGCCATAGCATAAGCCGCAGCCTTATTGCTAAGACGGCCATGAGCTACAGAAGAATAGGGGCTAACAGAATTACACTATAGGAGGGCGATAAGCGGCTTGTTGCTCGGGCGGGAAGTAATGGTGAGCTAAGTTCTTTGGCGCATCAGACACTGGCAGCGATGGCACAGTAATCACTTGCGATAATAGGGTCGCATGACCACCGTGGCACTGGCAATCTAGGCAGAGGTCGAAAGTTTGGGTCTCGGTTTTGCTGATCTGATGTTGATGGTGGGCCGTGGGTTGATGCTTGTCTAGCTCAGGTGAATCGAACGCACATTGGCAATCGACACATTGAGATAGGCTGACTACCTGGGCAGTAAACTGCAAATGGGGGTGGTTTTTACTCTCCTCCTGGCGATCCCCTAAGTGCAATTGATGCACGCCAAAGTTAGCCACTGCAAACTGCAGCGCCACGATAGCGATCATCATCAATGCGATCTTTTGGATAACGAGCTGGAAGAAACGACTCACAGACACCCTTAAAATTAAAGCTAAAAAAATCAAATGAATAGCTATTAGACAGGCATTGTAATGATTTGTTCAACGCTGACAATACCTCACCTAACTAAAGTATTGTCGGCGTCACACTTGCTGTCGATAACCCGAGACTGAGCGATTATTTAAAGACGCAATGCTTGGCGTAATCGGCGGCTTCATTAGCGGTCCAATCACCTTTAGGCTTATCCTCCATCTGCTTACACCATTTTTCGCTACCCACTTCTGGCGCGCAGCCTGACAAGAGTATCAACGTAAACAGCGCTAATGTGGCGCACTTAAGGACTGGAGATTTAATGGCTAACATAGGATTTCCTTCAATATTCACTATAACGCTGTGTTGCGCTTGGGCTTATTTACAACAGTCAGTGTAGCCTAAATGACTTATTGAGTTAATGGGCAACTTAATTTGGCGGTTATCCATTCAATGGCCAATGGCTTTTGCTCGAGCGGATACCACGCGACCTCGCCTTGCATAAACGGCCCCATTAGGCGCACCGCATTACCAAACCAATCAGGGCCGCCCACTAAGACTAGCGCATCGAACCTAGGTAATTGAACCTCGCCAACACCTGATAATGACTGGCTCTCCCAGCCTTCGAGCAGTACGTCGGCTTCGATATACAGACAGACTTTACCTGACTCGGCTTGGTATTTTTCGATAATGGGGGCGATTAACTGGCAATAATCTTTTGTCGATAACCGACCGCTAGCAAATAAACTGATCACCCCATTGGTGATATCAGCGATTTGACATAACATATTGGGACTCCGCGACGGTGCAAGAAGTAAGTTGACCATTTTGCCTTATTTGGTCAGTGCAATGATACCTGTCTATATCAAATAATCACCATTAAAGAGCCTGCATGATAAAAATCAGCAATCGAATTGAACTACAAGACCATGAACTTGAATGGCAATTTATCCGCTCCAGTGGCGCTGGAGGACAGCACCTCAATAAAGTTTCTACCGCTGCCCAGCTTATTTTCGATATTCGCCAATCCTCGCTCCCCGAACTCTATCAGCAACGCTTACTGGCTAAAGCTGATCATCGTATTACCAAAAGCGGCAAAATCATTATTAAGTGTCAAGCTAGCCGCAGCCAAGATGCTAATCGTCAAACCGCACTGGAACAATTTATCAGCTTAGTCGCTAGCGTTGGCCATACCGCTAAAAAGCGTATCGCCACCAAACCCACCAAAGGCAGCCAGAAACGGCGTATCGAGGCCAAAAAACAGCGCGGCGCCACCAAGGCACTACGTCAAGGAAAGCCTCGCGATTAAGCGTAACGCCTGCCGTTGACGGCGCTTTACCAAGTCACAATGTGATCACAAATCGCTTCGAGCAGGTAGGGATCGTGGGAGATCACCAACACGCCTAAGTTGCGCTTATTTGCCGTAGCTAATAAGTGCTGCCAAAACTCGGCTTGGGTGATGGTATCGAGATGCGCCGTTACCTCATCACAGATAAGAAACTGCGTGGTGGGCACTAATGCCCGGATCAAATTAAAGCGTTGTAACTGACCGCCGGATAACTGATTTGGCCGTCTTGTTAACCAAGAGGCATCCAGACCATAATCCTTGAGCAGCGGCAGGTAATCGTCACACTGCCAGCCCTCATCTAACGCGGTTTTAAGGGTTAATCTGGGATTAAATGCAAACTCCCCCTGTTGGATAAGCCACTGCACCGGATTAGGTTTACCCCGCGCGCGCCTTGGCAATGAGTGCAGCTCAGCTTGCATAGGTATTATCCCCGCAAGCATGCTCGCTAAAGTGGATTTGCCCACACCGCTGGGGCCTGATACCCCCACTATTTCGCCGCGCTTAAGCTCGATGTCTGGAAATGTGATTAACTGCTCGCCTCGGCGCACATAGCCCTTATGCAACCGCAACACGTTCTGACTCCCAATGTTCTGGCAGTGCCGTCCAAAAGCGGTGCGTATACTCATCACACGCCCCTGCACGAATATGCGCTGGGGTGGTCATTTCCACGGCGCGCCCATCGCGCAGCACTAACACTCTGTCGGCAATAGGCAATAATTGCCTCAAATTATGGCTAATCACCATGACACCCAGTTGTTCATCGCGAGCAAGCATCGCTAAATGTTGGTATATCGCCTTTGCCGCTTCGACGTCGAGTCCGCAGCAGGGCTCATCGGCAATCATAATCTCGCTCGATTGCCAGCAAGCCTGCGCCATCAAGGCGCGCTTTGCCATACCACCAGAGAGCTGGTGCCGATAACGCTCAGTAATATTGTGGCCAAGCTTAAAATAGTGTCGACGCGTCGAGGCACGTTTGCCTAATCGCTGCGCGGCATAACGCAATTGTGACCCGATTAATCGCAGCGGATCTAACACAGAGGCCGACTGCGCCGCCAATGCGCGCCGAAAGCCTTGCTGACTGGTAACCTTGCCACCTAATTTAAAGCCGGGCGGAACCTGCCCCATCAACGCCTGTGCCAATAGACTTTTACCGCTACCGCTCGCGCCTATCACACCAAGCACCTCACCTTGCTTGAGCGAAAAGCTTAACGGCGACAATAGAGAGACAGCATCGGATTGAATACTAAGCCCTTCGACAGTTAACATTTAACCACTCCTTCAAGGTGAGTTTGCGGCCCCTGACGTAAACCGAGCAGCAGACGCTGCGCAACATAAGACAAGAGCAGCAAGCAACTGAGTAAGAGTAAACCAGGGCACAGGGCAAACCACCAATGTCCGGTTAACGCATATTGCGATGCCTGAGCTAACAAGGCGCCCATGGATGGCGAGTCAGGATTAAGACCAAAACCTAAAAAGGTTAACGCCGCCATATGGGTAAGCGCATGAGGAAACAGCAGCAAGCCGCCTATCCACCACTGAGGCAAGATATGCGGCAACATGTGACGCCGTAACCTTTGCCAAGGTGAAGTACCAAACTGTTTCGCTAACTGATAATAGGGGGCTGACTGCACCTGTTTCATTTCAAAGCGCAGTAATCGCGTGAGTTTAGGCCAGTGACTTAATGCAACCGCCACCACTAAGCCGAACTCTGCACCGCCAAAGGCTAACGATAAGAGAATTAACAGCAAGAGGTGGGGGAGTGACATAAACAGATCCACCAGCAAATCGACCATCCACGCGGCGGCGCGATGTAGCATGGCAAGCATCGCCATCATCAAGGACAACACACTGCTCAGCAATACCGCAAGCCCGCCCACATACAGGCTCTGTGCCAGCGCCTGTTGACTGCGACTAAACAGATCTCTGCCGAGCCAGTCGGTGCCAAACAGATGATGTAGTGAAGGCGCTTGATATTTATTGAGTAAATCGAGCTCTGCCCCCTGCCAAGGCCAGAGTAAGGCCAGCCCAACCAACCCGCATAGTAAGGCAAGCGCGGCCATAAAACTGGGCTGACGCAGTAGATCACGCATCCCCAGCCTCCTGAATAAAGTAGCGTGATAACACAGTGGCAATAAGGTTACCGCTAAAGACCATCAATGCCGAAATTAAGGTGCAGCCCATGAGTAAGTCGGTGTCACTGGCTAAACCTGCCTTCACAATACTGGCGCCTAATCCGGGAAAACTAAACACAGTTTCGGCGATCAGCGAGCCACCAAACAGCTCTGCAAAGGTCGCAAATTGCAACACAATTGCCGGTAATAGACTGTTACGGATCACATGAAAGCGCACCACCTTCAACAGGCTATCTCCATGCGCCAGAGAATACTGCACATAATCAGACTGCAGCACGTCAATCACCTTCTCTCGGGTGTGCAACACTATTGGCGCCATGCTCACCACCGTCAGGGTAGCGACAGGCAATAGCAGATGATGCAACATTCTGAGCACAGATTGTTCAGAAAAAGTCATACCAATTGGCGCGGCGCAGCACACGGGGGTGAGCTGCAAGGCAATTGAAAATAGGCTGATAAACAGCATGGCTAACCAAAAAGAGGGCATGCATACCATCAACCATGAAAACCGCTGCACCGCCTTATCGAGCCAACTGTTTTGATAAATACCCGCCAGTAACCCCAGCAGATAACCGAGCACCAACGATCCTACCCAGCTAAGACCAATGAGCAGTAGCGATAGGGGTAAATGGGTGGCGATAACGCTTGATACGGGCTGCTGATAAAGGGTAGAAAAGCCGAGATCGCCTCGCGCTAACCCAGATAACCAATGCAGTAGACGCTGGCCCACTCCTTGATCCAGTGATAACTGCTGGGCGAGCAAGGCCTTTTGTGGCTCAGAAATGCCAAAGACATTGCCACCTAAATAGGCGTTCAGCGGATCTATCGGTGTCCAGCTCAGCAGAAGATAGGCCAGTAATACCACCAAAATCAGCAGTAATACCAGCCGAAAACCAGCACTTAAGATGGCATAGCTATGGGTGGGCATCAGTTGGGGCATTGCCAGCGCCAATGCTCGATATTATTGGCTAATGGCCAGCCGTGACCATGGGCCTCAATTCCGGGCGAATCCAGATCAAGACAGACATTGGCCGCATAAAGATGTTTAAGGTTAACCAGCCAAGTCCAAGGTTTATCTTGGGCAATGAATTGCTGCGCGCTTTGCCAATACGGCAATGAGGCGTGCCACGAAAGTGCATGCTGGGCCTCATCTAATGCGTTATCCACTTCAGGATTACTGTAATAGCCTGAATTAAAATAGCCTTGGCCTCGATATTGACTGTGATGCACGCCCCTCACTTCGGTTGCCGAGTGGCTTCCAAAACCAAATAACACCGGCTGTTGATGCATCTGTTTATAGATGGCCTCCCAACTTTTACCGACGGGAGTGATTTGGATACCTAGCGGTTTGACCATTTGCGCTACCGCCAAGGCTAATTGTTGGCGCACGGTGTCGCCTGCCAAATAATAAAGCGTCATCGACGCCTTAACGCCATCGCGCTGACGTATACCACCTTGTAATTGCCATCCACTTTTATCAAGCAGTGCAATAGCGGCCTCGGGATCAACTTGAGGTTCATGGGCTTGAGCAACTGGCCCCCAAGGCAATCCATCGGCAATCGAATAAGCCGGTGTTGCATGACCCTCTAGCAGTTGCTCAACTAACACCTGACGATCAATGACTAAGTCGATAGCGGTGCGGATCGCCAGATCTGAGCTAACATCATTACCTATGTTATTGCCCTGCTTAGGCAGCATAGGCCAAGCAATGCCGCGGTTATCGACACTGTCGATACGCCATAGCCGATATGTCGGCGGGAGTAACTGCGCATAGCGCGGTGCTATCGCGCTAAGGTCTAACTGACCGACGCGCAGCCGAGAGTAGCGGCTATCTTCATCACTAAAAATGACCACCACTTTTTTAAATTGCAGCTTTTGTCCGTAATAATATGGATTGGGGACCATGATGAGCTGTTGATTGCGATCCCAACGAACAAACTTAAGCGGCCCCGAGCCAACAGGTGCTAAGCCATATCGCGGACCATAACTTGCTTTAGGCACAATCGCTAAACTGACAAAGTTATCGATAAAAGTGATGTCGGCCTGCTGCAGGTGAAACCTGAGCTCTCCATCTGCTACCACCTCAACCTTCTCTAGATTAGTGAGATCGTGTATTGAGGCAATTTGCTTGGCAGTATCGAAGGTAAATTTAATATCTTCAGCCGTAAGCTTTGTGCCATCGCTAAAGTTAACCCCTTTTCGTAGCGAGACTTGCCAGGTTAAGCGATCGGCTGATAAGGTCCACGATGTCGCTAAGTCGCCCACCAGCTCAAGTTGTTTATTGCGCCGCAACAGTGTCGACTGAAACAGCGGCCGGTTATATTTACCCCAGCCTAAGATAGGATCGAACCCCGCGTCGGGCTCGGCCCCTAAGGCGAGTGTCAATACCCTCTCAGTGGCAGCCACTTCCCTATCCGTCGCTGCCACTGAGAGGCAAGCGAAGCAACCACACAACAGCAGCAAGATTAACCGTCTCATAAACATTTAGCCCAAATAGGTAATACTATTAAAATATTCGTCATACTAGCGGGTATATGCCTAAAAATCAGCCTAAAAACAGATCTTTAATACTATCGTTGACTTAGATCAATTTTATATTTTTGCATCCTTTTTATATCTGTAGGATACTCACAGTAATTAAGCTTTATAGAATTTAACTTATGCCTAACGACACGATCCGCTTTACTGTTTCCATGCCTAAATCTCAATTTGAAGAGATTGAAGAAGATCAATTAGAGCGCGGATATCTTTCTCGTTCTGAATATATAAGAGATCTATTTCGCGATAGGCTGGTTGATAAACAGTGGAATAATAGCAAAGAAGATGTCGTGGGCGTGCTCACGCTGGTATTTGATCATCACCAAAGAGGGCTAACTGAAAAACTGCTTGAGATACAGCACAATAATTTAATTCATGTTTTATGTAGTACTCATGTTCATATTGACCACCATAACTGCCTAGAAACCATTATTATCAAAGGGCAAGCCAGTGAACTCAATAGCATAGTGAATCGAATGGCTGTGCTTAAAGGCGTCAAGGTGGCACGCTTAAGCCGAACGGGTATCGTTTAACTCGCCTTATATTAAGCCTAAAGTAATATATTCCCCATTAATACCTTAGCCATGCTTAAATGGCTAAGTATGACTAATATAACCCACCTTTAATGCCCATCGACCAAGCTTAGCCAGTGGTAACCACTATAATTCATCAAGCATATTCAAGCCTAATATCAATCCCTTTTCACTCATTAATAAATGATCCAGCCATTTAATTAAGCGCATTATATTGCCAGCGATATTCATATCGAACGAGTAATACTTTTATAATATTTTTCACACTGTCGCCGATATAATTGATCTAGCTCGCAAAATTATCCCCACTCAAACATATAATACACACCGTTAACTTAGGTCACAAAAACATAACCGCGTACCCAAAAGGAATGAGTAATGTATTTGAAAACATGGGGATTAGCTTTAACGTTATTAGCTGTAAACAACGCCGCTTTCGCTGATGATATCGAAAAAATCACCGTTCACGGTGTGCAATATCAAGATGACGGCACCTACCAAATTGTTACCCTGGGTAGCGATGTCACCATTATCAGTAGTGAGATGATCCAAGCCGCTGGGGCGGTCGATATCAACAAGGTCCTCAGCCAGTTTGTACCAGGTTTATTCGCTAACGGCCGAGCGGGTCGCCATACCGATACCGACTATGCATTGCAAGGCAGTCGCCCGCAAGACATCCTCTGGTTACTTGACGGTAATCGACTCAATAATCGGCTTTATGGCTCAACCTATACCGACAGTATTAACCCCATGATGATTGAGCGCATCGAAGTGATTAAAGGTGCCCAAAGCGTGATCCACGGCTCGGAAGCCATTGCGGGGATCATCAACATCATCACCAAAAGCTATCAACATGATGATCGCGGTGAAGTTAGCTTAGTGGCTGATACGCTGCCCAGTTATGATCTATCAGCGTTCGTCAGCAGCGAAATCAATGATCTCCAAATTAGCTTAGCCGCCAGTTCAAGCCAATCAGAAGGCTACGCACTTTGGCCCGATGAGGAATACTCACCAACGGCGGCCTTAGACAAAGAGCGGGGTTATCATATGAATAACCTCAATGCAAAAATTAAATGGTCCATCAGCGATGCCCAGCAACTGACTATTTTTGCGCAATATAATGACGGCTTACTCGAACGTCCTTTAGCTTACAACGCTATTTTGAGTGAAAATGATCGCAAACAGACGCTCGCCTATGCCGATTGGCAACTCCAAGTGTCAGACCAATTGCTATTACAAACCAAGTTAAGCTACCAACACTGGGACTCTCACTATAGTGAAATCACCAAAGAGGCTGACGGCAAGGTCGATGTTCCCTACTGGGATCAATATTGGGGCTTTAAAGATTACGGCGCGATCGTCTCCGCTAACTATCACACTCAAGATGGGAGTCAGTGGATTATGGGAGGTCAGTATGAACAATTTGAAGGCGCTGACGAGGTTATGCACTTCACCACGCCAACTGACCGTACTTATGCACTATTTAGTCAATACCAACCTAAGCTAAGCAGCCTGCCCGATACCCAGCTATCACTGGGAGCACGAGTCAATAAACTGGTCAATGACGAATCTATCTGGGTTGGCAGTATCGCGTTAACTCACGATATAACGTCACAATTACAACTGAAGGCCAATCTTGGCAATGGTTATCGCCAGCCAACCGCTTCAGAACTCTATCAACAGCTGGGTACCTTGGGTAATCCTGACTTAGTAGCAGAAACCAGTGAAAGTATTAATATTGGGTTTAATTATCAAGGTGATATCTCATTAACCGTAGATAGTTTTTGGCGTAATATTGATAACCTCATAGAGCAACGCGCGCTCAGTGACACCCAGTTTACCTACAGCAACCTTAATGGCCGTGTCGAAAGCTATGGGATAGATATTCACTTGGTCAAAGCCTTTTCAGCGAAATGGTTAATGGAACTCAGCGGTGGCTATGCCCATGCCGAGCGCAAAGATAATGGCCAGCAAATTGAGCGAGTCCCCAAATACACAGGTTTTGCCAAGCTAAACTACGAGATGAACGATGATGTGACACTCTGGGTGAGCGGCCAATATGTCGGAGAGTTCTTAGATTATGGCCTCACTGCCGGTGACTATATGCTTACCAATATTGGCCTGCAAACCTGGTTATCAGCCAAACAAAACCAGCAATTGCAGCTCACCATTGACAACCTATTTGATAGCGAAGTGCCGCAGAGTATTTTTAAACACGGCCACCGAGCAGAATACCCCATTGAAACCATGGGCGCACCGCGCACATTGCAGCTGCAATATAAATACTTTTTTTAACATAGCACGGCGCTATATTTAGCCGACGCACCAAATACCTAAGACAGAGAAACCCATCGTTTCTCTGTCTTATCTGTTAATCACGAATCATTGCCAGCCTCGTTGTTCGCCTCGACTAAATAAGGGGTCGATAAGGGTTACCCCTCCACAACCAATAGCAGTAACCGCCACTCTTTGTCGCAGCATAGGCGATAATGCTTGATGCAAACATCGGCCTCTACCCAGGCTGATGATGAAATTTAAATTGCGGCGACAAAATAGCGCTAAATTATGCTAACTTGCAGTTATCTATTAAAAATGAGCATCTGCGCGCCGCGCTGCGGCTCACTCCTAAAGGTATGTTGCATGAGTAATCAGGCGAAAATATTGTTAGTCAATGGCCCTAATCTAAACCTATTAGGTCGTCGAGAACCCGGCCATTATGGTCATCACACTTTAAGCCAGATTGTCGAACAGTTGACCCAAATGGCCCAAGCAGAAGCGGTGCAACTGCAACATATTCAATCCAATGCCGAACATGAACTGATCGATGCCATTCATGCCAGCGATGCCCAGTTCATTATTATCAATCCGGCGGCCTTTACCCACACCAGTGTCGCACTTAGAGACGCACTACTGGGAGTGGCTATCCCCTTTATCGAGGTGCACCTGTCGAATGTGCATGCCCGCGAACCGTTTCGACATCACTCCTACTTTTCAGATAAAGCCGTTGGGGTGATCTGTGGCTTGGGTGAAATGGGTTATCAATTTGCACTGCGCTCGGCCATCAGCCGTATCAAAGCAGCTCACTAATGCTCAAGAGACAAGCGTATGGATATTCGTAAAATTAAAAAACTGATCGCCCTAGTGCAAGCCTCTGATATCTCGGAGCTGGAAATTAAAAATGCCGAGGAGTCGATTCGTATCTGCCGCGATCTGAGCTACACCAAGACCGTAGCGGCTAAAGCATTTGGCCAAACCACCGACGACAAAGAAGATACAACCAACTCAGAGTCGACTAAGCCACTCGACTATGCCGAGGAAGATCTGCTGGTGTCCCCTATGGTGGGCACCTTCTATTTATCGCCTTCGCCAGATGCCAAGCCTTTAGTCAAAGTGGGGCAAAGGGTCGAGCAAGGTGATGCCGTCTGCATTATTGAGGCAATGAAAATGATGAACCAAATACAAGCCCAACATGCTGGCGTAGTGAAGGCGATTTTATGCAACAGCGGTGACGCCGTTGAGTTTGATCAACCCTTAATGGTTATCGAGTAAGCTCTGCCATGGCAGCATCGCGCCCGTTTAACAAAGTGCTTATCGCCAATCGCGGCGAAATCGCCGTAAGGATCATCCGCGCCTGCCAGCAATTGGATATCGCCACAGTGAGTGTTCACTCGCGCGCCGACAAAGACGCCTTGCATGTCACCCTTGCCGATGAAAGCCTGTGTATTGGCGCCGCCCCATCGAGCCAAAGTTATCTAAGCAGCCAAGCAATACTGGCCGCTGCCGCACTCACCCATGCCGATGCTATCCATCCTGGTTATGGCTTCTTATCCGAAAGCGCCACCTTTGCCGAGCAAGTGACCGCCAGTGGCTTTGTGTTTATCGGCCCACGCAGTGACACCATCCGCCTAATGGGGGATAAGGTCAGCGCCATTGCCGCCATGAAAGCGGCAGGATTACCGACTATTCCCGGCTCTGATGGCCTGTTGGGCGATGATGCGTCCGCCAATTTGGCTCTGGCCGACGCTATCGGCTATCCGGTTATGGTCAAAGCTACCGCCGGTGGCGGCGGAAAAGGGATGCGCATCGTTAACGATGCCAGCGCGCTGCTAAGCACCATAGCCTTAACTCAAGGAGAGGCCGAAGCCACGTTTGGCAATGCCGGCGTCTATCTAGAGAAATACTTAAGCCAGCCGCGCCATATCGAGGTGCAAGTCATATGCGATAAGCAGGGCAATGCGCTGTCTTTAGGCGAGCGCGACTGCTCGATGCAACGTGCCCAGCAAAAGGTGATAGAGGAAGCGCCGGCATTAGGGTTAACCGATGAGCAGCGCGATACTATCGGTCAACGCTGTATCAAGGCTTGCCAAGCCATAGGCTATGAGGGCGTTGGCACCATAGAGTTTCTTTACCAAGAGGGTGAATTTTTCTTTATGGAGATGAATACCCGCTTGCAGGTAGAACATACGGTAACAGAGATGGTGACCCATCTCGACTTGGTCGCCGAGCAGCTGCGTATCGCCGCAGATCAGCCTCTTGGCATGCGCCAAGCACAAATACAATGCCATGGGCATGCTATTGAGTGTCGTATTAACGCTGAAGATCCTGCTAACTTTACCCCATCACCCGGCACCATCACAGCACTCACCCTTCCCGGCGGCCTTGGGGTTCGCTGGGACTCGCATCTTTATCAAGGTTACCAGGTGCCGCCCTATTACGATGCCATGATAGGTAAGCTCATCACTTGGGGTAGCTCACGCAACTGCGCCATTGCCCGTATGCGTGTTGCCTTAAATGAACTGGTTATCCAAGGGATTAACACTAATATCCCCTTACTCAAGCGGATACTGGCCGACGATGGTTTTGTCCAAGGCGCGCAGCCCATCGATTATTTAGAGCACTCACTGCTGCCCAATTTAACGGACAAATAATCTAGCCTCATAGGTGCATGGTGAGCAGCTGTTCTGCTCCGATTATCCCAACCATAATTCTCCATCCAACCATAATCACGCCGTTCGATTAAGGTACTGCTCAATATCCACCGTATCGATTTGACTCGGGTCGAGAAATTTATTCGCGTAGTCAAGATAAACCCCACTGGTTAAAAACAACTCAAACAGATCTCTGTCGACATGGTCATCCAAGACCATTTTATGCAAAATATCGATGGCCACACTAATGGGCTTGGCCTTTTTATAGGGTCTATCGGCCGCGGTTAAGGCTTCAAAAATATCGGCTAACACCAAAATACGCTCTGGGGTCGATAGCTGCTCAGCCGTCAACTTACGCGGATACCCAGTGCCTTTAAGTGTTTCGTGGTGAGTCGAAGCATAACGCGGCACCCGCGCCAGTTCGGGAGGAAAAGGTAAACTTTCTAGCATCTTAATGGTGCTAGTAATATGTTCATTAATCTTAAAGCGATCTTCAGCGGTTAAGGTGCCTCGAGAAATGGCTAAGTTGTACAGCTCACCTTGGTTATACAGATGCTCTGGCACCGTCATCTTAATGCCAAACTTTTTATCGAAATGCACCGGAAAATCGCGACGAATAATATGCTGAGGTTTATCACTTAATAGCGACTCTGTCACAGGTAGCACTTCTAGCGACTTGGGATAATTGAGCTCTTCAATGGGCGACAGCCCCAGCCTGTCGTCGAAATGGCGCACCCAAGTGATTTTAGCCAATTGCTGCAATCTATCGATATGGGCTTGCTCCATAAACTCGCCACCCACGTTAGCATTGGCAATAAACTCAAAGTCTTGGTTAAGGGTTTGCCACTTTTGCGCTAACTCGGCTTGCAGTTGTTCTCTGTTCTCTGGTTGTTGCGCCAACTGTTGATGGTAGCTTATTTGGGCGTCACGCCACAGCACTTCAAAGCGCATACGCACCTCGTGAATTCGGTTGTAGATCACCTCCAACTTACTGCCTTTATCGACAATATGCTCTGGTGTGGTGATCTTGCCGCAGTCATGCAACCAGGCTGCCATTCTAAACTCGGTATGCTCTTCTTCATTATTAAATTCAAACGTATCAAAGGGGGGCTGTTGCGACGCCACAGCCTGATCCGCCAGCATCAAACCAAGCTCGGGTACACGGTTACAGTGCCCGGCGGTATAGGGGGATTTATCATCGATAGCCTGAGCGATAAGCTTGATAAATGATTCCATTAATTGCTTTTGATTCTGTTCGTGCTGCCTAATCGAATCAGACATATCTACCATTGAATCGGCCAACTCATCAATCTCGACGATATAACAATTCACCTTAGCGACTTCACTGTATTGGCGATTTTTTACCTTAAGGTTTTCAATCGCTAACTGTTTAATCGGATTAATGATCGGTGAGGCAAATAACCAAGATAATGGCAGCACTAGCAACATGCATATGCCGGTGATCATAATCGACTTTTCCACCCTTTCTTGACTAGTCGATAGCAAGACCAGCTTAGGTACCACGATGGCAAAATATTCCGTTTCGGTGCGACTGTTATGCATGGGAGCCACATAGACATATCGCTCTTCACCATTGATGCTATAAAGCTTGAGCTGTTGCTGTTCACTCGGATAATTAGCTATATCTATTAACAACTTATAAGGAACGGCCCCCTGTTGCAGGTTCGATGACGCCTCCATGCCATCACCGAACCACTTTTGCTCTAATGCACTAACTTGCTCAGATGTGATGTTTGCCAAGGCTAAGTTGATGATTTCCAGTAATACTTCATCACTGGGATGCACGACAATACTCAAGCCGGGATTGACATTCGCGGGGGCAAAATCAATATGCTCATGAAACTGCACACCATCAATAAAGAAAAGCTTAGCGGTATAGTGCAGCACCACGCTGTTATCTAATGCAGCAAACACCTCGCCTTGGGCTACGGCTTGCAAAACCGCTAGAGTTGAGTCGTATTCAACCACCTCAATTTGTGGAAAATAACGCTGAATAATGGGAATAACTGACCAACCACGGGGAATCGCCAGCTTATGCCCTTCGAGCTGTTCTATACGGCTAAACACTTGATGATTGGGGCGAGTGACAATAGCAAAAGGTAAGGGTAAAAAGGGTTGGCTAAATAAACCTAAGTTTTCATTTTGTTCGTTGTTTAACACCGAATGCAATAGATCAAGTTCACCGCGTTTAAACTGCTCAAATAACTCAGCCCAGCTAATACCATTACTATATTCAATCTGCAGCCCCGTCATTGCAGCTACCAGATTAAGCATATCTATGCTGTATCCTTGCGGTTCTCCGGCAATAGCAAAGTCTATCGGCGGCCAATCGGTTTCATTCGACGCTCTTAATACTGGCGAGCGCGTAATAAACGCTGTTTGTTCATCCGTAAGTGTTAATTGTGGCCCTGCTGGGAGTTTAAATTCGTTTTCAGCAGCTTGATTAGAGGCGATAAGCTCACCTGTGGCTTTATACACAAAAACCTCTTGCTCACCATCCAGCCCGTGAGTCTGGCCTTGTTGCACTAGGTGTTCCTCTAGGCTAGATAGGGCAATGTCGACTCCCAATACGGTACCATTACCCGGTAACTTAATAGAATAAGTGAGTCCTGGTGCTTGTAGTGTCTGAAATAGATAGGGCTCAGTCTTATAGACCTCCTCACTAGTTGCATTAATATACCAAGGGCGATTAGTCGCATCATAGTCACTGACATCAAAATGGCTGACCCTAAGATTAAACTCGGCATCAAAATAAGCAATTTCACGTCGTCGCTCACCACTGGCATGAGTGTGGATCTTGATTAAGGCCCAACGGTCTAAGTGGCCAGCATTAAGCTGGTCGCGCACGGCAGCATTTGTATTGAGATTAATGAGCTCATACAGATCACCGTCGTCGAGCCCAATGTAGATAGCACAAATAAAAGGGGAGGTTTGCATCAGTTTGGAAAAGATACTCAGCGCCTCGGCTGACAATCCCTCATCCGTTTCTAGCGACGAGAAACTCGCCAATAGTTTGGTTGTATTTATGATACTCCTATCCAAATACGCCAAGTGTTCACTGGTACTGCGGGCACTGCTATTATAGAGTTTAAGCGCCGACTCAGTCGCCAGACGTTCGCTAAAATAATATTGCAATCCTATTGCAATCAAGGCAGTACATAGGGTAGCAAAGACAAAAATACTCACTACGGTGACACGTATAGTAAACCGATAAGGTTTAGTGCCTTGCTCTGCCATGAGCGAATCCTTTTTCTTGTTCTTGGGGAAGATGAAACAACGATTGCACCTAAGGATAGTATAACAAAGCAATAACAAGTCAATTTGTTATCTGTACTGCGCACATGCAATTTAACCCCGTGCCTCACGAAGAAATACAACAAAAATAACAGTAATAACTGGGGCTATAGCACATAGCTGTTATCAGCATAAACGCTGATAATTCGGTGACAAACTATAAGTACAAGTCTGCGCCAGCAGATTGCCGAGGCCGTGGGTATAGGCGAAACATCGACTAACCTCAGTAAGGCATCAGCTCAGGCACACATTCGATGGGGAGGACGAGGAGTCAGGCAGAGCCACCAACCCGAGAGCAGACTCAGGTTGGCACACACCGCAGTCAGGCGCTTTTTATGTCGTTTAACTGCGATTTACTACGGGCAATTTTAACTAAATGATAGATATTAATGCAGGCAACAAAAGCGTTCATACCTGCAACTGGCCATGCCGAGATGTAAGTGCCGTAGATCACGAACAGTGTACAGCCAGCAAAGTTAAGCGTTCTTAGCCAAACGATGTCCTTCATCATTAATGATATTGCCACCATTAATGACGCAGAATAGCCAATTAATTCAATTGTGTTTGAAACTTCCATAAGGCACCTTCTTAAGACCCTATACCATCCGTAAGCGAACTGGGGGATCCATGCCCCTAAAGCAAGTTAAATTAACGTTATCAATTACTGCAGCTATATTAGCAAAACCATACACAATGTGTAATAAAAATACGTTATTTAATGAGGTGGGTCATGTTTTCAGTATGTTTTACCACCAATGATAGAAACATTACACCAACTGGCATACAAGCTAGTTTTATCGACAATTGCGTGATTAATAACGCTTTTCTTTTTAAGAATCCCTTATATACTGGCTGGTACTAATATGTTGCTGATTTATCCAAGCAAAATGCCTTTCTACAGGAGTATGACTTATGGAATACAACACCTCAGAACTTTGTGACACTTACATTGATATGGTCGATGTCGTCGAACCCATGTTCAGTAATTACGGTGGTTGTAGCTCTTTTGGCGGTTCAATTAGCACCATCAAATGCTTCGAGGACAATGGCTTAATCGCAGAAGTTCTGCAGCAAGATGGCGAAGGCAAGGTGTTGCTGGTTGATGGTGGTGGTTCATTACGCCGCGCCCTACTCGATGCATCAATCGCAGAAATTGCGGTCGCTAATAACTGGGAAGGCATTGTCATTTACGGTTCGGTACGTGATGTTGATGCGCTGGAAGATCTCGATATTGGCATTCAGGCCATTGCCTCTATCCCAGTTGGCGCCGATGGCCATGGTGTAGGCGAGCTCGAAGTACCAGTTAACTTTGGTGGCGTAACCTTCTTACCTGCCGATCACCTGTATGCAGACAACACAGGGATTATTTTGTCGCCAGAGCCATTAGATATCGATTAAGCCTCTGACAACCGTTTTAGCTTGCCAGACAGTACGCTAACTTAACTGCACAGATGCTAAGCATAAAAAAGGATGATGCCCTACAGGGTCATCATCCTTTTTAATTTAACGATTAAATACTTAGTCACAGCCACCATTTGGGCTAACGCGATAAGTTAACCCAAGTAACATGGCCCATTAACTAATATAGCTTTGTCCCGCATAGACCACGAAATGCCGCAAGGCCAACACCCCAAGAATCGTGCTACAGGACACGGTAATTAAAAATGCCTTACTGTGTCGCCACGCCTTCGGTGCCAGCGAGCTGGCGAGCACAGGCACACCTAGCCCTAAGCCCACCACGCCAATCCAAAAGACGCTTGCCCAAGTCCCGGTAGTGATAGCCGCCGTCGCCGCCTGCGCGGCAGGACCGGAAAAGTTAAGCCCGACAAACAGCAGCACTAAACAGAGCGCTTCATTAAACGCGACAGGGTACTCGATACGGTGCACCTGCTCGATACAGTCAGACTCTTTCTTACTGAAAAACAGCGTTGCTACCAAAATATTACCAGCCGAACCGACCGAGAGCGCCGAAGCTAAGAACAGCGCCGGTAACACTGCAGTATTGAGGATCGGATAGCTGATCATCGCCGACAGCAAAAATCCGGTGTAGACCCCAACGCCGAGTGCCAGCGCAAAAATCAGCTTATTCAAACTGCCTTCAACCTGACGGCAGACCGACAAGATGCCCGCTAACCAGGGAGCGTAGTGCAGCACCTGCTTTTCAAACACTAGCGCGGCAAACACAAACACTAAAGGAATGTAAATCAGCAGGGCGATAACCCCCCATGCCATCACAGACGTTAAGTTGTAATTGAGTAAGATATGATAAAACTCAAACGGTTTAGTCAAATCCAGCACCAATAACGCCATGCCCAAACAGATAGCCACAGGCCCTATCACCGCCGCGGCCTTAATCACAGGCAAGCCATCAGTGGGTAGCCCTCGGCTCTGCTTGTACCATTTAAGCCCTATCGCCACTAACATAGAACCTGCCGATAAGCCTGCCATAAACAGGTAGACTGCGATTATCCAGTTCCAGACGACTGGATCATATTGCTCCATGGAGCCCCAAATATTGTTCATGCTTTAATCCCCCCTTTACGGCTAGGAATGCGATAGACCCTTGGCTCTGTGCCAAGATTCACCTTTTGCTGATAATGCGGCTTAGTATCTAACACCTTGCGAACCTCTGAATTCAGATCATTGGCATCGCCAAACACTAAGGCTTGGGTCGGGCAAACACTGACACAGGCTGGGTCTTCACCACGAGCAAGTCGCGTCTCCTTACAAAAATCACACTTGTCTGGCACCCGAGTTTCCGGATTAATAAAGCGCACCTTGTAGGGGCAAGCGGCAACACAATAGAGGCAGCCGACACACTTGTTTTCATTTATTGAGACAATGCCATCGGCGTTAACGTAAGCCGCGCCCGTAGGACACACCTTGACGCATGGCGCGTTTTCACACTGCTCACAAGAGACGCGATTGTATTTAAAATGCAGATGAGGAAAGTTACCGTAAGGCCCCTCGATGCGTACCTGAAGCCGGGTCACCGACTCAGGCACATTATTTTCACTGCGGCAGGCCACATTACAGGCTTGGCAGCCAATGCACTTATTTTCATCGTGCACAAGAACATAACGTTTAGTCATAATGAACTCCGATTACAGCTTGGCAATTTTGACCCCGGTGGTATGTAAATTCATACCAGTAACCGGAGAGGTAATATGAGGAAGTAGGTTGCCACAATGCACGCCTTTACCCGTGGCGCGGGCTAGCTCTTTGTTTTTAGAACCACAGCCCATATAGGCAAACACGGTATCGGGACGAATACCCGGCGTGACCAAGGCATGCCCCTCTTCGCTGCCAGTCGCGTTATAGATGCGAATCGCGTCACCGTTGGCAATATTCAATAAGCCCGCCGTGACGGGATGGATCCATACCG
The DNA here is from genome assembly GCF_900380485.1 of Shewanella algidipiscicola. Classification (NCBI taxonomy): domain Bacteria; kingdom Pseudomonadati; phylum Pseudomonadota; class Gammaproteobacteria; order Alteromonadales; family Shewanellaceae; genus Shewanella; species Shewanella algidipiscicola. The sequence continues at coordinate 75,911 of NZ_OXJV01000012.1, read as the reverse complement.
CATTATCCGACATTAGATTAGCCAGCATAGGGACATTTTGCGTGCCCGAATTGGTGTGCACCGCGACTTTTCCTTGGATGAAAAACAGCTCGTCGGCCTTCTTCATGGTCACTTCGCGGTAACGGATAACCCCCCGCCCTGGCGCCATTTTCTCCACTTTATCTGAGCTCAGCTCAATCTTGCCAGACGGGGTTTTAAAGCTTAGCTGGCTGGCATAAGTGCCATCATCATCGACCGCTTTTGCATTGGGGTAGGTATCGGTAAAGGTCTTGACCATCTCCCGCTCACGAAGCATCAAGGGCTTACCATAGCTGACCCAACCATCACGTTTAATGGTGTTGAGCAGCGCCGCATCTTTATCGACTTGAAACAGCTGCAAGGTTTCCATGTTATCCCAAGGGAAGTACTGCCCTTGCCCGAGCTGATTGGCTAACTCCTTCCAAATCATCCAGCTGGGTTTAGTGTCGCCTATGGTGTCGACCACACGTTGACGCACGTAGTAAGCGGGGTTTTTACCCGACTTATCGACAATCTCCTCATCACGCTCAAGGTAGGTCGATTCAGGCAGGAAGATATCGGCATAAGCGGCGCTTTCACTGATATAGATATCGCAGGCGACGATAAAATCGAGCTTTTGCATGGTCTCAACAATGCGTGCTCTGTCTGTCATGGTCTGCATCGGATTGGTACGGCTCATCACCCAGCCATGCAGCTGATAAGGCTTGGCCTCTAATGTCGCATCTAAAATCGTTTGATAGATCCCCCCCGATGACCACAACAAGGCATATTGATCATCGACCATATCGATACGCTTGGCATCGATTGAGGGCATACCCTCTACCCCAGGTTTCGCTAAGGTCGGCGCCACTTTTTCACCAGCAAACTTATTGTACTTAGAGGCTTTCTTACCAAAATAAAGCCCCCCTTTACGCTCGATATTACCAATTAACACGTTGGCGGCATAAAGGGCACGGCGCATCTCAAACTCTTCGGTGGTAAATGAAGAGCGGTGGCCAAAGTCCACCACGGCATGAGGCGCTGCGGCGGCGTATTCGTGCGTAATACGACGAATATCTTCAGCGGGCACATCACTGACCGATTCGGCCCATTCAGGCGTGTAGGCTTTAACCTCTTGCGCAAACGCGTCGAAACCAGCAACGTACTGGGCGACAAAAGCCTTATCATACAGATCGTCTTCGATAAGGGTGTGGCAAATCGCCAACGCGACCGCAACGTCGGTGCCCGGTTTAATGGCGTACCACTCATCGGCTTTATCGGCCACAATCGAGAAGCGAGGCTCAAACACCACCAGCTTAGCGCCCTTCTCCATTTGTGCATTCATCATGCCCCGCGTTTCAGACATATTGATGCCTTCATACAGGTTATGACCAAAGTTAATGATGTATTTAGAGTTACTTAAATCACGTTTGACTTTGCCACCAAAAATCGCCTTGGCAGCCACCACATAACCGGCCGGACACGTAGAGGCGTGAGTAAAGGTGTTTGGGCTACCGAAAGCCTTAGCCAGATGGAAAAGGTGACCCGAAAGTGAGCCAGATTTGGAGGAAAACGCCACCGATTCGGCGCCGTGCTGGGCTTTTATCTTATTGAGATTTTCGGCAATGATGGCATAAGCTTCATCCCATTCGATTTCGGCCCATTTGCCTTCGCCGCGCTCACCTACCCGCTTGAGCGGTTTAACGATACGTTGCTTGTCGTACAGCTGACTATGGCCTGCGCCGCCACGCGCACAGACTGCGCCACCAAAGGATTTGGCTTTCTTGTTGCCCAATATGGAGACGTTTTTACCATTCACGACTCGCGCCGAAATGGGGCATCTTGTCGAGCACATCTCACAGATACTGGCGACCGATTCTGCACTGCCGCTTAACCCCGTTTGCCCTAGCGCTGCTAATGAGCCCGGCAACGTCGCAAATACGCAACCTGCGGTCCCAGCACCAGCCCCTTTAATAAAGGTACGCCGATCAAGTTTCATGATTTTTCTCCCAATTAACAATGATACCGACAGACCTGAGCTGGTAGCTCATCCCGATTAATTACGTGGGACAACACCATCAAATGTCACTCGGTTTTCACCATTGTTACCAAGGGAGGAGTGGTTGCACATTGTGGTATACCACATATCGATCCACTGGCAGGTCAGTTTGTGATCGACTTCATAGTCGATAATTTCACCAACACACAGCACTGATTTTGTATAGTGTGGTAAACCACATATCGAATAGCATTCGTGCGACACATGTAAATAAAGCAATGAAAAACAATCCATTACTTCGATCCTGTTTTATCGAAAGCAGATGAGTCACTAACCGTTAAATCTGCACCGTTTGTTGGCACCCTCTACGCTTTAGCGCGATTTTAGCCACGCATCCGCTATGGCCATCGTCACGATTTTCTAGTGTGAAGCCGCCGTTATGCTCTTTTATCACCTCATTACAGATGGCTAATCCTAAGCCTAATCCTTCGGTTTTGGTGGTAAAAAACGTTGCCATCACGGTGGCGGCCTGTTGCGTCAATCCTGGGCCATTATCGATCACCAGTACATCTACTTGGTGTTCATGAAACTGCAGCGTAATTATGATCTGCCCACGCCCTGTATCATCGGGACGCTCGGCAATGGCATCGATACTGTTTTTAATCAGATTAATCAACACTTGCAGCAGACCGACGCGATCGGCACTAATAAAAAACGGCTCACCGCTGATCTCTTTGACCACCTCGATATCGCGGCGCATCAACTCTAAACGCAGCAGAGACAAGCTCTCATCCACCAGAGTGAGAATATTCACATCATCCATCACCGCCTCTTTGCGCTTGAGTAGACCCCGGATCCTGTGCACCACTTCCCCCGCACGGGTCGACTGCTTATGAATTTTTTGCAGCAAGTCTATGGTGGCTTCCGCCTCCGTCAATTGCCCGCCTTGCATGCGCATGATGCCGCCCTCGCTATAACTGGTGATGGCCGCAATAGGCTGGTTGATCTCATGAGCCAGCCCCGCGCCAATTTCGCCAATCATAGAGGCGCTTTGCAGCCGCTCTAACGCAATAGCTTGCTGCTTTAATTGCCGCTCTGTGCTGACCAATGACTCACTTTTTTGGTGAAATCGGTACTCGATCCACAGGTGATATACCGTCGCCACTAAAAAAATGACCACAGCTAAGATGCCCCAATGGCGATTTTCATTGAGCCAAGTTTGCAGGGCGTTTAAACGGCTTTTTTCCTGCGAGATCACATGTAAGTCACCATACAGTTGGATAACGGCTAGCTGACTAATGGGCGACGTCCAGCCCATGAGTTGGCCGCTCACTGCGGCCGGATGCTCGGCTGGTAATGCCATTAATGCCTGACTAATTTGTTGGCTAAGATTAATATCGACACTTTCATTGGCCGCAAACGACCAATTAGGATAGAGCTTAGTGCTGCACTGGCAGTCATACCCTTCGGGACGACTCGGGTTAAGCACTCTAAAATCGGCAGGATTTAACAAGCCGCGCGCCACCATATCCTCAAGCGTACACAAGGGGGTGATCGCGGCATCGACATGGCCGTCCCTCACTTGATACAACAAGGGATCGAGCGGAAAGCCAACAAACTTAACTTGGCCAAAATAGTGGTCAGCATCCATGCCCAATTTATGCATTAATCCTGCGGTCGCCTGATATCCGCCTAATGCATGGGGATCGCTGGCAGCGATGATTTTATCTTTTAAATCATACAAGGTGCGATAATCACTTTCGGCTTTCACCACAATGGCCGAGCCGATAGCCGTAGTACTGCCGTTATGCCGCCGAGAGCGCATGGTGGCTAACCAAGACAGCGGATACTGGTTCGACAGATACAGATATTGCCCCGGGTTGGTGATAATAAACTGGATCTGCCCTAGCTCCATAGCAAGATTTAGGGCTTCAAAATTCCCCGGAAATACATGAAATTGCGTGCCGGGTACCTGTTGATTTAAATAGGTCATCATGGGCGTCCAGCGCTCCATGGCTTGTTGATGCCCCCAGTTAGCCAACACGCCGACATATAGCTGTTGCGGCTGGGCAAAAACACGGGCAGAACAACAGAATAAACTACTCAATAAGCAACACACAGCCAATGCATGCAGTAGGTATTTATACACACAATGTTCCTCAATCGATACGCTTAGCACAGCTTACGGTATCGATAGCAGATCGCCACGTGATGCGCCTCATGCTTTACCTAAAATAGTTGGCTAAATGGCCGCATCTGCGATATCAATCATAGTCATCGCCGCCAAATAGTTATCAAAACTCAATAAAGGAACCGCCGTGCCAACACCCTCGTCTAGTCCCGTGTATCTTGTCGACGATGATGAAGCGATCATCGATGCGATCAGTTTTTTAATGGTGGGTTATGGCTATGAGATAACCAGTTTTAACGCTGGCGATGACTTTCTGTCCAGTGTCGATCTGACCCAGCCCGGCTGCGTGATTTTAGATGCCAAAATGCCCTCAATGAGCGGGCCGCAGGTGCAGCGCTTATTGCACCAAGCTAAAAGCCCGCTGGCAGTGATCTTTCTCACCGGCCATGGCGATGTGCCGATGGCGGTCGATGCTTTTAAAAATGGGGCGTTCGACTTTTTCCAAAAGCCCGTCCAAGGCGCGGCGTTATCCGAGTCTATCGCTAAAGGGTTACACTACAGTGAGCGCCAACATTGGAAGCTTCGCCACCAACAGCTTATCGACACCTTGTCTGAGCGAGAAACCCAAATTTTCAAATTAGTTATCGCCGGCCACACCAATAAACAGATGGCCAACCAGCTATGCGTCGCCCTGCGCACCATTGAGGTGCACCGAGCAAAAATGATGAGCAAATTGGGGGCCAATAATGTTGCCGAGCTGCTCAAACTGGCGCCGCTCCTCAATAGCCCTAGCAACAACGATTAAGCCTACTCCAAGCCACTAGCCTGACGCCAACAAGCCATCACACCGCCAATAAGCGATGACGCCAAGGTCTACAGCTACTCTGGCGCGGCCTCCTGCGTTTACGCACAATTGCCAGCCGCTAGGTTTGTGGGCCACAATAGTACAATTGAGGCATCAACAATAATATAGGGCCATGACCATGCCAACACTGCTCCCCTTTACCCGCCAACTGTGCAGCACCTTCACCCATGTTCGTGAAGGCGAAACCAAGCTAGGACAAGCCCTGTATTGTTACGATGGCGACACGCCATTAAACACCGCATTAGCCGATGCCAAACAACAAGGTGTGCGATTTGTCATCTTAGGGATAGGCGAAGATATCGGCCCGCGAGCCAACCTTGGTCGTGGCGGCGCGGTTGATGCGTTCGAAGCAACCATGAGCCAATGGTGTAATCTGCAATCAAATCAATTTTTCGACGCTAAGCAGTGCATGGTGCTTGGGCAAGTTAATACTCACGATTTGCAACTGCCCGCGAGCGCAACCACCCAAACATTAAGAGCCCATGTCGAGCGCCTCGATGAGCGAGTGATCCATATCGTCAGCAGCATCATTGCCGCCGGATTAGAACCTATCGTGATTGGTGGCGGCCATAACAACGCCTACGGACTCTTGATGGCGAGCAAGCAAGTGATGAAGCGCCCGATCGCCGCCGTCAACCTCGACCCGCATGCCGACTTTCGCCCTAGAGAAGGCCGCCACAGCGGTAATGGTTTCAGTTACGCCGCAGCCAGTGGCGCGCTGGGTTACTACCATGTACTGGGCATGCATGAGCTCAAAAATAGCCAACAAACTTTAGACCAACTCAGCGCTTTTGGCGGCAAGTGGCATACCCTGCAGGCCATCTGGGTGCGCCAAGAACTGAGCCTCAAACAGGCCATCGATGAGATAGTCACCCAACTTAACGACAGCGGTTCACCCGTGGCGGTTGAGCTGGATATGGATGCCATCATGAATATGCCCAGCAGCGCTTCAACGGCAGCAGGGATCCCGCTTCTGGACGCTCTCTATTACGTTAATCAAATAGGGCTGCGCACCAACGCCTGTTATTTGCATTTGGCCGAAGCCGCCCCGAGTTGTCATAACGCTGGCAGCGATGCGGGACGCAGAGAAACAGGTCAAAGTATTAGCGAACTGATCTATGCCTACATGCAGGGACGAATAGCGAGGCAGCCCATAGGGTAATTGGCTCTGGGGAATTTGGCTTATGGCTAATATTATGATGTAATGCGGCGTTCAATTTTTTAAACTCTGCGCCAACGCGCATTTTTATAAAATCGGCACATGGATTATTAACATCGATCACAGAGTCACAGATGAATGATTCTGCAATGAGCATCATTCACTTACACTCGCCATAACAGTAGCGAAGCACAGGAATACAATAAATGTCAGAGGGCTCACCCAACAATACCCATTTCGGTTATAAGACGGTAGAAGCAGAGAAAAAAGCGGACCTTGTGGCCGACGTTTTTCACTCAGTCGCAACCAAGTACGACATTATGAATGATGTCATGTCCTTTGGTATTCATCGTCTTTGGAAGCGCTTAACCATAGAGAGTGCGGGTGCGCGTCCAGGCATGAAAGTATTGGATCTTGCCGGTGGCACGGGCGATCTTACTGCCAAGTTCTCCCACATCGTGGGTAATAAAGGCCAGGTGATCCTTGCCGATATTAACGAGTCCATGCTCAAGGTTGGCCGTGATAAGCTGCGAAATCGTGGCGTTGTGGGTAACGTGAACTACGTGCAAGCCAATGCCGAAGCATTACCGTTTCCAGATAATTATTTTGATATTATCACCATCGCTTTTGGCCTACGTAATGTGACTGATAAAGATGCGGCTATCCGCTCTATGCTGCGGGTATTAAAGCCTGGTGGAAAGCTGTTGGTACTGGAGTTTTCTAAACCTAAACATGAAGTGATGTGTAAGCTGTATGATCTGTATAGCTTTAAAATCTTACCTAAGATGGGTGACTTGATCACTAAAGATGCGGGAAGCTATGAGTACTTAGCCGAGTCAATCCGTATGCACCCTGATCAAGAGACCCTGAAGAGCATGATGATCGATGCCGGTTTCGAACAGGTTGAATACACCAACATGACCGACGGTATTGTGGCACTGCACAAAGGCTATAAGTTTTAATCTTTCCCCTTTTGCTTCAGCCGACTAGGTAACGCATGAAACGTGACATTGTATTGCTGCTTAGCGCGGCAATTGAAACCGCATTACAGCAAGCTGTCAAACAGTCCCCGCAAGCGTATGCCAAACAGCATACGCTGCATGGCAAGATGCTGTGCATACAATTGACCCAACTTAGCTGGCCCATTTACCTGTTATTTGCCAAAGAGATCCAAGTCTTTAGTCAATATAATGGTGAGATCACCACTCAGGTTGAAGTTGACATCACTACTCTGTATCGCCTCACCGAAGGCGCTAATCTCACCGAGTTGATTAAACAAGATAAGCTCAAACTCGAAGGCGATCTCAATCTACTGCAAAGCTTTAGCCACTTCATGCAACAGGTAGAGTTTGATTTTGCTGAGCCTCTGTCAAAATGGATTGGCGATGCGCCAACTCATATGTTGCAACAAGGCGTCAAACAACTCAGACAAGGGCTCGCGGACATATTTAATAAGAGCCGCGACCATGTCGGCCAGCTCGTTGTCGAAGAGTATCGCATCAGTCCACACAAAATCGAATTTATTCATTTTAGTGATAGAATCGATGAGCTTAAAGACGATACTGATGTCTTAAACCAAAGGATCGAACGACTCATAACCAGGACTCACAAGACAAAATGACAGTCAAAAGCATTCGGCGCGCATACCAAGTCATTAAAATTGCACTCAATTACGGCCTAGATGAGCTTATCCCATCAAAGCTAAAGCCTTGGTATTTTAGACTGCTGCGCTGCAGCTTTTTCTGGTTACGCAACAAACATAAAGACAAAGTGGGTGGTGAACGCCTCAAACTGGCTATGCAAGAGCTGGGGCCGGTTTACATTAAATTTGGCCAGATGCTGTCGACTCGCCGTGATCTGCTCAGTGATGAATGGGCCGAAGAACTGGCCATGCTGCAAGATCGCGTGCCGCCTTTCGACTCTTCAGTGGCAAAAGCTCAAATTGAAGCCGAACTGGGCGCCCCCATTGAAACCTACTTTGACGATTTTGACGATGTGCCTTTGGCATCGGCGTCGATTTCTCAGGTTCACACCGCCAAATTAAAATCGAGCGGCGCCGAAGTGGTACTCAAGGTACTCAGGCCCAATGTTGAAGCGCAAGTGCATGCCGATCTTCAATTAATGAGCCAGAGCGCTCAGTTTTTAGAAACTCTGTTAGGCCAAGGTAATCGCTTACGTCCGGCCGAAGTGGTAGAGGATTATCGCACCACGATTGAAGGCGAATTAAACCTAAAATTGGAAGCGCTTAACGCCATTAAGCTACGCAATAACTTTCTCGACTCTGGCTCACTGTATGTGCCATTTATGTATGAAGAGTTTTGCTTTACACGCTTAATCGTCATGGAACGCATCTATGGTATTCCAGTATCAGACAAGGCCGCGTTAGAAGCCCAAGGCACCAACCTTAAGTTACTGGCCGAACGCGGCGTTGAGCTATTTTTCACCCAAGTGTTTCGCGATAACTTTTTCCACGCAGACATGCACCCGGGCAACATCTTTATTAGCACTGAACACCCGGAAGATCCTTTCTATATCGGCCTAGATTGCGGCATCATGGGCACCTTAACCGAACAAGATAAGCGTTACCTAGCCGAGAACTTCCTTGCCTTCTTCAACCGTGATTACACCCGTATTGCCCAGCTCTATATCGAATCAGGCTGGGTTTCTGCCGATACCGATATCGTCGCCTTCGAGCAAGCCATTAAAGTGGTGTGTGAGCCGATGTTTAATAAACCATTGGACGAAATCTCCTTTGGCCATGTGCTGCTAGAACTATTTAGAACCGCACGCCGCTTCGATATGGTGGTGCAGCCACAATTGGTGCTGCTTGAAAAAACCTTACTTTATATTGAAGGACTTGGGCGCCAGCTCTATCCGCAGTTGGACTTATGGAAAACGGCCAAGCCGTTTCTCGAAGGCTGGATGGCCGAGCAAATTGGCCCCATCGGCATGGCCAAAAAAATTAAAAAAGAGTTCCCCTATTGGGCCGATAAATTGCCGGAACTGCCAGAGCTAATTTACGATAATCTTAAAATGGGTAAAAATTTCGTAAACAGCCAAAATTTACTCCTAGAACGCTACTTAAAACAGCAGCAAAAAGCCCACAAAAGTAACTACCTTTTAGTGACATCGGCAGTTTTAGTGATCTGCGGCACTATTTTGTTCGCACAAAACGCTACACTATGGGCCTCTTACGGGTCTATCGGGATCGGGACCATATTATGGTTATTCGGATGGCGATCTAGACCAAAGAATCGCAAATTTTAGCTAGCACTAAATAACCAAAGGTTCATAATAGAACCAGTCTTACTAAAGAGTTAAATTAAAGAGGAACGTTACATGGGTGGCATTAGTATTTGGCAACTCCTTATCATTGCTTTAATCGTAGTTTTACTGTTTGGCACGAAGAAATTACGCTCACTTGGCGGCGATTTAGGTGGTGCAGTAAAAGGCTTCAAGAACGCCATGTCTTCTGAAGATGAAAAGAAAGCACTAGAAGAAAAAACTGCTGCAGAAAACACCTCTGCAGAAAAAACCGCTCAGGCTGATGAAAAAAAGACTGAGCCCAAGGACAAAGAACAGGCGTAAATCCTTATGTTCGACGGTATCGGCTTTATGGAGTTACTGTTGATCGGTATTTTGGGGCTAGTGGTTCTTGGCCCTGAAAGGCTTCCGGTTGCAGTACGCTCAATTAGTGGCTGGATCCGCGCCATGAAGCGCATGGCCAATTCAGTAAAAGATGAGCTCGAGCAAGAGCTTAAAATAGAGCAACTGCATTCAGACCTGAAGAAGGCTGAAAGCCAAGGGCTAAAGAATCTTTCGCCTGAATTACAGGATTCAATCGATCAATTAAAAGAAGCAGCCCAATCTGTTAATCGTCCTTATCAGGTAGAAGAGAAACCGAGTAGCACAGACAGTGCCAGCAGTGACTCAACCCCTAAGACGACAGGTACAGCCAAAGGCAGCACTTCAACAGATAAATCTGACGGGTAGTCCATGTCGCAACAGCAACCGTTAATTAGCCATCTGCTTGAGTTACGTAACAAGTTACTTAAAGCGATTGGTAGTGTGCTTTTGGTGTTTATTTGCCTAGTCTACTGGGCGAACGATATCTATCATTATATGGCAACGCCTCTGATGGATGTGCTACCAGACACCAGTAGCATGATCGCAACAGATGTGGCCGCGCCCTTCTTCGCTCCGTTTAAATTAACCTTAGTGCTGGCGTTCTTTATCGCCATCCCCTATGTGCTATTTCAAATCTGGTCATTTATTGCTCCAGGTTTGTACAAGCACGAAAAACGCCTAATGGTGCCACTGCTCACCAGCAGTACATTACTGTTTTATTTAGGGATAGCCTTTACCTATTACATTGTATTCCCTGTGGTATTTGGTTTCTTTACCAGTGTTGCCCCTGAGGGGGTGCAAGTAGCTACCGATATCAGTAGTTATCTGAGTTTCGTGCTTAAGCTGTTTTTTGCCTTTGGTTTAGCCTTCGAAATCCCTATTGCGGTGATCTTGCTTTGCTGGGCGGGAGTAACCACACCTGAAGAGCTCAAAGCCAAACGTCCCTATATTGTGGTGGGTGCCTTTATTATCGGCATGTTATTGACCCCACCCGACATTATCTCGCAAACCATGTTAGCGATTCCGATGTTAATATTGTTCGAAGGGGGATTGCTTGCGGCCCGTTTCTACAGTAAAAAGGACACAGAAGAAGATGATGAGCAAACACAAGCGGATTAATCTAGCCACAGCGCTTGGTTAATGGCTTACACGAACAGCTATCCAATTCGGGTAGCTGTTCGTTTTTGAGAGTCTCGTTTGCTTAGCGTTCATAATAAAAAGGAGCTTTTTCATGACCTCTCGTTTTACCCATGGTTTACGCTGGATAACACTTTCAAGCCTATTGCTTTCTCTTCACGCCGTTGCCGATATTGAAGAACAACTTGCCCAATGCGCTGCCAAAACCGATAAACTTGAACGGCTAATCTGTTATGACGCACTTGCGGCACAAGCGATTAATCGCGCCGCACAACAAGTCTCTACCGATTTGAATGAAGTGCCTACCCATACCGCAGAGGTTGCAGCCGCTCAGGTTGCTGCATCCCAAACTAAAACAACTCAAACTACACTGACAGAGTCGGCCCAAGACAACTTTGGTAAAATCGTCAAACAAGAACAAATTGATGCCATGTGGCTGACGGTCAAACAGGTCGATAAAGATCCCTATGGCACGTTAAAGCTCAGCTTCGAAAATGGCCAGCAATGGAAGCAGATCGACAGCCGTCGTTTTCGAGTATCTAGCGGCGATAAAGTACAAATTGAACGAGCGGCACTAGGCTCTTTTCTGCTAGGTAAAGAGGGCAGCAACACCACGATTAGGGTTAAACGTATTAACTAATGCCAAGTCATATAGATATCGCTGTTAACTTAGTTGGCAGTGCATTAGAAAATGATATCGATAACGTGATACACGCTGCGGCGGCGCAAGGGGTTTCGCCGCTCATTGTCATTGGCAGTAGTCTAGAGGAAAGTCAGCAAGCCATTGATTGCGCGCAGCGCTACCCTGAGGCGCTTTTGACCACTGCTGGGCTGCATCCACATCACGCCAGTGAGTGGGATGCGAACAGCTCTACTCGCTTACGCCAGCTAGCCCAACATCCGGCCGTAGTAGCCATCGGCGAGTGTGGCTTAGACTATAATCGCGATTTCTCGCCGCGACCCATGCAGCGCAGCGCCTTTGCTAAGCAACTGGCGCTGGCGGTTGACCTCAATATGCCTGTATTAATGCATGAGCGCGATGCCCACCATGATTTTGTCGAGATCCTCAAAGATTATCGACCTCAGCTTAAAGGCGCCTTATTGCATTGCTTTACGGGTGATAGGCACAGCCTAGAACGCTATATTGAACTCGACCTGCACCTTGGCATCACAGGCTGGGTGTGTGACGAGCGGCGCGGGGCGGAACTGGCCTCCTTGGTTGGCGATATTCCAGCGGAACGAATCATGCTTGAAACCGATAGTCCTTATCTGCTGCCGCGTAGCATGCGCCCCAAGCCTAAGTCGAGTAAAAACCTGCCGCAATATCTGCCCTATATTAGCCAATATGTTGCCCAACTAAGAGGCCAGCCAGCTAATGAGTTCGCCGCCCAAGTCTACGCCAACACTTGTGCTTTTTTTGATTTGCAGGCGAATTATGAAGCATTTTAACCCTCTGCTCATCATTCTCATATTATGCTGCCTTTCAACCAGTAGCGTAGCTCACACTTTGTTGCCTGTCGGCGATGACGATGTCATCGAGCTATCGCCATGGCTCTATTATGTGCAAGATGACAAACTCCAACGGCTAGACGATATTCAATCACTCAATCCAAGTCGCTGGAAAAAAATAGATCCCTTTTTTAATCAAGCATTAGCGGTTAAGCCTTTTTGGATAAAGTTCAGCTTATACAATGCGACAACTGAGAAGCTACGTAACTACTTAACCATAGGTAATCCGCATTTAGATAAAATTAGCCTATATCATCTGCCTAACGCAGAGCAGACAGTCCACCTAGAGATGGGGGATGCGTACCCCTTTTCTTTACGCCCTATGGTACATAACCAGTTTGTGTATCCGTTTAATTTAGCGCCAGATCAGGTACACACCTTTTATCTGCGTATCGAGACACAGGGCAGCGCGAGTGTCCCCTTAACTCTTAAATCTTCTAATGGGATGATCAGAGCCACTGAAAGCCAATCCTTATACCAAGGATTACAGCTTGGTGCCTTGCTTGCCATCGGCCTATTAAGCCTGTTTATAGCCATCATATCGCGTTCGCCCAGTTACAGCCTTTATGCGGGTTACGTGTTGACAGTGTCTCTACTAGTCGCAACACTGCTTGGTTTGCCAGCACGTTACTTATGGCCTGACTGGCCTACAGTGCAAGAAACTATCATCCCGTTACTTATCCCTATCGGCATTACTTTTATGTTACTGTTCACCGAAAGAGTACTGCAGCTTAGAGATAATAATCTATTGATGTTAAAACTGTGTCGCTACAGTGCTACTGGCACATTGATACTGACGTTACTGATACCATTTATCAGTTACCCACTCGCCTTAACCGTCGATATCCTCGCCGTACTTATCGTCAGCCTGTTATTGATGGTGATAGCCGTTATGCTCAGTTTGCAAGGACATAAGCTGGCCAAGCTCTACACCTTTGCGTGGTCGGGGATGTTAATCGGCTCATTCATTACCGCCATGATGTACTTAGGAATAGTATATCTACCTATGTTGCCACAAACGCCGATGCTCATCGGGCTGAACTTTGAAATCCTCTTTATGACAGCAGTGTTAGCACTGCGCTACAATGATGAGCGTAAAACTAAGCTAAAAATACAACAACAAGCATTAGAGCAATCCAGACGTATTCGCCAGGCCAAAGAAGAAGCCCTTCAAGCCGAGGCCAACAGCAATGAAAAACTCGAGCAGATGGTGCAAGAGCGCACTTTGGAGCTTGAAATTGCCCTTCGTGAGCTTAATGAGGCCAATCAAAAGCTAACCGAGCAAAATACTGTCGACAGCCTCACCGGAGTGAAAAATCGCGCCGCATTTGAAAAACGTTTACAAGCTGAGGGCCGTCTCAGCCGTCGCCAGCAAACGCCGCTCAGCGTCTTGATGATCGATATCGACCGTTTTAAAGCCATTAACGATACTTACGGCCATCTCGCGGGCGACCAAGCACTGAAACAGATAGCCCAAGCGTTAAAACAAAAGTTAAGGCGCCCAAGTGATCTAGTATCACGTTTTGGCGGTGAAGAATTTGCTATGATACTGCCCAATACCTCTATTGATGGCGCCGAAAAAGTCGCTGAATTAATAAGAGTAACCGTATTTCAGCTACCGCTAAGTTGGGGGGCCAATGCCATTCCGCTTACGATTAGTGTTGGGGTGTATGCCGAGGTAATTGTCGACGACCAACAGATCAACACCTTGGTCGAACGAGCCGATAAGGCGCTCTACCATGCTAAAAATAGTGGCCGTAATCGTGTCTGTGTTTATACGGTAGATATCGAACAGTAGAAAAGACTTAGCTTTATCCGTGACGACTTGGCACAATCGCCAACTCAAATCCTACAATTCATTGCAGTCAGTAACCCTAAATTAGGAGTCGAATGTGAACATCATTACCAGTGCTTTCCCTCAGCGCAGAATGCGCCGCATGCGTAAACATGATTTTAGTCGCCGTTTAATGGCCGAAAATCAACTTTCGGTTAATGACTTAATCTACCCAATGTTCGTACTCGAGGGGAATAACCGCACTGAAAAGGTAGAATCAATGCCTGGTGTTGAACGCTATTCAATTGATTTACTTTTGAAAGAAGCTGAAGAGCTAGTCGAGCTAGGCATTCCGCTTGTGGCACTGTTTCCCGTGACACCCGCCGAGAAAAAAACCTTAATGGCGGAAGAGGCCTATAACGCCGATGCGTTAGCCCAACGCGCCGTGCGCGCGCTTAAAGAAGCGTTTCCTCAATTAGGTGTGATGACCGACGTTGCCCTTGATCCATTTACCACCCACGGACAAGACGGCATCATAGATGAAGAAGGTTATATTCTTAACGATATCACTACCGAGATCTTAGTTAAGCAGGCGCTGTCACATGCCGAAGCCGGTGCCGATATCGTTGCCCCATCTGATATGATGGATGGCCGCATTGGCGCTATCCGCAAAGCGCTTGAAGAAGCTGGTCACATTAATACGCAAATCATGGCCTACTCGGCTAAGTACTCATCGAGCTACTACGGCCCATTCCGTGACGCCGTCGGCTCGGCAGGTAACCTAAAGGGTGGCAACAAGCACAGCTACCAGATGGACCCCGCTAACAGCGATGAAGCGCTTCATGAGGTCGCCCTCGATATTCAAGAAGGTGCCGATATGGTGATGGTAAAACCTGGTATGCCTTATTTAGATATCGTCACCCGCGTTAAGCGTGAACTCGCAGTGCCGACCTTCGCTTACCAAGTGAGTGGTGAATATGCCATGCATATGGCTGCCATTGAAAATGGTTGGTTAGCCGAAAAAGCCATCGTAATGGAATCACTACTGTGCTTTAAACGCGCGGGCGCCGATGGCATTTTAACTTACTTTGCCAAACGTGCCGCTCAGTGGCTAAAAGAAGGCGATAATAGCTGATAAGCTCAGTGTCGATAACGTCAAAAAGCCAGTTGCTTATATCAACTGGCTTTTTTGTGCCGGCTCGTAGTCGGATTACCTATTACAGAGGGTAGCGAGCCTGCAGCGTTAATTGCTAGCAACGGCCACTCGGGCCTTATCATGTAATTGCTCAATCTTTAAGATACAGGGCGCCCTGAGGATATAGTCTTGCTGACGGTACTGATATGGTCTATCAACCCAATGGATATAGAGACGCACACTACTATTCGCGTTAATAAGATTATGGCTATAAAAGCCTCGGTAACAGCGAGCGCTGGGTAAGTGGCCTGAGTGATAGAGTTTAATAGTACGTTTATCGAGGTGGATTTCACGGTAATCTATTTCATGTTTCGCCATATAGGGAAAATGATACTCACCATAGTTTAACTCCCCATTGACCACTTCAATTTTCTGTCCTTGCAATAAAATCTGCTGCAACACCATTGCGTCTGTTCTACTGAAAAAACACAATGTGATCAACCCACTGCTAAGAGATAGCACCACAACCCAGGAACCAATCCCACGACGTTTAAACAAGGATACCCCGAGCCAAAATAATACTATCGCCCCCGCGGTCAGCAATAACGCTAGCTCATAGATTTGCCACTGTCCCACCTCAAATGCAACGTCTGTGTTAAGCATGAAAATCTCCTGCATAACCTCATCGTCACTATCACATCCAACAACAATTTTTACTCATGTGTAGCTGATGATTTCACCAATAACTCTTCACATAAGCTTAGACTACCCTCACGCTACTGCCGCTCACGGCGCTGCTTTTTTGCACTCTCATTTATGAGCTATTATGCCATTATCCTGCAGCGAGTTTCTCAATTGACTCATTACACAGATAAATGCCTCTTGTCCCCACCATATACGGCCCCCATAAAAAAAGTCATTACAGGTATCCCCATAATGACTCATTCATCTTGTCGCGTTAGGCGTTAATTATCTAGTCTGAGCCACAATTTTGCTGATTGCTGAAAAGATTGTCGCCAATTAACTAAACCATTTTTGTCATTTGCCGATGAATAGAAGCAATGGGTATTAATATCACTCAGCACAAGTTGCTCGTTAAAGAAGGCGCAGTATGAACATTCAAGGAATAAATCAGCAAAGCCTTGGCCCAACAAGTTTGAGCCGATTAACTGTAGTTGCGAAAGATTTAGTGGCTGTGAAAGAGACGGCTGCCTCAGCTGTAGCGGTACCTAGTCAGGAAAGTAGTCAGGTTTCTATCTCTAGTGAAGGTCGCCAAGCGTTGGCGAGTGAACTTGGTGGTGCACTGCACGCTAAAGTGAATGAGATGCAAGAAACTCAGCAAGCGGCGGCCAGCGACAAACCCCATAAACCTTCCCTTGATGAGCTGATTGAACAGCGCAAAGAGAAGATACAAGATCTCCAACAAGAGCTTAAGGCCTTAGCTCACGATAAAAGTGACGCGGCCGAAAAGCGACGCGCTCAGATCCGAACTGAGATAGCTGTGTTATCTGCCCAAATTGCCGACTTAATGAAGCAAAAAGCAGAGAATGACAAGAAATCTCCGTCAACTTAGCCCTGTTACAGAGTTAATTTCATATAAAAATCTTCGTCTTAAATGACTTTAGTTACAATTTTTAGCTTGAGACTAGCGTCTTAACTCCATATGTTGCTTACAAATAGGTAACATTACACAGGGAGCCTTTATGAGGCGAAGTGTTAAATATCGTTTGTTGTTTCTGTTATCCGTCGTTGTGGCTTACAGCCTTGGTTTTACATATCTTCCCGCGAGTTTAGATGAACCTAGTGCACTGATTCGGCTAAGTGTATTTTCTGTTATCTACTTCCTTATTTTACCACTTGGCTATTGGTTTGCCATTATCAAAGTGGGCGGTCAAAAGTTATGGAAACTACTTATCATTTTTAGTCTTAGCAGCCTGATGGCTCGGCTTGGTTTCCCGGCGGAGATCGCGAGTTACTTTGAGTTTATCGCCTGGTTGCGCTTTCCTATTATTGCCGTGTTACTCGCGATTGAACTGTATCTAATCGTGAGTATTGCGAGGGGACTGTGGCAAGCGAGATCGGCCAAAGGCGATCCGAGACTCACTGTGATAAGCCAATATGGCACAAATCAGCCTCAAGCATCGCTTACAACGAACAAGCCTGTAGATAAGCCGCAAGTCCAAGATGATAAGAAACTCACCTTGGGATACATGTTAGCGACCGAGCCTGCCAGCTGGTATTACGCCATAGCTTATTTCTCTCGTCATCATGCAAGGGCTATTGCGCATATCACCTCATTATCATCGAGTCGCTGGCATCTGTTGTCACTGATCACAGGTTTGGTTGCTGCCGCGACTTGTTGTTACCTAGCCTTAGTCGATTGGAGTGAACTCGCCGCACTCTTTTCTGCTGGGTTTATCGCCTATAGTGTCGTGGTACTTTGTGCAAACCACCGAATTGCGCGGCACTATAGTTGTTATCTCATCGATGACAAGCTGGTGCTAAATAATGGCATTTGGGGAATGCTAGTTGTTGAATTAAATCGTATTGCAGGTGTGGAATTACTCGATGGCAGTGCACAGCGAGACAAGCAGGATCTGAGTTTCGGCAGAGGGAAAAGCAATACGCGAATTATGTTTACATCTCCTCAAGTCTATATGGGCGCAATGGGGCAGTTAACAGAGTCAGTTAGCCAAATCGACATAGTGCTGGATAATCCGCAGCAGTTTAAGTCTGCTATTGAGGCTGCGAATTTGAATGGAGATCTGCAGCTACAACAAGCGAGCTAGTTGGTCTAGTATGAGCTGCACTTATACGATTAACAAAAAAACCAGTGATAATGTCACTGGCTTCTGTTGTTAATCATCTCGACTTGCATCTGTGACCGTTAGCGCAACACGCTTAACCCATTTAGATTAGATAATCGATACCCAATGCCATAAACAGGCTTAACCCCGCCCAGTTATTATTTAAAAAAGCTTTAAAACAGGGCGCGCGCTCGCGGCCATAAATCAGCTTTTGCTGGTACAGACTAAAGCCGACAAAGGTGATAATGCCTAAACCAAAGACTAAACCACGTTGCGCGCTTAAGCCCGCCATAATAAAACAACCAAGGGCGGCTAACTGAAACAAACCGATTATCTGACGATCAAAACGGCCAAATAAAATCGCCGTCGATTTAATGCCTACTTTCAAATCATCATCACGATCGACCATGGCATACATAGTGTCGTAGGCAACAGTCCAGCACCAGTTGGCGGCAAATAACCACCAGGCTTCTGCTGGCACCTCACCCGTTTGCGCGGCATAGGCCATGGGTATTGACCAACTCCACACCACACCAAGGAACATTTGCGGCATGTTGGTAAAGCGCTTGGTAAAGGGGTAGATGATGGTCAAAATAATCCCTACCACAGACAGTTGCACCACCAATGGATTAAGCATCAAGACTAAACCAAAAGCTAACAAGCCTAATGCCACAAATAGCCACAGGGCCTCTTTTACCGACACCTCACCACTGACTAAAGGTCGTGATTTAGTGCGCTCGACGTAAGAATCGATATTACGATCGGCATAATCATTGATGATGCACCCACACGCACGCATCACTACCACGCCAATAATAAAAATAATCAGTACTTTAGTATCTGGCATGCCACCAGCCGCTAGTACAAGGGCCATTAAACAAGGCCATAGCAGCAACAAGGTACCGATGGGCCGATCCATGCGTGCAAGACGCAAATAGGCGTTAATTTTATCCCGTAAGTTCATCTAATGAGGCTCCCTTAAACACCGCTTGGCCTGTGATCTGAGGTCAATATGGCTGACATTATGACTGACATACGACCACTTTCAAGCCATTTGTACCACCCATGGCTATACCTTTTCTAAACGAGCAAAGGCGATTTTAAGCCGTTTACGGCCGACATCGTCGAAGTTCACTTCAATAACCGCTTGCTCTCCATTGCCCTCAAGATCGATAACCTTGCCTTCACCAAACTTAAAATGCATCACCCGTTGACCAATACTAAAACCAGACTCATGGCCAGCAACCGCTCTTACAGGGCGATTGCGACTCTCACTAATAGCATCGTTGATTCGGTTACTAAACCTATTAGTCGGTGCCGTTACCTGTGCCTTTAAGCGAATTTCTTGCACATATTCACTGGGTATCTCTTTGATAAACCGTGACGGTCGGGCAAAGTTTTCTCGGCCATAGATGCGCCGTGATTCGGCATAGGTAATATAGAGCTGCTTCATGGCGCGGGTCATGCCAACATAACAGAGGCGGCGCTCTTCATCGAGCCTGTCACCCTCATCCATCGCCATTTGGCTGGGGAAAATCCCCTCCTCGACGCCCGCCATAAACACCAGTGGAAACTCAAGTCCTTTGGCCGAATGCAGCGTCATCAATTGCACCGCATCGGTAAAGGCATCGGCTTGGCCTTCGCCCGCTTCGAGCGCCGCATGGGACAAGAAGGCGTTGAGTTCACCCATATCTTCCAGATCTTCTGGCATCACAAAGGTGCGCGCCGCGGTCACTAACTCATCCAAGTTTTCTACTCGAGCACGGGCCTTCTCACCCTTTTCGGCTTCATACATGGCTTTGAGGCCAGACGCTTGGATCACATGATCTGTCATACGGTGCAAAGATTGCGATTCGGTATCTTGTTGCAAGTTAACGATAAGATCCATAAAGCCACGCACCGCATTTGCCGCTCGGCCACTGAGCAACTTTTCATCGAGCACCGACAAGCAGGTCTGCCACAGGGTTAACTCTTGCTGACGCGCCGTTGAGCGTAAAATATCCAGAGTGCGCCCCCCTATACCGCGAGCGGGCGTGTTAATGACACGTTCAAAAGCGGCATCATCATTTTTGTTACTGATGAGCCGCAGATACCCCATGGCATCTTTAATTTCTTGGCGTTCGAAGAAGCGCAAACCGCCATAAATACGGTAAGCCATCCCTTTATGCAGCAAGGCTTCCTCAAGCACCCGTGATTGGGCGTTGGAGCGATAAAGGATCGCGCAATCGCTTAAATTGCCGCCCATATCTTGCCAGTCCATGATACGGCCCACAATAAAGCGCGCCTCATCCATTTCGTTAAAGGCACAGTAAAGCCCAATCTGCTCACCAGCTTTATCTTCGGTCCACAGCTTTTTACCGAGTCTATCTGGGTTGTTGGCGATCAGCTCGTTCGAGGCGTTCAAAATATTGGCGCTGGAGCGGTAATTCTGCTCTAGGCGTATGGTTTTCGCGTCGGGGAAATCATCTAAGAACTTATGCAGATTTTCGACCTGCGCGCCGCGCCAGCCATAAATGGACTGATCATCATCACCAACAATCATCACATTGGCGCTGTTACCCGCTAGCACGCGGATCCACGCATATTGAATGGCGTTGGTATCTTGGAACTCGTCCACAAGGATATTTTTAAAACGCGCTTGATAGTGCTCTAAAATATGCGGTTTATTGAGCCACAGCTCATGAGCCCGCAGCAAAATTTCGGCAAAGTCCACCAGCCCTGCGCGATCGCAAGACTCTTGGTATACCTGATAGATCTTCAGCAGGTTTTGCTCGATAGGAAAACCCGTGGTATCGATATGCTTAGGGCGCAAACCTTGATCTTTTTTACCATTGATGTAGCCCTGTGCTTGACGCGGAGGGTACTGTTTTTCATCAAGGTTAAGGCTTTTTAAAATACGTTTAATCAAGCGCAGCTGATCGTCAGAATCAAGAATTTGGAAACTTTGAGGCAAGTTAGCGTCTTGATAATGGGTGCGCAGCAAACGATGAGCGAGGCCGTGGAAGGTGCCTATCCACATGCGGCCCATATTGCTGCCACTCACCTTCTCTACCCGCTCACGCATCTCGGCGGCGGCTTTGTTGGTAAAGGTAACCGCAAGAATAGAATAGGGGCTCTGCTGTTCATGATGCATCAACCAAGCGATGCGGTGGGTCAATACGCGTGTTTTACCACTGCCCGCGCCCGCTAACACCAACATGCTAGATTGTGGTGCGCTAACGGCTTCGCGCTGCTTATCGTTTAAGCCGTCAAGTAAAGAAGATACGTCCATTCTTGCCTCCAAAAAATCAAGCAGGCAGTATAACAGGAGCCGGCGCCTAGGTCATACGCTGCGTGGCTTTTAACGCATTGCGATGCAGGCATAAAAAAACCGGCGCCATGGCACCGGCTTTTCAATTACGTGGATGACTTAATCTTTACTCTCTTCCAGCCCCATGCTGTCCATCCAATGCTCAAAGTCCATCATATTGCCAGGCAACACTATCTTGCTGGCATTCTGGCTTAGGCCATCAAACTGCTGGAGGTATTGGGCACCAAGCTGCATACGCACCACGTTTTTACCCCCGGGTGCTGAGATCACCTGGGCGATACGCTCAATCGACTCGGCGGTCGCCTTGGCGATGGCTAAGATCTCTTCTGCTTTACCCTCGGCTTCATTTATGCGGCGCTGCATTTCACCTTCTGAATGGTTAATGGTTTCCGCTTTAATACCTTCAGAGCGATTAATTTTACTCTGTTTATCACCCTCACTTTTTGCCAATAGTGCACGGCGTTCACGCTCGGCGTTGACCTGCATCTCCATGGCATTCTTCACGGTTTCTGGCGGGGTAATATTTTTGATCTCATAGCGGTGCACCCGAATTCCCCATGTGGCGCCCGCTTGATCTAACACCTCGACCACTTTAGCGCTGATCACATCACGCTCTTCAAAGGTGCGGTCTAAATCTAAGGTACCTATGACAGAGCGCGTGGTGGTTTGCGCAAGCTGAATGGCGGCATAGCGATAATCTGTCACCCCATAACTGGCCTTTACCGGATCGATTACCGAGATGTAGATAACCCCGTCGACTTCCACATTGACTTCATCGCTAGAGAAACACTCTTGGGGCGGTACATCTATGGTCTCTTCTTTAAGATCGTGGACATACGCGACTTTATCGACAAAGGGCACTAAGGCATGAAAGCCAGCATCGAGCGTCGAGTGATACTTACCCAAACGTTCAACCACACATGCCGACTTGGTGGGCACCAAGCGAATAGATTGGAATAACTTGATCACGAAAATCGCAAAAATTAATCCCCAAATCCCCATGACAATTAAGTCTGTATCGATACCTGCAATCATGAGCGCTCTCCTTTTGCTTGCCCAACCGCTTGGGTCACTTGCTCCATCCCTTCGAAGAAACCTTCCAGTTTCGCCAGCTCGGCGGGGACCACCGAAATATCGGCCTTATTAAGTATTTTGCCAACCTGCACAATAAACTGCTCTTTAAGCTGCATATTCATCGCTTCGTTGCCTCCCTCTAGCGCAAGGGCTTGAGACACCTGAGTCATGGCTTCGGCTTTAGCTCTGGCAATAATGGCGATCTCTTGTGCCGTACCTTGGGCTTCATTGATGCGTTTCTGCTTTTGTCCTTCTGAAATATTAATCGCTTCTTGGCGCTCACCTTGAGACAGGTTAATCATCGCGGCTTTTTCGGCATTGGCTAAGGTTATCTCGGCGCGCTTACGGCGCTCGGCTTCCATCTGCTTTTCGAGGGTGTGGATCACTTTAAAGGAGGGGGTAATATTTTTAATTTCATAACGCAGCACCTTGATCCCCCAAGGATCGGACGCTTTATCTATCTCACGCACGATTGATTCATTGAGGCTGTCACGTTCAGAAAAGGTCTGACTTAAACTTAACTTACCTATCTCTGAGCGCATGGTGGTTTGGGCTAAGTTGACTGCGGCGCGGCGATAATCTTCTATACCATAACTGGCCAGTTTCCCGTCCATCACCTTAAGATACACCAGTCCATCAACTTCTAGTTGGGTATTATCTTTTGAGATACAGCTTTGCGGTGGTACATCGAGTACTTGCTCTCGGGTGTCATGCTTGTAAGCAACCCGGTCGAAGAAGGGGATCAAAAAATGAAACCCAGGTTGCAACACCACCCTAAATTTGCCTAAACGTTCAATCACATTGACCTCACGCATCGGCACGATCAACAGCAATTTATATAAAATAAAAAAAACAAATAACACC
Source organism: Shewanella algidipiscicola (assembly GCF_900380485.1). Taxonomy (NCBI): domain Bacteria; kingdom Pseudomonadati; phylum Pseudomonadota; class Gammaproteobacteria; order Alteromonadales; family Shewanellaceae; genus Shewanella; species Shewanella algidipiscicola. Next base: position 52,523 of record NZ_OXJV01000012.1, on the reverse strand, counting down.
ACTAAGGTAAATACAAACATAGATTCCATCCTTTTACATAGCTTATCGCTATTACTCTGATATTGGTTCAACCACCAAGGCGATATTTTCACGACATATCACTCTGACAGTTGCCCCCACAGGGATCTCGCTGCCATCGCCTAACGCTGGCCACTCACTCCCCTGAAATTCAACTCTCCCACGTATCTGTGCGGGACCAATCACCGTTTTAACTATCGCGGTTTGATTATATAAATCCATCTCCTCATCGGTATTATCAATATGTGAATCACCGCCGACCAACTTTTGCGTGACGTGACGAAAGCCTAACAGTAACACCATAGAGGCAATAAACCACAAGGTGAGCGCTTGCACTAAGCCCTCAACCCAGCCAACGGCTAACGCCCCAGCCACCACCAAACAGGCAGCCCCCAATAAAATAACAATTCCACCGGGTAAGACAATCTCAGCTAACATCAACACGATACCGATCACTATCCATATCATCAACGGATTTGACAACACCATATTTCCCCCTGAAATAAGAGTATTAAGAGTTGACTATAGCAGCTCTTCTCGCTGCAGGCGACATATTATGTCATGCCTTTCAGCAGTAAATCGAGGTCTTTACCACAGAGTCGATATTTATTAGCCCTGCGCATTGTTTAGTGTTTTGGCCGCTTAAAGAAATCATTTATACTTGCCGCCGCTAAAGGGTTACGGCGATCAAACTGCATCACCATAACCTAAATAATCTCAGGACTGTTTTAAATTACGTCCGAATAAAAAAATCAACACAAGGTGAAGATTGATGAAAAAGAGTTGGCTTGCTCTCGCCCTATTGGCTGCACAACCTGCTATGGCTAATGATATCGTGCAGTGGTGGGATATGAGTGTGACGGCACTGCACGGTAATGATTATGATCTTGCCGCTTCGGACAGACAAACGACAGTCACTTTCGAAACTGCAGGCGCATGGATCTACGGTGATTGGTTTGCGTTCCAAGATGTTACCTATTTTAACGGCTCAAACCTGTCTGAAAACGACACCACTTATGGTGAAATTTCGACACGCTTAAGCGCTAGCAAGATCAGTGGCCAATCAATAGACTTTGGTCCAATAACCGATCTCTCTTGGGCATTTATGCTTGAAGAAGGTGAAGGCCCAGTCACCAGTTTCTTGTATGGTATCGGCATGGATATCGCAGTGCCTTACTTTACCTATTTCAATATTAATACCTACCGCCGTGACGCGCTCAGCAGTGGTAACCTAAGTGATGGTTGGCAAGTCACTCCGGCCTTTAGAATGGATTTCCCCGTGGGTAATAGCAATATCATATTCGATGGCTATATCGATTGGGTCTTTTCTGCCGATAACCAAGGCTATGAAGAGAACTTCCACTTTAACCCACAGGTTAAGTACGATCTTGGCGCGGTGATCTTTGGTGAACACAATAAAAACCAACTGTTTGTCGGCGTCGAGTATGACTACTGGCAAAATAAATATGGCGTTAAAGGCGTAGATCAAAATACCTATTCAGTGATCGCTAAATATCACTTCTAGGCCGAATACGACACTGGCTTTACGCTAAATATCAAAAAGGCGCCACTGGGCGCCTTTTATTTACATATCATCACACAAGGTGGCAATGAGAGCCCTAACAACATCATAGGCCGCAAAGACTCACATTAAGACTCATCTAAACTGACGCCAACACCCATGTCACGCATGATGTCAGCAGTTTATGCCAACAACTTCTTCGCGGTTGCGACCACAATCGACACGGCACTGGTTTCAGTCTTTTTCATAGTCGCTTCATCAGGGATCTCTTGCTGAGTGCGGTTAACGATAACGCCCGCAATACAACCTGCTCGCCACCCTTGGCTCGCGCACATGGTAAATAGCGTCGCCGATTCCATCTCGTAGTTTAATACACCCATCGCTTGCCACTCTTTCATTGAGCCAGCAAAACGACTGGTAACACGGCCACTCACAGTGTCGTAACGCTCTTGACCTGGATAGAAAGTATCAGAAGATGCCGTTATGCCAATGTGTGGCTCGATGCCCGCTTCACGCGTAGCAGCAACCATCGCCGTAGTACATTCGAAGTTGGCTACCGCAGGAAACTCCATAGGAGCAAAATGCAAGCTAGCACCGTCCAGACGAACCGAGGCCTGAGTCACAATGACATCGCCAACATTAACATGGGGCTGAATTGCACCTGTAGTTCCGACACGTAAGAAGGTATCAACCCCCAACTGAGCCAGCTCTTCAACCGCAATTGAGGTTGATGGACCACCAATCCCAGTTGAACAAATAACGACGGGTTTACCATCGATATAGGCTAGGTAGCTGGTATATTCACGGTGGCTAGCAAGAAATGTAGGTTGATCCATTAATTCGGCAATACGCTTAACACGCTCAGGATCACCCGGGACGATGGCAAGTGTTGCACCTTGCAACATCTCTTTGGTCAGGCCTAAATGAAATACATCTGACATTATGAAAACCCCTTTCAGTTTTGATTATAAAATTCTGTTAAATCGGACTTTAACCTAGTACGCAAGCCGGTAAGGTTAACTCGATCACACTTTGCTTGCTAGCAGTTCGATCTTTTGCCGTAATCGATTTACAAAACCATTTACACCACAACAACAGCAAATATAGCAGTTGGCAGCTACCTTTCCAGCACGCTTGCAGATTTAATCACCACTGATTGAGTGGGTTAGAAAACGACAATCACAACGATTAAGCTATTAATTTAAAATAAAAAATGTACCAATAAAAAACAGTGCCGATAAATATCAGTCAAAGAGATAATGCCGTTTGCGGCAAAAGGTGGGGGCCTGTGGCTAACGGTAGGAGGCTGTGGCTTGTACACCTTGCACATAACAAGGCAAAGTGATTGATTCACATACACTGCCAGAGACGCTAAAGCCCCCTGACGGTTTACTGATTAGGCCAATCAATACCTTAGTTGCTAATGGTTTGGCGAGCATTAACACGTAAGGCTCGCCACTGTTTCTGTATCGCTAACATTGAGGGATTATCAATAGCGACACCTATAAATAATAGTCTGTTAGCGGTGGGAAACCGTTAAAACATACCGCCGAATAGGTGGTAGTATAGGCGCCAGCACTGAGCCAATAGAGACGATCGCCGATGGCTAAATCACTGGGCAAGCCATAATGGTAATGCTCATACATGATATCGGCACTGTCACAGGTCGGCCCTGCAATCATACATTTATCCAGTTCGCCCTGACGCTCACAATAGATAGGAAACTTTATCGCTTCATCCATGGTTTCAATCAAGCCAGAAAATTTACCAACATCGGTAAAGACCCAACGCTCCAACGCTGTGTGTGACTTCTTACTGATCAACACCACCTCTGATACTAATACCCCAGCGTTAGACAACAGCGAACGACCGGGCTCTAAAATAATTTCTGGCAAGTTATCGCCAAAATCTTCCTGCAAAAAGTACGTTATCTGCTCGGCATAGGTTTCCAGCGGATTGGTTTTATCGATATAGTTAGCCGGAAAACCACCACCAAGATTAATCATCTTGAGGATAATACCGTGCTCCTCACTGAGGCGATCGAAGATGCTTTTGACTTTACCAATCGCCGAATCCCATGCGCCAATGTCACGTTGCTGCGATCCCACATGAAACGAGATCCCGTAGGGTTCAAGTCCCAATGCCTTAGCCAGCACGAGCAGGTCATAGGCCATCTCATTTTGACAGCCAAATTTACGTGATAAAGGCCAGTCGGCAGTATGAGTGCCCTCAGTTAAAATCCGCACATAAACGCGCGCCCCCGGCGCCTCTTCGGCTAACATCCGTAGATCGGCTTCTGAGTCTGAGGCAAACATACGTACACCACGAGCAAAAAACGCCCGCACATCGGCGCGCTTCTTGATGGTATTGCCATAGCTGACTCTATCGCAGCTCACACCAAGCTCAGTGACCATATCGAGCTCGTAAATTGAGGCAATATCAAAATTGGCGCCTTTGTCACGCAGCAGGGTTAACACTTGCGGCGCGGGATTGGCCTTAACCGCATAGTAAATACTGGCGTATGGAAAGTTATCCACCATCGCCTGATATTGCTTGGCAACAATCTGAGTATCAATGACCACAAATGGTGTGGGCTTATCTTGGGCAAACGATTTAATACGCTCAAATGTCTCAGAGTCATAATAATCATTAACATCAATAGATTGAAATTGGCTCATCGCGCCAGTATCTCCATAGCAGCATAAAATAGTGTGAGTTAAGCTGATTAAAAATCATCCGCAGTAAACGCTATTTCAGCCCTAATAGCAATGAATTTTAATGCTTCAAAGATAACTTTTTATTCAATAGGCGATGATGGTAAACGAGGAGGTAAAACTCAGCCAATCACGCCATGCACAAACGAGCAGCAGCACCAAACAGGCCATGATGGAGATATGATATGAGCTGCGCAGCGTTAGTCTTACCCAACACTGCGCAACATCAAGATAACCGAGGCAAGATGTAATGAACTATTTTATCGCAGCCACTAGCGCTTCAGGCGTGTCTACCTGAGTCATGGCAACAATCTTGAGCTGTTGCAGGTGCATAACCGTTGCACTGTCTTTATTACCCAGCCACTGCTGCGTTACTTGCCCTTCCCGGTCTAAGGCGATTTGAAAAGGCAGATCCTGCATTTGTGGTATGGCGACAAACTTGGCGATGAGTGATGGCATGCCACTAATATCGGCGACATAAACGAGCCCTTCTGCTTGCTCCGTCTGCGGTAGTGACTCCAACGCCGCCTTAATGATGTCACCGCCCTTCATGCCTCGGCTAAACAGCACGATGCGGGTGTTTTGATCTACCACCAAGGTTTGCTCATGCTGATCTTGTAGCTCAACTGTATTTAGGCTGTCTCCCACGACTAGAGTCGCCGCTTGGGCACTAACCGATGCCAGCAAACTTAACGCTAATACTAACGCTTTCATATCGCTCCTTAATTAAACCATTTATCAATTTGTCCTCGTTGAACTATAACTTAACCCAGTGCTCCGCTTAGAAAATGATGCCCATAGCTTGACCTCAATCACGCATTAAGCCAATTGAGTGATTTAAGCAGATAGTGATTATCAAACTCTTGAAAATTAAGTAACCTTAACGATTATTTGTTGCCACAGTGTCAGGAACAACCTTATGAATGAGAATGGTTTAGAGCAGGAGCTTGCTCAGCTGCAGAATGTCTACAACATGTTGACCGAATTTCTGGTCAAATACAGTTTTCAGCTCGTTGGTGCACTGCTGGTCTTTCTGATTGGGCTGTGGGTGGCTAACAAGGTGTCTAACTTAGTCGCTAAGCAATTTGAAAAACATCATATCGATATCACCCTAAGCAACTTTGTCTCTAACTTAGTGCGGATCATCATAGTGGTGATGGTGGGGATCATTGCACTGGGCAAGCTAGGGATCAGTATCACCCCCATGGTCGCCGCCATCGGCGCGGCATCCTTAGGCGCAGGGCTAGCCTTGCAAGGCATGCTCGCCAACTACGCGGCTGGCGTCACTATTATTGTGACTCGCCCTTTTGTGGTAGGTAATACGATTGAAATTAAAGGGGTCAGTGGTGTCGTCAAGAGCATCCATCTTGGCTTAACCCTGCTGACCAATGAAGAGGGTGAGGTGATCAGTATTCCCAACAAACATATTGTCGGTGAAATACTGCATAACTCGTTTGAAAACAAATTGGTTAATAACCACTTTAATATCAACTACAACAGTGACGTAGACCAAGTCATTGCCATCATACGTCAGGTGTTAGAGCGCAGCGAACATGTTAGCCAGCAGGCTGCACCACAAATTGGCATCAATGGTTTTAATAGCATAGGGCTAGAGATCGGTGTGCGTTATTGGGTTCCAACTGCCCATTACCACCAAAAGAAATACCAAGTAAATCTGGCTTTAATTCATGCTCTGCAGCAGGCTGGTATTGAAATACCCTGCCCAATACGCGAGATCCATATAGAAAAGTAAACCAAAAACTAGCATTGCCTGTACGCCAATAGTTTGCCTTACAGGCCTCGCTGCCATTCATGCCGCAGCGGGATCATCCCCTGTAATGCCTGTTCGACCTGAGCGAGTAACATGGCTTTATCTTTGCCTAATACCCCTTTGAGCACCAAATAATTTGAAGCATGATCAGAGCGAAAAATAGTTTTATCTAACTCAAGATGGCTCAACAAGGTGTGCATTTCACGCAGTAGCCCCAACTGATCGGGCAGCTCAAAATGCCCGTCAAATCGACTGTCCATTCTCTGCGTCCCCAAAGGTAAGGTCACCACTAAGGTGGACAAATAGTCTGGCTGCGCCACATTCATCAATTTAGCCGAGTTAACCGCATGCTGTTGAGAAAGCGTCACCCCGCCCAAACCATTTAATATCATGACTGACGATTTCATACCGGCGCGACGTATTTTACTCAATGCCATCAGTGATGATTCGAAGGTTTCGCCTTTTTCAATATGCGCTAACACTTGGTCATCGCCACTTTCACAGCCCACATACAATAGACTCAACCCCAACGACTTAAGCCTAGCGAGTTGCTCATCGGTCTTATTAGTAAGGTTACGCGGCAGACAATAACTGCTTATCCTAGTGACTTGAGGTAAGTGTTCACGGATCAACAAACAGATCGCCTCTAAACGTTTAAAGGGCAGTGCCATTGCATCACCATCGGCAAGGAAAACCCGTGATACCGCGACACCACTTTGCTTTACTTTAAGGATATCGGCTTCAATCAGCTCGAGTTTTTGCGCCTTAAACTGCTTTTGCGGTGCTACAAGCTTAAACTGCAACGATTCCAACTACAGCCATTGGTCACTTGTAAAATTAATGATTTCCACTCTGACGGTGGTCGAAACACTGGTTCGATATAATGGAGCATCTTACGGCCTCAAAAAACGGGATAAAACGTGAGCAATTTCATAATTACTCAACCTAGTCGCATGATCTTGCACCGACTTTGATCTCGTGCAATTTTTACACAGCCAATTCACTTTAAACTGCTCAAATCGACCCATTGGTCGATAGTGACAACCGCCATCAGAAGGGGCTGCACTGGATGAATTAATTGGCTGCATCAGCCTTCATACGTAAAGATAATAACATGCAAATAGCACAACAACTGCAAGACAGGCGAAGGACTAGCCTGCATCATGATGAGCATTGGAACTCTATGAGCGCAGAGCAAAAAATGGCCCTTTATAACCTGCTTCGGTTTGGTTATCGACTGTTGTTTGTTCGCCATTTGCCTTCGGGTCCGTTAGCGATTATCGCCCAGCAGCACCAACTATCGACCATAGATAGCCGCGGTGAAGTTGACGACAATCCAAGGATCCGCCTTCGAGACTAAGGCTTATTATTCGATATGCCTTTAGCGCCTATGGCGTTTATCTCAAAAAAAGGAGCACCATCAAGGTGCTCCTTTTTTATGGCAGGCTATTATGCTGGCGACTTAGCTTAATAACATATCGACATGTGGTATACCGTCTTCGAGATACACATCCGAGACAGGGGTAAACCCCAGACGTTGATAAAAACCACACAGATACTGCTGCGCCCCGATCTGGATATTGGCCTGTGGCCATTGCGCTTGAGCTATGGCTATCGCCCTGTGCATTAGTGACTCCGCAAGCCCGGCTCCACGCGCGCAACGGGCGACCACCACTCGGCCAATACTGCTATCGGCATAACTCACGCCCGGCGCTAAAATGCGGGCATAAGCCACCAGCGCGCCATGTTCATCAACCCCTAACAGATGGCGAGTCTGGGCCAGTGTGTCTTTGCCATCGAGCTCGGGATAAGGGCAATGCTGCTCTACCACAAACACATCGACCCTGAGCTTAATTAGCTCATATAACTGCTTTACGCTAAGCGCTGAAAACCCATATTCTTGCCACTGCACCATTGATAACGAACTCTTGATTAAATTGATTTAGCAGTCTACTCATCACCAGCCTTATGAGGCAATGATATTTGTCACCTTAAGTGCCCGTTATCGATTTGAACGGCGCCACGAGTCGGTCTCTATTAAAGGCTATCGCATCGCTGAGATGGCAATTATCGACTCGAGGCCACACACGACCAAGTACCGTTATCACGCCCTGTTTGCCGCCCGAGTTGAGGCGATATTAGAGATCCCCGATTTCATTAACCGGCCAGAACAAAAAACCTCGCAATAGTGATACTTAGCGCTGTTTTGATAAATTCATTATCCAAGTCTGCAAAAATGCCAATAAAACTGCTAACATTGGGCCAATTTTTTTAGCTTAAAGAGATAGATCAAGATGGGAAGAGCATACCAAAATCGCAAAGAATCTATGGCCAAAACGGCTGGGCAAAAAACTAGACTGTACTCTCGCTACGGCAAAGAGCTCTATGTTTGCGCAAAAAATGGTGGTTTCGATCCAGATGGCAACTTAGCACTGCGTCAAATGATCGCTAAGGCTAAAAAAGATCAGGTTCCGGCTCACGTGATAGATCGTGCCATCGAAAAAGCCCGTGGCGGCGGCGGTGAAGACTATGAAACAGCCCGTTATGAAGGCTTCGGTCCAGGTGGCGCCATGGTCATCGTCGACTGTTTAACCGATAACGGTAAGCGCACTTTCACCGAGGTGAGACAAGCCTTTGTTAAAAATGACGCCAAGTTAGGCGGCCCAGGCACGGTTGGTCATATGTTTGATCACCAAGCGGTATTTGTCTTTAAAGGTGACGATGAAGAAGCCATTTTAGAACTACTGATGATGGCCGATGTGGATGTTAGCGATATTGAAGTCGAAGACGGCATGGTCAGTGTTTTTGCTCCTCATACCGAATTTTTCAAAGCTAAAACCGCCTTAAACGAAGCACTACCCGATATCGAATTTGAAGTGGAAGAGATCACTTTCGTGCCGCAAACCATGACAGAGGTGATCGATCCTGAAGTGATCGCGCAATTCGAGAAGTTTCTAGCGGCGCTAGAAGATTGTGACGACGTGCAAAACGTCTACCACAATGCTGAATTTACAAACTAACGGTTTGAGTGATTAAATAGCGACGGCGGCTTTAATTTGAGCAACTCAATTTAAAGCCGCTTGATTTACAACCCTTTATAGTTAACCCACAAGCTGCTTCCTACCAAGACTCATCACTCTTAATGGGTAAATAATCTATCCATATTCCCCCTAACTAAATTAATTCTGGTTCATATACCCCTATTGTTAATGTCTCAACCTTAAGAATGACAACTAAGTGTGTCTATAATGTATCTATATACGTCGTTCACCTCACTTAGCGGCGTGAATTAACCCCTTTTACATTCACTCTACACATGATGAACAGGTGATCTATGAAGTATTCTACATCGTTAATGGCCATCGCACTGACCAGTGTCCTCACCGCTTGTGGCGGCAGCGATAGCAATGACGCCCCTGACCCAGCACTATCAGGCAGCTTTAGTCTTGGCGTGTCCGATAACCCTGCCGATGCTCAAGTTGTCAATATCGCCTTTAAACAAGTCGTGCTCAAAGGTAATGGGCAGTCACTGTCATTTGATGTATCGGATAACGGCGAGCTCAAAATGGTCGACTTACTTACCGTTCAAGGCCAAGAGACAGCCACATTGGTCAGTGGCCAATCGGTTCCCGTCGGTGAATACCAAATGTGTATCTACATGGAAAACAGTGAAGTTGCCAATGAAGATAGCTCCTATGTACAAACCATCGATGGGATTGCAGGATTAACGACTAACAGCAATGGCACTTGCGGCGGTGTTGGCGCCGACGAGCCAGATACAGGGCGACTATTTTTTAATAAAGCCTTTACTATCGCCGCTGGCAACAACCTGTTTGTCGCCGAATTCGATCTGGCTAAAGGACTACAGGCGCCCCACGGCAATAAAGCCTACTGGACACTCAAACCAACCTCGGTGCAATTGGTTAATAATGCCGAAGTGGGCGCGATTCGTGGTCAAATCAGTCCCGATACCGTGACAGCCTGTGAAACCGCCGCCGAGGGCTCTACCTTTAATCAAGCCGTTTACCTTTACCCAGCCGATACACCATTGGCGCAGATGAGCGATTTCCGCCCTGATGCAGGGCTCATTCCACCTCAAGTGGCGCCTATCGCCTCCTCGCGTGTACAAGCCATACTAGATGACACAGAGACAGTTATCGGTTACCAATATGAATTTGGTTTTGTCGCTGCCGACAGTTACAGCTTAGGTTACACCTGTTTAGCCCAAAATGATGATCCGGAGTCGAGCAACAACGCAGACGATCCACAATCCCCCTTCTTTATTCATGCCGATGAACAGGAGGTCAGCGTCACCCAAGCCACGGTAACCGAACGCAATATCCCCATGGATTTTGTACCAGCCAGTTAAGCAACACTCAGTGTTACCCATAAATAAAGGCACTCATTGAGTGCCTTTTGGCTGATAATTAATTTCAAATCCGATCTACGACAGTTAAGCTAGCTTACCCCGTGTTATGAGCAGCAATCACGGCGCCACCAGTTTTTAGGCAGCTTTTCCAGCAGTACCTTTAACATCAATATCGCTAGCACAACGCCAGAGGTGTACACAACGGCATCGGGTAATAGGTTGTGCTGCTCACCCACTTGCGGCATCACCTCAAAGCCAAAGGTATCAACAAGGTAATTAACTATCACCCCAGAGATTAAGGCGACACCGAGTACGCCGCCCAGATAACCATATAAGGCACGCTTACCCAACTCTTTAGCGACAACCCCTAAGGTGGCGATATTAGTCGCAGGGCCGGCGAGCATAAACACCAATACCGCGCCGGGTGACACCCCAGCAAGTAATAGCCCTGCAGCAATCGGCGTCGATGCCGTAGCGCAGATATACATAGGCACAGAGATCAGCACCATCACCAACATGGCAAGCAGGCCATCGCCCCATTTAGCCATAAAATCGCCTGGGACATAGGTTTGCACTAAGGCCGCAAAAAACAAACCGATCAACAGCCAAAGGGTAGTATCGCGAATCAAATCGGTGGCGGCATAGTGCAGCCCTTTGCCCATTCTGGCGATCACCGAAGTGCCTTTAAGCTCGCTGGCGATATCTTGGGTCGAGGCGCAGCAACTTTCAGTAGTCTCATCCTTATTCTCCGTGCTGCAACAGCTCGATACAGACTCAATTTTAGCGGCAGCCTTGTCGCTACAACAGCTGGCAGCGACTGGCTTAAGGCTAGCCACTTGCGTAGCGCCTTGAGGCGACATTTCCATCATACGACCACTTTCACCTAATGGGCGCATGATGAGCGGCTTATTCCCTTGACTAGCACCACCGCCATTTTTTACGGGCGTGGCAGCTTTGCTACTGCAACAAGACGCCACCACGACCTCGGCTTTATTACTGCTACAGCAGCTCGCGGTTGCCGCGTCCTTGTCTGACACTGAGGTTGCAGGCGCTACTTGGTCATCATCACGGCCAACTAACAAGCCTGCGACAATGGCGCTGGCAATAGCGGCAATAGGTCTAACAATCGCCATAAATGGCCCAAGCAAGACATAAGATACGCTGACAGAATCGATGCCCGTTTCAGGGGTCGAGACTAAAAATGAGGTGGTCGCCGCCTTCGACGCGCCAGAGCGGCGCAGCCCTACTGCGGCGGGGATCACTCCACAAGAACATAAGGGTAAAGGCGCGCCCAGCACCGCCGCCTTGACGGTGGTTTTAAAGCCATGGCCCCCTAGCTGTCGTTGCATCCATGTCATAGGCACAAACATCTTTAACATGCCTGCCAACACTAACCCCAGTAACAACCAAGGGGCTGACTCTAAAAACAGATCGATAAAATGACTTAATAACATAACTAGCCCTTACGCTTACAGCTTGCTTTATTTGGGTTATTTTGATGCTGATGAGTATGGTTTTCACGCTTTACTTCAGCAGAGTTTGATTCTAGCGCTTCTAATATTGAACAATGTTCGGCACTTTCAGGGCCGCCGCAACAGGCATCGGATAAGCGCTTAAGCGACACCTGAAAATGATTAAGCTCGGCGATTTTGGCGCTCACCTGAGCTAACTTGATGTCCACCATCCCTTTGACATCGGCGCACGCCCAATTGGACTTATCCAAATCAATCGACAACAGCTCAGCTATCTCCGCCAGCGTGAATCCCACCGCCTTGGCCCGCAAGATAAAACGTAACCGCTCTGCATCCTCTTCGGTATACATACGATAGCCTGATTCGGTTCGCATCGAAGGCGATAACAAACCATGCTTTTCATAAAATCGCAGTGTGTCAGTTTTTACCTCACACAGCTTTGCTAATTCACCTATTCGATACATCACTCACCCAAACACGTTGGCATCATTGTCGATGGCACTAAGTATAAACCTTAGAGTTAAATCTAAGGTCAAGGGTTATTATGCGGATTTACAGTCAAGATGCTTGTTCGCTTAGGCGTATTGTGAAATCGTGCAGAAAAAAACAGCATGGCACAGCGTTTTACGATAAAATACGCGCGCCGCGATGGACAGTAACAATAGATTGAGGGACTTTTGGAAAGCAGAGCAAGGCACTAACTAAAGCACTGTAATGTTTTCCGAAAGATCCTTAAAAATAACTACTGGACCCTGTACCCAAAATGAATAATGCCAGACCTATTCGTCGCGCGCTGTTAAGCGTTTCTGATAAAACCGGAATTCTCGAGTTTGCAAAAGCCTTGCATGCTCAAGGTGTTGAGCTGCTCTCTACTGGCGGTACCGCTGCCCTTCTGGCAGACAACGGTGTGCCTGTCATTGAGGTCTCCGACTACACAGGTCACCCAGAGATCATGGACGGGCGTGTAAAAACCTTGCACCCCAAAGTGCACGGCGGCATCTTAGCACGCCGTGGTATCGATGAGCTGGTCATGGAACAAAATGCCATCAAGCCAATCGACTTAGTTGCCGTTAACCTCTACCCCTTTGCCAACACCGTTGCCCAAGCAGGCTGCACCCTAGCCGATGCGGTAGAAAACATCGATATTGGCGGCCCCACCATGGTGCGCTCGACCGCTAAAAACCACAAAGACACCACTATTGTTGTCAACGCGTGCGACTACGACCGCGTGATTGCCGAGATGCGAGCCAATAACGGTAGCACCACGCTTGAAACCCGTTTCGATTTGGCCATCGCCGCATTTGAGCACACCGCAGCCTATGACGGCATGATTGCCAACTACTTCGGTACTATGGTACCTGCACACAGCACAGATGAATGCCACGCTGACTCTAATTTCCCGCGCACTTACAACACCCAACTGCTGAAGAAACAAGATCTTCGCTACGGTGAAAACAGCCATCAGAGCGCGGCGTTCTATGTGGATCTGAATATCGATGAAGCCTCAGTCGCTAGCGCAGTACAGCTACAAGGTAAGGCGCTGTCGTACAACAATATCGCCGACACCGACGCGGCACTTGAGTGCGTGAAAGAGTTTGACGAGCCCGCCTGCGTTATCGTTAAGCACGCTAACCCATGCGGCGTGGCGATTGGTAGCGATCTGCTCGATGCTTATAACCGCGCGTATCAAACCGACCCCACCTCAGCCTTTGGTGGCATCATCGCCTTTAATGGTGAGCTTGACGCCGCCACCGCTAGCGCGATCGTTGAGCGCCAGTTTGTGGAAGTGATTATCGCCCCAAGTGTGAGCCAAGCCGCGCGCGACGTGGTTGCCGCTAAAGCCAATGTGCGCCTGCTAGAGTGCGGTCAATGGAACACTAAGACCACCAGCCTAGACTACAAGCGTGTCAACGGTGGTTTGCTGCTGCAAGATCGTGACCAAGGCATGGTTAGCCAAGCCGATGTTAAAGTGGTCTCGAAGCGTCAGCCGACCGAAGCGGAGATGAAAGATCTCATGTTCTGCTGGAAAGTGGCTAAGTTTGTTAAATCGAACGCCATTGTCTACGCCAAAAACAGCATGACTATTGGTGTTGGCGCCGGCCAAATGAGCCGCGTCTACAGCGCCAAAGTGGCAGGCATTAAAGCCGCCGACGAAAACCTCGAAGTGGTAGGCTCGGTCATGGCATCGGATGCGTTTTTCCCCTTCCGCGATGGTATTGATGCCGCAGCGGCCGCGGGGATCAGCTGTATCATCCAGCCAGGCGGATCGATTCGTGACGAAGAGATCATCCAAGCGGCCGATGAGCACGGCATGGCGATGGTATTTACAGGTATGCGTCACTTCCGTCATTAATTCGCGGATTAACCACATTCATTTTTAACGTTTAGCGCAAGCCATTTTCTCTAGGTCAAAGCATGCGCAGTGTTATAGGTAAGAATATACCGATACACAGGCATGCTTGATACAGAGAAGGGAAATGGCGCAGCTATAAAAGGTAAGAACATGAAAGTATTAATTATTGGTGGCGGCGGACGTGAACATGCATTAGCGTGGAAAGCCGCTCAATCAGCACACGTTGACACCATCTTCGTTGCACCAGGTAACGCAGGCACGGCTTTAGAGCCTAAACTAGAAAACGTCGCCATTAACGTTGAAGAGATTAGCGCATTAGTTGAGTTTGCTCAGTCCAATAACATTGAGCTCACTATCGTTGGCCCAGAAGTGCCCTTGTCTTTGGGGGTTGTCGATGCCTTTAACGAAGCGGGTTTAGCGATTTTTGGCCCCACGAAAGGCGCAGCGCAGCTCGAATCATCAAAAGCCTTCACTAAAGATTTCTTAGCCCGCCACAACATTCCAACTGCAGCCTATGCCAACTTTACCGAGATTGAGCCAGCCAAAGCGTATGTAGCTGACGTCACCGCCAATACTGGCTACCCTATCGTCATCAAGGCCGATGGCTTAGCGGCGGGTAAAGGGGTGATTATCGCCCAAGACCAAAACGAAGCCGATGCCGCCATTGAAGATATGCTCGCAGGCAATATGTTTGGCGAAGCAGGCTCACGTGTCGTTATCGAAGAGTTTTTACAGGGTGAAGAAGCCAGCTTTATCGTGATGGTCGATGGGCAAAACATTCTGGCTATGGCCACCAGTCAAGATCATAAAGCCCGTGACAATGGCGATAATGGCCCGAATACTGGCGGTATGGGTGCCTATTCTCCCGCGCCTGTGGTGACCCAAGCGGTGCACGACTGGACAATCGCTAATGTTATCCGTCCAACCGTCGATGGCATGGCCGCCGAAGGTAATGTCTACACTGGTTTCCTTTACGCAGGCCTGATGATCTCACCCGACGGTAGCGCTAAGGTGCTTGAATACAACTGCCGTTTTGGCGACCCAGAAACTCAACCGATCATGATGCGCCTTAAATCAGATTTAGTTGAGCTTTGCTTAGCCGCTACCCGTGGTGAACTCGATACCGTGACCGCAGAGTTTGACGCGCGCGCCGCCGTTGGCGTCGTCATGGCTGCCGGCGGTTACCCCGATGCGTACCGTAAGCATGATGTCATTGAAGGCTTAAGCCTTGGCGATAATAACGCCAAAGTGTTCCATGCCGGCACTTGTATGCGAGAGGGAAAAGTGGTCACCAATGGGGGGCGCGTCCTATGCGCTACCGCACTGGGCAATACCGTCACCGAGGCACAGCGTGCTGCATACGCCTTAGTGGATACCATCCATTGGGACGATGTGTATTTTCGTACCGATATCGCTTACCGCGCCATCGCTCGCGAAAGCTAACAGTAGGTTAGTATGGTAAAAACCGGCCATGGCCGGTTTTTTATTATCCACTGGATCTCCGATAAACAATTAACAAACGTGAACTAGTTCACACATGCATATTGTTACCAAGTGCACTATATTCACTCGAGCGTTTTCAACTAAATCAGGGAATAATGATGACATATTCAATTGGCGATCTTGTTTATAATGGCGAAAGAGCTGGCGTACACCACTGGAACACTCTTGCAGGTACGTCCTTCTATTGGCATCCAGACTGGCTACACATTGCAGAAGATATGACCGGCTTAAGGTCGACCACGCCAGTTGTCGCACGCGATGATGTCGCTACCCAAGCCGATGCAGAGCGCGCCATCATCAAACATTTAAACGATCAGGAGTAAATCCCTCTCTCACGTGAGCGATGAAAAGGTTAATGGCCCGCGGCGATCGCTTTTTTAGCAATATTGTCGATAAGCTTAGGCGCGAGCAGGCGTAGCCAACGACCGAGTCGACCACGTATTGAGGTGATCATCATGCGCTGACGCTGAGCAATGGCAGGTAACATCATCTGCGCACATTGCTCGGCGCTAATAATTTTAGACTCCTGCATTGGGCTACGCCCCAGTGGTGTGCCTTGACCATCGAGCGCCCGCCTATGGATTTCTGACACCACAAAGTCGGGACAAATCACAGTCACCGCCACATTGTCATCGGCTAACTCAATACGCAGTGAGTCAAAAAAGCCCATCACCGCATGCTTAGATGCACTGTAACCGCTGCGGGTTGGCACCCCCGTGAGACCTGCCACAGAAGAGACCACCACCACTTGCCCTTGGCTGGCTTTTAAATGGGGTAACGCGCTGTGGGTTAAATAGGCGGGACCGAGATAATTGACCGTCATCAGCTTAGCAAGAATGGTCAGGTCCTCTAACTCATCGAAGCGCGACCACATAGTCATGCCCGCATTGTTAACCACAATATCGAGATAACCAAAATGGCTAATGGCACTATCGACGATATGTTGGCAACTGTCGGGTGAGCTAATATCGGCGCTGATCACTAAGGGGGTGTGATGACTCATCTGGGCTAACTCTTGTGCCAGTGAATCAAGCCGGGCTTGATTGCGGGCGGTTAATATTAATTTACAGCCCAATGGTGCCATGGCTTTGGCCAATGCACGCCCTATTCCTTCTGACGCACCGGTAATGATCACCACTTTATCTGTCAATCCTTGCATCTTTGCTCTCCCTACCCGTTAACCACTTAAGCGACATAGACTTAAGCTCACACAGATAGCTGCAAAGCACAAGCATCACACCTTAACGCCCCTGTGCTGCGGCCTCTTGGATTAGCTGTAATTGCGGGTGCGAGTCAAGATAGGTCTCTAGGCTCTGAGGGCGGCCTATGGCATAACCTTGCGCATAGTTAATGCCGATAGACTCAAGCCTTTCGATGATCTCTTCATTTTCGACAAACTCGGCGACCGTCTCAATGCCCATTACGCAACACACATCATGAATCGATTTGACGATAGCATAATCTTTGGCATTCGTAGCCAACGTTTTGATAAAGCAGCCATCGATTTTTACATAGTTCACAGGCAGCTCACGCAGATAACCATAGGAGGCGAAGCCGGTTCCAAAATCGTCGAGCGCAAACGCAAAGCCTTGTTTACGTAGGCGGTTCAGCATTTCCATCGCCCGATCGCGATTTTGAATCGCACTGGTTTCTGTGATCTCAAAGCAGATGCAACTGCTAGGTATAGCAAAATGGTGCAACTGAGCGATGATATAATCGACCATGCCTTCGGCGCCTAAGCTATTACCCGATAAATTAATCGATAAACTATGGTCGGGCCATAGCTCTGGATGAGAAGACAACCACAAGAAAGTTTTGCGGATCACCTCTTTATCAACCTCAGTCATTAGCTTAAAGCGCTCAGCAGCCTCAATAAATTGCGCAGGCGGCAAGATCCGCCCACAGGGCTCTTGGATCCGCAGTAGGATCTCCATGCGCTTATGTTGGCCGTTGCCACTAATGCCTTTAATCGACTGATAATAGAGAATTAACTCATTACGTTCTATCGCCTGCGCAATTCTCACCGCCCATTTGGGTGCATTACGCTGATAGGTTAACTCTTTGTCTTTATTGTCATAAAAATGCACCTGATTACTCCCCTTACGTTTAGCGGCAATACAGGCAATATCGGCATCTTTAAGTAACTCAAGCGGTAAAATATAGGGCGAACGCGCCACCGCAACCCCTGCACTCATTCCTACGCGGTATTGGCATCCTTGGTGCTCCATGACCAACTTGACCACATTATCCATAATGCGTTTCACTTGCTGGGCAACCTGCAACAGGGTGTTGTCTTTAAGGGCTAAACCAAACTCGTCGCCACCCAGACGAGCGACCAACACATTCCCTGTCAGACTCGATTGTATCGCTTTAGCGACTCTATTAAGCATCACATCGCCTTGGCTATGACCACAAGAATCGTTGATCAACTTAAATTGTTCGAGATCGAAATAACACATTGCCAGTATCTTTGCATCGGCGGCAAAACTCACTACGCGTTCTTCAAAGGCGCTACGGTTTAATAGCGAAGTGATACTATCAAAATTAGCCTTACGTCTTAATTGATGTTTCAGTAACTCCTCTTGAGTGATATCCCTCAGCACAATCACACTGCCAATCACCTGGTTGTGTGGATCACGCAAATTGTTGATGCTGCGCTCCATAATCTTACTATTATCATTACAACATTTAACCTTACTTAATAAGGGCTGACTCACGCCACTTCGCATTAAAGTAAACAAGGTTTGGTTAATCTGCTTATCAAACTTAAACAGTCGCTCGATACTCTCGCCCACCGCCGTATTAGACTCACACTGCAGTAAACGCTCAGCTTGAGGATTGAGGTAGATAACCTTGGCTGAGACATCGGTGAGGATCACCGCTTCGGCAATCGCCTCTAAGGTGGTTTTTGAGCGCTCTTTTTGCTGGAAGATACGTGCCATCAAATGATTCACCTGTTCGGCGATGCCAGCCAACTCTTCACAGCCTTCACCTCGTATTGGCTCATAAGTCTTGGCCTCAGGATCGATACTGGCTAATTCAGTCAATAACTGCCTAAAAGGACTCACCAATCCCACCCTAAGCCATAAAAAACCCAAAAACAGCAATAAGCCACTCAGGCCGATGACACCATAAAGCAGCTGGGTCGGTGGTTGATGAATATCGTTAAAGACACTATCGGAAAGAGTTATCGACAGATGCAGCGCTTCATCGTCAAGCAGGCTAGGCACGTTCAGTTGATGTGATAGGGCGGCATAGTTTGGTATAAGGCTCGTGGCTTTGCCACGACCAAGTTGCAGGTGACTCAAGGCATCGTTAACTTGATAGCGATTTAACAGGCTAACATCAACCCCTCTGACAAAGACGATAGATAAGCTAGGATCAACAGGGGCAACACTGATAATAAAGCCCTTATCCCCTTGCAGGTAAAAGCCCGTTTTAGCTTGAGTTAATGCGAACAATGAGGCGGGTAATTTGCCGGAGTCGAAATGATTTATGGTTCCGCCACTGGAGGCGAAGGCGGTGGCTTTATCTTTATCCTGATCCAAATAAAATAGACTGCGATGTTCGGCTAATCCACTATTGAGCCAAGCCTGCTCAAAGCGCTGACGATTGGGGCGATCTAATGCCGAAATAGGCACACCGTATATTTGGGTGAATAACGCCAAACGCTCAAGCTCAGTATCGATTAGGCTGGCAATATTATCGAATTCACCATCGATAGAGGCGTGTTTAAGCTGCTCGACGCGGTTGTCGAACCACAGATTAAGGGAGAAAGTGATCGCAATCATGGCTGGCAAGCAAAATCCGACAACAAAAATCACTAATTTTTTGCTAATACGCATCTATCTACAGCCATCCTGTGTTAATTCATATTCGCATCAATACATATGCGGCAAGCAAAATACTCTATTTAGCTAAAGGATTAAATAGCTTTTATATTTTTATATTAGTCACGACAAATATACTCACGGCAACCGTATACTCAAAGCGACCATATTGGTAAAAACTGTTGCATTAAATGATGTATCTCGCCGCTAACTAGCTGAACAGATGAAACTTATCCGCCAAGCGCCCCATCCAGCTACATACCTTTGTATCTCTCTATCGCGCCATAAGATCAAAAAAAGCCCGTTAAACGGGCTTTTTAATCAGACTCATCACAAGTACTGACTACTTATGATATTGAGGAGACAGTGCATGCACCGACTTGATAAATGAACCAGCACGCTCAGGATCAACATGTTGGTGAATACCATGGCCAAGGTTAAATACATGGCCAGCACCTTCACCGTAAGAAGCTAAGATTTGATCCACTTCTTGATGAATTCGCTCAGGAGTACCATACAACACTGAAGGATCCATGTTACCTTGCAGGGCAACTTTATCACCCACGCGGCGACGTGCATCGCCAATATCTATAGTCCAGTCAAGACCTAGTGCGTCACAACCCGTTTCAGCCATCGCTTCTAACCACAAGCCACCACCTTTGGTGAATAGGGTCACAGGCACTTGACGACCATCGGCATGACGCGTCAATCCATCAACAATCTTCTGCATGTAACGCAGTGAGAATTCACGGTAGGCGTGATGCGATAATGCACCGCCCCACGAATCGAAAATCATCAATGATTGGGCACCGTTAGCCACTTGCGCATTAAGGTACAAGGTGACTGAATCGGCAAGCTTGTCGAGCAACATATGCAGTGTGGTTGGCTCTTCATAGGCCATTTTTTTAATTTTTTCGAACGCCTTGCTTGAACCACCTTCAACCATATAGGTCGCCAATGTCCAAGGCGAGCCAGAGAAACCAATCAGCGGCACTTCACCTTTAAGCTCGCGACGAATCGTGCTTACGGCATTCATCACATAGCCCAGTTCATCTTCTGGATCAGGAATGCACAGCTTTTTAATGGAATCTATGGTATCGGTAGGACGCTCGAAACGTGGGCCTTCGCCCGCTTCAAAATAGAGACCAAGCCCCATAGCATCAGGCACAGTCAAAATATCAGAGAACAAGATTGCGGCATCTAAGTCGTAACGACGAAGCGGCTGAAGAGTGACCTCACAGGCCAGATCTTGGTTCTTACAAAGAGACATAAAGTCACCAGCTTCGGCGCGGGTAGCTTTGTACTCTGGAAGATAACGCCCAGCTTGACGCATCATCCAGACAGGAGTTCTATCGACAGGTTGTTTTAGTAAGGCACGCAAATAACGATCATTTTTTAGTTCTGCCATGGGGCTCTATTCCTACGCTTATTGATTTCCGCTGGGACAGTAGTTTAGCATTTACGTGAATAAAGTAACCTCCATCAGTACATTTATGTGACAAACGCCGCTTGATTATACTTTTATCGTCTAGCTGTTTATTTTTACACCAGACTATCGATGGATTATGGGGTAAAGGTTCATAATTCGTTAGAAAAACGTTGCGCCACATCAAAGCCTTTGATATAAAAAGTCTGCGCTAGCAAGAACAATCAAGAAGCTCGTCGCATCGAGCCCGCAATACCTTTACTCGCCCAGCGATAGATTTCTATCGCTGGGCATTTTATTTTCAGTCCCCTTATTACTCACCCATTCGTTTTACAGACAAAACCAGCAGATTAGACCAGATGCAGCTTGACTCTGTTTACGCTAAAAAAGAGTTGATCAAAGCTGCGTTTGTCACCTACATTAGAAGGCATAGAACAACATCGATGGGGAATGTCATGCTAAAGCAATTGGAAAGAGCTGAACAAAAATGGAGAGGCTCCAATTCACTGATTGATCAATGGCTCAATCATCGGCGTAAATTGCTGATCCATTACTGCCAAGTTGCCGGATTGCCTCCCTATGAGTCTCACGATAAATCACTCCCCAACTTTCAATCAGTTAAAGAATTTTGCGATCTGTTGGTCGATTACGTATCAGAAGGTCATTTTGAGGTTTATGATCGCCTAGTTAGCGCCTGTGACAACAATGGGCAATCGAGCCAAAGCCTCACTCAAGAGGTGATGCCAAAGATCAGCGAGACGACCGATCTAGCCCTCGACTTTAATGACAAGTACACCGAAGCCGACGATGACAAAATTCTGTATCAACTCGACCATGATTTATCATCCCTTGGTGATGCCATGGAAACTCGTTTTCAGCTAGAAGATCAACTATTAGAAGCGCTGCATCGCAAATCTGCATAAGCAGGGTTGTTAGGTGACAAATTACATTTCAACAGCATGTTACTCACATTAAAAAAGGCCAGCTAATTAGCTGGCCTTTTTGCTGTTTACCTAATCGAATCGATTAACTTAAACCGCAGATTGGAAGATCACTTCACCTGCTTTCTGAGTGTAAGATTCAATCTTATCGAAATTCAGGTAACGATAAGTGTCTGCCGCAGTGGCATCAAGCTCTTTGGCATAATCTTGGTACTCAGTCACGCTGGGCAGACGACCCAGTAACGCCGCTACAGCCGCTAGCTCAGCAGAGGCTAAGTAGACGTTAGCCCCCGTACCTAAACGGTTAGGGAAGTTACGTGTTGAGGTCGATACCACAGTTGCGCCTTCAGCTACGCGCGCTTGGTTACCCATGCACAATGAACAACCAGGGATCTCGATACGCGCACCAACACGACCGAAGATAGCGTAGTAGCCTTCTTCTGTTAGTTGGTCTCTGTCCATCTTAGTTGGTGGCGCGATCCACAAACGCGTTGGCAGGGTTTTAGCAAACTTATCCAGCATCTTACCCGTTGCGCGGAAATGGCCGATGTTCGTCATACAAGACCCGACGAAGACTTCGTCAATCTTAGTATCGGCAACCGATGACAATAGCACAGCGTCATCTGGATCGTTTGGCGCACATAAAATAGGCTCTTTGATCTCATTCAAATCGATTTCGATCACTTCGGCGTATTCTGCATCGCTGTCGGCTTCCATCAACACTGGGTTCGCTAGCCACTCTTGCATCGCAGTGATACGACGCTCGATAGTACGACGATCGCCATAGCCTTCGGCAATCATCCACTTCAACATGACGATGTTAGAGTTGAGATATTCGATGATTGGCTCTTTGTCTAGCTTGATAGTACAACCTGCAGCGCTACGCTCGGCTGATGCATCAGAAAGCTCAAACGCTTGCTCAACTTTCAGCTTTTCAAGCCCTTCAATCTCAAGGACTCGACCAGAGAAAGCATTAATTTTGCCTTTCTTCTCAACGGTCAGTAAGCCCATTTCGATAGCTTTGAGCGGAATAGCATGTACCAAGTCACGCAATGTGATACCCGGCTGCATCTCACCTTTAAAGCGTACCAGTACAGATTCAGGCATATCCAGCGGCATGACACCTGTCGCGGCAGCAAACGCCACTAGACCGGAACCTGCTGGGAACGAGATACCGATTGGGAAACGGGTATGCGAGTCACCACCAGTACCAACCGTATCAGGCAATAGCATGCGGTTTAACCACGAGTGGATAACCCCGTCACCTGGACGCAGTGATACACCGCCACGGTTCATGATGAAATCAGGCAGCGTGTGATGGGTATTCACGTCAACTGGCTTTGGATAAGCCGCGGTGTGACAGAAAGACTGCATGGTCAAATCGGCGCTAAAGCCAAGACAAGCCAAATCTTTCAGCTCATCACGGGTCATAGGACCTGTCGTGTCTTGAGAACCCACAGAAGTCATCTTAGGTTCGCAGTATTGGTTTGGACGCACACCAGCAACACCACACGCCTTACCAACCATCTTCTGCGCTAGGGTGTAACCCTTGCCAGAATCAACCACATCTTGTGGACGAACAAAAATATCTGATGCAGGTAACCCTAGTGTTTCACGTGCACGATCAGTCAGGCCACGGCCGATGATCAATGGAATACGTCCACCAGCACGCACTTCATCTAACAAGACTTCGGTTTTAAGTTTGAATTCTGAAATCACTTCGTCAGTGCCGTGACGCTTAACCACACCTTGATATGGGTAGATATCAATCACATCACCCATGTTCATTTCGTTAACATCAAGCTCGATAGGCAAAGCGCCAGCATCTTCCATGGTGTTAAAGAAAATTGGGGCAATTTTACCGCCTAGGCAGAAACCGCCAGCGCGCTTGTTAGGCACATAAGGAATATCATCGCCCATGAACCACAACACAGAGTTAGTGGCCGATTTACGCGAAGAACCGGTACCGACAACATCACCCACATACACGAGCGGATGGCCTTTCTCTTTAAGGCTTGCGATCTCTTTGATTGGCCCCACAACACCTGGTTCATCAGGTACGATACCGTCACGGGCATTTTTTAGCATAGCTAAAGCGTGCAATGGAATATCTGGACGAGACCATGCATCTGGCGCTGGAGACAAGTCATCGGTGTTGGTTTCACCAGTCACTTTGAATACGGTCAGGGTCACTTTTTCAGCCAGCTTTGGACGGTTCAAGAACCACTCTGCATTCGCCCAAGACTCAACCACTTGCTTAGCGTGAGCGTTACCCGCTTGCATTTTTTCAACGACATCATGATAGGCATCAAACATCAGTAGGGTGTTTGATAAGGCTTTTGCCGCTAACGGCGCTTGAGCATCGTTATCTAGCTGAGCGATCAGTGGCTCGATGTTGTAGCCGCCTTGCATAGTGCCAAGCAATTCAACTGCGCGCGCTGAAGATAGGATAGGTGAAGTCACTTCACCTTTAGCAAGTGCATCGAGAAAACCTGCTTTAACGTATGCAGCTTCATCAACACCTGGTGGAATTCGGTTTTCTAGCAGGTCAAGAATAAATTCTTGCTCACCCGCTGGCGGATTTTTTACTAATTCGATTAACTCGGCCACTTGATGGGCATCTAGTGGCTTAGGGACTACGCCCTCTGCAGCACGTTCTGCGACGTGTTTACGATATGCTTCTAGCACGGCAACATTCCTCTTTGTTTGGCGTTCTAACAGCGAAACTGCACGTCTTCAATTTTGAAGTAACATTTTGAAGTTAACAGTCAAGCAGGCTTAACCCGTATTTCCGGCCGCATTATACTACAGCTTTGCAAAAGTATGAATCAGATCACACTCTGAGAAGTGAGAAATTACCGGGATTCTCTAGGGCACAAGGCAATTTATCTCAGTGATAAAACAAATGAAATTAGACGATAGTTTGAAACAACCACCAACCAACTGATAAATATATACTTTAATGGTTAACAATAATTTATTATAAACACATTAAAAAGGCACATTTATGTGCAATTTTTTTTAAAGAACTTATTCATAACGGTCGTATTCAGCCCATAAATCCGCATAATATTCCATCGACAATGCGTAAATAACCATCAGGAATGGCTCAATGAACCACAACAAAGTAGCGGCAGTGATCTTCGACATGGATGGAGTATTAATCGACTCAGAGCCCAGTTGGCAGGCGGCTGAAATCAGTGTATTTGGCCAATTAGGTTTACCTATTTGCCTGCAAGACACGCTACAAACCACCGGATTGCGTATCGACCAAGTGGTCGACTATTGGTATCAACGCCACCCTTGGCCAGACTATGACAATCGAGCCACTGCCAATGCCATTGTGCAGCAGGTTGCGGCAGGAATATTGCGCAGCGGTGAAGCCATGCATGGCGCCATATCGGCTCTGCAAGCCTGCCAAGATAAGCCGTTAAAAATTGGCTTAGCCACCTCTTCATCATCGCCACTCATCGAGGCCGTACTGCAAAAACTGGATATAGGCCATTATTTTAATACCATCTGCAGCGCCGAGTCGCTCACCTTTGGCAAACCGCACCCTGAGGTTTACCTTAATTGCGCAGCCGCGTTACAGGTAGCACCCCAATCGTGTATCGCCGTGGAAGATTCTTTTAATGGCCTTATCGCCGCACGCGCAGCCAATATGCACACAGTGGTGGTACCGGCAAGTCATGAAGCGGCGCAGGCTAAGTGGGCGGCGGCTCATCGGAAACTGGATGACTTGACCCAGTTAAGTGACTATGTAAGTCAGGTATTGCGTGCCCAGTAGCTTGCCCATCACTTAAGCAAGCTACCGAGCAGCGACCGTTAGCGCCTATGAGATAAAAAGCCCACATCAAATGATGCGGGCTCTTACTTAATCGTTGACCTACCACTTTGGTCACCACATATGCCTGCGATAAAAGCTAAGTAAATATACCTTAATTAAGGGCTACCAATTTTTACCTAAGAATAAAAACACCGATTTTTCACCGTCATCGGCCCAACCAAAGCCAAAGGCTGCCGGCCCCATCGAAGTATCGGTACCAAAGTAGAGGCTCCCTCCGTAGAGCAATTCACCAAAATTAACTTCATCACGTGCCAACCAGACATTACCCGCTTCAATACTGGCCCCCAAGTAAAGCGGGTAATCTGTCATCCCCAACATATCGCGGCCAAGATCGTATTGATAAACAAATGCACCAAACACCTTATGTGGACCAACCAGCGCATTTTTATGATAGCCAGATAAATTAAGGAAGCCGCCTAGTTCAGAAACATGCACACTGAACTGATCATCATTGTCGACAGTTGCAAACGAAGCTATCCCCACAAAAGCATGGTTATTAACACTTAAGGCGCCACGCCAACTGCCCTCAAATTGAAAAGAGATATCGGATGGATTATCCGCAATCTGTTGTGGGCTCTCATCTTTACGGTAGAAGACATTCAGCTCCAGACGATTACCCGACGTGGGGAAGTTAATACTGTCAAGGTCATCAAACCCAAACTTCAGGTAGCCACCGTAGGAGTTGTAATCTAAATCATCAAACAGAGCCACGTTTTCTAAATAGCCTTGCTCGACGGTCAAGCCCAGCTCAATAGCCCCTTGATTGACGTAATTAAAACCAATGCCCAGATCGGCGCGATAATTGGTTTGGCTCAATTGCAACACACGATTGTTTTCTTGGTAAAAATCCCAATCTTTACGTTCATAAGAGAGTTCGGTACGGGCAAAATAACGTTGATCAGAGTCGAGCGGCAAATAAAATTCGCTAGAGAGTAGCTTCTCAAACCCGAGGCGTAATTCGTTACGCCACTCGCCGCCGTATTGAGTCAGATCGGTAAGGGTATATGCCACATCCAGTGACACAACCGAATCTAGGGTGAAATCATCTTCCCAACTAAAGCCAAGCTGAAAATAATTGGGCCCCCAAGATTTGGCTTGAGTGTTGAGCACAAGTATTCTGCCAGCATCGGTATCGATAAATTCGGCGTTGACTCGCTCAAACTTATCTAACGCATAAATATTGCTAATCCCTTGTTCTAAGGTCTTTTTGTTAACAACATCACCCACCTTTATCCCTAAGGTTTCATGTAATAATTTAGTGCTGACCTTAGAGTTGTTTTCAAAACGTAATGCCACCACGGGCTGACGAATATTAGCGTTCCAGCTTAATCGCTGCGCGTCTTTTTTCGCCTGATAGGCAAGATAAGCTGCAGGACTGATCGACAAGCTTTTGAGTTTATCCAGCTGCGAGGCTATCGCATCCCCCCCCAAGCGATAGGCCTCTGGCATGATGGTGAAATCTGTAGTACTGAGCTCGCCCACCTCTGGACGTATTAAAATATCTTGTTCTGTCAGCAGCTGTTTTTGGCGCTCGGTACTGGCGTTAGTCAACATGGTCGATAGCTGATTCAATACCGCAACCGTACTGGCCAACTGATCGCGTTTAACCAAAGATGAGCCAATATCGACCGCAATCACAATATCGGCCCCCATCGCCTTAACCACATCGACAGGCATATTGTTCGCTATGCCCCCATCGACCACCATTTTGCCATTGTATTGTGCCGCTTGTAGTGCGCCAGGAACCGTTGCCGAAGCCTGCATCGCATCGACTAGACTGCCGTGATCCATCACCACTGGCAGGCTTGTTTCTAAATCGGTGGCAACCGCCCGATAAGGAATGGCAAGTTGATCGAAACTGTTAAATTTATGGACTAAATCGGTAGAGCGTTGCAGTAATATCGACATGGTCTGGCCACGCAGCAAGCCGTTGGGCACCTTCACCTCTTTATCGCTGTATCCCACATTGATAGGAATATTAAACCTATCTCTGTGCTGCTTGTCGCGATAACTCAGCGCCTCACGAGGGATGGTATCGGAATAGCCATCGCTCCAATTTTCCCCCATCATGATAGCTTCAATTTCGCTAGCACTGTAACCCAGCGCATACATGCCACCGACGTAGGCACCAATACTGGTGCCTGCCACAAAATCAACCGGGATCCGCTGCTCTTCGAGCACTTTAAGCACCGCCACGTGAGCAGCCCCTTTGGCACCACCGCCACTGAGCACTAGGCCCACCTTGGGGCGAGCATCATCAGCCAGAGCGCTAGCGCCATAAAAGAGTGTTACAGATAGCAGCAAAAAACGTATCATATAGGGTCTTTATTCAGATGGTTGATACAAGGAAATACAGTCTAGCAAACAACTTAACAAACTAAAAAGTTTGCAGTTTATTCAACAACATTACTGGATAATACCGGCGTGCTGCTGCGCATTGAGATACGCCTCAAACTCTGGCACCGCCATGGGTTTAGCATAATAGTAGCCTTGAATAATGTAACAACCTCGACTGAAGACCTGCTCAAGTTGCGCCTTGGTCTCCACGCCTTCGGCTACAACCGTTAACTTCAGGTTGCGCGCCAACTCAATAATACTACTGGCGATGGCCTGATCGGCCTGATTATTAGCAATATCAATTAAGAAGGAGCGATCGATTTTTAAGGTGCTAACATCAAAACTACGCAAATAAGCCAGCGACGAGTAACCCGTACCAAAATCATCAATGGCAACATCGATCCCTAAAATGCGTAAGGCTTGTAGGTGCTCTTTGGCGATATGAAGCTCTTTCATCAACACCCCTTCGGTGATCTCCAGCCCCAACATGTGCGCAGGCATCCCCGATGTGTGCAATGCCTGCTCAATCCCTTGAATAAAATCGGGCTGCCTGAAATGCACCGCTGAAATATTGACAGACAGCTGCAGTTCATCGCCATAACGCTTAGCCCATTGAGCCCCTTGCATACAGGCTTCCTTTAGCACCCAACGATCGATATCGATAATCAAACCACAAGACTCTGCGACCTTAATAAAGATATCGGGTCGAATATATCCCTCTTCGGGGTGACGCCAGCGCAGTAGCGCTTCCATGCCAACCACTCTGTCATCTTTTAACATATCAATCTGCGGTTGATAGTGCAGCTCAAACTCCTCTCGGGCTATAGCCTTATGCAGATCGGCCTCAAGCTTAAGGTGATACAAGGATTGCGCATTACGCTCGGCAGAATAATATTGAAAGTTACCCCGCCCCTCTTCCTTAGCATGATACATCGCCTGATCGGCGTTTTTAATCAAGGTCTCCGCCTGCTTGGTATCATCAGGCCAGAGGCTCACGCCAATACTGGTTGAGATAAAAAACTCCCGCCCATAGAGTTCAAACGGCAGCTCAATTTGGCGGATCAGCGATTCGCACAGATGATTAATAGCATCAATATCATTAACATTGCGCAGTAAGATCAGGAATTCATCACCACCAAAGCGGCACAGAGTGTGCTCATCAGACACACAAGATTGCAGCCGTTTAGCCGCTTCAATCAGTAGCGCATCACCCATGCTGTGGCCGTAAGAATCGTTAACGCTTTTGAATCGGTCAAGATCAAGAAAGACCAGCGCTAATGTCTCATCTTTGGCTTCGGCGCGTTGAATACTTTGTGCCAACCGAGCGGAAAACAGCGTACGGTTAGGCAGCCCTGTCAACACATCGTAATTCGCTAAACGGCGTAGCTCTGCCTCAGTTTGCTTGCGCTCAGAAATATCAGAGAACACGGCCACAAAATGGGAAACGCCGCCTACCTCATTGGTCATTGTCGACAAATTTAACCATACAGGACACATCTTTTTATCTGGGGTATAAAAGCTATGCTCGCCAGTCCAAGTCAGCGATTGCTGAAGTAGAATCTGGATATAATGATTATCAGCCTGCATATTTGATGGTAAGTCATTATCACTTAGCAGTGCAGAGAACTTACACCCGATGAGCGCCTCACTGCTCACCTGCAATATGGTTTGCGCTGCCCGATTAGAGACTTTCACCCGTTCATCGGCATCAAGAATTAACACCCCCTCAGAAGTATTACTAAAGGCTTGGGCCAATAACTTAACGTCATCTTCTAAGCGACGTTGTTGAGTCATATCGCTATAGATACCTGCCACTTTCTTAATGGCGCCAGTAACAGGATCAAACTCAAGCGGCCGACCACTGACACGCGTCCAGCCCCAAGTCCCATCGAGCCGCAGATAACGATAGTCGACATCGATGCGCGCCTCTTGTTGATTTAGCAACCGCTGCCAAGCCTTTACCACTCGAGGACGGTCTTCGTCATGAATAGGAAACTCCTTGATACTGATTAACAGGCGTTGCTCACTGCTGGGAAAATTGCCGCCACGATTTTCTAAATTAAACAGCCCTGTATCGCTATGCCATTCCCATAATTCTGAGTCGCTGCCACGCAGCGATTGACGCAAGCGTTCTTCACTTTCACGCAGCGCGCGGTTGACGCGTTTAAAGGCCGATAATTGCTTCTGCCTCACCATTAAAAAGTATAATCCACTCACAATGGCAACCAGCGAAATCAAGGCTTTAAACCACTCACTGGTCCACCAATAGTCTTCAACGCTAAACGAGTAGGAGAATGGAGTTTGTGACCAGACACCATTTTGCTCGCTAAGAATGTCGAGGGTATATACACCTGCGGATAATCCCGCAATATTGACCTGAGATTGCCCCTGCAATAACACATAGTTGGCGGGGGGCTGCCCGTTATCTCGGCGTAAACGATACTGTAACTGCAAGGGCGCATCGGTCAAAAAATCTGAACTGGTTAGCTGAAAGCTAATCATGCGAGCACCGGGCGCAACGACACTATTAGGCTCAGGCAAGAGCGCTCTTTTGGTGGCTCCATCAAAAAATATCGACATCGACTCCAGCATAATGCCATCGGTGGCCACACGGTTGCTCAGCTTAGTCACGTCAATCAATTCGACACCGTTGGGACTGCCAATGTATAAGCCAACACCAGGCTCATAAAACGAAGCGCCATCATTCAGCTCATTGCTCAATAGTCCGTCTTGTTGCTCGATAACCAAGAGCTGACCGTTAGCCAACGTTTGGCGGATCAGCGAATTGTTACAACCCACAATGCGATAATCAGCCAGTTGTTCAATAAAAAATACCGACCCACATTCAAGCTGCCAATTCTGAGTTAACCGCTCAGTCAGTCCCGTTTGAGGTTGGTATTCCATCAAGCCATTAGGCGAGGTTCCCAGCCATAGCAGGCCTGGCTCCACTTCGCTGATATAACTAATATCGACCGCTCGCTCACCGTCATCAATCACATCACTGCGTGAGTAATAGATCCCCAGCTTATCGATATAGCCAAACTGATCGCCGCCCCCCAGCCATAACTTGCCGTCACTGGCACGGTAAATGGCTCGCAGCGAGCTTTGATAGCGTTTACCGTCCACATCTTGCCGTGGTAAGAGATTCACCTCATCAGTGCCCTCATCCCAGTAAAACAGCCCTGTTGCAGTAACAAACCACCAGCGCTGAGTGAGCAAAGGATCGTGGTACACCAAGTAGACAATCTTATTTTCAAGCGAAGATTGACCACCGGTCCACTGTGCAAAACGCACAACCTGTTTATTATCGCGATTATAGATAAATAAACCGTTCGTGGTACCTATCAGTAGGTGCACCGCATCGAGCGGCTTAATGTTATAAACACTGTCATTGACCTCCATCGCGGCGATAGGGATCAAATGACTCTGACCTTGCTGTCGATTGATCTCGATTATCCCCTGATCTGTACCCAGCCATAGCCACTCTCGTTGGCTAAAGATGGTCCACACCATATCATCGGCAAGTTGATATGGCGGCTCCTGTGTATAGCTTTCAAGCACAAACTCGGCGGTATCGGCCACAAGCGCTAACTCGCTGCCCGAACCACCGACCCAAATAAGATCATTACTGTCCACCGCAATGGCATGTAAATAGTTAAGATCAGCGGCAGACTTAAGCTGCGCATTAAAGGGTTTAGTTTCACCCGTATCTGGGTGCCACTTTACCAGGTCATCACGACCAGCAAGCCACAAGAACCCCTGCTTATCTTGGCTGATGCCAGAGATATGAAATGATGCTTGGGTTATTTTTTTCGACCGTTAACGTGTCAGGATAAACCCGGTATAAACCACTGCTGGCCCCCAGCCATACCCGCTGCTGGCTGTCTTCAAATAGGGTTTTTATCAATCCATTAGCTTCAGTCCAAGCAAAAACGCCCTTGAGCATACCTAAGCTATCTCTTAGCTGAAGCTCTCGTTTTCTCGCCAGAATAAGTTGGTTACTTTCACCGGCTGATAATGCTAACCACTTTGAATCAGGGTCGTGGGGCAACGCATTAATAAAGGTCAGCGTCATTGCAGGATAATCAAAACGATACAGTTCACCGACGCTATTGAGCAGCATATAACTGCCATCATTTTGCTGGGAGAGACCAAGTAAACCACTGCGGCGGGCATGGCTAAATAACGCTGGGCTGCCAAACTGGCTAAACTCATCGCTAACCATATTGTACAGATAGGTGTTGGCATAAGTACTGACCAACAAATAGGTATCACTCAACGGTTCTGTCAGCGCAATAAACTCATCAGACAAACGGATACCATCGACATCCTTATCAATTCGGCGAGACTTGGTATCACTTATACGATACAAGCCCTCTTCGGTCGACAGCCAAGTGTAACCATGCTTATCAAAACTAATGTCATTGACCTTGGCGTTATGCAAACCATCATGAGCATTAAACACCCGTTGCACTAATTGATCGCCATGCACCGGCAAGGCAAAACTGCCTATAAACAAAAACGCCAACAGCAAGCGCCAAAGTAGCCCAAGATGAATAAAACAAATCCGCTTAGCAATTAAGCTAGCTAATGATAATTGACAAGTTGTTATCGCGACCACCCCCGAGCGTAACAAAAATGATAAAGCAATGTAGGAGTTAGGTTAGCAAAAAAAAAAGCGCTCAATGAGCGCTTTTTTTAATAACTGCAGTTATTTTTTCTTCTTTGCCTTAGGATTTGGCAAATCAGTAATTGAACCTTCATAAATTTCAGCAGCAAGACCCACTGACTCATGTAAGGTTGGATGAGCATGAATAGTCAGCGCTAAATCTTCTGCATCACAACCCATTTCGATTGCAAGGCCGATTTCACCCAGTAGTTCGCCACCGTTAACACCCACGATAGCACCACCAATAACGCGGTGAGTCTCTTTATCAAAGATCAGCTTAGTCATACCTTCAGAGCAGTCTGAAGCGATCGCACGACCACTAGCAGCCCATGGGAAAGTTGCTGTTTCATAAGCAATGTCTTGCTCTTTAGCTTCTTTCTCGGTAACACCTACCCAAGCCACTTCAGGGTCAGTGTATGCAATTGATGGGATCACTTTTGGATCGAAGTAGTGCTTCATGCCCGCAATCACTTCAGCCGCAACATGGCCTTCATGCACACCTTTGTGAGCCAGCATAGGTTGACCGACGATATCACCAATGGCGAAGATGTGCGGCACGTTAGTGCGTAGCTGCTTATCCACATTGATAAAGCCACGTTCGTCGATGTTAACACCCGCTTTATCGGCGTCGATTAGCTTACCGTTTGGCGTACGACCAATAGCAACCAATACTGCGTCATAACGAACAGGCTCAGCTGGGGCTTTTTTGCCTTCCATTGACACATAGATACCATCTTCTTTGGCTTCTACTGCGGTCACTTTTGTTTCAAGAATCAGGTTAAACTTCTTCTTAATTTTCTTCGTGTACACGCGCACGATATCTTTATCGGCAGCAGGGATCACTTGGTCGAACATCTCAACCACGTCAATTTCACTACCCAATGAAGAGTACACAGTACCCATCTCTAGACCGATAATACCGCCACCCATAACGAGCAACTTACCTGGCACTTCTTTCAGCTCTAGCGCATCAGTTGAATCCCAAATGCGTGGATCTTCATGAGGAATAAAAGGCAGCTGGATTGGACGAGAGCCCGCAGCGATAATGGCTTTTTCAAAGTGAATCACTTTAACACCATCTTCACCGGCCACTTCAAGCGTGTTAGGGCCAGTAAACTTACCCAGGCCATTAACGACGTCAACTTTACGCATCTTAGACATGCCGCCAAGACCGCCTGTCAACTGGCTGATGACGCTTTGCTTAAACTCACGCAGTTTATCAAGATCGATCTGTGGTTCGCCAAACACCACACCGTGGTTAGCAATCGCTTTCGCTTCTTCAATCACTTTAGATACGTGTAGCAGCGCTTTTGATGGGATACAGCCGACGTTTAGACAAACACCACCAAGGGTGCTAAAACGCTCAACGATCACAGTCTCTAGCCCTAAATCGGCAGCACGAAATGCCGCTGAATAGCCAGCAGGACCAGCCCCTAATACCACTACCTGAGTTTTGATTTCGTTACTCATGTTTTCCTCTATTCTTTTTCATTCCGTTGGGAGGAATTCCGGCCCAACGCTATATGACGCCAGCTTTTGAACGTATGTTCTTGTAAGGTGGCCGCATTTTAACCTTTCAACGAGTTAAACAAAAGGCTACTCAACCTGAGTAGCCTTAATCATTACAAAATAAGTGTACGTATGTCGGACAGCATACTTGACAGCGTCACACTGAAGCGTGCGGCCATAGCGCCATCGATAACGCGGTGATCATAAGATAAAGACAGCGGCAACATTAACTTAGGCTCGAAATCTTTACCATTCCACTTAGGTTTAATCTCTGACTTAGAGACACCAAGAATCGCCACATCAGGGTAATTCACAATCGGTGTAAATGCCGTACCACCAATACCGCCGAGGCTAGAGATGGTGAAACAACTGCCCTGCATGTCGGTCGCTTTTAGCTTACCGTCACGGGCCTTGATAGAGATCTCCATCAGCTCGGCAGATAATTCAAGAATGCCTTTCTTATCGACATCACGTACAACCGGTACGACCAAGCCGTTAGGCGTATCGACAGCCACACCGATATGGTAGTACTTCTTCTTGATCAGCGACTCGCCATCAGGGCTCAAGCTAGCGTTGAACACTGGGAACTGTTGCAGTGTCTTAGCAACGGCTTTCATCATAAACACCAATGGGGTGATCTTGATGCCGCTCTTCTGCTTAGCCGCCAGCTCATTTTGCTGCTTACGGAACGCTTCCATCTCAGTGATATCGGCCTCATCGAACTGTGTCACATGGGGAATCGTGACCCAGTTACGGTGAAGGTTTGGACCCGAGATCTTCTGAATACGGCTTAGTGGTACTTCTTCCACTTCGCCAAACTTAGCAAAATCAACCTTAGGCGCGGCAATCACATTGAGCCCACCAGCGCCACCCGCAACGGCTGTCGCCGCGGTGGCTTTTGGACGGCTTAGCTCATACTTGATAAACGCTTGTACGTCTTCCTTAAGAATACGTCCTTTACGCCCAGTCCCTGTGACCAAGTTTAAGTCGGCACCAAATTCGCGCGCCAAACGGCGCACGGCAGGTGATGCATGTACCGCGCCAGTCTTAGGCGTGCTACCGGCACTTGGGTGATGCGGTACTGGCGGCTTACTTGCAGTAGGAGCCTGTGCAGTAGGAGCCTGTGCAGGAACAACTGGCGCAGGCGCTGCGGCTGGTGTAGGCGCTGCAGCTGGCGCAGCTGACTGAGTCTCAACTGTTGCGATAACACTACCTTGAGAAACTTTATCGCCCACCTTCACCGTTAACGATACCAGTTTACCGGCAAACGGCGCTGGCACTTCCATGGTCGCTTTGTCGGTTTCAAGCGTGATAAGGCCTTGGTCGGCTTCAATCATATCGCCCACAGCCACCAGCACTTCAATCACATCGACATCAGCGGCATCGCCAATATCTGGTACGGCAATCTCTTTCACTTCAACCCTAGTTGCTGCTTGCGCGGCCGCAGGCGCTGGAGCAGCCTCTGCAACGGGTGCAGGTGCAGCGGCTTCACCGCCAGCAACTTGCAGCATCAATACTAGCGAGCCTTGAGACACCTTATCGCCCACAGCGACTTTCAGTTCAGTCACCACACCCGCAGCAGGTGCAGGCACCTCCATGGTGGCTTTATCGGTTTCAAGGGTGATAAGCCCAGTATCCACATCGATACTGTCACCCACGGCCACTAATACTTCAATCACATCCACATCGGACGCATCGCCGATATCGGGCACGGTCACTTCAATAATCTGTGGCGCCGATGGCGCTGCAGCAACTGGCGCGGCTACAGGCGTCGGCTCAGCGGCAGGTGCGGCTGGAGCTGGCGTTTCTGCTGCTGGCGCAGGCGCTGCAGTCTCTGCCCCCGCGGCGCTCATCATCGCAATCAAGGTGCCTTCTGACACTGTGTCGCCTACAGCCACTTTCAGCTCAGCAAGGGTGCCAGCGAAAGGCGCAGGAATATCCATGGTCGCCTTATCGCTTTCTACCGTAATGATCGACTCTTCTGCTTCGATACTGTCACCGACAGCAACGCAGATCTCGATAACTTGTACTTCATCCCCACCAATATCGGGGACTAACACTTCTTTTAATTCAGCCATTATCTGTTCCCTTACGCGTACTGTGGGTTGATCTTGTCAACGTCGATGCCGTATTCAGCAATCGCTTTAGTCAACACATCCACTGGCAATTCGTTGCGGTCAACGAGTGACTTAAGTGCAGCGATAACAATAAACTTGGCGTCCACTTCAAAGTGATGACGTAAATTATCGCGACTGTCAGAGCGGCCGAAACCGTCAGTACCTAGTACTTTGTAGTCTGTTGGGATATAAGCACGCAGTTGCTCGCCGTATATCTTCATGTAGTCCGTCGCCACAATCGCAGGTGACTCACTCGATAGCACTTGGCTAATATAAGCTTGCTTAGGCGTTTCAGTTGGGTGCAGCATGTTGTAACGCTCAGCAGCCTGACCATCGCGAGTTAGCTCGTTGAAACTAGTGACGCTAAAGACATCTGACGAAATACCGAAATCTTTTGCCAGCGCTTGCGCCGCTTTACGCACTTGCTCAAGGATGGTGCCACAGCCCATAAGCTGTACCTTACCTTTGCCGCTACCCGAAACAGACTCAAGCTTGTAGATACCTTTAACGATACCCTCTTCTGCGCCTTCAGGCATTTCTGGCTGAACGTAGTTTTCGTTCATTGTGGTCAAGTAGTAGAAGATATCTTCTTGGTTTTCGCCATACATACGACGGATACCATCTTGAACCACAACCGCAATCTCATAACCGTAAGTGGGATCATAAGAGATACAGTTTGGAATTGTGTTGGCTAATACATGGCTGTGGCCATCTTGATGCTGCAGACCTTCGCCGTTAAGCGTGGTACGCCCTGACGTGCCACCGACCATAAAGCCACGCGCACGCATATCACCAGCAGCCCATGCCATATCACCAATACGTTGGAAACCAAACATAGAGTAATAGATATAGAAAGGGATCGTTGGCATGTCGTTAACCGAATAACTGGTTGCCGCCGCGACCCAAGATGACATTGCACCTAGCTCGTTAATCCCTTCTTGCAGTACTTGGCCCGACTTATCTTCGCGGTAGTAAGCCACTTGATCAGAGTCTTGTGGGATATACTTCTGCCCTTCGTGTGCGTAAATACCCACTTGACGGAACAGACCTTCCATACCAAAAGTACGCGCTTCATCAGGAATAATTGGCACGATACGCTTACCGATTTTCTTGTCTTTGAGCAGTGCAGTCAAAATACGCACAAACGCCATGGTGCTTGAAATTTCACGGCCATTAGAGCCTTTAAGCACCGAGTCAAAAATCTTCAGTGATGGCACTTCTAGATCTTCTGAGAATTTAGAGCGACGCGCAGGCATTGCCCCATGCAGCTCTTCACGACGCGCTTTGAGGTACTTAACCTCTTCAGAATCGGCACCTGGATGATAGAAAGGAATATCTTCTAACTGGTCATCAGGGATCGGAATATTGAAACGATCG
This sequence comes from Shewanella algidipiscicola, assembly GCF_900380485.1. NCBI lineage: Bacteria > Pseudomonadati > Pseudomonadota > Gammaproteobacteria > Alteromonadales > Shewanellaceae > Shewanella > Shewanella algidipiscicola. Next base: position 14,748 of record NZ_OXJV01000012.1, on the reverse strand, counting down.
CGGAAATATTTAAGTGATTCAACACCCATCTTCTTCACGTTGTGGGCGATGTTTTTACCTTCACCCGCATCACCCATACCATAACCTTTTACGGTTTTAGCTAGGATAACCGTTGGACGACCCTTAGTGTTTTTAGCATGCTGCAGCGCAGCAAAAATCTTAACTGGGTCATGACCACCACGGTTTAGACGCCAAATGTCATCATCTGACATGTTAGCCACCATCTCGGCAGTCTCAGGGTACTTACCAAAGAAGTGCTCACGCGTATAGGCGCCGCCTTTGGCTTTACAGTTTTGGTATTCACCATCAACGGTTTCTTCCATCAACTGCAGTAGCTTGCCGCTAGTGTCACGCGCCAATAGTGGATCCCAGTAGCGACCCCAAATCACTTTAACCGCTTCCCAGCCTGCGCCGCGGAATTCACCTTCAAGCTCTTGGATGATCTTACCGTTACCACGAACAGGACCATCGAGACGCTGTAAGTTACAGTTAACAATAAACACCAAGTTATCCAGCTCTTCACGGGCAGCAAGGCCGATGGCACCTAATGTTTCAGGCTCATCACACTCACCATCACCCAAGAAACAGTATACGGTTTGCTCAGAGCAATCTTTCAGACCACGGTCGGTAAGATACTTAAGGTAACGGGCTTGGTAAATCGCTTGAATTGGACCAAGACCCATAGAAACCGTCGGGAACTGCCAGTAGTCAGGCATCAACTTAGGGTGTGGGTATGAAGAGAGACCTTTGCCATCAACTTCTTGACGGAAGTTGTTCATCTGATCTTCGGTAATTCGCCCTTCAAGGAATGAACGCGAGTAGATACCCGGTGCAATATGACCTTGGAAATAAACCAAATCGCCGCCATCTTTTTCATTAGGCGCACGGAAGAAATGGTTAAAACACACATCGTAAATCGTGGCACTAGAGGCGAAACTGGAAATGTGACCACCTAGCTCAAGATCTTTTTTCGATCCGCGCAGTACCATAGCCAAAGCGTTCCAGCGCACGATAGCGCGAATACGACGCTCCATCTCTTGGTTGCCCGGCATATGCGGCTCTTGGCCAGCTGGAATCGTATTTAAATACGCGGTCGTCGCTTTATAAGGTAGATGGGTACCGTTACGACGCGCCTTATCAATTAGCTTTTCTAACAGATAATGAGCACGCTCTGGGCCTTCCTGCTCTAATACAGCTTGCAGTGAATCAACCCACTCTTGAGTCTCTAACGGATCTAAATCTTGTAGCATATGTTCAGACATTTCGCAGTCCTTCCCTATATACATGAATAATATGAATTAAGTGATAAAAAATAGCGCTTAGGATACTTGCCTAAACACCACTTTTTAGGCGGCGCAGACTACGCTGCAACCGACTGTCTTCTTCCCGTACAGACAACATCACTTCCTCGATATAACTTAAATGTTCGTTCGAGGCTTCTCTTGCTGCTTCGGGATCGCGGCGCACGATAGCGGCAAGTAAATCTCGCCGATGCTCATTTGCCATCTTAGAGGCGTCAGCTCTACGCTTAAGCAACTCTAAGTTTTGCGCCACATTCTTATGCAGCACGGGAGATAAACTCAGTACCAAGTGTAGCATCGCCACATTGTGCGATGCCTCGGCAACCGCGCGATAAAAACACACGATCGCTTCGGCCTGCTCCTCAATATTCGGAGCGGCTTCTACCGCTTGGATTTTTTGTTTGATGTTTTGCATATCCGCATCGGTACCCCGAAGCGCCGCAAAATAAGCCATCATGCCTTCAGTGGCGTGACGAAACTCGAGTAGGTCGTATTGACTCTCAGAATCGCTGTGCATCAGCTCCACAATAGGATCGGCCAAACTCTGCCAAAGTTGCTCTTTGACATAAGTGCCACCGCCTTGACGACGGAGCAACAATCCTTTTGCTTCTAACTTTTGAATGGCTTCACGAAGAGAGGGTCGAGAGACTTCAAATTGCAGTGCCAATTCACGCTCTGGCGGTAATTTTTGTCCCGGTTGCAGACTCCCCTCTAGGATCATCTGCTCCAACTGACCCATTATCACGTCAGAGATTTTTGGCTGGTTGATTTTGCTATAAGCCATATGGGCCTCAGCTCCTATTGTAAATTGGTCTTACCAATTTAATTGACTGAGCGCACTTTATCAAATCACATTTGAGATGTCTAGTTCGTGATCTGCTTCATATTGCCTCAGGATTTGTGAGGATAGCTGATATTTTGCCGCAGGGGGTCTGACCATTTGCCAATAACAAGGTCAACCCCCTCGCACGCTATCCTGATGTAAGTCGGTGCCGCTATGCCACCACGCCAAATATCGTTAACAAAGATAATCCCGTGACTAACAGGATAAAATTTCGTTTACTCAACTGCAGCAAAGAGATAGTCGATTGCACACATATGGGCGTCGCCGATGAGGCCTCGAGAGTTTCGGCAGCCAAGGCCACTTCGGCTATCACGGTTCTGGCAGGCATTCGCCATTGCAGCGCCAAGCGGCGCCAGCGACTAAATGCTGCCGAAAAATGACCGCTCAAAACATAACCAAACGCGATCAAGCGACTCGGTAGCCAATCAAGCACGGTCAACGCCGAGTCCACCAGCGGTAAGCGGATTTTTTGGCTAGCGGCCTCATCGGCAAAATAACGCACGGTACAATAAAGCACGGCGCCAGCTGGCCCACAGAAAATTAAATACAGCGCCACTGCACCATAAAAACGATAATTAACCCAAGCCACGGTCTGACCCACCTTAGCACCTAAGTCAGTTTCCGATATCGCATCGAGGCTAACGCTGGGATCAAGAGCCTCGGCAAAGTGATAACATGCTTGTACATCTCCTCGGCACGCCGCTTGAATATACTGCTTAAAGACTTGCCGCTGCTTGAGATGACTAAAGCATAAAATCGCCACCGCCACCCATAACAGTAAGCTAATAAGCCCCCAAAACATCCCCTCAACAAACCAAGCCAACACCTGTACACTCACCGCGGGTAACAACAGCGCCAGCAGCATCATGGGCTCATTTTTCAGCGAGTTATCACCAAAAAAAGCCTTGTTATACCAAGCCAACAAGGTCTCTAGCTGCCAAGCTTGTGGCAACAATTTTAACCGCTCAATCATAATCGCTATCAACAACGAAAACAGCGCCATCTCAGTCTCCTTACCTTGTCAATCAATGGTCTTATCGGCATAGCCGAGTAGATTCTTTTTATACCTAGACCAGTCAAAACTTCCACCAGGATCAGTTTTACGCCCAGGCGCTATATCACAATGTCCTACTATTCGCTCGCCATTGAGCAAAGGGTAGGCGTCAAACAAGGCTAAGGTTAATTGTTGTAATGTCGCATATTGGGCATAGGTATAGGCAATATCGTCCGTGCCCTCTAACTCGACCCCTATGGCAAAATCATTACACCCCTCGCGCCCCTCATAGCACGACACACCCGCATGCCAAGCCCTGTCATCACAGCTGACATACTGCACTAACTCCCCATCACGGCGAATTAAAAAATGGGCCGATACCGTTAATTGGGCCAACTCACAAAAGCTGTCGTCAGCGCTCACATCGATGCAGCCTTGAAACAGTTGGTCAATATACGGCAAACCAAATTGACCCGCAGGTAAGCTAATGTTGTGGATCACTAATAAGCTCACCTCGCCATGAGGCCGCGGATTAAAGTGTGGCGATACACAGCGCCTTGCATGGCTGATCCAGCCATCATCTTGCATTGTTAGTTTACTCATCTTGCCTCGAATGCGGCTCATTTGCCTATCTTTATATTGTCTAAAGTAGGTGTACGGCCCTACGCCAGCGATGGTTAACATTAATCGCTGAGTTTAAAAGCCAATAGCGGCGAATTCACCCGCCTAAAATAGCAAAAAAAAATGTGAAATCCACTTTACCTGCATTTGTCTCGCCTCGCTAGTTAAGGCGCCGCGACCGATAAAACCTCATCAACAATCATCGCCATACACAGTGATAAACACTTATCACCGCTAACAAGCGTTTTGTTATAGATAAGGGCGGTAACTCAATCTATAATTTACGCTGCTTTTTCAGATTCATATTTGCTATCATTCCAATACAAAACACCAGTGCTAGCAGCCAATACGGGCACAACGCCATAAGGCATTTACGCCACTCTTAATGTCTCCACAAACGGGATAATTAACCACAGGTCGCTAACCGCCACGAGAGACTGCTACTCACAGAGGACAGAAACATGTTGGAAAATGATATAAGACTCGCGGTTAAAATCGCCCTCGAAGAAGATTTAGGCTACCAAGCCGACAGCAATTTGAGTGCCCAAGAAAAACTCAGCGCCGATATTACCGCCCAACTGATCCCAAGCGATCGCTATGCACAGGCCACCCTCATCACCCGTGAAGAGGGCGTATTTTGCGGTAAGGCATGGGCAGAGCAAGTCTTTAATCAGCTCGGCAGCGAAGTTGCCCTCCATTGGCATGTTGATGACGGCGATCTACTCGTCCCCAACCAAGTATTGTGTGAACTGTCGGGCCCGGCGCGTGCCATTTTGACCGGTGAGCGCACCGCCATGAACTTTATCCAAACCTTATCGGGCGTGGCCACCCTCACAAAACATTATGTCGATAAAATCGCAGGCACTCACTGTAAGCTACTCGACACCCGCAAAACCATCCCAGGGCTGCGCACCGCCCAAAAATACGCGGTCACCTGCGGTGGCGGACAAAACCATCGTATCGGGTTATTCGATGCCTTTTTAATCAAAGAAAATCACATCATGGCCTGTGGATCAATTGCTCACGCGATTAACGCCGCCCGTCAATTGGCCAGCGATAAATTGGTCGAGGTTGAGGTCGAAAGTCTCGACGAATTAACCCAAGCCTTAGACGCCCAAAGCGATATCGTGATGTTAGACAATTTCGACGTCACCATGATGTTACAGGCGGTCGAGCTTAATAACCGCTACCCTGAGGCCCAGCGCGCTAAGCTAGAAGTATCGGGCAACGTCACCTTAGACACCATCGGCGACTTTGCCAGCACAGGTGTCGACTACATCTCAGTCGGCGCGCTCACTAAACACCTTAAAGCGCTCGACCTATCGTTAAGGCTGAAAGATTAGCCCCAACCGACTCGCCCTCAAGGTCATCAGTCTTACACCATCAGCATGAGGTGTCGCTCAAGGCAATACGCTAGCACCTCATCTATCTGACTTATCGAGCCGCATCACCAGCGGCTCGGCTTAATCACAACCATCCTTAAAAAGATAAAGCAGAGGAGGCAGTCCATGCTGTACGGCTAATGACTAAAACCGACCTAATCACCAAGCCTAGTACACGACCTCATGTAAGCTCGCCTAATTTTAAGCACTATTTATAAGCGCTAATGACCCCAAAAAAACCGTCACACCACCCAAAATGTAACAAAAAAGATAATAATAGGTTGCTACTGGCATGCAGCCCAACACACAACCAAGGCTAAATCACTCAAGCCCATTATCGTCACCTAAAACCACAGGCACCCCCCTATAAATAAGTCATCAAGAGCACCAATGTAAAACTTACGACTGACAATAATTTGGCTGCAGTAGTCAAGCTCATAGCGAGTCTCCTCACTTGGTAAACAACATTTTTTTGACTAATGGGTGAAATGTGCCATTTATTTAGATAGCGACAAAATTATGTTAGAACTGTTTTTTCAAAAACACCCCAGCATTAGACAAATTTATCGCAAAATTAGTACTTTGTTGTCATTGGTAGTTCCATTCCAGTTAACTTTGTACTAACTTTGACAGCAGGTGAGCCAGCCATTTCAGCCAGCTCTCTACCAAGCTAGACTAAATACTCAGTCGAAATGATGAATATGACGAAAATGGGCTAGTATTGCAGAAGATACGCCACCCAACAGGCTAAACAAAAAGATAAGTTGAGTTAAGTAAACTAACATTTATCTTTATTGTTGAAACCAAGGTGTTACATTGCACACTGGCCACCTAGGTTAAACCTAAGTTAAGGCTAGGTTAACTAGGTGGCTATAACTTAAACTGCTTACTGGTTCACTGCTAAAGTGAGTAGTGGCTAAAGTGGGTAGTGGGCAGTGGGTAAAGCTACCCAAACGACATACGGTACACCAGTAATGTTGTACAACTTATTAATGCGCTACCTTAACCTAGGATAACATCGGCATCATTGCTGCCAAATCCTCAAGTTAATGGCAATTGATAAGCCAATGACCTATCAGCTATTAACTAATAACCTGATAGTAGTTAATTGGATAGAAAACAATAAGCATAGCAAACAATTACTAAACAATAAGATAACATTATCGTCCAACGGAGAGCGTAACAATGAAAGGTATCCAATTGAACCAACAAATCAACAACGCTAAGGGTTTCACCCTGATCGAATTGATGATCGTAGTCGCGATCATCGGTATTCTAGCGGCTATCGCACTGCCTGCTTATCAGGATTATACCTCTAGAGCAAAGGCCTCAGAAATAATGTTAGCAGCAAGTACAGCTAAAACTTGTGTTAGTGAGAAAGCTCAATACGGAGCAAGCCCTGCTGCATGTGGCGATGGTTTCGTTGCCACAAAATATGCAGGAACTCTAACTACTTCTGCAGCAGGAGTGATTACTGTTACAGCGACTACTGGAAGTGATTTAGAAGGTTTATCAATTTTGTTAACACCACAAAATGGCGCGGCAGCAGCAGCAGCTACAGACTTTACAACTGCTGGTGGATTCAATCTTACAGAGTGGAAATGCACTGGTACAGCAGTTTCACCGGCCAAAACAAGTTGGTTACCAGGTAGTTGCACATAATAAAGGCTGTTGATATTAAACAAAAGACACCAAAGGGAGCTAAGCTCTCTTTGGTCATTTTAAGAATATAATTTATCTACTACGGTTGAAATCATGCCAACCACAGGTCTTCACTTAGGATTATCCACCCTCTTTATTCGCAAGCATCTCCTAAGCGAAGCCCAAATTGCATCCGCAATAACCCGCTCGCGCCAAGCCAAGCAATCCTTAGTCTCCACCATAGTCGCCGATAAGCTGCTCTCCGCCCGTGAGATTGCCGAGCTCTGTTATGAAGAATATGGCACGCCGCTACTAGACCTAAATGAATTCGACCTGAGCAGCATCCCCGAAGACTTTCTCAATCGTAAACTCATAGAGAAACACCGCTGCCTGCCGCTGTTTAAGCGCGGTAACCGCCTCTATATTGGTACCTCAGATCCCACCAATATTGCCGCACTAGAAGACTTTCAATTTAGCGCCGGGCTGCACGCCGAGGCGATATTAGTCGAAGATGACAAACTCACCAAGGCGCTGGAAAAGGTGCTCGAAGAGGATATCTCAGCGCTGGATTTAGACGGCATAGATGCCGACTCCCTCTCGGGCATCGAGATCACCGATACCGACAAGCAGCATGATGAGCCGACGGGGGATGCTAGTGACGATGCGCCAATTGTTATCTATATCAATAAAATTTTGACCGACGCCATACGTAAAGGGGCGTCGGACTTACACTTTGAGCCTTACGAGAAGCGCTACCGCATCCGTTTTCGGGTCGATGGCATATTGCATCAAGTCTCCGAGCCGCCGGTCAACCTCTCGGGCCGCATATCGGCGCGCCTCAAGGTGATGTCAAAGCTGGATATTGCCGAGCGCCGCGTACCCCAAGATGGCCGCATCAAGATGAAGCTGTCGCGCACTAAATCTATCGATTTTCGGGTGAGCACCCTGCCCACCATCTGGGGCGAAAAAATCGTAATGCGTATCTTAGACTCATCCTCGGCGCAGCTGGGCATCGAAAAGCTCGGCTACGAAGACGATCAGCGCGAGCTGTATGAGCAGATGCTGGCTAAACCCCAAGGCATGATCTTGGTCACCGGCCCTACAGGCTCGGGTAAAACCGTCTCCCTCTATACCGGGCTGAATATTCTCAATACCGAAGAGCGCAATATCTCCACCGCCGAAGATCCGGTCGAAATAAACTTAGAGGGGGTCAATCAGGTTCACATTAACTTAAAAGCTGGCCTCACCTTCGCCTCGGCGCTGCGCTCATTTTTACGCCAAGACCCCGACGTGGTGATGGTAGGGGAAATTCGCGATCTCGAAACCGCCGAAATTGCCATCAAGGCGGCGCAAACCGGCCACTTAGTGCTCTCGACCCTGCACACTAACTCGGCGGCCGAAACCTTAACCCGCTTGCTCAATATGGGCGTGCCTGGCTATAACATCGCCAGCTCGGTTAACCTGATTATTGCCCAGCGCCTTGCCAGACGCCTATGCACCGAGTGCCGCTTGCCTGAAGAGGTGCCCGAACACGAGCTATTAAAACTTGGCTTTACCCAACTGCAAATCGATGAGGGCTTTACCGTGTATAAGCCTGTGGGCTGCGACCTCTGCTCTGGTGGCTATAAAGGCCGCGTCGGTATTTATGAGGTGATGAAAATGTCAGATGAAATTGCCCGCACCATCATGGAAGGCGGTAATTCACTGCAAATTGCCACCCAAGCCAAGGAGCAAGGCATGCGCGATCTGCGCGATTCTGGCCTACGTAAGGTGATTGCCGGCGTCACCAGCATTGCCGAAATTAACCGTGTGACCAGCTTCTAGCCCAAAACAATAAGTGATTGGCAACTTACAGCCTAAGACTTACAACTTAATACATACAGCTCAATACTTAATACTTACGAGTTAAGGACACACCATGGCCACCGCATCACTTGCTAAGTCAAAAAGCCCATCGAAAAGCAAAAAGCCAAAAGCGGCCAAGGCACAGCCAAAGGTCGTTACCTTCGAATGGAAAGGCACCAATCGTGATGGCAAAAAAACCGGTGGCGAACTACGCGGCACCTCGGCTGCCGAAATCAAAGCCCAGCTAAAGTCTCAAGGGGTAAACCCCAAAGTCGTTAAGAAAAAAGCCGAATCGTTATTTAAACGCGACCCTAAGATCACCGCCATGGATATCGCCATGATGACCCGCCAGATTGCCACCATGTTGGCCGCCGGCGTGCCCATAGTGACCACCTTGGAGATGCTCGGCCGCGGCCATGAAAAGCCGAAGATGCGCGAGCTACTCGCCACTATCGTTGCCGATGTGCAGTCGGGGATCCCGCTGTCGGACTCACTCAAACCCCACCGCAAATATTTCGACGACCTGTATGTCGACCTTGTGGCCGCAGGCGAGCACTCGGGCTCTCTCGATGCGGTGTTTGACAGAATCGCCACTTACCGCGAAAAAGCCGAAGCACTCAAGTCTAAAATCAAAAAAGCCATGTTTTACCCGGCCGCTGTAGTGATAGTCGCTATTTTGGTCACCTCATTATTGCTGCTCTTTGTGGTGCCCCAGTTTGAAGAGATCTTTAATGGTTTTGGCGCCGAGCTGCCCGCCTTTACCCAATTAATTATTGGTCTGTCTCGCTGGTTACAAGGCTCATGGTATTTCTTTGTCATCGCCATCATTGTTGGGGTATGGGCATTCAAACGCGCCCACTTAACTTCAGAAACCTTTCGTAATCGCGTCGACGAGGCAGTCCTCAAGATCCCAGCTATCGGCGACATTTTGCATAAAGGTGCCATGGCGCGTTTTGCCAGAACCTTAGCCACCACATTTGCCGCCGGCGTGCCATTAATTGATGGCTTAGAGTCTGCTGCTGGTGCATCGGGCAACTATGTCTATCGCAAAGCCCTATTAAAGGTGCGCCAAGAGGTGATGTCGGGCATGCAGATGAACGTTGCCATGCGTACAACAGGACTATTTCCCGATATGTTGATCCAAATGGTGATGATTGGTGAAGAGTCTGGCGGCCTCGATGAGATGCTCAATAAGGTGGCTAATATCTACGAAATGCAGGTGGATGATGCCGTCGATGGATTGTCTAGCCTTATTGAGCCCGTTATGATGGTGGTGATAGGTACCGTGGTGGGTGGCTTGATTGTCGGCATGTATTTACCCATCTTCGAAATGGGTAATGTGGTAGGCTAACCCTTGAATGAAGTTCATTAATCAATTGCATTTAAAGCGACTATTTAAATAAGCCATTGGTTAAATGAGCTATTGGCCGGCGACTTTGGCATAGAAGATGCCATTTTTAGTAACTAGTTAGCATCAACAAGATAAGTACAATAATGACTCAGTTTATCGATTTAATGGCGCAGCACCCTTGGCTGTTTGCCACCATCAGTTTTGTCTTTGCCGCCACTATTGGCAGCTTTCTCAATGTGGTGATCCACCGTTTACCTGTGATGATGAAGCGCGAGTGGCAGCAAGAATGCAACCAATACCTCAAGGAATATCATCAAGCCCTGATTGCCCCTATCGCCGACAAACTCGACGCCCCTATCGATGCCTTTCCAGCCAAATACAATTTGATAGTCCCCGGCTCGGCTTGCCCCAAATGCAATACCACGATTAAACCTTGGCATAACCTTCCCATAGTGGGCTGGTTAATGCTTAGAGGTCGCTGCGCCAGTTGCAGCATGCCGATTTCACCTCGCTACCCGGTAATTGAAGCAATTACCGGCGTTGCTATCGCTTATTTAGCCCTGCATTTTGGTCCCAGCTGGCAATTTGCCTTGGCAACATTGCTCACTTTCGCCCTGCTAACGCTAACCTTTATCGATCTCGACGAGATGCTACTGCCCGACCAAATCACCTTACCGCTACTCTGGTTAGGTTTACTCATTAACCTCAATGGCACCTTTGCCACAAGCACCGATGCCATCATTGGTGCCGCCGCGGGTTACTTGAGCCTGTGGAGTGTCTTTTGGGGCTTTAAGTTACTCACAGGTAAGGAAGGCATGGGCTACGGTGATTTTAAACTGCTAGCCGTATTCGGTGCCTGGTTAGGTTGGCAGTTGCTGCCTTTGATCATATTGTTATCATCGGTTGTCGGGGCTGTGGTTGGCATCGCGATGATAGTCAATAAGAAAATCAACTCGGGTAATCCCATTCCGTTTGGCCCATATATTGCCATCGCTGGGTGGATTGCCATGTTATGGGGCGAGCAGATAGTCAACGCTTATTTAGCGACCCTATAACCCTCGACCTTTGTCTATAACACTACTTTGAGAGTTTAAGAGCCAGCCATGTCAAATTTTGTTGTCGGATTAACCGGGGGGATTGGCAGTGGAAAAACGACCGTGGCCAACCTGTTTGCCGAATTGGGGATCACCTTGGTTGATGCCGACATCGTCAGCCGAGAAGTGGTCGCCAAAGACAGTGAAGGATTAGCCAAAATAGTCGAACACTTTGGCGAAACCATCTTATTGGATAATGGCGAGCTTAACCGTGCAGCATTAAGGCAACGTATTTTTAGTAATACTGCCGATCGTGAATGGCTTAATGCCCTTTTGCATCCACTCATTAGGGCAGAAATGCTGTCGCAATTAGAAAAAGCTGACTCACCCTACGCTATTTTAGTTGTGCCCTTGCTATTTGAGAATGGTTTAGATAGCTTAGTCAATTGCACTTTAGTGGTTGATATTTCACCTGAACTACAAACCAAGCGGACCATCGAGCGCGATGCGGTCAGTGCAGAACAAGTCCAAAACATAATAAACAGTCAGGCCAGTAGAGCCGAGAAACTGTCAAAAGCTGATGATGTCATCGACAATCAAGGAACGATATCAGCATTAAAAGGCAAGGTAGCTGTATTACATAATAAATACCTAACACTAGCCGGTCGCACCCGATAATGTCATGAATAAATTGATCTATGAACAGCCACTCAATGAGAAAACCCGCAGCTATTTACGGCTCGAGTATCTTGCCAATCAGTTGCAGAGTAACCTAGTTCAAGACCACCAACATCGGTGCTTTTATCCGCTATTCTCCTTGTGTGAACTCACAGAGCGCTGTGATTATCAAATTGAAATTATTAAAGATATCGATAAACAACTACAACAATTAACTCACTGGCAAAATCAAAATAACACCGATAAACAACAGCTCACTGACCTTATCGATAGACTAAAAGATGCCAGAAAATATTTAATCCACTACCAACGTCCCGGACAAATACTCAAACAAGACCGCTTCTTGTCAGCACTAAGACAACGATTTGGCATGCCGGGTGCCTGTTGCAACTTTGACTTACCCCAACTGCATTTTTGGTTAGCAAAACCCTTCGATGTTCGCCTGCAGGAATATCGAACTTGGATAGCCCACTTCGACTGCTTGCTCACCCCCATCAAACTGCTACTTGAATTAACTCGTCAAAACACCCATTACACCGATGAAACCGCCATTGCTGGATTTTACCAAGGCAATAGTGAGCAGGCATTATCTCTTATCAGAGTTAAACTCGATGCCGCACAAGGCTGTTACCCCACCATTAGCGGTAATCGCAATCGTTACGCAATCCACTTCGTTGGATTTGAGCAACAAAAACATTCAGACCAAACCATCGACTTTATGTTGGCAACCTGTCGCTAAACTGATTACCATTGGGCTTAATGCCAATTCAATTAATTAAGCGTTCGACTGATTAATCGGATTCGTATAAATCACCAAAGCGACAATGGGAGCTTTTATGCCAACCGTAGTAAACTGCCCGACCTGCAAAGCCCAAGTAGAGTGGACTGTAACATCTAAATTTAAACCTTTCTGCAGCGAACGCTGCAAGCTTATTGATCTTGGCGACTGGGCGTCAGAGAAACACGCCATTCCAGTGAAACCTGAGTTCGATGCTGAGTCCTTAGATGCACTCGGGTATGATGAAGCAGACTTTTTCAAGGACAACTAACCGATGAAACGAGTACATGTCGCCGTTGGTGTTGTTATGAATACCACCAATCAGGTACTGCTAGCTAAACGCCCAGACCATCTTCATCAAGGTGGAAAATGGGAATTTCCAGGTGGTAAAGTTGAAAATAATGAAACAACATCACAAGCACTAATCCGAGAGTTGCAAGAAGAGGTTAATATTACTGTTAGCGATACAACGCCTCTAATGACAATTGCTCACGATTATCCCGACAAACAAGTCCTACTCGATATCCATATAGTAAACAGCTTCTCTGGAGAGCCTAGAGGCCTTGAAGGACAACCAATAGAGTGGGCTGACTTACATAAGTTACAACACTATGACTTTCCTGCGGCTAATGCACCCATCATAGATAAGCTACTTGCCCTATAAGGCACAAGCCCTGTATCTATCGATATTGGGCTTGTATCAAAGTGAATACCTCCCGCTTAGCCGCCAAGCATAATCAAGTAATCAATATCATCTAAATCTCTCTAGCCGATATTCAGGCTAAGTTGGGCAAACTCATATACCAAAAAGCCCGCGGCGTTAGCTACGGGCTTTATCGACTCTCTTGCGAGAGCATTAGGCATCTGTAATAGTCAGCTTCAAGCTAGCTCTCCGGGTTCAGCTCCAGCATCAAGCTGCGCTTGATAAGCACAGACGCTGCCCCCTACGACCGCCAAGGATGGCGGAAGTGTCGATATTGTCTGGAACATTTATCGACCTCCACATGAGTTTGAGCCTCACCACGTTCGGACTTTTTATTTCCCCATTTTCGAGTGATAATTTCAATAGCGGTTAAACGAAAAAAGCCCGTTGCATTAGCAACGGGCTTTTTAGTATTAGGCGTCTGGAAATGACCTACTCTCACATGGGGAGACCCCACACTACCATCGGCGCGATTGCGTTTCACTTCTGAGTTCGGGATGGGATCAGGTGGTACCACAATGCTATGGTTTCCAGACAAATTCTTACTGGTTAATTGTCCGTCTGACGGCATTGTTTCCTCGCTACAGTGCTCATGTACTAAAGTACACTCCACGCTTCGCTCGTTACGGCTTTGTCAGCCAAACAATTACCTGCGTAATTAACCAAAATTATAAATTTAGAAAGCTGTTCTCTTTATACAAGAGTTAAATTTGAGTCACACTAAATCAAGTGNCTGTATTCTTTCGCTAAAGTTAACCATTAACTGAAACCCTTTTGGGTTGTATGGTTAAGCCTCACGGGTCATTAGTACAAGTTAGCTCAACGCCTCACAACGCTTACACACCTTGCCTATCAACGTAGTAGTCTCCTACGGCCCTTTAGAGGACTTAAAGTCCTAGGGATGACTCATCTTAGGGCTCGCTTCCCGCTTAGATGCTTTCAGCGGTTATCGATTCCGAACGTAGCTACCGGGCAATGCCATTGGCATGACAACCCGAACACCAGCGGTTCGTCCACTCCGGTCCTCTCGTACTAGGAGCAGCTCCCTTCAATCATCCAACGCCCACGGCAGATAGGGACCGAACTGTCTCACGACGTTCTGAACCCAGCTCGCGTACCACTTTAAATGGCGAACAGCCATACCCTTGGGACCGACTTCAGCCCCAGGATGTGATGAGCCGACATCGAGGTGCCAAACACCGCCGTCGATATGAACTCTTGGGCGGTATCAGCCTGTTATCCCCGGAGTACCTTTTATCCGTTGAGCGATGGCCCTTCCATTCAGAACCACCGGATCACTATGACCTGCTTTCGCACCTGCTCGACGTGTATGTCTCGCAGTTAAGCTGGCTTATGCCATTGCACTAACCGTACGATGTCCGACCGTACTTAGCCAACCTTCGTGCTCCTCCGTTACTCTTTGGGAGGAGACCGCCCCAGTCAAACTACCCACCAGGCACTGTCCTCAACCCCGATTCAGGGGCCAGAGTTAGAACATCAACACTACAAGGGTGGTATTTCAAGGTTGACTCCACAAGAACTGGCGTTCCTGCTTCAAAGTCTCCCACCTATCCTA
>NZ_OXJV01000013.1:0-425 GCF_900380485.1 Shewanella algidipiscicola | reverse complement strand
GTCACAGAACTCGCTGCCGTTGTCCGCTGTGATAGTTCGGACACAACCTCGATATTTCCACAGCATGCCAACCATTGCCCGGGCCACATCGGCTGCGCTTTTCGCTGGCACTTTGCGTATCAGGTACAGCTTACTTTTCCGCTCAACCAGGCTGACAATCGCGCCCGTACCTTGCTTGCCCAGAACCGTGTCAGCTTCCCAGTCTCCGAACCGCTTTTTCTTGTTCACGATAGCGGGACGATGCTCTATGCCAACGCGATTCGGGATAATCACACGTTTCGCGCGATTACCTTTACGGTATCTTCGGTGACTCTGGCGTAGCTGTTTGTACAACTTGCCGCCGCATAATTTATCACGCTGGACATAGCCATAAATCCACTCATGACTGACGTTATATCCGATGATTTTACCGACACCGGCTATTT
>NZ_OXJV01000014.1:0-418 GCF_900380485.1 Shewanella algidipiscicola | reverse complement strand
ACCTAAATCTGGCGTGTCTACCAATTCCACCACTCCCGCACTGCATCATTTTTTACATCTTGATTAAAGATGGTGGGGCTAACCCACTCACTTAAGTCAATGACTTAGGTGGTTGAATAATGGCTGGGGTACCAGGATTCGAACCTGGGAATGCCGAGATCAAAACCCGGTGCCTTACCGCTTGGCGATACCCCAAAAGCTTTCGCTTTTGTTACACCCTGTAGACCACAAGGCTGTAACTTAAAATAAATGGTACGGGAGGAGAGACTTGAACTCTCACACCTTACGGCACCAGAACCTAAATCTGGCGTGTCTACCAATTCCACCACTCCCGCACTGCATCTAGTTTTACATCTTGATTAAGATGGCATTATGAAACTAGCGTGTCTAACTATCAACATCCACTACTCCCGTACTG
>NZ_OXJV01000015.1:0-272 GCF_900380485.1 Shewanella algidipiscicola | reverse complement strand
GCCTTCACCTGAGCGACTTCCGGCAAGTAATGGTTATCCCGAATTCGATTGCGATTTACTTCCCGGCTGATTGTGCTGTGACTTACTTTCAGACGTTTTCCTATCTCCCGATAACTGAAACCTTCGCGTAAATAGGCCTCAATCTGGTATCGTTGTCCCTCGATCAACTGCTTGTAATTCATGGTAACTACTCATGTTTGTTTGGCGACTACAGAGTATCACCAACAGGCAGTTGATCTCTCCTCACCGTTTAACCATGAGTGGTGCACTTA